>CBCTCU010000072.1:0-2344 GCA_965145485.1 uncultured Eubacteriales bacterium | reverse complement strand
AGGGCCAGGCCTTCGAGGGGGAGATTTTCCTCCACAGCGACCGCTTTGAGCCGCAGGAGGTCACCCTGCGCTGGACGGCGCAGGAGGTCGGCGGCGATTTCCTCGACAGCGGGGAGGGAAAGATGACCCTTTCCTTTGGTGATCGCGTCAGCGCCGGCAAAATTTCGCTCACCGGCACCGGGAAGCCCATCCAGATCACCCTGCAGGCCATTTGCGGCCAGGAGGTACGGGAAAACCGCTATCTCTTCCTCGCCCACAAGGGTGCGCCCGACAGCGCAGAGCGCCGCGCCGATATCGATGCTGTCGTGGCCTTCTTCGACCAGGTCGACGCGTGGGCGCTGAGGCCGTCGGCCCAATCCCCATCGCCGGGCCAAAAGCCCATCCGGCCCGTCCAGTAAGTGGGGAAAATCAGCCTCACCCCTCGCCGGCCGCGCACTCTGTGGAACGCACCCGGGCCTGCACTCGCGGGCCAATCGGCCGGTTGGCCTCTCAGCCCTGCACGACCTTGCTACCCACAGCGTCGCCCTGTCACCAGGGGCATTGCTTGAAACGGATGAAAGCATGTTCCCCTTGTCCATCCGGTGGTGAAGGGGGCTGGGCAAAAATAGCAGACGCATCCGCCCCCAACAAACCTGAACCGACGGTGTTTCCGTCTATAGGAATATTTGCAACAATAGAAAGGCATGGTAAACGATGAATCAAATCAAACTGACCGAATGGACCGTGGCAGGCTTCTGGCCCTGGACGCCGCTGTTCGGCAAAAGCATGGAGACCGGCTTCGCCATGAGCGGGGTGACCCCCAGCATCCCGGCTAAAGTCCCGGGCAGCGTCTACGACGACCTGCTGCGCGCCGGCCTGATCAAAGACCCCGATATCGAGCTCAACAGCCTCGACTGCGAATGGGTCGCCAACCGCTGGTGGGTCTATGAATGCCGCTTCCCCACCCCCGCTGAAAGCGGCGATCAGCGCAGCATTCTGGTCTTTGACGGCATTGACTATGAGGCCGTCATCTTCCTCAATGGCCAGCAGGTGGCCGAGCACAAGGGCATGTACACCCAGTGCCGCATCGACGTCACCGACCGTTTCAAGGCTGAAGGGGAAAACCTCCTGCTGGTGGTCATCAAGTCGGCCCCGGATGAAATGGGCCAGATCGGCTACACCAGCCGCACCCACACCCAAAAGGCCCGCTTTAACTATAAGTGGGACTTTTCCACCCGCCTCGTGAACCTCGGGCTTTACGGCGAGGTGCGCATTGAGCAAAAGGGCAACGCCGAGCTGACCCACCCCTATGTGCGGGTGATGGACGCCAAAGCCGGCAAGGTGCGCCTCGAAACCGGCCTGACCGCCCAGTGCGACACTGCGGCCGAGATTCATATCGACATCCTCGACGATGAAGGGAATCGGGTGGCCTCGGCATCCCAAAACCTCACTCTGTCGGCGGGGGAAAACACCTTCAAGGCTGCCTTTATACTGGAAAATCCCAAGCTCTGGTGGCCCAACGGCTACGGCGAGCAGCCCCTCTATCGAGTAAAGATCGACCTGCGCGATTCGGCCGGCAGCGATCATTATGCATGCAATCTGGGCTTGCGCGACATTGCCTATGAGCAATGCGACGGCGCGAGGGAGGATTCCCTGCCCTACCTGATCAAAATCAACGGCGAGCGCATCTATATCAAGGGCACCAACATGGTCCCTCTCGACATGCTTTACGGCTGCGTTTCCGAAGCCGAGTACGCTCACCTCATCGCCGACATCGCCAAGGAGGGCAACATTAATTTGCTGCGCGTCTGGGGCGGCGGCCTGATCGAGACCGAATGCTTCTACGATCTCTGCGACCGCTGCGGCATCCTGGTCTGGCAGGAGTTTATCCAGTCCTCTTCGGGTATCGACAACGTCCCCTCGAAAATCCCCGAGTTCTTAGAGCTGCTGGAAAAAACGGTCTATTCGGCCGTTTATGGCCGGCGCAACCATCCCTCTCTGGCCATTTGGGGCGGCGGCAACGAGCTGATGAGCGCCCCCAACTGCCCCGCCACCTATGAGGACGAGAACATCGCCATGATAAAAAGGATCACCGACCGGCTCGACCCCGACCGACTGTTCCTGCCCACCTCAGCCTCCGGCCCGATTGAGTTCATGGACGTCAACAACAAGGGGGCGAACCACGACGTGCATGGGCCGTGGAACTACGGCGGCGTGGTGGATCATTACTCGATGTACAACCTCTCGGACAGCCAGCTCCACAGCGAATTCGGCTGCAACGGCATGTCGAGCGAGCGCACCATCCGCCATATCTGCGGCCCCTCCCACATCGGCGTGCTCGACAACGGCGACTATGTCTGGCGCC
>CBCTCU010000071.1:0-2840 GCA_965145485.1 uncultured Eubacteriales bacterium | reverse complement strand
GGGGAGACTGTCCGAAAACCAGAGTAGGCAAGTAAGGCGCAACGTAAGGTTGGAACATCTGTAAAAGGGTGTGCGGCATAGATATGATGCACATTGAAAACTGAATAAAATGCACAGAAAAGAAGGCTTTCCAACCGCAAATATAGTATAATGGAATTGTCGAAAATACTTTGTTTTGAGGTGATAGATATGCCGTACGTCCCAACCTTTGACCGAAACCAAATGATGGTTTGTACCTGGGATTCCTTTGTGGACCCCGAGAGCATCGCCAGGCTCATAGACGCGTTTGTGGACAGTCTTGACTTAACAAAATACGGAGTGAAAGAAGCCGCAAAGGAAGGCAGGCCCGGTTATGCGCCCCAGGGGATGTATAAGTTGTACATTTATGGAAACCGGAAAGGCATCCGCTCTTCGCGAAAACTGGCTGAGAGTTGTAAGGTCAATATCGAAGTGAAATGGATGATGGGCGGAGCAGAGCCGGATTTTCGCACGATTTCGGACTTTCGGAAAGAGAACATCGGCAGCCTGAAAAAAATCTTCCATGAATTCAACCGGAGAATCTCAGGAGCGGTAGAATGGGGATTTGCTTCCATCGATGGGAGCAAGTTTACCGCAAACAATTCCAAAGACAAAAACTTCACCAAAAATAAATTGGATGACCGGATTCAATGGTTGAACGCCCGCACGGACGAATACCTGCGGATGCTGCAAGAGATGGACGCGCAGGAAGAGGCTGAGGAAACGGCGGATGCGCTTACGAAAGAAGAGCTCAAGTTGAAACTGGGAGAGGCGCAGGAACGCCTGGCCAGATATGAGGCATACCAGAAACGGATGGAAGACAGCGGCGCATCCCAGCTGTCCCTTACGGATGGGGACGCGCGGCTCATGAAAAACAAAAATGGATTTGCGGTGTCCTACAACCCGCAGACCGCCGTAGATTCGGAAACGCACCTGATCCGCGGGTTCCAGATGACAAACCGGGTGACGGACCATGGGCTCATGGAGTCCACGATGGGGCCGATCCGGGAAGAAAGGCCAGAGGGAATCCTGGAGGCTGTGGCGGACAAAGGCTATGAGGACAGCGTGGATATGGTTAAGTGCCTGGAGAACGGGGTTCTCCCACATGTCATCGCGGGGAACGGAAAAAACGGGCATGAACTGGAGATCGCATATGAAGAAGCGGAAGCCGACACCAAGAGCACAGAACCGGAGGAATTGAAAAAGAGCCTTCACGCAGGCCGGATCCCGGAAGCATATAAAGGGGCGATCTGCGACATGGAAGTGAAAGAGGTCCGTCGAAAAGTAAAGGATGAGCCAGAAGCTTCGGGGATGCCAAGATCCATTTATGGGACACCGGAGGAAATGCAGGAAAAAGCGAAAGGGGGCTATTTTGTCAGGGACCCGGAAAGGAATCTGGTGTATTGCCCTGCCGGGGAGATCCTGAGACAGAAATGTGTCAAGAAAAACGGAAATATCCGCTATGCCAATAAAAATGCTTGTAAACATTGTAAAAACAGAAACAAATGTTACAAGGGCAAAAACGCATGGAAAGAAATCGATTTTGCGAAAGACTGTCTTGAGAAGCCATGCAGAGATTGGCTGAAAGCGGAAGGAAAAGAATGTGACGGTCCAAAGGCCCAGAAAAAGGGGCGATACGAAAAAGTGAAGATCGTAAAGTTCGTTCTGCAGCCAGAGCGGGAAAAAACAGCCCGGAGGATGTGTTTGTCGGAGCATCCATTCGGGACGATAAAAAGAGCGATGGGAGCTGCCTACTTTCTTCTGCGAGGGCTAGAGAAAGTGGAAGGTGAGTTTGCGCTCTTTTGCCTGGGCTATAATATAGAACGGGCCAAAAATCTGCTTGGGTTTAATAAGATGATGGAATTGATGGCAGGAGCATAAGCCTCTTTTCTTCCAGTATGTGTGTTTTGTCCAGTTTTCAATGGCATACGGAGAGAAAGGGGCTAATTTTATGCCCCAAACATAGGGTTTTCGGACAGCCTGGGGGGGGGTCCTAAATCTTAATAGGTTAATACAGCTGTTTTTGACCAATCCGGTGATAGCGGAATATGACAGCGGAGACTGGCATGTAAAAATACACGCAAATGGATGGGTGGAACAGGAAGGGATCATAAACGTAAGTCTCACAGCGTCTACCCTCAGTGGTTCAACAGGATTTTATTGCAGGAATGGCATGGTAGGATTCCCCGTTGCGGTCGATATAACAAGACCTCATAGTGTCTACGGGATAGACGCATCAGGCGGAGCAAGCGGTATTCGGGCACTTTTCCAGGACAATACAAAACTTGCAATGCTGACATTTTGCGCTACCATATCGTCCGTTGCGGTTACGATGCCGATATCAATAAAAGTATCTGGTTATAAAAAATAAAGACACCTCTCCCGCCGGAGGGGTGGGAAAGGAAAGAAATATGGATGGAATAGAAAAGTTAAACAAAGGGCTGCAAGATATGTTTAAGTTGATGGCGGCCAGGAACAAGGTACTGTGGGAGAATGGCACCGGGTGGAGCAGCGGGAGCATAACCGTGCCGGATGTGGATAAATATAACGAGTTTGATGTCTATTTATGGACAACGACTTCACCTGTTCGGTGCTGTCTAATTGGTGGTAGGATCGTTGGCGCAAATATGCTGCCAAACGTAAGCCCTAATAAACATACAAGCGCAGCGATTAGTCTTGTAATATCTGGAACAACACTGACTTTTCAGGGCGCTGGCACAATTTATCATTTACCGTCCGGCTCGCACATGACGGTGGATACACAGCCGATCAGAAAAATTGTTGGAATCGAGCCTCTCCCGGCTAAAATTTTGTCGGGGGGG
>CBCTCU010000070.1:0-3223 GCA_965145485.1 uncultured Eubacteriales bacterium | reverse complement strand
CGGTCATATCGATGTACAGCGGCGGCTGCTCAGGCAGATAGCCGATGCGTTTTTTCGCCTCGCGCGGATCCTCCAGGATGTCGAAGCCGTCGATCTTCACCGTGCCGGCGGTGGCCGACAGATAACCGGTGAGGATGTTCATCGTGGTGGATTTGCCCGCGCCGTTCGGCCCCAAGAAGCCGACGATTTCGCCGTCGTTGATCTTGAAGCTGGCGTTTTTGACCGCGGCATGGCCGCCGTACCGTTTGACGAGGCCGGTTACCTCTATCATGGACTGTCCCTCCGTTTCAGATACCCGCACGAAGCCATCGGCCGGCAAAAGCTGCCCGCCTGCCATTCGACCGGCCGCGCAAGGTCCTTCATAATAGCAAGAATAACAAAAAATCGCCGTTAAAATGTAAACAAATTCTAAATATTACTCAAATACGCACATTTTTGATGCCTGGCCGTCAATATCCATTCCCTGGGTCAGGAGCGGACGATGCGGTCGGCGTTGACGATAGCCTCGTCCGACGGGGTAAAGGTCACGGTGACCCGGTCGCCTGGATTGAGCAGGATGGAATCGGGCGAGTCGGCGGCGGCGATGCGGTAATAGGCCATGCTGTCCTCCAGCCGGATATAATAATAGGTGTTCCCATCGATGACGGCCGAGCGGATTTCGGCCACCGTGCCGGTGAGGCTGGTGTCGGAGGAAGAGGGGATATCCTCATTGATAATCTTGTTCTCAGCCAGCTGCTGGATATAGGCGCGTTCGCATTCCTCCACCGTCGTGCCAGTCGCCACGATCTGGTATTGCTGCACGTTGACCATGGCGTACATCTTAACCAGCTGGGCTGAATCCTTTAACGCCATAAAGTAGGTAGGCTGATCGCTGATGTTGAGCAGCAGCGGGAAGGTGGACTTATAGGCAAGGTGCTGCACCACGCCCTCGGCCGACGACATGGCCGATTGCTCCTGCGCGCCGGCGCAGGGGTAATATTTCGCCTCCTTGGTGCGCTGGTTGACCAGGATGAAGCCGATGTTGGATTTGTCTCCCCCCACGCTGGTGATGCCGGTGTAAAGGTAAACGTCGTCGTCGATGGCGAGGTAATTGTACCCGTCGGTGGTCACCGTAACCCCCGACTGGCCGAAAATGGAATTAAAGAAGCCGTTGATGTAGGTGCCGTGGTAGTCGTACTGCTCGATAATCAGGTCGGAGGGGTAGACACGGTCAACCCACTGGGGAACCTCTTCCACAGGGAAATACTGACAGCTGCCGGTTGCAGCGTTGACCAGCACCGCCCCCTCGACGTCGGTGCCGCCAAACAGCCCGATGCGCTTGACGATGCGCGGGCAGATCCAGTAGGGGTCGCCCTGCTCGTCGATCTCAAAGGTGGGGGTGCCGAACTGATAGGTCGGGTACTGAAAGCGCAGATGGCGCATCAGATAGCGGGAAAAATGCTCGTCGGTGGTATAACGGATCTTTTTGTCATCCGCAAGGCGCACCACGCTGGCCTCCTGCGTCACCATGTCGACCATGACGTAGGCCGGGATGCCCTCGCTGCGGTTGTTAAACCATTTGATCAGGTCGCCGTATTGCAGCGGCGTGACCCGCACCGGGCGGTCGTTGTAATTGATCTGGGAATATTCGTTGGACACCTCAAACTGCGAAACCATGTCGGGCAGGTCGCCCAGGCGGCGGTCGCCCAGACGCTCGGCCGACTCCTTGTCCAGCATGGGGATCTGCTCAAAGGAGATCTCCTCAACGTCCTCGACAAAATTGCCGTCCTCCACCGTCAGCAGGTCGCGATAGCTCGACGCGCGGAAAATCTGGGCGGAGGCCAGCGCGCCGACAGCGGCGAACACCACCAGCGCAACGATGATATAAATGGGCAGGCGGCGGGTGTGCACGGCCGCCTTGCTGCCCGATACATTCCCCGCCCGCAGCCGGGTCAGGAAGCTGACGATGGCCAGCACGATGAGGATGCTGAAGACGTAGGTGTAAAACTCGGTAAAGTGAAAATCCAGCACCGGCAGGGTGACATAAAAGCTGATGGCGGCGAACAGCGCGGTGACCAGGAAGTTGATCAGATAGCGCACCGCCCGCGGCCAGGGCTTTCGCTCCTTTTTCACACGGCCCGCCTGGGGGGTGGGGATATGGAACGATTCAAACAGGTCGGAAAAATTGGGAATCTTTTTTTCCATGACTACCTCCTCGTAAAATCAAGCAGCGCGGCGGAATCGATCCCCGCACGGTGACGGCAACAGCCTGCCGCCCCCATGGGCGCAGGCCCTTTGGCCGGCTTGCCGGCCCATCCATCCTCGCCGCGCCTACTATCATCAGCAAACACTTTGGATATAGTTATCATGATTATAGCAGATTGTATGCCAAAATAAAACCCTAACTTAAAAATTGACGCGCGACCCGCTGGGACGCGGCGGCATACAGGGCAAGGTTACTCCCCATAAAAAGAAAAAAGAGCAGCTTATTTCGCCGCTCCTGATTGCGCTTTTCCTGCCTCTGATTCCACGTTCGACGTTTCGGATTCTGCCACACCGTAGCGCTTGCTGTCGTCGGTGTCACCAACCAGCCACTCCATACTGACATTGAGCGCCTTCGCTATGATTTGCAGCTCCGCGTCGATCACATGGCGCTCGCCGGTCTCGATCTTGGAGATGATCTGCCTTGTCATATCCGTGACGCCCATAAACTGAATTTTTTGAGCCAATCCCTCCTGCGTCAGGGGAGGCTTGTGAAGCACCCTGCCAATGCGCACCCGGTCGCCGCAAAGATTCCCTTTGATAATAAACATATTCCTCATCCGCTTAACACCTCAATAGATGTTAATTTTGATTGTTTCGCTTTGGATTGATTGTATTACAAAACGTTGCGGCGCAAAGATTTATTTAAATCATTTTGCTCTAGATTAGAGAATTGTGATAAAAAAATTCACGGTTTGCTGGTAAGTCAAGAAATTTGCGGGGATTATGCCCTTTTTGTGGAGGTATGGAGCGGGTTTTTGGGAGCTTGCCGCCATTATTTTTTCCATTTTGATGGTGATTATTCTGGAAATGCCACCGAATGCGGCAGCATTATCATACTGTTTCAGTATGATTTTTAGGCGACGGCCTCCTCCCCCTTTGCGCTCATGCCGCGCGGGCACCTCCTTTCTGCACGGGCAGAAAGGAGGCAAAGACCCGCCAAAGGGAACCCTTTCGATGGGTTCCCTTTGGAAACCCTCCA
>CBCTCU010000069.1:0-3780 GCA_965145485.1 uncultured Eubacteriales bacterium | reverse complement strand
AGGGTAACGCCTCTGCCGACGGCAACATCGAATGCGGCGATATCGAGGGCAGCGTGACTGCGGGCGGCAACATTAAGTGCGACAGCATCGAGGGTAACGCCTCTGCCGACGGCAACATCGAATGCGGCGATATCGAGGGCAGCGTCACCGCGAAGGGCGATATTCAATGTGGCAACATCGAGGGCGATGTGTCGGCACAGCACGACATCCACTGCAAAGCCATCGATAACGCCGGGCGGATCGAATGCGCATCCCTGATCTGCAAAAAGGGGCACATCCACTGCGAGCAGATCCTCTGCCCGGATGTGGAGGATCGTTAAGGGCCCTGGCGGGTGAAAATCCCCGGCGACGGGGGAGAGTTTCGGAAAGCGACCGCCTTTTTCCTCCGCAGACGGCCCACCTTCCTCCATCGGCGGATGGAGCCCTCCCTTTGACAGGATCAAGGGCCGAAGCGGCCGGAAGCACCGCCGGCCAGAACCCCGTCCTCTTTTCGTAAACAGGCACGGCGGATGGGAGGAGCAAAGCTCCCCCGGCCCTCGGCCGGATGGGGCAGGCCGGCCCCGCATGAATCGAGGCTGGCCAGGAAACAAAAAACGGGTTGCGGTAAGCTGCCGGCTTTGCTATGAAAGAAAACAGGCACGGCGGAAGGGAGGAGCAAAGTTTCCCCGGCCCTCGGCCGGATGGGGCAGGCCGGCCCCGCATGAATTGAGACTGGCCAGGAAACAAAAAACGGGTTGCGCAGAGCTGCCGGCTTTGCTATGATAGGTAAAAGGACGGATTCCACGCGAAAGGAGAGGTGGCTTATGCCATGGAAGGTAGGCATCCTCTGCCCCAGCGACACCGAGCTGGAGCCGTTTTTGCCCCACATCCGGGACGGCCGCACCACCCAGGAGGCCATGCTGACCTTTCACACCGGCCGGATTGGCGGCCTGCCGGTAACCGCGGTTTACAGCGGGGTGTGCAAGGTCAACGCCGCCATCGCGGCCCAGCTTCTCATCGACCGCTTTGGCTGTAACGCCATTGTCAACGCGGGGGTGGCCGGGGGCATTGACCCGTCGGTCGGCCTGTTTGACACCGTCGTGTCCGAGCGGGCGGCCTACCATGACGTTGCCGACGACATTCTCACCGAATTTCATCCCTGGATGCCCTCGCCCTGGTTTTCCTGCGAGGGGCCGCTGCTGACGGCTGCGCGCAGTATCCCTGCGCCGCAGGGCCATGCGCTGCGCTTTGGCGATATGGTCACGGGGGAATCCTTCATCCAGGAGGACAACCGCGCGGAGATATTACGCAAATTTTCCCCTTTGTCGGTCGATATGGAGACCGCGGCGGTGGCCCATGTCTGCCACGTCAACCAGATCCCCTTTCTGGCGGTACGCACCCTCACCGACACAGCGGGGCAGGACGCGGCCGACCGCTTTGAGCAAAACTGCCCGCTGGCCGCCGCAATCGCGGCCGAAGTTGTCCTTTCGATATGCAATAAGCTCGCGAAAATGTAGGGGCAGGCCAGCGGCGGGGGATGTAAAAGCCAGGGAGCCCGGCAAAACCCGGTTTTCTTTAGAAAGTCTCGCGCCAGGGAAATTTTGCCCGTCCCCGGTTGCACCGGGGGCTTTGCCTTAACAAAATCAGACAACAAAAGACGGGGCGGCCCGGTTATGGTGAGGTTCGATGACAAAGGGTCTTACCATGGTTAGTATATGATTCGCAAGGGGAATTCTTTTTATGAAAGTGTTGTTTCTAATTGGTAATGCGGCAGTGGGCAAAATGACCGTCGGCCAAGAGCTGATGAAAATTACAGATTTAAGATTGTTTCATAATCATATGACCATTGAACCAGTGATTGAAATATTTGGACAATTCAAACCCAAAGTTATACATCGTTTAAGAGAAGTTATTTTTGAAGAATTTGCATCTTCTGATGGTTATGGGCTCATTTTCACCATAATGTGGGCATTTGATATGCAATCGGATTGGGACTATATTGAGCATATCAAGGATATTTTTAAACAAAGAAATGACAATGTGGAGTTTTATTATGTTGAGCTCGTGGCTCCGCAGAAGATACGATTAGAACGTAATGCGACGGAAAACCGCTTATTGAACAAACCGTCCAAGCGAAATATAGAGATATCAAATCAAAGGCTACTGAGTGACGATGCCAATCATCGTTGTGAAAGCTATGATGGTGAAATAACCTTTGAAAACTATATGAAAATAGATAATTCCTATCTTGAACCAGAGGCTGTAGCACATCAAATAAAAGCAAAGTTTCGTCTGTAATATACGGATATAGAACATCATTTTGTCGCATGACGTCTATGCAAACGCCATTTGATAGTGTCATAGTGGGTTACATACTTTCGAAAAGCAAAAATAAAAACAACGGGTGAAGCGATTAAACGGCTTCACCCGTTTTTAAACCTTTGTTACGGAGCTTTACCTTAGCCGCCCCGTTTTTTCGATCTCACTGGTATCCGCGCCCGCGCGGATCAGCACGACGAGGGACAGCCCATGAACCTCATCTGCGCCGTTGGCAGAGGCAAAAAGGGCTCCCCATCCCCGCGCCGTCTCTTTCCTATGGCTGCTGCGCAACCAGATTCAGGGAATAGACCACGCCGCCCGGCGCGTCGGCACGGTTGCAGGCAATATAGGCCACCCCGTTGACAACGCTGACATTCTCCGGCTCAATGGAGGCGCTCAACTCCAGCGGGATGACGTGGACCAGGCGGGCCTCCCAGTCGTACACCCGCAGCTCGGAAGGATAGCCGTTGAGAGCCGAGCGGATAAAGTAAAGATAGCTCTCGTCGCACCACATCCCCTGGGACAGGGTCTGCGGCGTCTCGACCGCATAGGTCGCAAGCAGGTTCATCTCCCCGTCGCTGATATCGATCGACTCGCCGCTCCACCGGCTGGAGGCATACCGGTCGAGAGCGGGAGAATAGGCCATGGCGAAAAAGGGGAACTCCAAATCGCCCGTCTGGGTGATTTCCAGCGTCTGGGGGTCGACAAGGGAATACCGGTAGTAATGCCCGTCCTCCGACTGGCAGTGGGTGACCACCAGTTGGCCGAGATTGGGATTGTAGGTGATGTTATTGGCGTGATCCAGCGCAAGAGGCTCGCTCAGCCGAAGCAGGTTCCCCTGCGCGTCCATGACCTGGATGCGGGTGAATTCCTTGCCGTCTTGGCCATAGACCATGGCCACATAAAATTGCTCCCCGTCAAAATAGCCGCCCTGCACGATTTCATACAAGGGGTCAGCCGGCAAAAAATCAAACTGGTGCTGCACCTGGGCGGTATAGGACGCGGCCTCATCCAGCCGCAGGGAGCCCTGCAGGGTTTCGATGGGAAAGGAGGAGATCAGACCCACCGAGTGTTGCAGGATCAAAAGGGCGTCGGCCGCATTGGCGCCCACCAGCTGATCCAGGTCGGCCGCCCAGAGCTGGCCGGCTTCCAGCGTGACCAGCTCGACCGAATGCTGCAACACAAGCAGCGCGTCAGCCGGGGAGACCGTCCCGTCCCCATCGACGTCCCCATACCGCGCCGGTAGTTCCGCCGCCGTGGCATGCCATGCGCACAGGCAGGCGACGCACACCGCTACAAACCAAAGCATCGGTGATTTTTTTCGTCTGGTTCCCATCGCTGCCTCCCTATTGTGTCGTTTTTTCCCATCCGCCCCTGTGCGGATGGGGTTTTTCCTTGCCTTCCAATAAACGGTCAAAGCCCGCGCGGCATAGCCGGGCTGCCGTGGGCCGCCCTGCCCCTGCTCGGCGCGCTCGATTCCGG
>CBCTCU010000068.1:0-3809 GCA_965145485.1 uncultured Eubacteriales bacterium | reverse complement strand
TTTTCCTACATCAGGGGGTATTTTGTCACTGTCCGTTTTTACTGGACCTGTCCAGCGCGATGAATGGGCTTATTTCATGAAATACTGTACGTTGTCGACAATGTCGCCAATGGTTTTGGCAGCCTTATTGACCTTCTTTTTGATGTTTTTGTGGTTGGACATATACATCTTTCCGGTCACGCCAATAATGGTGGCTGCTGCAATACCGGTGCCCATTCCCTTCATAAAGCTGGTGACGCCTCGATTCATATTCTTGACCTCCCTCGTTGGTTTCACAGATATCTTTCCCCAATGGAGTGAGATCATACGGAATCCATGCCCGGCGCCGCAAGGTAGTTCTTTGTCTAAAAGGTAAAATTTTTCAAATGCTCCTCAAGCTCGCGCGCCTGCTGCTGGGGATGGAGAATGGTGTGGAAAATGCCCTCGGCCGTGCGTTTGGCCTGGTCGCACAGGGGGATGGTCTCGATCAGGCTGCGGATGGGCGACGTATCGTACTCGACATGCTTTGGGATGACCGTGCCGTTGTCAATCACCATATAATCGGCGCCGGTGGCGAAAAGGCAGTCGGCGCCAAGCTGGTAACCGACCGCACCGGGATTGAGGATCATATCCTCTCCTCCCCGCCGCAAAAGGATGGTCCGATGGGTGTGGCCAAGGATAATCCTGCGCGCGGTAGACGGCTCTTTTGGAAAATCCTGCGGCCAGACCGACGCGAAAGCGGCGGTGAATTCGTGACGGCAGTAATGCCGTTCCACGCGGTCCTCCTGCTGCATGTCGTCGCCCGCGTAATGGGTCATATAATAAGAAATCCCGTCGATTTCAAAGGTGGCGTCATCCGGCAAAGCGGCCAGATAGTCGAGATCACAGCCGGTCATGCGGGACAAATTGTACTGGGCATAGCTGGGCGCTTGGCCTTCCTCCGGCCGGGCATGGCCCGAGCGGGCGAGAGCGACGATTTCACGGTCGTGATTCCCGGCCACGCAGATGCAGTTGCGTGAGCGGAACCATTCGATGACTTCGTGGGGAAAATATCCAAAATCCACCATATCCCCCGCAAAAAGGGTGAGATCGACGTCCGGCTCGGCATGGTCAACCGCTTGCAGGGCGTGCAGGTTGGCATGCACGTCCGAAATTAATAGAACCTTCAATCACAACGCCTCCTGTCTATTTTGTCTGGTTGCACCTTCATTATAATCTCATTGCATAGAATGTCAAATCGGTCGCTCGTGATTTTCTGCCTGTCGCTGCGGAGGGGTGCGGTTTTTCGGTATTCCTGAACATCCGTCAGGGCGCGGCCGCGTGCGATGCACTACGCTCGCGCATCGCTGGTAGCATGGCGGCCCACGAGCGCGGCCAGGGCGAAATCTTACAAAATCGTCATTTGCATTTGGGAGCGTTTGGTGTATACTATAATAAAAATCAAATGTTGATGAAAAGTGGATATTCTAAGTTTAGAATCAATCCCTGGTCAGTGCAGAAAGGATGTCGACATGAACCCCTATGTCTTGCGATTAAAACCGGCTTTTAAAGATAATATCTGGGGAGGCCGGAGGCTGATTGAGGAATTTCACATGGACTGCCCCCTCGAGCGCGCGGCGGAGGCCTGGGTGCTTTCTTGCCATAAGGACGGGCAAAGCGTGGTGGCCAACGGCCCCCTGCAGGGGCTGGAGCTGTCCGAGGCGATCGAACGCATGGGGAAGGATTGCCTTGGCGAGCGTGGGAATCAATTTTCCTTTTTCCCCTTGTTGATTAAATTTATCGACGCGCGCGAAGACCTCTCGATCCAGGTGCATCCCGACGATGCATATGCCATGCAAAACGAACACGGCTATGGAAAAACCGAGATGTGGTACGTCATGGACAGCGATCCCGGTTCCAGGCTGTATTACGGCTTTACCCATCCCATTTCACGGCAGGAGTTTGCCCGCCGTATCCAGGATCAAACCCTGACCGAGGTGCTCAACGCCGTGGAGGTTCGCCGGGGGGACTGCTTTTATATTCCGGCCGGCACCATCCACGCCATCGGAAAAGGGCTGCTCATCGCTGAGATACAGCAAAATTCCAACACGACCTATCGCGTATACGACTACGGCCGGCGGGACAAACAGGGCAATACGAGGGAGCTGCACATTGATAAAGCGATGGAGGTCACCACCCTCGGCCCGGCCCCGGCCATGGCGCAGTATCCGGTGCGCACAGCGCCGGGAGGGCGCGTCCAGACGCTGGTGGACTGCGCGTATTTTACCACCGACAAGCTGGAGCTGGACGGATGCTTGTCCCTTTCGGCCGGTGGGGAGTGCTTTCAGGCCCTGCTGTGCATGCAGGGGAACGGGACGCTTCGCGCGCACGGCCAGAGCTTGAACTTTCAGCCCGGCGACTGCCTGTTTGTGCCCGCCGGCACGGGTGAGTTCCACCTCGAGGGCAAGGGTCTGCTGCTGCTCTCGAGAGTATAGAAAATCCTTGCATATCCACACCGGCTATGGTATCCTTATCCATATATGGCCCTATTTCGCCATAAAAACGCAGCCATTGCGCCCCGGCAAGGCCGGGAGGATACACAGCTAGGAGTGACTCGCCTTGAAATGCCCATATTGTGGATATACCGAAAGTAAGGTCATCGATTCCCGCCCGACCGACGAGTACGAGCGCATCCGCCGCCGCAGGGAGTGCCTTCAGTGCCAGAAAAGGTTTACGACCTACGAGATCATCGAAAGCCTGCCGGTGATCGTGGTCAAAAAGGACCGCTCGCGCGAAGCGTTCGACCGCAACAAGCTGCTCAACGGCCTGCTGCGCGCCTGCGAAAAGCGGCCCGTCTCGATCGACACTCTCGAGCGTGCGGTGGATGAGATCGAATCCAATCTGCAAAATTCCCTGGACCGCGAGGTATCCTCGGTCACCATTGGGGAGATGGCCATGGAACGGCTGAAAAACATCGACGAGGTAGCCTATGTCCGTTTCTCGTCGGTCTACCGGCAGTTCCGTGACATCAATACCTTTATGGAAGAATTGACTAAGCTGCTCCAGGATAAATAACGCCCCGCTAGGAGGCCGCTGTGTTGTCAAAATTTCGTGAAAACATGGAGCATGAAAAAGAAAGGCTCGAACAGACAAAGGAAAAGCTGGAGGAAAAAAAGGAAAAGCTAGAGGAAAAGCTGGAAGAAAAATTGCATGCCGAACGCACCCGAAAGGTCATGAATGTAATCACGGTCATTGGTCTGGTTCTGGTTGTCGTTGGATGCATCGCGGGATGGAAAATCGGGCTGTTTACCAACGAGGAGGTGCTCGACGGCTTCCTTCAAAAGGCGGGCCCCTGGGCCCCGGTGGTTTTCGTGCTCATTCAAATCATCCAGGTTATTATCCCTATCATACCAGGGGGGGTGAGCCTGCTCGCAGGGGTGCTCATTTTCGGCGCCTGGTGGGGATTCGTCTACAATTATGTGGGGATCGTGATCGGTTCCATGATCGTCTTTTACCTTGGCCGGGCTTACGGCCGGCCCTGGATTCGTGGCATGGTGCCGGAAAAGACCTATCAAAAGTACATCGGTTGGCTTGACCGGGGTAAGGCCTTTGACCGCTTGTTTGCCATCGCCATCTTTTTTCCGGTGGCGCCCGACGATTTTTTGTGTATGGTGGCCGGGCTCAGCGGGATGTCTTTTAAAAAATTCAGCCTTATCATCCTGCTTGGTAAGCCGCTGTCGATCTTTTTGTACAGCCTGGCTCTGCTCATCGGGGCCGAATGGCTGCAAAAGCTCATCGGTATGGCCAAGTGACCGGAAATATTTTCGATTTTGATATACAGTGCAACCGCC
>CBCTCU010000067.1:0-4001 GCA_965145485.1 uncultured Eubacteriales bacterium | reverse complement strand
CCTCTCCGCGGTAGGTCACCGAGACCTGCCCGGCCGTCCCCTCGGCCGAGCCGGAAGCATCGCCCAGCGAGGATGTCCCGCCGGTAACGACAGCGCCGGTTTGAGGGGAGACAAACCCGGATCGTCTGCACACGCCCTGACCAATGGCATTCTGTACGTTAAAAGAAGCATATTCAATCACCATCAGTAGTTGGGAACAAGCCAGGGCGGCAATGGTTCTCAGTTCCCAGCCGCTGCCCCGGTTGTGGGCGAGGGTGCGGGCGTTTGCACGGGTGAGCTGCTGCGGGTTTCCTGTAATTGGCATGGCACCCGCGATGGAGGATAGTCTATCCACCGACGTACTCATCACCCGCGCGTCGTCGAGGATGTACGCACCAGTTCCTTCCTCTCCGCCGTCCGCGTCCCACAAACATCCCTCGTAGGCCGAAAGCAGGATATAGTCCCTCGGCAGTCCGTCCCGGACAAAGGCCGGGTGCAGGCGGAACCCTTCCCGCTCAACGTCGCTGACCATGTACCGCGCCCTTCTCAGGTGGTAGCCCTCGCCTCCCTGGATCGCCTCCCGCTTCATCGCCTGCACACGGTAGTAGAATTTCGGCTGGTAGACCATCACCTGCACCGCCGTCCCCACCGGGTAGCTTTCGCCGTCCACCGTCACTTCCGCCGTCAGGGCCCCTGTTTCAGTGTACGCTGCTTCCCCGTGCATCGCTACAATCACACCGCCGTCGGTCACAATGCATCGCCGCCGACCGCCGTACATAGCGTAGACGTCAAAGTCGGCGCCCGCCGTCTTTCCTTCCGCCTCCCCGATGCGGGTGAAGGTATTGGCTTCAAAGTCGGCGTCCAGCCCGAGGATTCCGCTCATGTCCTGTCCTACGACCGCGATGATGTCTTCCTCCATCGCCTCGATGTCGCTCTCGGTCCAGTAGTCCACGCCCCGCACCGGCGTGTACCCTGCCTCTCCCTGGTCGCCCTTTTCTCCCTGCGGGCCCTGCGGCCCCGTGTCGCCCTTGTCTCCCTTCTCTCCCTTTGGTCCCGTCTCCCCCGCGTCCCCCTTCGGGCCTTGAATCCCTTGCGGCCCTTGTGGCCCGGTATCGCCTTTGTCTCCTTTCGGTCCTTGCGCTCCCTGTGGGCCTATGACGCTGCCAACATTGAGGGGGTTGAGCCCATTGTATCTGGTAAACCAGAGATTTCCATCGCTTAAATTCGCGCCTGTAATCATGTTATCCATAGCGTTCATGGCTTCCTGTAGCTCGGTGAACTCGTCAGATGATTCCACGACGTTATCGCTATATAGCTCTGATTCAACGATGATCTTAAACCTGGGCGCATACAGCCGCTCGTAATTTGCACCGTTAAGCTCCAGCTGTGCCTCCACCTCGCCTTCGGCCGCCACGCATTGGGAGGTCAGATAGCAAACGATTCGATCCCCCTCTTTGATACAGGCATTGTAAATATAGGTGCCGTCTGGCTTGAGCGCCCTTAATGCGGCCGAAGATATGGTGCCAATGTCAAAATACTTTCCCCCATCGGTCAAAAAAACGGATATCGACCGGCTGCCCGTTTCCCCGGTATAGGCACGAACCGACCCCTGAACTCCGTTTTTTTGTACATCCAGGCGTATAAAGCTGCTTGCTTTTTGCATCTTAGTCACCCCTTATGCAACATCATACTAAAGTAGGGGGACCTCCGTCCCCCCACTTTTACTCCTTCCATTTTACATAGTCGTCCCCGGAATAAAGCGCTTTTCCGTCCACGCGTAACCGGGACAGCAGCCCGCGGATTTCACTGCGCTTGGCCAGGCTTCCATCTTTGTACAGCGGCTTGTAATAGGATGTGATGGCCGACTTAATCGACGAACGTTTCTTTTTCTTATCCTCTTGGGTTTCTGCCTGGGCCATCATGTCGTTGATGATCTTCTGCGCCCCGCTTACGTCGTTCTCCTCCAAATTGGTCAGGATATCTGAGTTGGTCAAAACGGTTTCCCCGGTAAAACTTCTCTGAGTATCGCCGCTGTCGCCATCATCCTCACGTTGAATCTGGCCCACTGCTCGGTTAACCGCACGCACCGCCACATCCTGGCTGATACCGTCCGCCTTGATGGCCTCCACGATGCGCACATACCCGTCGGTGTCACCACTGATGCGTTTTTGCGCCGCCTCGGTAACCCTGTCGTCCATATCGGCCAGCGCACCGGCCATGGCCGCGTCAATCTGGTTGTCCGTCTTGCCCTGGTCTTTCATTATCTGCTTTAGTGTTTCGTAGTATTCGGTGTCCCCATCCATGGCGGCAATCACCATCAGCTCGGCCGTTGACCGTTCCGGGAAAACCCCTACCCCGCTGCGAACCGCTTCCAGCAATCCAGCCGCCGTAACCGCCTTACCCTCTCCGGCCGCAGCCGCTACCATCTCCGCCCCGGTGCGCCACAGTGCCTCGATGTCCCGCGTCACGTTTTTCAACGGGATTCCAACAATGTTTGCTACCGTCTCAGTGACGCCCCTTACTTTATCCATGTTGGAGGCATTATCGCTAAACAGCTTTTCGCCTGCATTGACCAAGTCGCTGATCAGCGCCATGTCGGCCCGCTCTACGTCGTACCCTTCTATGATCGATACCACATCCCGCAGAAACGGCAGCATGGAGGTCCAGTCCCACAGCACCCCATCCACCGCAGCAGTCACATATTTCTCCAACAGGTTTTTATCTTCCTCGTCGTCCCGCATGGCGTACGGCAGGGCACGCAGCAGGCTGTTGAGTATCACCGATCCAAGATAGGCCCCATAGGTACGGGCAAACCTCCTTGCTCCCCCTTTCTCACCCCGGCTCCACATCACCGCTGAGTGGCGCAGCATGTTATAACTCGTCAGAGGCTCGCCCATAAAAGAGGTAATCATCTGCGCCGCCGCGCTCCGGTTGCGCATCGCTTCGCTTCGGGAAAAGACCGAATCATACACCTGCGTGCGGGCGATCACATCGTGAAAGCGTTCTCCCGCCGTCTGCAAAAATTCCTCGCTTCCCCCATCCAGTTCAGGGTGACGGTCGGCTGTCTCCCTCTTGACTGCGTTCCAGATGTGGCACCAGGTGATCTCATCCATCTTTTCCGCACCGCGGGAGGTGATGAAGTCAAACGACTTTTGCAACCGGCTCTTGTCATTCCTGATCCATTCGATCACACCCGGCCCCATGTTGGTGTCAAATCCGCCCATTTCTTTGATAATCGCCACCGGGGCGTATCGCTTGAGTTCTTCCCACCCTTTCCGGGTATAGGCGGATTTACTGTCCTTTGGATGAGCGAAATACTTTGGGTCTACCTCATCCATCGCGCGCATAATGGCCGACGGCTGCTGGATCATCACGCTCAAGTTTGCCATCACCGAGGCCCTTTTGAATCTGGATATCCATCGGCTTGCCCACCGGTCCATGCTGGACGGGCGGACTCCGCCGTTGAGGTCGACCATAAACTGCTCGATGTATTCGTTGGCCCGCTTTCCCAGCTTCTTCTCAATGAGGCCTTTGAGCGAATCCTGCCCATACCCTTCCACAAATGGCGTGGTGTAATTGTACACCCGGTTGAAGTCCTCCATCGCCAGCGCCAGCCCGTGATAGAGGCCCATTTCGTTGATATGGTTCGCCCAGACGTCCAGGATATCCCGGATGATGACCGGCTGATGGGAATGGGGAGTAAGCGATTTGGTAAACCCTTTGTTTTTTATCTGGGGGTCCCCCTGCTTTTTCCCGCTGAATGGCACATAATTCTCCGAGGTGTGCAGCGGCCAGTAGCGCTCCTCGGTAAACTTGTCATAGCCGTACAGCTTGCGGGATACGGCGTTGCCTTTTTGCGCCATCTCCTTGGAGAGATACCCGCCCAGCTTGGCGGCAAATTTCTTCTGCTCCCGGGTCAGAACGCCGCCCTTTGTGCTGTCCTCCATGTTTTTGTCCTCAACAAACTTCCCCCAAGCCTCGAATGCCGTTTTCGTCGGCACGTTCCTTTTGTCGATGCGCCG
>CBCTCU010000066.1:0-5585 GCA_965145485.1 uncultured Eubacteriales bacterium | reverse complement strand
ACACATTGCGATAAATCCTTTATTTTCAAGGCTTTTGGAGGATTTTATTAAAACACTGTAACCTCTGTTGAGAGGTCATAATTTACTGATATTCAAATTTTAATTTCTGGTTGCACGAAAAGATGCAACAAATGCGGGTTTTCCTCCTACATTTAGAAAGACGTATTACTTAATTCAGTACGGGAGGAAACGATGTGTACAAAGTTATAAAAACTGGTTACATGATAGGCAACTCAATATGTGCGCAGTTCATTCAAAAATCAGCCAGGATTACTTACGAAAGTCAGCTTTGGAAAATTTGGAGAGCAATGATCACACCAGAGACATGCTATTATTGTGCCTCTATGAACGGTCGGATTTTATCCGCTGATGATTCAAAACTCTCTGACATCCCAGTTCATCCAAACTGTAAATGTTATATAGAAGCAATGACTGCAATCGCTGCCGGAACAGCAACAGATGCAGGGAAAAACGGTGTGGATTGGTATGTGGCCCTTCATGGCAGACTGCCTGATTTTTATTTGACGCAGGAAGAGGCGAAAGAGCAAGGATGGAAAAAATTGCTAGGCAATCTTGCAGATGTGCTACCCGGGACACGGATCGGCGGCGATGTTTATGAAAACCGCGATCATAGACTTCCTGAATCAATTGGTCGAATTTGGTATGAGGCGGATTTTGATTATGTCCGCGGGTATCGCAATGGATGCCGATTGCTCTATTCCAACGACGGACTGATTTTTGTCACCTATGACCATTATTTGACCTTTATGAAATTGGACTGGAGGCCATACGATGAAGGAGATTATTTTAGATTTTGCGGGAATCCATTCCCTTTGGAATTTACATGAGTACTTTAAAAAAGTATTCCAACTTCCTGATTACTATGGACATAATATGGACGCGCTCTGGGATTGCCTTCACTGTTCTTTTGAATTTCCGACTACTATCGTTCTAAAAAACATCGAAGAGATTCCTGCTGAAATGAAAGAAGCCGTCGATATCATGCTTTCTCTTTTTCGCGATCTTGAAAAAAAAGATAAAGAAGTCACAGTAGTAGTGGATACACAAGCAAAAACAAAAAATATTTCAGACTATATGATTTAACCGATAAAATCTCTTGCCTGCTGCTCGCTTGTAAACGCGCTCACGGTGCGGCTGGCTATATTGTGCGACGGCAACCGGGGAACGGGTTGCAGGGCGGGGTATGATCGCACCCGATGGGACAGAATCGGGGCCATACGGCAGGACGCTTTTGCGCCTCCTCCCCCGGGAGATAGGATATGCCCTTTTCGGGCCTCCTCACGCCCCGGACGCTCCAAGGGCGAGGCTTTTCATTTATTTCACGGGAGGTTGGAAGAACACCATGGAATTTCGCAAAATATTTGACACCATACCAGAACAATTCGACCAATACCGCCCCCGGTACACAGCCGCATTGTTTGAGGATCTAATCGCCTATTCCAAAACAGGCCCCGGAAAATCGGTTTTGGAGCTTGGCCCTGGGACCGGACAGGCCACCGACCCGATTCTGTCTACCGGGTGCGACTATCACGCCATTGAACTAGGCGAGCATCTCGCCGATAGGATGAAGCGCAAGTATGGAAAGCGCCCCAATTTCCACCTGATCAACGACGACTTTATGACCCATGACTTTGGCAGTCAGAGATTTGACATGATTTACTCTGCCGCAACCATTCAGTGGATCCCCGAGCAGGTGGCTTTTTCCAAAACCTTTGCCTTGTTAAAACCGGGCGGATCGTTGGCGATGATGTTGACCAGAGGGGATTATAAATCGCCCAATGAAGATTTATATCATAAAATCCAACAAGTTTATTCCGCGTATTTCAAGCCGGAAATAGCCTATACGCATGGGTCGTTCCAATATGCCAACGCCACGCAATATGGATATATCGATTTTCAACAGCGCGAGTATCCTGGCAGGCGAGAGTTTACCGCAGACGAATATGTTGCCTTTTCTGGAACACATTGCGACCACATGGTGATTCCCGAACCATATAACAGCCTGTTTTTCAACGGCCTTCGGCAAGCCGTTTTGGATGCGGGAAATAAGATTGTATTCTTAGACACGTATGTTTTGTACTTGGCGAAAAAGCCGCTCTAAACCATCGCGTCTATCTGGAATGGCGTGAGACCGGTGTGCAACCTGCAACCATTCCCCAGCCTTTTCCCGGAGTTGGTGAGCAGGCCGGTGCATTATCGCGCCGGAATGGCTTTTCCCGACGATTGCTCCGGATAAAAGCTGGGAACGCCCGATGTTTGCTCTGCGGCCGCGCCCTCCTCTACCATACGCTCCTATTTGTGTGCGCAAAAGGCACGCAACCCGTGTTTGATTTTTCCATCGTCGCCTCCATTGATATCAACCACGGCTTGTTGTAGAATGACCCCAGTGAAAGCGGCTTTCCAATCCTGGATAACGAACGGAGGAATACGATGGGTATTGAAATGATTGGCAGACAGATCGCCTCCATGCGCAAGCAACGCGGTGTAAAGCAAGAGGAATTAGCAAACTATGTCGGCGTCACGGCGCAGGCCGTATCCAAGTGGGAAAACGGGGGCGTTCCCGACACCGAGATTTTGCCTAAAATCGCCGATTTTTTTGGGGTTTCGATGGATTCCCTCTTCGGCCGCAGCCTTGCGGATTACGGCAACCTGCAAACCGCCCTATGCGAAAAAATTGTGAGCACGCCTCTCCAAGATCGCTTTCTGATGCTCCTTGACTATTGTTGGGATATGGAGCGGGCACTGTTTGGGCGAGTGCCCAATAATAGCTGCTTGAAGGATGATAAAAAAGCATGGGGCGAGCAGGATCAAATCTATTCCAGCGTGATCACGGACGATGGATTCACAAGAATGGGCATTGCAAACCGGCTGTCCTATTTCCTGCTGGTGCCGGAAATACGCGATACCCAAGCGGCTTTTTTTAACGGCATCGACTATCTGTCTTTTTTCCGAGATTTTTCCGATCCCAATGTTTTCGACGCATGCGTTATGCTAAACAAACGAGAAAACAGCAAAGCCTTTACCCCCAATTTGTTCGTCAAAGCCATGGGGATGCAGCCGGATCAAGCGGTGCAGGTAATCGCAACGCTCGAAAAATACGGCTTGCTGCGGCAGACGCAAATTGAGATGGATGATGAAATACAGACGGTCTATCACTTTATCCCTACCCCCTCCTTTATCGCTCTTTTGATCTTTGCCAGAGAAATGATCGAGCCGCCAAACAACTTCTGCTATTATCAGGGAGGGCGGAACAAGCCCTATCTCAAATAAGCGTCTTTTGCAACGAACGCTTATACCACAACGCCGCGAACGATATACCGTTCGCGGCGTTTTCCACGGTTGGTCAGCAGGACCTCCCTCGTCTGACAGCCGGACATCCTCGACGGCCACGGTTCCCTGCGTCGTTTCACGGTGGAAGCCGCCCAGCCCAATGGACGCCGTACCCCTTCTGTATAGGTACATGTGAAACCTCCAGGAGAGACTGAAATGATTGGCTGCATTCCATGCCCCCTCCCCCGGCAACAAATCGGTAGCCTCTCTGGTAATAACGGTTCTCTTCGTCGCGCCACAGTGGAAGCCGCCCAGCCCAATGGACGCCGTACCCCTTCTGTATAGGTACATGCGAAACCTCCAGGAGAGGCCGAATTAAATCGCTGCATTCCATGCCCCCTCCCCCGGCAACAAATCCGTAGCCCGCTGGAAATATACAATTTTTACTGTTAGCCCGTATTTTTCAGAAAGCCTGCGCACAAAGGCCCGTTTTGCTTTCTCCCCTTCGGCGAACGGATTTTTGCTCCATCAAAAACCGGGCGAGATATTGGATCTCGCCCGGTTTTGGGTCGACTTATTTTTTGCTCCGCTCGTCATCTATAGCATACGTCAGACGCAAACGGGGGCGAGGGATAAAACGCAACCGCCAGCGTACCACGGTGCGCCACCGGCCATTTATTCCGGTTCGTCCTCTTTTGGCTTCTCATACGACAATGCCTGCTCGCTGTCGGCGACGCCCTTCGTGGTGGGGTCGGTGACAATGCCAAGCACCGACAGCAGGGCAAACGCCGCGTTGACCACCGCCAGCAGCTTGTTGCCCAGATCGCCCAAATCTAACGTGTAGCCAAACACACCCGCCACCACCTGGATGAACAGCAGCACCGCCGGGACCACCGACAACCAGAAAGTCTTGTTCTTCAGCCTGACCTTCCAGTTAATCTTCATTTTCTTTCACCTCCTGCATAAAACCTGCCATGAAAGGCCCGGCTGCGAACCGGGCCTTTCCCGCATGGGGCCTAAGCCGTCAAACTGGCCGGACCGGTCGTACGGCCGCCCCCAGAATCATTGGGTCCGTAAGACGGCCTATCCGTCCCCTGCTATCAAAACCCAATCCTGGAAGCAATATAGACCACAACAGCGCCGATGAGGCCAAGCAGCACCTTGTCCACCACCGCTTCCCACCGCCGGGCGGGCTTGGATTTGAGCTCGCTGATGTCGGTCTTGACGCTGCCCAGCGTCTCCATGATCTGGCCGTACTGCACATCCGTCTTGGCCGCCGTCTGCTCCAGGTGGTTGATCTTGCTGTACAGCTCCCCGTGGGTCTCGCGCGCCTGCCTGCGGTATTCGTCCAGCTGCTTTTCCAGCATCTCGGCCTTTTGCAGCCCCAGGCAATCCCTCTGGGGGTCCAGGATGCAGTTTGCCATCCGCCCTACCTCCCCACGCTCTTTTGCAGCATGGCGAGGGCGTCGGATGCATCCACCTTCCCATCGCCGTTCATGTCGGCTTTCTGCCTCTGCTCCTCGCTCAGCTGCGTCAGCTCGACCGAATCCTGCAAGGCCAGCAGGGCGTCCGATGCGTCTACCTTGCCGTCCCCGTTGACGTCCCCCTGGTAGGGGATTCCCAGCGTTTTCAGCACCCCACGGGCAATGGCCTGCCCCATCCGCTTTTGCTTGTCCGCCGTGCCCACCATCTGGATATCCGCCGCATTGTCCACAAAGGCGCATTCGACGATGACCGCCGGGGCCGACGTCTGCCGGATGAACCCGAAATAGTCCCTGCCCGCGCTGTTGAGCTTGACCTTTGTCCCCCGGCTGTTCTGGCCGATGGCCACGATCTCCGACAGGATGTTTTCGGCCAGGGTCTTGCCCGTGCCTCCCGCGTAGTGATGGTAGACCTCCGCTCCGTCCCCGCCGCCTGCGTTGTTGTGGACGTCCAGCGCCAGGTCGGGATCAAACTGGTTGCACTGCCGGATGCGTTCCTCCAGCGAGCTGGTGACGTCCGCCTCCCGGCTGATCTCCACATCCACGCCGCTGCCTGCCAGCGTGTCACGGCAGGCCAGCGCGATGGACAGATTCAGGTCTTTTTCCTGGAATCCGTTCCCCGTCGCCCCGGGATCGCTCCCTCCGTGGCCTACCCCAATGAATACCTTCGACATTGTCCTCATCCTTTCTAAAATAATGGTTTGCCCTCCTCAGCCCACCAGGAAGGAGAACTCGCAGCCATTGACGGCATGGGTGGTGGCAATGGTCTGGGTGGACCAGGGGGCCTTTTTGACCTTGACTTCTCCCGTCGCC
>CBCTCU010000065.1:0-6157 GCA_965145485.1 uncultured Eubacteriales bacterium | reverse complement strand
TGGAGCCGCAGCGTTACCGGGACGCCCTATACCGTCATTGGTTGGCTTATCTGGACGATCCCAGCAGCGTAGACGAAGAAAGCGGTTTACCCCATCTATGGCACCTTGCCTGCAACGTTGCATTCCTCATTGAATTGGAGCAAAACTTAACGAGAGCAGACAAAGGCAGGTGTGCGTGTGATGCCGAAAAAGAAAGTCAATCCGAGAAAGTGTCCGGCTTCCATTGCGGATGTGAACAAGGCGAAGCGTCAAGCGTCGGATGAAGCTGTTATATGCGCTCTGGCGATATTCCTCACCGTCATGCGGGACAAAGAGGGATACGGCATACAACGTCTGCGCCGGTTATGGGCACACATCGGAGACCTGTCAGACAGCATTTCGTCAGGCCGCATATCCATCAAGGACTTAAAAGATACCATCGAGCAAGAGGCAGGGATTGTGCTGAAATAGTGTTGCCATAATCAGCAATTGGGAGGAATACCATGATAAAGACGGATTGCTTTGCGTTTCGTCAGGAAAAAGGAATTATAGATTGCGAAATTCTAGAAGACATTTACTGCAAATATCAAGATGTATGCAGATTTTATAAGACCACGGAGCAGCATCTACGCGACAAAGAAAAAGCCGATAAAATCAATCAAACGAGAAAGGAGAAACAATTATGATAAATTCCGCAGTCATTGTCGGAACGATCACAGCTTCTCCAACGAAATCATTATCCAAAAATGGAGTTACAACCTGCCATTTTACCATCACATGCCCTCGTCCGAATTTTCACGGAAAGAGTAACGGCGCTGATATTATACCGTGTTGTGCTTTTGAAAGCACGGCAGAGTTTATTGCCGATAATTTTTGCCAAGGTATGTGGATTGTCGTAAACGGCAGATGCCAGAACAACATTTTAACCACCGAAACCGGGAAGAAAAAATCTTATTTTTCCGTTCTTGTCCAAAGCGCGGCTTTTTGCTCTAACGAAAACATGTTTCATTTTACAGTGGAAAAGGAGTCTCCTGAGATTGTAGAGAACACTAGTTTCACCATAGAGGACAGCTATTGATGGTATATTGGCGTCGCTGCACTCATAGTATGGAATAGATTGTTAAAAGCGGGGGAACATCGTGGGTAAAATTCATAAGCTGAATTATCGCTTTCATAATCCAAATTCAGAAGCAGTCACCGTTGAGTACATACTAAGGGTGTTTGTTGAAGCAAACATGGGAAAGGCAGAGCAAGCCATTCAGACCGCTGCAAGACAAGCGCAGGACAATGAGCAGCATGAAATCAGTGAATAATGTTGACACTCCCCGCGGCTCAAGTAAGTAACATCACGAATCATAAAAAACAAGGGACATTTGCAGTGTGCAAAAATGCCCCTTGTTTTTTATTGCATTTACATAATAGCTGTGGTATAATGCGTAATAAAACGTAACATAGCGATCCCATTGTAACAGAGAGGTGTTGTTGTGAATATTGCTGCTTATTGCCGTGTTTCCACCGACAAAGAGGATCAGCTCAATAGCTTGGAAGCGCAGAAAGAATTCTTCTCCGAATATACCAAACGCACTGGGGATAATCTTGTGCGCCTTTATGCGGATGAGGGTATTTCCGGGACGAAAATCAAAAACCGAAAAGAGTTTTTGCGTATGATGGCGGACGCGGAGCATGGCCTCTTTGATATGGTCGTGGTAAAAGACATTTCCCGATTTGCCCGGAACACCGTTGACCTCTTACAGAATGTCCGAAAATTGAAAGCATTGGGGATTGAAACGCAGTTCCTCACTGCCAACATGACGAGCATGGGAAACAGTGAATTCATCCTGACGATTTTCGGCGCACTGGCACAGGAGGAAAGCGCCAACACTTCCAAACGCATAAAATTCGGAAAGAAACTGAACGCGGAAAAGGGTCGGGTTCCCAATATCGTATATGGTTATGACAAAACCATTGGGGACTACTTCCATCTTACCATCAATCAAGAGGAGGCAGCGGTCGTCCGTCAAATTTTTCAGTGGTACATAAAGGACGGATACGGAACATCCAAAATTTCTACCTTTCTCAATGATCGCGGCCTCAAAACCAAACGGAACTGCGCGTGGAGTCAGACGGCAGTATGCCGGATTCTCACCAACGAGTTGTATACCGGGAAAGTCGTCAATGGAAAACAGGAGGTAAAGGATTTTCTGACGGGTCAGAGAGCCGAACGGGAAGAATCGGAGTGGAATGTTGTGGATCGGCCGGAAATGCGGATCATTGACCCGGAGATTTTTGATACGGCACAGAGAATTATGCATTCCCGCGGCAGGGCCTTTAAGGTGGATAAGGAACGCCAAAGCAATAAATATCTGTTCTCGACCCTGATAAAATGCAAAGAATGCGGGTGGTCTTTTCGCCGCACCCTGCGCACTTATAAAAACACATATGTCCGCTGGGTATGTTCGGGCCACAATGGACGCGGCGCCGACAGCTGCCCGAATGCCGTGGCGGTGGATGAGGACGAATTGATCGACGTTTTGCAGGAATATTTTGCCGATATCCTTCAAAATAAGAAAAGAGTTATTCACTATGTGGTGGCGGAATTTCAACGGGCATATAGAGCGAAAGACGAAAACCTGGAATACGAGAAGGAACTCTCCAGCCAGCTCATAAAACTGCGAAAATCCCGTCAGAAGTATATGGATATGTATGCCGACGACCTCATCAGCCGGGAGGAACTGAACGACAAGATAGGCGGAATGCGCAAAGAGATTGAGCGCTTGGAAAACGAGCTGAAACTGGTATCCTTTCATATCACAAAAGGAGACCAGCTTGAGAGCATTCTCAATACCACTTTTAAAGAGATTGGGGACATTACCGATGTGCGCCAAATGACGAACGCACAACTGAAACGTATTATTCAGAAAATCGAAGTGGACAAAGAGGGAAACGTAGATATCTACTTGCGCGTTTTAGGCGACTTGGGTTTGAATAACACCGTTCTAATTAATAACGACGGCACACAAAGATGTCTCGGAACGCCTCCGGACCATCGACCCCCAGCTCTACGGGGAGGTCAAGGAAATATTGGATACCAACAAGGCTCAAAGACACATCCGCGGCGGCATGGCCACGCAGCAGAAATATCGCCAAAAAAACGAAGAGGGTTGAGATGGCAGCAACGGAAGGGGAAAAAGAAAAAAGGCGGGGACAGGGCAAACGGCCCTGTCCCCGCCTGTTTGTGAAAAAATAGGGAGAGTTCCTACGTCACGTCTATAAAGCCATACCATGCAGGATGGACCGTCATACCGGCTTTCAGAAAGAAACCCTATCCGGGCCGTCTGCTTGGCTCGGATAGGGCATGTGGGCATAAACAACTAGCCCAGCATAGGGTGGGTGAGTGCAACCGATCGGTCGGTGCTGGGTGACTCGGTACGGCCAATTGACGCGGACAGGATGCGTGGGAGCAACCGGTCAACCTGGATTGGGCAGTTGGACACAGCCGGTTCGTCCGCATGGAGTGGGTGAATATAGCAGGTTAGTCGGTGGCGGATGATTCGGTACGGCCAATTGGCGTGGACAAGATGCGTGTAAGCAACCGGTCAACCCGGATTGGGCAATTGGGCACAGCCGGTTTGTCCGCATGGAGTGGGTGAATGTAGCCGGTCAGTTGATGGCAGACCATTCGGTACAGCCAATTGGCGCGGACAAGATGCGTGTAAGCAACCGGTCAACCCGGATCGGGCAATTGGGTACAGCCGGTTCGTTCGCATGGGGTTGGTGAGTACAATCGGTCGGTCGTTAGATACAACCGGTCGACGCGGATGAGGTGCGTAGACGAATTCGGCCGGCCCGGACCGGATAAGGTGGGTGCGATCGACTGTCTTGGATAGAGGGCATAGGCATAGCTGGTAGGATGCATCCATGCAGCCAAATAGCTCGGATGAGCGCCACATGCAGCCGATACGGGGCGTTAGCCGATGGAGCGGAAATAATCGACGACTCCCTGGGTGATTTTTTCAGCGAGGGCCTGATCGAAGCTGTCCTGGATCATGCTGCTCATATCATCCGCATTGGACATATAGCCGCATTCAATGAGGATCGCCGGGCATTCGGATATGCGGGTGACGTACATCGGCGTGACGTAATGGGTGCCGCGATCCTGCCGGAAGAGAGAGGCGGCCTGCCGGTTCACCGCCTCGCAGAAGGGCATGGAGTAGGGCTGATAGTAATAGCTTTCAAACCCGTGCGCCGATGCGCTGACCGAGGAGTTGCGGTGAATGGATATCATCAGATTGGGCTTGGCGCGGCGGGTTTTCACCGTACGGTCGTACAGCGACATATCCACATCGGTGTCGCGCGTCATGATGACGGTGGCCCCCAGGCTTTCCAGCTGATCCTGCACACGGCAGGCGAGGGCAAAGTTCATTTCGTCCTCGCAATACTGTACGCCGCCGAGGGAGGCGGTCGCGCCGGGATTGTTTCCGCCATGGCCTGCGTCGAGCACAATGACGCTCCCCTTGAGGCTGACGCCATAGGCGTTGGAGGCGCTTTGCATCGAGTAGGGATGCAAAAAGTCAAAAACCAGTTGGCCGTCGTTATTGTAATTGCAGCCCCAGCCATAAAAAGCGCCGGTTTTGCGCAGGGTCAGGCGCAGGGTATATGTGCCGTCGCTTTCCCGTACCCACTCGGCCGAGCGGAAGACCGGGTCGTTGGTCATATCGATCGCGCCCTGGCCGGACACCGAGTAAGCAAAGTGGATATTGAGGGTGGTGTAGGTCGTGCTTTCCACCGCGTAATCGGGCGCGCCGGAGGCGGGATATGGGTCCTTATAGCTCTGCGGCGTGAGGGTGACCTCAAAGGGGGCCTTCCACTGGGTGTTGAGCGTCAGGGTGGTGTGGCGGTCGGAGCGGGTAAGATCGGCCACCGACACAGCGTTTTGGGTGGGGAGCTGACGGTAATACAGGTTGAGGTAATCGCTCTGCGTACCGCTGGAATTTTCGGTATAAGAATAGACCCGTTTGCCGTAATCGAGCGTGCGGTATTTCATGATGCTGCTGCCCTGGGTATAGACCGATTCGGCGTCGCTGCAATAGTCGATGGTCCCCTTGGGCAAATAGGAATTGGTCGAGCGCGAACGGTCGTCGAGCAGCTGGGCGTCAAAGGTTTCGGCTTGCTCGGTGCGTATTTCGGCTACATAGCCCCAGCGGCCGAGGGGGAGGCTTTCATCAAATTCAAAGTCCCCCAGCTCCAGCTCCTCGGTCGGCACCATTTTGCGCGCGACGGTGACCCGCCCGCCCGTTTTGGTTTCACTGCCCCCCTGATAGGTTGCGGTAAAGGTCAGATTTCCCATATTCTGCGCCAGATCGGTGGCCTCCGGCATGGTGAATACGCCGCTGTAGGTGGCATAATCGGAATTTTTCTCATCCACATTGCCGGGGGAGGGGGAGAGCTCGATGGTGGTCGAGCGCAGGGTGACGGTCACCCGTGCGCCGCGCCGGGCGACCGCGCTGACCGCCACCTGGCTGGAGCCGTCGACCGAAATGGCTTTGCTTGGGGAGACGTCCCGCAGCAGCAACTGCCGGTAGGTCACGTTGAGGGATATGGTTTTCCCCTTGTTTTCCAGAATCAGGCTGTTTTCGCCGGGGGACAGGGAGTATTGAAAGGAAAAGAACCCCTTTTCATTGCAGTCGATGGTTTCGCCGTTGAGGGTCAGCGCAAAGCCGGGGTCGCAGCTGCCCACCACCGACAGGGAGGATTCGTAAGTGGTAAAGGTGGTTTTCGAGGGAGAGGATAGGCTCAGCTCGGCGTCCGCAATACCGCTGGTTTCCCCGCGTAGATAGCGCACCAGCGCGGTGGTCTCCCCCTCTTTGTCCTGCGCGAGCTGGGAGAGGGAGGAGAAAACAGAGCCGTGATAACCGCCCTCATCCCCCAGAATCGCCTGGCGGCGCAGCTCATCCGGGGCGCGGCCGTCGGTCAGGCTGTGGCAGAGGGCCAGCGACACCGCTTCGTTGGTAACGCTCGATTTCCACCAATCGGCCACCTCGGAAAAGGAAAGATCGCCTTCGGCCGGCTCGCACAGCCGGTCGTTCTCGATTACAGCATACTGGAACAGGCCGTCGTTGAGCCAGCCCAGGGTATCGGCATAAGCGCCGCACAGCGAGTGGGGCAGCCCGCCGTCGGA
>CBCTCU010000064.1:0-6245 GCA_965145485.1 uncultured Eubacteriales bacterium | reverse complement strand
AAATCTACCAAAAAAATCTTCGGGTTCCTTCTCGTTGTTTAATTTTCAAGGTCCATCTGCACTCAAATGAAACTGGCTTGTTGACCGCCCCGTTTCGTGAGCGCCTGATTATAATACCAAATGCGCACTCAAATGTCAAGCACTTTTTTCAATTTTTTTTAATTTTATTTTCCTTACATTACATTAGGATGATTTACAAGAGCAATTACGGGTGTCGGCGCCAAAAAACAAAGCCGCACTGACGGTATTGGCTTGGTAGGTTTGATAAGGATCTCACTGATTTCTGAGCATGGACAATATGAGATCCAGCACGATTCGGTGTTCATTTTCCGTACAGTCTGCTAACAAGTTATTGATCTGCATCCTGATCTCCTCTTTTTGTGAGGCCATGGGAAAAATGATTTGATCCACGGAAAAATGCAGAATCTGGGCTAGGGCAAACAACAGCTCTACCGATGGCCTGCGATGCCCACCCTCCAAGTGTTTCACATGGGTTGGAGTGATATCCAGCATTTCAGCCAATTGTTCCTGCGAATATCCCATCCGCATCCTAGAGGACTTGATTTGAGCCGCCAGCCTCTGCATTGTCGACACTTCATTCCGCTCCTTCCATAGTTAGCATACAGTTATAATTCCCATTGACAATTAGTTTATTGAGACTTATAATGGAGCTATTAGTTATAAAGGAGTGAAATAATCGGATGAAAAAAGCAACGAAACCACTTTGCCTTTTGTTATCGGTCATCGTCTTAGCCGCATGTATCCCGATGACAACAATCGCAGCAACCGCCGCAGAGGCATACACCTGTATCCTATCGGTGAACACCGTTTCAGGCAAGCCGGGCGATACGGTCGAGACCGTCATATCGGCTCAGGCCAACCACAACGTAGCCGCCGGAGACATTGTTTTGTATTACGACGCGTCGGTTTTAGAGGTCGAGTCGGTGTATGATTCGATCGGCACCGTGCAGGCTGGATTAATCAACGACGGAATACTCACCAATAATCCCCAGCAAGGGATGATCCGGTTGGCTTTTGCAAGCTTCCAAGGTTGGCCAGAATCGGGTGATAATACCGGACAGCTCTGCTATATTCGCTTTAAAATCAGGGAGGCGGCTCCTTCCAGCGTCAGCAGTGTGACGATTGATCAGGAGGAGTCTATGATCACCACCATTACCGGCGAGGGAAAAAATCTCCGCCCTGTTCCCTGTGCGCTGTTCTTTGTAGACGGCAGCGTGAAGATTACAAACGGCGTTGACGAGGTTGTTTCGCTGATCAACGCACTGGACGGTGAAATCACCCTGGAAAGCGAAGACGCCATTGTAAAAGCGCGGGAGGCATACGACGCCCTGCCAGACGACCAGAAGGCGCTGGTGGATGAGGAGGTTCTCGCCAAGCTGACCAGTGCCGAAGCGGCTTTGGCCGTGCTGAAAGACCAGGCAGCTGCCGATGCGGTAGCTCAGCAGATTGCCGCTGCTTTGCCGGACGAAGGAACGCTCACCACCGACGAGCTATTGAACCTACGGGCGGCCTTTATGGCATACGACGCCCTCACGCAGGAGCAAAAAGCGCTGATCGACGGGGAACTCCTCTCCCAGTTTGAGTCGGCCATTGACGAACTTAACCTTTTCTACGGTGATGTCAATGAAGATGGAACGATCGCTGCGGCCGATGCGCTCTTTGCGCTGCAGTACAGCGTTCAACTTATCACCTTAGAGGGGCAACAATTTTTATGCGCCGATGTGGATATGAATAACAAGGTCAATTCCACCGACGCTTTGTATATACTGATGTATGCGGTCAACCTTATCGACCAGTTCCCTGCCCAAATCCACTTCTCCGTGCAAAGCTAAAACATTCTTTTAACCCAAAAGGCCCGCCACAGTGTACTGTGGCGGGCCCTGTTTTGTCTGTATCATTATTTCAGGCAGGTTGTTCGTATTCAAACGAGCATCGCCGTACCTTATGGGGAGGGAAAAAGGCAATCCTCATTCCAACGCAGGAATAAAATTCCTGCATGAATACGATATCCGTGTACTATCTGACGGCTGAAATCGTTTTCATAAGCCATGACCATTTCTTGATAGTATCACACCCCGATCGGTTGAAACGCTCCAGCCGCCCATTGGTACGGCGCCACACACTGTAAAAATCCGCGCGCGACGGTCACCGTCCAGCTGGTCCCCGGCCGCAAGTCTTATTCCACCGGTTCTTTATAGACCATGGTAAAGCTTGCGATACCGCCCCCATGCCCCTGGCCGGGGAAGGAGTTGGAAATGCGGACATAAAGGGTATCCTCAATCCCATACAACGATGGAATGACCGACACCTGCGTACGGTTTTCACTGCCCGTGATGTGCTCGGGATTATCATCCCGCGAAGTAGCGATCTCGACATAATCCCCGTCATGGTCGGAGACCGAAACCAGGTAGTTTTGCATCACATCCAAATTGACCATCAGGTCCTCATAATTGGACAGATCGAACTTATAAACCAGCTCGCCGTATCCGTCGCAGAAACGGAGGGTCTCGTTGGCATTGGAGGTGTTGCGCTCAATGTAGTCCTGATCGGCATTTAAGCTGTTGGTCGCGACGGTGACACGCTGGATGGTATAAACAGGGTCATCGGCCACCGGGGTGTCGCCCCAGACGATTTCCACATCAACGGGAACATCCACCGAATTCTCCACCTTGAGAAGCAGAGAGGAGGTGGCGTTGTCCCACATGGATATGGACGCGCTGTACTCCTCCCCATTACGGGTAATCTTAATCTCCTGCGGGTATTTCCCGTTGCCGAGGATGCGAGTTGCCGACACCGAGTTGGTCGGGCCGACAAAGCTGAAGCGGGTTGTCTCGGATGTTTCGATCAGGTCGCCCTTGATATTGCCGCCTGTATGCGCGAGGCGGGGGGTGCCCGCGGTCATTTTATCGGTGATGTCGCGCAGCAGCACAGCGTCATCGCCGGCGGCAATGGATTTGCTGGTTATGATAGGAAGATTCTCGTCAAACAGATCGATAAAGTTGCCGGTCAGGGTCTCCCCTGTGCTGTGGTCCAATGCGCTGGCGGCGAGGAAGGGGCCGCGTTTGACCGCCATGAGCGACGTTTCAAGATACTCTTTCTTGCTGAAAGAGGTAGCGTATTCCACCAAATCGCGCAGATTTTGCGGGCCGTCTGCTTCAGAGGAGAAATACGAGGCAGGCAAACCGCAGGTGATGACCTGGCCTTTGCCGACCGAAGCGCGGATGCCCACCGAAAGACCGCCCGCGTTGAGAATGGAGGTCAGGCCCTCCCCCTCATAGGTCATCGTGCGGGGTGAAATGTAAATGATGCTCTTTTGCAGGCTCTCGCCATATTCCGCCGGGCCACACCAGGTGATGTCGGTGATATAATCCACCGAGCCGTTGGTGACGCCGTCGAGCCCCAGATGGCCCAAAAGGTTGGACAACGGAGTCTCGCCTTGCTGTCCCCACCATTCGGAACTGATGTCGTCATAGGAGTCGTCGCCGCCGATGTAAAGCAACACGCCCCCCTGCTTGACCCAGTCGGCTATGATCTCGTTGACCTCTTCGCTCACCGGCTTCATCAGCTCATAGCTGAGGATCAACACCTCGACCCCGTCGAGCGAGGCGGAGGTGCCCAGCTTGTCAAGCGACGTCACCTTGAGGGGAATCCCACGCTCAATGAGTGGGATAGTCAGGCCGTAAAAGCCGTCGTTGGTTGATTTGGTCTGCATGGTCGACTCGCCGTGCTGCCAGGTCAGAGTGTCGCTCAGGCCAATCGAGATACCCGACGTGCCGGCATAAAAAGAGGATTCCTGCCCGATGAGCTCGTCAATGGCGTTAAAGACCGATAGCTGAATGGTCTTATAATAATCGGGACAGACCTCAAAGGCGCGGTGGGGCCAGATAAAGGACTGGAAGCGGTTGACCTCCTGCTGCATGAGCTGCGCGGCAAGGGTCTTGGACCACATGGTCTGATAAAACTCCCAGGTATGGTCGGGGTTGTCGTCCTTGGTGTCGCTCAGGGAATAATAATTCTGGTTGACCATCGCGTCGGGATAGGAAGCGTATTCGATAAAGGACTCCTCAAACAGCCTACGCACCTGCTCGCCGCCATAGGGGATGGGGGTGTAGGTGGTGCCGCTCCAGGTCTGGCCGATGTAGCCGTCAATGTAGGGGGAGTTGGTGAAGGTATTCAGGCAGGAGACGATGGGGAAGGTGTTGTAGCTGATGGTGCTGTGCGCGGCAACCCAAAGCTCCACTTCCGGGTATTTTTCCTCCATGCGCTCGCCGATGAGATTGACATATTCCTCCCACATATGGGTCATCAGCTTGCAGGTTTTATACTGTGCCTCGGCCGAGGAGGTCATATCCTCCCAGGGCTCGTTGTAATACTCCTGCCAAGCCTCTTTAAAACCCTCGGAGTAGCTGCCGTAAACAAAGCACTCCGGCTCCTCCATGACCACCGCGCCGACCCCTTTTTGGCAGATGGCGTCGACCAGGCTCCATTTATACTCGGCAAAATACTTGGTTGGCAGCATATAGTTGACGGTGGTGCCGCCGACATAGACCGGGTTCCCGGCCGCGTCAATCTGAATGTCCTTCCCCGCCCGCTCGGGGTAATACTTCTCAAACTCCCCATAAGCGCGGCCGGCGGCAATCATGGCGTCAACGCGCTGCGTCGCGCCGCTCGCATGCCAGGAATCGATCTTGTACAGTTCATCAAACGTATTGATATAGGTCATGATGGCGTCCGACTTGATATCGGTGGTGTTGACATAGCCTCCCGACACCTGATAGGTCGTACGGATCCCATCCACCTCGACGGCAGGGGCATTCTGCACATAAGCCCGTGTGGATTCCGACCACGGCATCTGCGCCTGGCCCTGCATCGTATCGGCCGGGAACCGATAAATCAGGCTGACCGAGTGCTGCAGCATCATCAAAGCATCGCCGGCATCGACCGCGCTGTCGACATTCACGTCGGCAATAACCTCCTCCTCCTCGGTCAGTTCACTCAGATTCACCGAATTTTGTAACGCCTTGAGGGCGTCTGCGGCATCCACCTGATTGTTCTTGTCGACGTCACCAAACACTATCGTCCCCTCCGATCGTGTGATGCTTTCTGCCGCAGCCGAGCCGGCGGCAGCCAGCATGGTCAGGGCGAGAGCCCCCGACAGCAGCCGTTTTATTTTGTGCTTTCTCATAAAATCCTCCTGTCGCAAGCTATTTGTCCAGTTTTGTGATAATAGCCTATCTTAGGTTCGTTCATTATATCATGAACACGCAGTGTGAATGATATAATGCGCACATGGCCGTAGGCCCGTGCTAAAATTTAAAGTATCATAGCCGTTTGCGGCTATTATATCACGAAGCGCTTCCGGTTTCAACCATGTTCTGCCCGCGTCAAACAATTTCCATCGGGCAGCAAAAGGCAATGGGCTGCCTCAGGGAGGCGGCCCATTGCGACAGAGGATATTTTGTTTTTACTCGAGCTGTCTACGCAAACGCCGCTTTACGAAGTACTCCCGGTAAGCGGCACGTTGATCATCTGTATCTGGGAGAGTACTTCCTGGTTGGGGGTGTAGGCCTCAACGGGGTCTGATGTGTCGTGAGAGTAAAGCCAGAAGTGGAATCCTCCTTCCAGCCAATGCAGATGACGAGTGAAAGTCACCCGGCCATCCTTATCTTCCGGATCCCATGCCAGCACCCGCAAAACGGCGTCTTTCGTTCCGTCGGCAAGCTGCACCTGCTTGGGGCTCCACGTCTCGATACATCCAACCCCCCATACGCTCATAGGGTACTCCTGCCCCGGCAGAGGGGCGGACGCGTCGGGGGTCATCGTGATGTTTTGGGCTTCCAGATAGGATACAATCCCGCCCGAGGCAGCTTGTGCCTCATGCTCTTGAAAAGGTGAACACCAAATAGAACCACTATCTTCATTCTCAAGCACATACACCACGGTACCATTCGAACGAAAACTTATCCATGCTACATCTGGCAGTTCACCGCCCAACACAGGGCAAAAGAGATAGCCCCGGTCGCGGTAATACTCGACCGCTTCCTTGTACACCCCGTCCTCCTCGGTCAGTGCCTCGGGACTGTTGATCCAGGCGATCAACTTCTCCAGTGTGTCCTCATCATTGTGCTCGTACACCTTCTCATAAGCGGGCGGATCGAAGTAGGAGGTGGGCAGGCTGACGGTGGAGATTAACGGCACCGATGCCTCTCCCTCGCCCGGCCCGG
>CBCTCU010000063.1:0-6253 GCA_965145485.1 uncultured Eubacteriales bacterium | reverse complement strand
TGGAGGGTTTCCAAAGGGAACCCATCGAAAGGGTTCCCTTTGGCGGGTCTTTGCCCCCTTTCTGCCCGCGCAGAAAGGGGGTGCCCGCGCGGCATGAGCGCAAAGGTCATTTATAAAGAAAGCGTTGATGTCACCAAAAATAAGCTTGGTATAAAAACCAATCGCGATATATATCGCTGATATCATGCGTTATCCGCGATGGGCGCAGCGGCCCGCGCGCGGTTGCGTGACATATTTTCACGAAATATATTGAGAATATATTTCACTGCTTGAAACCCGCCCCCCTCCTCAGAAGGCCTTTCCCCCACGCGTTAAGAAAAAAATAAGAAACGCCTGCCAATTAGGTCTTTTCTTTCCACCTGCCTCATGATATAATGAACATAGTTTCATTTAAAAGGGGCTGTAGATTATGCAACTTTCCGAAAATCTACCGGGGATAACCCGTAAAATCAACCAGGTGGTTGAGAATATTCAAAAGGTCATCGTCGGCAAGGAGGAGCCCATCCGCCTGATGCTGACTGCCCTGCTCTGCCGCGGCCACGTGCTCATCGAGGATGTGCCGGGCGTGGGTAAGACCATGCTGGTCAACGCCCTGGCCAAGTCGGCCAGCCTGACCTTCAGCCGCATCCAGTGCACCCCCGACATGTTGCCGAGCGACGTGACCGGCTTTACCATGTTTGACGTCAAGACCGGCGCCAAGACCTATCATCCCGGCCCGGTTATGAGCCAGCTTCTGCTGGCGGATGAGATCAACCGTACCTCCCCCAAGACCCAGTCGAGCCTGCTCGAGGCCATGGACGAGTACCAGGTGTCGGTCGACGGCGAGACCTACGACCTTCCCAGGCCCTTTATGGTCATGGCCACCCAGAACCCCATCGAATGCGTCGGCACCTTCCCGCTGCCCGAGGCGCAGATGGACCGGTTTTTGCTAAAAATCTCCCTCGGCTACCCCGACGCGCGGGAGGAGATCAACATGCTCGGGCGCTTCGCCGTAGACAACCCCCTCGACACCCTCGACACCGTCGTTACGGTTGAGGAGATCCTCGCTTTGCAGGAGGCGGTGACCCACGTGACGGTCAGCGACCCCATGCGGGCCTACATCATATCGGTCATCAGCGCGACCCGGCAAAACGAATGGACCCGGCTGGGCGCTTCCCCCCGCGCGAGCCTGGCGCTCATGCGGGCTGCGCAGGCCACCGCGCTGATGCGCGGCAGCGACTTTGTACGGCCGGACGACGTGCAGGCCATGGCCGGGCCGGTGCTGGCCCACCGCCTGCTGATTTCGGCGCAGGGCAAGCTCCAGGGCCTGGGCGGGCAGCAGGTGGTCGACCAGGTGCTGCGCGGCGTCCCCGTCCCCCTTGCGGTATGACGGCAAATTCATTTACCGCAGGGAGGATATGCGATGAAAGCCCTTGGTGACCTCATCAAACATATAGGCCGGGCGGCGCTGCCCTACCTCGCCGTGCTCGCCGCCCTTGCACTGCTCGGGGCCGCCCTTTATATCGGCGACCCGGTGTGGTGGGTTTTGGCCTGCTTTGCGCTGGCGGTGGTGGTTTACGGGATTGTCTACACCCGCCTGAGCCGCCTTTGTATCCACGTGCGCATTGTGGAGGATACCGCCGTCATCCAGCGCGGCGACCCTTTTTCGGTGAAGGCGGAGGTAACCTGGCGCCTTCCCCTGCTTTGGAACGGGGTCCGCCTGACCTACGCCGACCCGGACGGGGAGGGGGTCGTGCCGCAGCAATGCGCCGTCCCGCCGCCCAAAGGGGTCTTTGCCACAGCGCGCCAGACCGTGCTGCTGCCGGTGACCACCCGGTACAAAGGGGTCTACCAGATCGGGCTGACCGGCGCCGGCCATGTCGACCTGATCGGCTTGTTCCGGGCCAGGATCCCGGTCGATTTCCCCGAGCGGAGGGTGACGCTGACCGTCTTCCCCCGCGCGCACGAGATCACCGACACCCAGCTTCTGCTCCATCTGCGGCAGGGCGCTTCGCCCAGCCACAATATTTTTGAGGCCGGCCTGTCGGGGGAAAACCGCGGCTATGTCAAGGGGGATCCCCTTAAGATGGTCAACTGGAAGCTGACCGCCCGCATGGGGGAGCTGTATGTCAAGCAGCAGGAAGACGATTCCTCCGCCGGTATCAACCTGTATATCGCGGCCATCCCGCCGTCGGGCGACGCGCTCGAGCTCGAGCAGCTCGCCGCCGACCAGGCCGCATCGGTGGCCATGCAGGCGCTCACGCTGCATCCCAGGGTTGCCTTTTACGCCTATCCATCGTCCAGCCCCCTATCCTTTGGCGGCACCGGCCAGTTTGACGCCGTGCTCGAGTTTTTGACCACGACCTCCCTCGTGGCGGCCGACTACTCCCCCGATCTGGAAAACTCGATCATCCGCGAGAACCTGCACCAGCTCAACGTGGCCATCGTCCCCGCCCATGCGTCGAAGGAGGTCTTTTCCCTGCTGCTCTCCATGCGAAAGGACAGTATCCTGTTTCTCAACGGCGACCCTCCGGCCCAGCTGCGCGCCGAGCTGGAGCAAACCGCCCGCGCGCAGGGGGTCGCCCTGGTCGTGACCGCGCCGCCTCCCGCTAGTGCGCGCAGAGAGGAGGCGTTGGAATGCTAAAGCCGGCCGTATCCCCCTATTCCCAGCGCCGGTGCGACCGCGCCGGCTGGTTTTGGATCGATCTGGTTGTCTTTTGGCTGGCCAGCTCGGCGGTCAATTATGCCCTGCTGCTGAGCGTCTATGATTTCAACCAGCCGCTGACCGTTGTGCTGGGCACCGGGGCCAGCCTGTTGCTCTCGGTGTTGATCTGCTATAACAAATACACCGTCATCGCGTCGGTGCTCGCCCCCTTTGCCGGTCTGGCCGGCCTGCTGGCCGCCATGAGCGCCAACCGCGGGCTGTGCCGCTGGGCGATGGACTTTTTCCCCTGGGTCGGCCAGAATATGGCCTACACCGACGCCGACAAGACCTCGCCCTACTTCCTGCCCTGCGCGCTGGTGATCGTCTTTGTGGCCACGCTCGTCGGTTATATCCTCGCTTTCCAATTAAGGGTCATGTTCGCCTACTTGGCGGGCGGCGGGGCGCTCTGTCTAATTTTTTATTTTACCTTTGACATCTACCATATCGGGCATGCCGCCCCTGCGGACGGCCTGCTTTACGGTCTGTGCGCGGTGCTTTGCTGCGCGCTGTATTACCTGGTGCGCCGGCAGTATGCCAAGACGGCCCGGCGGCTTTCCTTTGCCCGCAGCTTTGTGCCGTTCCAGCGGTTTTTCCTGCCCTTTATTGTCATAACGGCTCTGCTGTCGGGCATGTTTGCCCCGCTGGTGCTGCGGGATACCTACAGCATGGCATGGGCCAATCTGGTCGACTGGGCCCTGACCCGCGGCGTGCCAAACGGCTTTCTGGATTCGGAATTCATGAGCTTTTACCGCGACCAGACCACGTTGGGAGGGGATATCAACCTGCCCGACGACCCCCTGTTTACGGTGGCGAGCAGCGCGCCGGTGCACCTGCGCGCCGTGGTTTACGACGAGTACGACGGCCGCCACTGGCGCGACACCCTCAGCGCTGAAGGGCAGACGGTGGTGGAAACCGAGCCGATGAGCGCCCACTATCACAGCACCTCGACCAAGGAGCTTTACCGGTATCATTTTTCGCTCGATGAGCCTTTTGTTGAGCTGAATTACGACTTTTCCAGCGGGGTAAACACCCAGTATCCCCTCATCGCCCGGACGTTTACGATCAAAAACAGCAAGCTGTACACCCGCAGCCTCTTCAGCACCACCTACACCAAGCGGGCCACCTTTTTGACCTCGCGCAACCAGGTGCTTATCAGCGACTCCTCCGCCCTGCTGTCCAACCGCCGCACGCGGGGGGTGGACGACGATTACACCGTCTCCTACCTGGAACCGGCGGATAACACTTTCCAATATTTTCTGAGGGACAGCCGCTACCAGTCGCCGCGGCAGGAGTATTTGCAGCTGCCCTCCTCCCTGCCCGACCGGGTGATCCAGCTCTCCCAGAGCCTGACCACGGGGTATAGCAACCCCTATGCCGCCTGCATGAGCATCTCCAATTACCTGACTAGGAGCCAGACGTATACCACCATGCCGGGCGATTTGCCGCAGGGGGTGGATTTTGTCGATCACTTCCTGTTTGAAGACCAGCGGGGCTACTGCGTCTACTACGCCACCGCCATGGTGGTGCTTGCCCGCGCGTCGGGCTACCCCGCGCGGTATGTGGAGGGGTATCGCGTCGACAATTACGACGCCGGGCGCGGCGTGGTGGTGACCGGGCAGAACGCCCACGCCTGGGCTGAGGTCTATTTGGACGGCGTGGGCTGGATGACCTTCGACCCCGTCGCAGCCAATCAGTTTGCCACCAATATGCGCGGCTCGGTTGGTAACATCCCGCAGCAGTCTCAGCCGGCCTCCAGCCAGACGCCGAGCGACACCCAGAGCAATTCCCAGCCCCAGGGCCCGGTGTCGGAGCCGGAGTCGTCCTCCTCCTCTGAGGCCCCATCCGGAGGGAGCAGCGTTGGCTGGGTGATCCCCATCCTGATCCTCTGCCTGGCAGCGGCGGTGCTCGTTTGCCTGATCATTACCCGCTATGCCGTATACCGCTCCCGCTACCGACGACGGCTGGACGGCTGCCCCGACGACCGGGTCATCCCGCTGTATCGCGAGCTCGAGCGCGCCCTGCGCCGGTGCCGGTGCGCCAAGCCGCCCAACCAGACGGTGTTCGCCTACCTGACCTCCCTGGCGGACGAGTTTGAGCGCCTGGATGGGGAAGGGGCAGGAAGGCGACATCCGGCCGAGCCGCGCGATTACGCCTCCCTTTGCGAGGGGGCGGCCAGGGCTGTCTACGCGGCGGCATACTCGGCCGGCCCGCCCGCGCAGGAGGATAAACAGTCCCTCGTCACCCTGACCGATATCGCCGAGCAACGGGTGAAAAAGAAGATGGGCCCCATCCTCTTTGCCCTGTGGTGGAAGCAGTTTTAAAGGCGCGGCTCCTCTCCACCGTGGAGATTGGGCAGGCCCTGCAGGGGCTTCTTGCCGCCAGGGCCTATGGATCGGCCGCGGAAGTCAGGCCGCTGGTGTAGCTTGCCCTGCCATCCGGCGGCGGGGAGTGGCAGTGGATAGAAAATTTCGCTATTGTCGTGTTAGCGCTCACTTGACCCTTGCTGGAAACCAAAGCCCATTTCCGGCTGGTCGGGCGGTTCTGTCCAGCAAAAGACCGGAAGGGGATTCGGTTGCCTTGAATGAGCGAATCAAACTGCTGCGTCAAACCCTCAAGCTGTCGCAGCGCGAATTTGGCGAGAGGCTGGGGGTCAGCCGCGATGTGATCAGCAACATCGAATATGGCCGCGCGCCGATCAAGGATTTGTTGGTCAAGCATCTTTGCGAGCTGTATGGCGTGAATGAGGTGTGGCTGCGCAGGGGCGAGGGACAGATGTTTGAGCGCCCGCCCAAGGTCAGCCCGCTGGTGGAGGCGGCGGCTGCGATCTTTCAGGCTCTGCGTCCGGAGTTTCAGGATTATGCGCTTGCGCAGATCAAAGGGCTGGTGGAATTGCAGGAGAAGCTGCCAGAAAAGGACAGCGAAATATGAAAAAGGGGGAGGGTGCAATGGCCGTAGGCCGTGCGCCCTCTCTGTTTGCTCTCGCTTGGACGCTGGATGCCGCTATTATAAAAGATTTAAAAGGAGAATATACCAACAATTGTTGGTGTTGATAAAATTTGTAAAGTGAAATATATTCACTTTTTCGACTTTCATGAAAGCTATGGTCGCGATCCCTATTGGATCATTCGGCAATTTCCTTTATAAAATATCTTTTTTCTATTTGCTACCCTCGCGCTCATGCCGCGCAGGCACCCCCTTTCTTGGGAAAAGAAAGGGGGCAAAGATTCCCTCAGGGGGGAACCCTTTCGATGGGTTCCCCCCTGAGCACCCCCCTCCACACACGACCAAAGGGGCTCTGGCCCCTTTGGAAACCCCGGTGCTTTTACCGGCTTGACAAAAGCATATAGCGTCGATTTAGCGTAGGGGCAATGTTTGTATTGATAAAAAATAGCACACGGGGTATAAAGTGGTCTTTTGTTGAAGTAAACCGCCAACACCAACGAATGTGGGTGGCGATTCAACGCTGAAAGCTTTTTGTGGGGGGATTCCAAAGGGGCGAGGCCCCTTTGGTCGTATGTGGAGGGTTTCCAAAGGGAACCCATCGAAAGGGTTCCCTTTGGCGGGTCTTTG
>CBCTCU010000062.1:0-9669 GCA_965145485.1 uncultured Eubacteriales bacterium | reverse complement strand
GCCCCACCACCGCGATGACGTCCTCCTCCATCGCCTCGATGTCGCTCTCGGTCCAGTAGTCCACGCCCCGCACCGGCGTGTACCCTGCCTCTCCCTGGTCGCCCTTTTCTCCCTGCGGGCCCTGCGGCCCCGTGTCGCCCTTGTCTCCCTTCTCTCCCTTTGGTCCCGTCTCCCCCGCGTCCCCCTTCGGGCCTTGAATCCCTTGCGGCCCTTGTGGCCCGGTATCGCCTTTGTCGCCTTGCGGCCCCTGTTCTCCCTGAATACCCTGTTGAGCAATGGATATAGAAAAATTCATCGACGCACGGTATCCATCCTCTGCTGTGGTTGCGGTAAACAAAATCGCGTCCTGCGGGTATATTTTCGACCCAGACGGAAAATAAATTTTCCACTTCGCGGTTTGAGTGCTCCCCGCCGCTAGAACAGTTACCTGCGGCTTTGTGTATCCCGGATGCTGCGTTGTGCCGCTGCTCGTTACCACATCATGGATAAGCTGGTTGCCCTTTTTCAGCGTCAATATTACCTCGGTGCTGAATTCGCTTTGAATCAAACCATTGCTGTCAGTCGAGATCGTCACGCTGTGTGAGTTCCAGTCGGCACTATAGCCGTCGAATACGCCTTCTTCGATCTCCTCAAGCAGGTCTCCAAACTGCCCTTCCAAAGCGCCTATCTGCCCGCTGAGCTGATCGTATTGCGTCGGCGTTATAATCTCCAACTCATCCGCCACATCAAACGAGCGGTAAATATCCAGAAATAAATCGTCGGTTTTGATTATGACGCTTCCATCCGTGCCACGTAGGTGAAAGGCGAGCTTTCCGGACGTAAGAAGCATGGCGTTAGCCGAGTAATTGAGCACATTGCCTGTCCTTGTGCCACCCATGTCTTTTACGCCGGTGTTGATGTTCTGGCACTCGATGACGCAGCCGAGATTCTCCCATCCATCCATAAGCCTAACGCTGATCGTCAAAGTTCCAGATTCACCGTCGTAAACATCAAATTCGGTATCGGTCGAAACCGGGGACAGCCTTTTTCCGTCAGTCTCATACATCAGGCGCGTTAAACTTGCCATGTCAGCCAACCTTTCCGATCACTTGGATTTTCATCTTTTCCTCACAAAGGGGAGGGGACTGTCGTAACGTAGCCATCGCGAGTATCCTTGATTAAGCCCTATACCCCGGTTCCATGAAAGCGCCCCATCGTTTTCTCTTAAAGACCGCCGGCGTTGTAGCGACATCGCCCCTCGTAATATGCACCGCAGTTTTCTCGGGCGCATTCTATGGGATATGCCAGATTGTTCTCAACCTGATGCCAACCGATTTCCTGTCCTTCGTCGTTCCATTCGGATACCGTTTTCCGAATGATTTTTCGCGTGACAACATACGGACACAGCATTTGGCGCTCTTCCATTCGATTACCTGCACTCCCGTTCCAATTCCTTTGGTATGACAATGTTGATGGTCGTCGGTTTTTCTTCGGACTCCACGCCATAACCAAAATCTGCTTTCAAAAGCATGGCTCCTACGTTGGGTGAGATTTCACCCGTGCTTGTCTTTTCGATGATGTCTGCCTTTATCTTTCGCATCGCCTTGGCCGCCACAAAACGAAACGTTCCAATCTCGTTCTCAGGGCATTCTCCCTTTTCCAATCCGTCCATCGTTCCGTCTAGATACCGTTTCCATGCTGAGTCGCTAAGCTGAAGGTCGTTAAGCATCCCGCTGACCGAAACCGGGCACCGCATCTGCTTCATCTTGCCTCTGTCCCAACAACGAATCTCTTTCTTGTTGGCGTCATCAAAATAAGCCCTAATTTTCGTGTCGAGTTCCTCTGGCGTGGCGTAACGCGCCCCCGTAACAGCCCTGCTTCTCTTTGCCACGCAAAAGCCCCTTTCCGTTATATTTTTTTTCTCTATCGTAGCATTATTTATAAAATCCTGTAAAACGAAAAAAAGCCTGAAAACCCTTGATATGCAAGGGGTTTCAGGCTATGAAAGCCAAAATGGCAAGATATAATTTTTTTCAAGGAAGACGTGAAAAAAGGGGATACCCCCTAAGAATTACCCCTCCCCAGCCTTTGCATCCAATGATACTCTAAAAGACTGCCAAGCAAACGGAGGCTTCTCACGCGTGCTATTTTGAGAGTCGAAAAGCTGTCTCAGGGATATATCTACCCCATCCAATTTGATATACCCGCCTAGAATTTCTCCCCCCCTTTTTTTGGCACCGTTAAAATGAAGCAAACAAAACCTGTGATTATACAAATCACTGATTTTGTATAATTATTTTTGTTTCTTATGCCCATATTTAATTTATAAACAATCAAAAATATATGCAAAAGCACTTTATAAGTGATTATGTAAACCAAAAACCATCAAATAATGGCGTTTGTTACGCCTTAAACGCAGGAAAGAACAACCCCTTTGCTTTGATGGAAAACCCAAAATGAAATATATTATACTTACACGCCATATCTTGTATGATAGCTTCTTTATGTGTATATGTCTCTAGTAATTTATCTATCTATATTTATTTAATTACTAGATATATAAATATAAATAACGATAATGAAATAAACAAAAGAAAACTGCTTTTATTAGGAGGAAATAGACTTTCCGAGACGAGTTTTTGAATTTTCTGATTAGGGACAATAGACAACGATTTTGTTGACGCCAACGAAATCGCAGATTTGGCTTTTTTCAGTGCGAAGGATTATTTTTTCAAAAAACCTGTTGACATACTCGCAAGTATGTGATATTATTACCACGTCGCAAGGGAAACCGAGTGACCGCAAGGCATCGCCACCCGAAAGGAGGGTTGAAGAACTCCACCGAAAAAGGGGGTGGTGCCGATGGGGAAGCGAATGCTGCAATACATAATTTGCATTGTAGTTACGCTTGCTTGCCTGGTTGCTACCTGCATAAAGGCAAAATAAAAGGGCTTAAGCTGCCGCGAACAGCTTAAACCCAAACATCGCACCAGAGCATTGGTGGTGCCTTGCGTAATTATTATACGTTGGAAAGGGGAGAATGTCAATAGCAGAGAAAAGAAAAACTTTCACTTCCTCGGAGGTGAAAAAGCGATACAATGATAAAACGTATCGCAGTTATCATTTGACGCTACGAAAAGACACTGACAGAGAATTAATCCAGCAACTTGACGAGCTGATTTCAAGCGGCATGTCGCAAAGCGAAGCGGTCAAAACGCTACTAAAAAAGTAATGAACGATCTGTCACCCTTCCACAATGTTGAAATTTGTTTTTCACTTAGCAGATTGCGATCGATTGACATCATTCGCAAACAAAGACCGCTCGGGTAATTCCGAGCGGTTACGTTTTGTTACCCATTGGGACACATCGGTTGAGAGGTGCAGGGTATCCTGTTGCATATAGCGTATCACAGATCAGAGAAAAATACAAGCGTTCTTTTGGCGGCATTATAACGGAAAGTCAATAATGCTAATAGAATTCATTCTTTTATGCCTAAAATTGAACTTTATGCATTCTGAGTATCTGGATAGCATTAAAATAAAAATAGATTCTAGGCGCATTTAAAACGATTTTAAACGCATATACGAAAGATCAGATTTTGCGTTTCTCTTTGGTATACTTCGTAGGTTTTCGTAACCTTCCGTAGCCTTTCGTAGGTCTTCGTAGCCTTTCGCATGCGGCCGCATTTTATACCCTTTCCTCCCCTTAAGGTTTTCTTTCCCCCATACCCCCTATCTTTCCTATAACCCCTCTTTTTCTAGAATAACCTATATCTTTAGTATAATCTTTATAATATAAATATTTTAATATTCCTTGTATAATTTAATATTTATATTATATTAGGGCCAAAAAGTTTGAGACAGCATCAAAGCCAGCACAATACCAACATAATCCCCGCACTAAAACCAGCATAATACCAACATCAAAGCCAACATAAAAGCTGGGCTATTGGTTAGGTGTTCCGTGCATAAATCAGTAGCAATATAGACGCAATGAGGACAAACAATCCGCCTACCAGTGTAATGGACATGAGCAACGCATCGTAGAGAAAAAGAAAACTGCACCCACAGCAGATAATACCCACGATCAGACCAAAGATGCCACCACCCAAAAAAACCTTTGGTTTTTTCTTGGTAGCAGAAGCGGGAGATTGTTGGGTCGCAAACGGATTTTGTTTATGCGTGCTATTATAGCTAGAATAGTTGTCTCCTTGGGTAGATGGATTGTATTCGCCATGCTTTTTTGATGTTTGGTGGGAGTCGTATGTATTATATTTTGGAGTCGTATAGCTATGCTCATAAAAAGGACTTTTCTTAGTTTGAGCATTGCCTGTTTCTGCACCTGATGACTTCGAACTGGAACTAGCTTTTGGAGGTTCTTGCCTCTGCGAATATGTTTGGTATGTTGTTGTGCTAGACGTATAATTGTTTTTGGCTGAAGCGTAGGTAGTTGACGATTGCCGCATGAAAATTAGTTTTTCACAAAGCTGATATTCTGCATTGATTGCTTGCATGATCTCGTTGTTTCCGCCTGCATCGGGGTGGTGCTTTTTAGCAAGCTGTCTGTATTGCTTTTTTAATTGTTCGATGCTTTGTGGATTATCAAACCATTTCATCGTTTATATCGCACATCCAATACAATATTTTTTTATTCTTCGCTTATAGCTCCCAGAATCCCTATTAAAGTTCCGCCACCAACAAAAACTATGGTGGGAGTCCAATCGCCGATTCCAGCGAAGACAAAGCACATGATAATGTCTCCCAAAAACGGTATTGTAGTAATATATGCTATCAGCTTATTCTCTATAATATCAAATGCTTGTATGACATAGTAAATATGAAAAATAAGTTCAACTATACCGCCAATTAAAAGGCAAACAAAAAATATGGTGTTTTTAAATGTTCTTTTATTTTTCAATAATAGCACCCCGCCCCAATAACCCCCGCCCGGTAGGGACGGGGGTGATATTCATGCATCATCCCTGTTAAATATTATCACATCTCAAAATAACACGCAATATCCCAAATGTAGAAAAACGTCGGATAAAATGAGCGGTTTTCACAAAAGCAAAGCCCCGCTGATGCGGGGCTGAGAAAGGCGGGGGACGTTTAAAAATTGAGTTTTTTATCAAAAATCAATTTTACTCTGTCGTGTCATTCTTAATATCCTCCAGCGAGATTTTTTCGCGATCATCCATATATGCTCTATACCATCCGGAGCCCTCCTGATGTGTCTTTTGGGATAATTCAATACCGTTCAGTCTCTTGTATTTTGCCCACACAGTATCAAGGGAGCTTGCCAAAACAGGGTTATCGCGCTCACTCACCTTATAGGACTTACCGAAAGCGTCTTGTGCATAACCTCGAATTGGAGAAGCGCCGAAAGAACGGAACATGCCATAGACGGAAGGAATAACGGGCCCATATTGACAGACTTCAAAATCTTCGCTTATCGGTTTTTGTCCAGTCCGTCTCACGTAGTCACGGCATACGAAATACAAAAGCCTTTGCAGCTTCATGGGGGAAATCCCGATGTTTTCCTTGTTCCCTCGCTCCAATATATTATTGCATAGATCGGCTACCAAAGCCTTCATAACAAACTCTCCAATCATTATAGGCTCCATTATTATTGTATGCGATTTTTTCTTATATTTCAACGGTTTATCGCCGGGTGACTGATTCATTCATTCATAACATACCTTACACGGGGTATAACCGGCGTCGATCGCTTGTTGGGGAGTAAGCTCTAATAGCCATTCCTTGTCGCGAATGTATTGGCATCCGGCTTTGTGAAATTTATCCCCGTCTTTGGTCACATAAACCGTTTCGTTGTCTGGTGTGGAGCGAGATTCTGGCATGAGATTCTGGATTGGCACGAGCGAGGAAGCAGGGGAAACCGTTGACATGGTATGTTCGTTACTGCTCTCCATAGTGGTAGCGGTCTCTGAAGCGGGCTCATCCGCTGTGGATTCTACCGCCGGTTCCTGTTGTTGTGTTGTTGCAGGATCAATCGACGTCACCATACTGAATGCCGGAGCCTTGATATCATCGGGTTGTACCCCTGCAAATCTCACGAAAAGAGCCCCTGCCAAAAGAAAGCATAGTACCGTAAGAAAAAACAGAGAATCACGGCTCAAACCTGTGGCGCGTGTATTCTCTGTTTTTGTGTGCTTGCGTATGTAGCGATGAAACTGAACAAATAGCTCATCTTCCCGGAACTGAGGGGTTTCGTCGGATAGCAACTTGGATACATGCGCAGCCCGTTCTTCATCAAGTAGGGTTTCAGAAGCTATTTTTCGCACCGTTTTGATATCGCACCGGCGCAGTATGCACAACGGCGCTAGGAGTTGGTAAGCGAAAGCATCGGCCTCTGCTTCTTGTTCTTGCTCGGCTGAGTCGGTGCAATCCATAAAGACATGGTTGTGTTTAAGTACAATATGGCCGATCTCGTGGGCCAGAACAAACAGGCGTTCCCCGGTAGATAAACGGTCGTCATAGAAAATGACGTGCTTGTTGTGTTCTGATGAGCAAAGAGCAAAGCCTTTTGCCTGTTGAAAGTGGGTCATAATGCCGGGATGGTCAGAATACAGCAATTTCCCCTTGGAGTAGGAAACAACAGAATAATCCAGCTTTCGACAAATACCAACCAAATCACACAACCGAATTGGCAATGTGTCTATATTTGTCGATAAAAGAAAATCACAGCACAATCTTATTACATTATCCCTCATTATACAAGCCCCTTTCAAACGGTTTTTGTATAATGATAACAAGATTTCCGGGTCATATCAATAGGTAAAATTTCCCATTAGAAGATTCTCGAATCGTTGTCACTCTCCTTGTCCTGTTCATCTTCCATGATTTTAAGTATTTTTTGAATCTTCTCATATTTTTCCCTTGAAATTTCTATTACCTCCGGTTCCTGCCCATGAAAATCGGTAATGTGTAACGCTACCGTATCCCCCTGGCTCTTTGCCGGGGGATTTTTTTCGTCTGTATTGCCCAATAGATAATCCACTGGAACTTCAAAATAATCGGCTATCCTTTGCAGGGTTTTTCCGCTTGGTATGGTTCCTCTGTCTCGCCAATTCGAAAAGCTCCGTACCGCAAGCCCTAAATCACTAAGGAATTTTTTCTTACTGATATTTTTGCTTTTTAGTAAAATTTCGATTCGTTCAACGAACATGATGTTAATCCTCATTTCGTAATATTGCTCAAAATAGCACGGAAAATTTATGCACTGCTCCAAAACTGCTCAAAAAAGCAATTATATCATTGACAATGCTCAAATGAGCAATTATAATAAACCCACAACGACCTACAACGAGCAACATTATAGGGACAACAAACGGCTAAGTCAAGGGAGGGTAGAGAGTGAGATGCCTATTCAAACAAACGAAGAATGGCCTGAATGATTCCGAAAAAATGCTCTGTGAGCAAACCGAGCAAGAACGTGAGCGCCGATATCGCCACCGATGCTATGCCAAGCTTATTTTCAAAGCGTTTTTGACGTTCTGCTGCGGCATGCTCTTGAAGTTTTTCCTGACGCGCCTCTAAAAGCGCAATGCCTCTTTCGCTGATGTGGTACACCCATTCGTTTTTCTCTCTGCGCACATCACAAAATTTGTCATTACAAAGAGTGACCACTAGCTTTTTTTCATCGTGATCCAGAGTTGAGTAAACGATATCGTTTTTCAGTCGTTCCAGCAAGGCGTACTCGTTGCTAGAACGAGGTTCTACGAAAATCAACTCAATCTGCGATTTCAAGCGGATCAACTCCAAAAAGTTTATAAACCCACAACGACGAACAACCACACTATATCACAAGGGAAATGGGGTGTAAAGCATGACCATATCGAAAAGCCAACTCATTCGTGATGAAACGCTTGATAACTTGATGGCCGCCCATAAACGGATATCTGCGGTAGGCAATGTTAAAGACATAAAACGCCTGACAAAGTATTTACTTCGCCTTTCCAAGCAGTTCAACGAGATACTCGTAGATGAATGTGAAGTTCTTACTCGTGTGTGTTTAAAAATGTGATTTCCGGCCTCTTTCCGCAGCCGTGAAAATGCGTTATCCGTCTTTGGCGGGCGAGTTGCTCAACTTTATAAAACCCACCCGCCGCACACACCGCTTCCCGCAGTCGACCGTCCCTTTGGCTTTCATGGTGAGAAAACCTCCAGGATGGTAGTTGAGCGACCATTTTTTCAGCCGATAACTCATGTAATGGGCGCGCCACACGCCATGGATTTCAGAATGATGATCTGCCTGCGGAGCGGGAGTCTCTCATGAGAAAGCTGTTAAGCTTCTTCATAAGAACCACCTCCTTCAAAAAGCAAAGGATGCGGGATCACTCCCGCGAAACCATTTTCACGGTTTCGGGAAGAAGCCGGACGCTCTGATCGTCTGTCGGGGCTGCGAGAGCTACCCTGCTTTGACGAGCGGTGGTTGCGAACACCGCCCGTCGCATGCATCACTTCCCGCATTCCGCCTCACCCTTTTGGAACATGGTGAGTCCCAAAGGGAGGGAGTCGCAACGCTTCCTTTTGTCAGGCCGAACAGTCGTGTAGTGGATGCAACACTCGCCACGACGTCCCTAGTATGATGAACCGGGTGCGGAGCGGGAGCGTCTCATAAGAAAGCTAGTTAGCTTTTTCATGAGAAACCACCTCCTAGTAAGTAGGATGTGGGGTCACCCCCCAACGGCGCTGCTTGGGCTGTGCGCACAGCCCTCGCGGCTCCGACAGGCGATCAGGGACAACCCTAATCAATGTCTTTTCGGGTCATCTGAGTGGCCTACGAGGTAGTCCAGAGATACGTCGAAGTAGTCTGCGAGGGCAATTGTCTTTGAGGTTGGTGGGTCAACATAAATGCGGCCAGGGCAATGATAACCGCACGGGCAGCACTACTCCTATTATCGACATAATATCACACGTACAACACAAAGTAAAGAAAGGAAATGCTTATGCAAAAAACGGTTAATGAGGAATATCTTCGTAAGGTGGACAAGGTCAAAAGTATCAACCCCGAAGACGTCAGCAATTATCTCGGTAACATCAGCCCAGAGACCGTCCGATCCTGGATCAAGAGCGGAACATGTCCTTTTGGATATGTGATAAAAAAAGAAGGTTCCCGCCGTTCGTATTTTTACATTAATGTTGAGGCGTTGATCCGCTTTAAAGGCGGAGATATTACCGCTACAGCTTGACCGGCTTTGGCCGCTGCCGAGGTGAATACATGATTTTCTTTACAAGACAAGAGATGAAGGCATTGCGCAGCGAGGACAAGCGACAAGAACAGAAAAGACAAGCCAACCGGCGTTATTGGATGCGTCACAAAGAAGCTATTAACCAAAGGCGGCGGTTGGCGCGTAAAAAAGCGCTGGCTGAAAAGGCGCGCACAGATCAGGAGTGATCCCCCATCAATACGCTGGAAAACCGGCGCATCGGCAGCAGCCAAATCAAGCTGGTACATAGCGCAAGAGGCTTTGAGGTGGAGGTGTATTATTTCGGTTGCTTGAAGTACCGGACGATATACCCGAACGAAAGCCAAGCCCGCGCAGAGTACGCCGCCTGCTGTGCGCGATGGTCGCAGGCGGCTGAGCGGGAAACGGGTCATATATAAAGGAGGGAAATCAATGCTGCAATCTGATATTAAGGGAATCCTTGAAAATCATCAAAAATGGC
>CBCTCU010000061.1:0-10046 GCA_965145485.1 uncultured Eubacteriales bacterium | reverse complement strand
GGCGGTACGTCGGGTTACTGGCTTTGTATCTGTGCAGGACGATATCGCCGATTGGATAGGGGTTCTGTCCCCGAATCCATGCCGCGCGATACAACCCATTTCGCCCCCGGCCTTGAATCAGCGCGAACGATGTATCCATTGGGCTACCGGCCCCGCATCGGGACGCAGCGGCGGTACGTCGGGTTACTGGCTTTGTATCTGTGCAGGACGATATCGCCGATTGGGTTGGGGTTCTGTCCCCGAATCCATGCCGCGCGGTACAACCCATTGGGCAGCCGATCTTGAATCAGTGCGGGCAGCGTATCATTGGGCAGCCGGCCTTGAAACAGCCCGGCATGCAGCCCTGCCGTACAGGCTATCTGGTGAAATGGGCTGCCCTCACCTCCGGCAATGGCTGAACGCAATTTCCAGGCGGCGTCCGCAGCCAGGGCAGACGCCCCGCCTCTCGTCCTGAAAGCGTTCCCCGCACACGTCGCATGGCCTCCGGCCAGCACGCCAGCTGACGCGGGGCGTAGGAGCAAGCGCTTGGGCCCAATCAGCATCACACTCTGTATACCGAAAGGAATCCGCTATGAAGTCATCCTGGATCGTTAAAAACGCAGAAATAAGCTGCGAGCACACCACGGTCATGGGGATTGTTAACGTCACCCCCGACTCTTTTTCAGACGGCGGGCGCTACCTAAGCCCGGATCAGGCGATCGAGCGTGCCCTTGCCATGCAGGAGGAGGGCGCGGGCATCATCGACGTCGGCGGGCAGTCCACACGGCCGGGAAGCCTTCCCCTCTCGGCGGAGGAGGAGCTCTCCCGCATTGAGCCGGTCGTTGCCGCTCTGGGCGGTCGCCTGAAGGTGCCGCTGTCGGTCGATACCTATTATCCTGAGGTGGCGCAGCGCGCCCTGCAATTGGGGGCCTCCATCGTCAACGACGTCAGCGGCCGGGCCGATCCGGCCATGGCGGCGGTGGTGGCAAGGTCGGGCGCGGGCTGGATTCTGACCGAAACGCTCGGCGGGTATTCGACCGACGTCGCCGGCGATGTCGCCGGCCGCCTTGGCCGCCTGGCTCAGGAGGCCCTGGCCCTTGGGGTAGCGCGGGAGCAGATCTGCCTCGACCCCGGCTTTGGCTTTGAAAAGGACACCGCGCAAAACACCGCTCTTCTCGCAGGGCTCGACCGGGTTGCCGCTTTGGGGTACCCCCTGCTCGCGGCGGCCTCCCGCAAGCGCTTCATCGGGGCGTTGACGGGGGTGGAGCAGCCCGACCGCCGCGATCCCGGCTCGCTGGCGGTCCACCTGCTATGCCTTCAAAAAGGGGCCTGCATGATCCGCGCGCACGATGTCGCCATGAGCGTCCAGATGGCCAGAGTGTGGGACGCTCTTCGCGATGCGCGCTGAGCGCTGAACCGCGCCATTGCACCCACCACCCCAGCGCGGCTGGCTCGTGCAGGCAACGGTGGAAATTTCATTCAAAGGGGTTTGTCGGTATGGATACCATTTTCATCCGCGGTCTTCGCATATACGCTTATCATGGGGTCAATCCCGAGGAAAAACGCGACGGCCAGACCTTTGTGCTCGATCTCGAGCTTGGGCTGGATTTGAGCCTCCCCTGCCAATCCGACCGGGTGGAGGATACGGTCAGCTATGCACAGGTGCGAAAAACGGTCGACCGGGCGATGACCGGGCAGTCCTTTGATCTGATCGAGCGCGCCGCGCAGGCGGTCGCCGACGCGGTGCTTGAGGAATACCCCGCCGTCGAGCAGATCGCCGTCACCCTGTGTAAGCCCGACGCGCCTATGAAGGGCGACTTTGAAACCGTGGGGGTAAAAATCCAAAGGGGGCGGCAGCCATGACCTATTACGTCGCTTTGGGCAGCAACCTTGGCAACCGGGAGGGGCACCTGCGCCGGGCGGTGGAGGCGCTGTCTCTGCTGCCCGGGACCCGTGTGGCCGCGGTTTCGGGCGTTTATGAGACCGACCCGGTCGGCTATGCCGACCAACCGCGCTTTTACAATGCCGCCGTCCGGCTCGAGAGCGGCCTTACCTGCCGCGCCCTGCTGGGCTGTTGCCTTGGTATCGAGGCGGCGATGGGCCGCCGGCGCACCCGAAAGGACGGCCCCCGCACCCTCGATTTGGATCTTCTGTGCGGCGACGCGCCGCCGCAATCGGATGAGGAGCTTGTGTTCCCCCACCCCCGCATGCTGGAGCGGGCCTTTGTCCTCGCCCCCTTATGCGAAATCTGCCCGCAACCGGGCTACCACAACGCCCTTGCCCGCCTCGACCGCTCGGGTATACGCAGGCTGGGGATTACGCTGACTCCATCGGATGGCGAATCTTCCTGAGGGCGGAGCATAAGACATCCGGCCGGTCAGCCGCCCGATCCCCCTCGGCCGGGCGCAAACTGCGGCCTGCCCTGTGTGCGTCCGCCGGGCGCAAAAAACGGCGGTAATAACGCCGGACCTGCCAGGATGCTATCGTATTCACCATCCTGCCGTTACGACGAAACCATGATCACCATCTCACCGCTGCAACCAAGAAAGGATGCGATACATATGACCAAAAAGGAGCGGGCGCTCGGCTGCGTGGAGGCGCTCAAAAAGGAGTTTCCCGACGCGGTCTGTTCTCTGCGTTCCCACAACGCCTTTCAGCTTCTTGTCGCCACCCGCCTGTCGGCCCAATGCACCGACGCGCGGGTCAACCTGGTCACCCCGGCCCTGTTCGAGCGTTATCCCGACATCGACGCCTTTGCCAACGCATCGGTGGATGAGGTTGGGGAAATGATACGCTCCTGCGGGCTGTACAAGACCAAGGCCGAGAGCATCGTCGCCATGGCTAAAATGTTGCGCGACGAGTATGGCGGCGAAGTGCCCGACACCATCGAGGAGCTCACCAAGCTTCCCGGCATTGGACGCAAAACCGCCAACCTCATCTGCGGCGACGTGTACGGCAAGCCGGCCGTCGTCACCGACACCCATTTGATCCGCATCGCCAACCGCATCGGCCTGGTGGCCACCAAAGACCCTTATAAGGTGGAAATGGAGCTAAAAAAGCTCCTTCCTCCCGAGGAATCCAATGACTTTTGCCATCGCGTGGTGCTGTTTGGCCGTGCAACCTGCTCGGCCCGCAGCCCCCGCTGCGAGGGCTGCTGCCTGACGCCCTATTGCCTAAAGCGGTTGTAGGGCTTCAGCTTACCAACCTCCCGAGGGATCCAACCACTTTTGCCATCGCGTGGTGCTGTTTGGCCGTGCAACCTGCTCGGCCCGCAACCCCCGCTGCGAGGGCTGCTGCCTGACGCCCTATTGCCTAAAGCGGTTGTAGGGATTCAACACGCTGAAAACGCCGCCGGGAAGGGCTTCCCGGCGGCGTCCCCTTTTCCCTATTCTCCTATGCTAGCACTGCCCCGCGCGCAGCGCGCCGGCCAACCCATGCTAGCCGCTTCCCACAGCGCATCCGCCCATACCCCATGGCGCGCCGTTTCAAGGGGCGGCATCCATCCGCCAGCGCCGCAGGGGCCGCTGCGCTGGCATTGGTTGTTTTGGCGCCTTCGCCCTCGTCAGGATGCACCGCCGTGAGCGGATGGCGTAATCCATCCCATCCAGCCCAATGGAAACCCTTCGCAGGATACATTGGCGCGATAGGGGATGCCACGAACGCAAAAAGCAGTATATATGTTTACCTTTTGAAAAAAATCGCTTTATAAATCTTCTTCAATCCGGACGAAATTCTCCCATACAAAAAATAATACAGCAACTTCACATACTTGCCCATACGATACCAACGGCCTACCGGGGCCTGGCGCAGCGCCTGTAAAATGATATGGGAATTATTTTCCCTCGCCGCAATATCGGCATAAACATCAAAAAGCGGGCGATATTGCGCCAGATTACTTACCAAAGTATTCACATAATCTTTTGCAAAAATCTCATTTTCTGTCTTATACAAATCAACGCTGGTCACACTGACCTGGCGGTTATGAATTCGTGTTTTTACCAACATTTGATTGGTGCACACAAAAATACAGCCGTTTAAAATCAATCTATGCCAATAATCTTTATCATTGACATAGCGGAAGTTTTCATTAAATAACCCCGTCTGATCTATCATCGGTTTAGCAATTAAAATACCGCAGCCATTGATTTTGTAATTCTTTCGAAACATTTTTAAGAGCTGTATATTGGTAAAAATGCCGTTAACATTAAGGAATTTGTTGGCATAAAAAATCTTGTTGCCCTGCGCGTCGATCAAACCACCGCCGCATATCGCAACGTGTTTCGTGGAAAGGCCCTTGAGCATATTCACCAACACTTCCGTCCGATTCGGTTCGTATAGGTCATCGTGGCTCAACCAGGAAAAATAATCCCCCCGCATATTTCGAATACCGGTATTCAATGCAGACGAAGATCCGCCATTTTCTTTCGAAAAATATCGAATTTTATCGCCGTACGAAAGAGCCAGACGCTCCGTAGCGCCGTCGTCTGTAGAGCCATCGTTGACAACAAGAATTTCAATATTTGGATAGGTCTGTGCAAGCGCACTGTCGATGGCCTCTTTTAAGTAATTGGCGCCATTGTACACAGGGATAATAATCGATACCAAAGGAAGACGATCCATACAAGATACCCTTTCGTTTTTAGTTGAAATCTTGCTTTATTTTTGTTGTAGATATCTCTGGCGTACGCGAAAGATATACCACATCACAAAATTCTTTCAAAAAATCAAACTTCCCCTTCCAGTCATCCCCTATCACAAACGTATCAATATGATACTCTTTGACATCGGTAATTTTTTGCTCCCAGCTGCATTCGGGAATGACCAAATCGACATAACGAATGGATTCCAGCAAATACTTCCTCTGTTCATATGAAAAATAAGCTTTTTTCCGTTTTTGCTCCCAATTAAATTCATCCGTCGAAAGGCATACAATCAAATAATCACCGTACTCTTTGGCCCGTTTCAACAAGTTAATATGCCCATAATGCAAAAGATCAAACGTGCCATAGGTAATCACGCGTTTCATCCCATCACCCCACAATATGATGCAAAATACAGTCTAAAGACTGCTGCGTTGCTTTGCCATAATACGGAACGTACTTCTTTTTAAAGCTACGGGCGCGCTCCTGCTCCGCCTCTATATCCAAATCCTGCAATATTTTTATGATCTCCTCTTCTTTATCGCTTCCATGCAAGAATGTTCGGATATCAAAATACATCCCGCGCTTTTGTGCATATTCGTCGTAATCGTACGTATAATACAGCATTGGTTTTTCCATGATAGAATAATCAAAAAATATACTGGAATAATCGGAGATTAAAACATCGGAAAGAATCATCAATTCATTTAAATTTGGGTAAGAGGAAACGTCATGAATAAAATCGCTGTCTTGAATGCCCATCACTTTTGCAACCTCATAGTGCGCGCGGAAGAGTATTACATAACGGTCTGATAAGGACTCTTCCCACTTCGCAATCTGAAACGGCATATTCATGACGCAACGACGAGCGCTGTCTTTTTGATATTCCCGAAAGGTAGGCGCATACAAAACAATCGCTTTATCCGAAGGTAAATGGAACTGTTCCCTTAACTTTGCCCGGTCCTCCATGGTGCAATGACACAGGCAGTCATTTCGCGGAAGTCCTGCCTTCAAAAATTTCTGCGCCGGGATATCAAAGCTCCGGCCGAAAATCTCCGCCTCATAATCGCTCTGTACCGTCATCCTATCAACCGGCAACGCCGTTTTAGCACGAAAGGAGGTGTTATCCTGCGAAATATCGCTGCCCATTTTTTTTATGGGCGTACCATGCCAAGTGTTAAAGTAAAAGGTTCGTTTTCCCTTAAAACGCAAACCTCTTTCTATGCTGGAATTGGTAATCCAACATCTGGCTTTCAATGCCGTCTTAAAATATTGCAATGTATCGGTTTTGACCGATTCCAGCTTGCAGTCCTCAAAGTCCGCCGGCCGGTGAAAAGCCCACACACACCGGAAATTTTGAAAACGCTCATCTTTACAGATGGCTTCATACAGCACTTTGGGGCTGTCGTCATATTTTTTTCCGCCGAAACTGGTAAACAATATGAGGTGGTCGTCTGTCCTTACAAATAATTTTAAAATGTTAACAGCTAAGCTGCACAAATGAAAATATAAGGTATAAATCCAGCCGTTATATTTTACCAAAGCCATTAGCTTGTCCTTCATTGGTATCCTCCAAAGATCAACAGCGTAATCGGAATGTTCATTTATAATAACACAAATTAACAAACTTGAAAAGCCCTTTCGAAAAAACGGCCTGAAGCCCCGGCAGACAGGAGCCGGCCATAGGCTTGCCGTTGCGTCCCACCGTGCAGACAAGGCTATCACAAAAGGCCAACCTCTCCACATCGGGAAGGATCGGCTTTGGAAACAGTATCTTGCATATACAACCGCTGCGCCATGCCGTTCGGATCATCAAAAGCCATATCGGGGCATGTCCGAGAAAGTTTGTCCATCCAACCCGGCCAAAAGCCAGCCGCACCATGTTGTAAAAAAACACATCGCCCTGGCAGCGATATATTGACGCCCTCTTTCGTTTCAACGCCATCAAAAGGGTCGCATGTGACGCAAACCATTACCGCGCCGCGGCTGAGAAACTCTTTCAAAAATTATTATATATAAAATCCTGGGGATTTTGCATCTTGATAAATCAAAACTTTCCTTCACGAGGATCAATTGCAATCATAGACTCCAACAGATCGGCTTAAAAAATTTTCTGCAAGCATCAGCCGCGCAAGCCCGGCAAAATCAAACAAAGCTGGACGATACATACCAACCGTCCCAGGAACTGCTCCAGCATACATGGAGCTCAACCAACCAAGCAGAGTAACCGCGACATCGATCGTATGAAAATGCTCTGGAGCATTCCCGATACCAACCGTCAAAAGGCATAGCCTGGTCCAAGGACAATGCGTCGCATGGTAACGGCGGCCGCCTCCGGAAACATACGCCATCCCAAATCCGGCGCTATAGCCGAAACTCCTCCCCGTCGATGAGCGGCAGCGCAGGCTGGGGATGCGGCTCCCGGCGCAATGGATCGTAGTCGTAGTGAGGGCAGTGGTCGTCCGCGTCCATGACGCCTCGCTTTTTACACAAGATACACGTCCCGTCCGCGGAAGGGACCCCGTGCGAGCACCACCCGCATCGAGCGGGAAGATTCCCTTTTGACCAATATTTGGACATACAACCGTCCTCCGTCCTATCACAATCTTTTGGCGCAGGCACAGCAGCAAGCCGCGTCCTCCCGCGCGTCGCGAGCAAAGCCAGCCAGGCCTTGGCCTAACGCCATCTCCCCTAGATGGAACCGATATACGGCCCCCGCCCCTCTTCACCAGGCCGCCGGGTCACGGGGCACAGCAGCAAAACCGCCGCGCTGCACAGCAGCGCCGCCGAGGCTGGCACCGTCGTCGCCATGCCGGCGAACACGGGATTGACCGCATTGGATATCACCGGCGCCGCCCCCGGCACAATTCGCACCAATGCGCTGCAAAGGGCAAAGGAAATGGCCGCGTGCAGCATGCGGCAGAGTTCAAATACGATGAGATTCGGCCGGATTTCCCCCGCGCTCGACAGCACTTGAAAATGGACGCAGATCCCGCCAAAGCCCAGTGCCGCCGATATCCAGGGCAGAGAAACCCCGCCGGCGGCAAGCTCCCGGCAGCCGCTGGTCGTCTCCAGCACGGCGGCCAGTATGCGATAAGCTCCCTCGGATAACGGGAGCGCGCCGAGCAAGGACAACAGGCAGCAAAACAGGATCACAAACGCGCAGATGCCAAACATGCCCGCCGAGGCCGAAGCGACCCCCTCGACAAAAGCTTCGGACAACGGAACCCTGCGCCGGGTGTCCAGCGGCAGAGGGACGCGCCTTTCATCCGGTAAAGGAGCGGGCGGCCGGCGCCGCCAAACCATGCCCAAAATACAGCCGAGCAGCAGGGAGGAAAGCCAGTGGGCGGCCAACAGCAGCCAGCCAGCCTTCGCATTCTGTAACATGCCAACCCCCACGGCCGACATCACAAAGGCGGGCCCCCCATTGACGCAAAAGCAGAGCATCCGGCGGGCCTCGGTACGGTCGATCAGCCCATCCCGATAGAGCGACGCGGTGGACCGCGCCCCCACCGGATAACCCCCGATGAAGCCCATGACCACCGCCGCGCCGACCGGCGCCCGGATGCCAAACAGCCGGCGGGTGACCGGGCAGGCCCAGCGGCCCAGCCGGGCGGACCAGCCCGAATTGCCGATAAATTCACACAGCGCCATAAAAGGGAACAAAGCCGGGATCACCAGGGACCCGCACATCAGCAGGCCCCGGCGCACCCCCTCGGCGCATTGGGCAGGATAACAGAAGATGCCCGCAAGGGCAGCCAAAATCGCCGCCGCCCCCAGGGCAGCGTGCCAAGCGTTTTTCCATTTCAATGCGCATCACCCGTAAAGTATATGCGCAAGAGAAGGGAAGCATGAACCGGATTCCGAGAACCGGTCGGCCGCTTGACGGACGACGCCACAAAGCACGCCATAAAAGGGAGCAAGCCAATCAGCGGAAAGGACACCTTGCCAAATCGGGCAGACACCAACGGCGTAAAACCCCTTTTTTCTAGCACGATCGGACACACCCTGCCGATGTGGCGCCTGAATCGTCCAGGGGCTGGAACGCCCCCATTATATCGCGCGGGTAACGGCCGCGTCAAGAGATGAATCCAAATTCCATCAGCGTATCCCGCCGGCGTCTACATCGCCGCGCATGCCAGCCGGTCTTTCGTCTTTCGTGACGGCGACTTTCTCGTAACCAATCTACCTGCTCTGGACGCACCGCTGCCCACACCGCCCGCCGGTTGCCGGGCCAATTTCACCGTATGGTATCGTAAAATCGCATTGTCACCCTCACCGGCAAACCGTTCATGGCCGCTTCCGATACGCTCATGCTGGAAAATGCATGGTTTCGTGCGGTGAATGCAAGTCGTAGGTCTTAGAGAATTCGCACGGCCTTCTTGTAGCGGTTGGATGGGCGTGGTATAATAGCCTCAGACGGCTATGATACTTTGATTTTGAGCTTGGGCCTACGGCCATGTGCATAGGATACCATTCACACTACGTGCTCATGGTATCACAGCCGCAAGCGACGATAATACTCTGGTTCTAAGCGCCGGCCCACGTCCGTGCACATAGGACATCATTTTTATTGCGCGTTCTACCATCATTTTGCGCATGACAAGGAGGAAGCTAGGATGACACGCATTCTGTTTCTTTGCGCGGGAAATACCTGCCGCAGCCCCATGGCGGAAGGGATTTTTAACGATATGGCCCGCCGCCGGGGGGAAACCCGGTTCCAAGCCGAGAGTGCCGGGCTGTACGCCGTACAGGGCGATGCGGTCGCCGCCAACGCCGTCGCGGCCTGTCTGGAAATTGGCGTTGACATCGCGGCGCATACCGCACGGCCGTTTGACGCCCGGCTCATGGACGGGAACTGCGTAGCCGTTCCCTTGACGCACGCCTACGCGGACGCCCTTTTGGGGGCGGGAGCGCCGCGGGACAAGCTGTATATTCCCCGCGAGTCGGTGTCCGATCCCTTCGGCGGCGACCTGGAGTGCTACCGGCATTGCCGGGATCAGCTGGAGGCCCTGTGCCAGGAGTTGCTTGAGGGGCTGATCGAACGTGAGCAGCGTCATTGAAATCGTGCCCGCCGGGGCCTGGGCGATTGCCCAGATTGGGGAAATTGAGAAAGCCTGCTTTTCCCACCCGTGGAGCATAACGGCTCTCGAGCAGGAGCTCGCCTGCCCGGACGCCTGGATGCTGTGCGCCCTGATCGACGGTGAAGTGGCCGCTTACGGCAGCATGCGCGCCGCTCTGGACGAAGGGAGCATCGGCAACATTGCCTGCCTTCCCCGGTTCCGGGGCCGGGGGGCGGGGGGCAAAATTCTCGACGCCCTGGTGCAGGCATCGCAAACAAGCGGCCTGTCCTCCATTTTTTTGGAGGTGCGCCCCTCCAACACGCCCGCCATCCGTCTATACCAAAGCCGGGGTTTTGTGGAGGTG
>CBCTCU010000060.1:0-10823 GCA_965145485.1 uncultured Eubacteriales bacterium | reverse complement strand
GCGCGAATCGCTCTGTCCGATTGCTTGCTGAGATCGAAGGGCTGCTTTGGCGATATCGCGCGGGGGTTATCCGCAGGCTGTCCGGCGCAATCCGGCGGGTGGCAACGCCGCCAAGCCGGCGCGAACCGCCCTCCCCGATCGCTTTCCGAGACCGAAGGGCTGCTTTGGCAATACCGCGCACGGGGGTTATCCGCAGGCTGTCCGGCGCAACCCGGCGGGGGACGCCGCCAAGCCGGCGCGAACCGCCCTCCCCAATCGCTTCCCGAGACCGAAGGGCCACTTTGGCGATATCGTGCGCGGGTGAAGCGCGCTGGCTGCCCGGAGCAATTCGGCGGGTGGCAACGCCGCCGAACCGGCGCAATCCGGCGGGGGACGATCATCCGGCCGACTTGTCGGATGGAGTATAAGCCGCATCGGCCGTATCGCGGGAGGGGCAACGGCCCTCCCGCGATGGTTCGCAGGCGGCCCGCAGCGACTTGGGCCTGGGGGCCCGGCAGGGCTGAGTCTGGCCCTGGGTTGCGGGTGTTTTGTTGCGGCCTTCCTGCTTATGCCGTGATTGACAAAGCGGCTGCCTGGTTGTACAATGAAGCCAACTTCACAAGAAGGGAGAATTTGGAATGGACGTCAAAGAAACCGTACTCAAGACCATGAAAGAGGCGGGCAAGCCGGTCAGCGCCGGCGAGGTGGAAAAGCTTTCGGGCCTCGACCGCAAGGAGATTGACAAGGCTTTTAAGGAGCTCAAAGCGCAGGGAGCGATTGTCTCCCCGGTTCGCTGCAAGTGGGAGCCGGCACAATAACCATCGGACGGACAGCCCGTCGTGCGCCTGCCCTTTGCCGGGCGGGCGCGTATTTTTAAAATCCTGTCGGAAAAAGCGCCGCCGTGCGCCGGGATTCCCCGGGATGGGCTGGGGCTTATCGCGGCAGGAACGCCGGCGTTATGCGGCATGCGGCGGCGTTGGCTGATAGCGATGCGGGCCGCCGTGGAATAGACGCGGGCCGTGCATGACCGTGGGGCCGCCGTACATCATGAAAGAATTGGAAGGGAGAGCGTTAAGAATGCAGTTTCAGGAAATTTCCCTGCGCGAGGTGCAGGGCAACCTGGTCCGGCGCATTGCCGAGCAATGGATGCTGGTGGCCGCAGGGGATCAAAGCGGCTATAATATGATGACCGCCAGCTGGGGCGGCGTGGGCGAAATGTGGGGGAAGGATGTGGCCGTGGCCGTTGTGCGGCCAACGCGGTATACCTATGAATTCCTCGAGCGCACCGACCGCTTCACCCTCTCCTTTTTCGATGAGGAGTGGAAGCAAAGGGTGCATTCGGTCTGCGGCTCAAAGAGCGGGCGCGATGTGGATAAGACGGCCGCAACCGGTCTTACGCCGGTTTTTGACCATGGTTCGGTGCGCTTTGAGCAGGCTGAGCTGACCTTGTGTTTGAAAAAAATATATGTCAGCGATATCGACCCCAAGGGCTTTCTCGACGAATCCATCGCCAAGTGGTACGAGGGGGATTATCATCGGGTCTATGTCGGCGCGGTCGAGGCCGTGCTTCAAAAAATCGGTTAAAATTGCCGCTGATTCCCGTGCGGATAGGAGGAACACTATCTTCGACGGAATTCGAAAGAATACCGCCGGAATGACCGTAAAAGGAGTGTTCCCAGTGAAAAAGACCCTTTGCATCCTTGCGCTGGCCGGCGTGGTTTCGATGACGGCGGCGCTGTGCGGCTGCAACTCCAATCCGCAGGATACCGACAGCAACGGCAGCAGCATGGGGACGAGCAGCGCCCCTATGTCGAGCAATCCGTCCAGCGGGGCGAACGGATCGTCGTCGGGCCCGAGGGTGTCCTCGGAGTCGGATGATTTGGTTTCGGCCGTCTTTTGGGAAAATCAGACCGCCTTCTGATTTCCCTGAAAGGCGCGGCCGGCCGTACCGGACAAAATAACCGCCGCCTATCCTTAACGGATAGGCGGCGGTTGTCATTGAAATAGGAACAAAATCTAAGATAGGTCTTTTCTGGCCGGCCGCACATCGAGGCCGGCAGACGGCTTGTGCATGGGAAAAATTTCTGACCGATCGCGCATCCGGACAGGCAGACGGCTGGACAGCTCCGGCTCGCACCAATCCCGGCTTACATCCGTTCCCCAACCGGGAGGGCTTGCGGCCCGTCCGGCATGCGGCCTGCGTGGTGAAAGCAGGCCGTGCGCCTGGGCATCCGTGTTTTTTATCGAAGATGAAAGGCGCGCTATTTTACGAGGCGCTCTTCCCACTCGGGCTGGCGGAAACCGACCAGCACGAAATCGTCCCCTACCAGAATGGGGCGCTTGACCAGCATGCCGTCGGTAGCCAGCAGGGAAAACTGCTCCTCCTCCGGCATGGATTCCAGCCGGTCTTTGAGCCCCAGCGCGCGATACTGCTGGCCGCTGGTGTTAAAAAAACGGCGCAGGGGCAGGCCGCTGCGCGCCTGCCAGTCGCGCAACTCCTCCTCACAGGGGCGCTCCAGCTTGATGTCGCGTATGGTCACATCGATTCCGCGATCTTGAAGCCAACGCAGCGCCTTTTGGCAGGTCGTACATTTTGGGTAGCACACAAACAGCATAAAATCGCCTCCCAGTCTGGAAAAATAAGACGGCCCGCGCCCGTGGGCGGAGCCGGCCGTATAATGGGTTCTTGTTTTAAGGGCAAAATATCGCCGGCGCAAAACCGATCCCCTTTCCCTGCCGCGTCCCCTTAGGGTTTAGGGCAAGGCGGGGGTGCCGGCGCAGGGCCCGAGGCCGGGTGGGTTACCGCCCCTGCGTGCCGGCATACCCCTTTTTGTATTCCTGAAAGGCCTTCATCGCCCCTGTCTTGCCCTGGCTTAAATAATTGGCGTAGATCATGGGTTCCCCTTCGCCAAGGTCAGCGTCCTGCACGCGGCAGGTAAACAGGGTGTGGCTGGATAGCTCGCGCACCTCTTCCACCTTGCCGTAGACTACGGCCGCGCAGCCCTGCCGCAGGATCGGCAGGCCATACCAAAGCTCGTGGTGGGCGCCCGACCATTTGTCGGCCGTGCGGGCCGATTGGAAGCCAAACAGGCCGATGAGCAGGGGGTCACAGTCCTCCCGCAGGACCGACAGGGTAAACTCCCCTGTCTGCTTGAGGCACTCGGGGGTGTAGTTGCGCTTGATCAGGCTGATGAGCAAAAGAGGGTTGTCCTCCATCGTGGCCTGCATGACCGCGTCGACAATACAGCCGCCATAGCCCTTTTCCCCCTCCACTCCGAGGACGTAAAGGCCATAGGTCAGCTTATCGAGGGCTTTGATTTCCAAAGGGATTCCTCCTTATCCGAACAGCCTCATGCGCCGGGCGTCCGCCTTTGGCCGGGTGGCTGCGGCCGGCGCCCGGCGCAATGCCGGCGTGCTTTGTCCATCGCTTGCTTTACGAATGGCTGCGAATACCCTCGCGCACCTTGGCCGCCAGGGCGTCAAGATCGTCTTGCTTGGGAATATACTGGATACGAACGCTCTCGCACAGCTTGTCGAAGCCGCAGCCCTCGAGCGCCTGCTCGACCTGGGCGATGCTCTGGCCGCCCCAGCCGTAAGAGCCAAAGGCAAAGCAGACCCGCCCCTTGGGGGCCAGGCCACGCAGATAGGTCAAAAAGCCCGCTACGGTGGGCAGCATGTTGTTGTTGAGGGTAGGCGAGCCAACCGCGATGTATTTGGCGGTGAGAATATCGCTGATAATGTCGCTGTTGTGGCATACCTTCAAATCATACAGGCGGACGATGCGCCCCTCCTCGCGGAAGGTTTCGGCCACCGTCTTGGCCATCGTCTCGGTCGAATGCCACATGCTGTCGTAGACGACCGCAGCGCTGCCGTCGGTCTCGTTTTGGCACCAGGACTGGTAGCGCTGGACGATCTCGGGGATATTCTTGCGCCAGATCACCCCGTGGGAGGGGCAGATCAGCCCGATATCCAGCCCCCCGACCGCTTTTATTGCGGCGGCGGTCTGCTGCCCGTAGGGCATGACGATGTTGGCGTAATATTTTCGGGCCTCCTCAAAGACCACGTCGATGCGTTCCTCATCGTCAAACCGGCCGCTCGACGCATAGTGCTGGCCAAACGCGTCGTTGGAAAACAGCAGCTTTTCCTCCGGGCAGTAGGTCACCATATTGTCCGGCCAGTGCACCATGGGGGTGGGGGTAAACTGCAGGGTATGCCGGCCGAGCGAAAGGCTTGCGCCCGCCTTGACCGGCTGGTAGTTGAGGGAGCCGTAATGCGCCGTCAGGCCCCGCACCCCCTGCGGGTCGACCGTGATGACCCTGGCCTGGGGGGCGGCGGCCAGCACAGCCGGAATCGCGCCCGAATGATCCGGCTCGACGTGGTTGGAAACAATGACGTCAATTTTGGACGGCTCGATGACCGAGGCAATGCGCTCGAGCATCTCGCCTGCAAAATTTGCTTTCACGGTGTCGATCAGGGCGACCGTCTCGTCGACAATCAGGTAGGCGTTGTAGGTCGAGCCCATGGAGGTCGTGTAGCCGTGAAAGTTGCGCAGCGTCCAGTCGACCGCGCCAACCCAGTAGATGTTATCGCAAATTTTGACTGCCTTCATTCGGGTTCCTCATTCCTCGCTGAAATTGTCCTTACCTACCCCGCAAAGAGGGCATACCCAATCCTCGGGCAGATCCTCGAAGGCGGTTCCGGGGGCGATGCCGTTGTCGGGGTCGCCAACCGCAGGGTCGTATTCATAGCCGCAGATGTTGCAAACGAATTTTTTCATGATACATCCTCCTTAGCGTTAGGGCTTTGCCCAAAATTTAGTATGACAGGTTTATTCTAAACTATTCCCTTTGGAAAATCAAGGCGGCAAAGGGGCGCAAAAAAATTTTCTGTTTTCTAAATGTGAGGATTGTGTTATAATAGCCGCGGATGGCCATTGTTACAATAAGGGGCTGCCGATTTTGGGTATTCCCTATGGATTTCCGAGAGGGACTTGCCCGGGAGGTGGAGGAATACCTTCGCTGCAAGCGCGGCGAGGGAAGTCAGCAGGATTGACCGTTTGCTGTGGATATCGATATTGCAATATGGGCGGCGAGCTCCTCAGGGGGCTTGCCGCTTTTTGATCCCCGCCTTTTTTCCGTAGGCAATATGGCTGCTTCTGCGACCAAAGCAGGGAAGCTTCACGGCGATTGCGCATTCAGACTCAAAAAATAGCCCGTTTTACCAATAAAAATATTGATTATTATGAAATTTCAGTTGCTTTTATCATATAAATATGGTATTATATTACAAATTGCAGAAAAAGGAGGGAGTCGATGGATTTACAAGCGGTGTGCAGAAGAAACGGACTGACGGATTGGGACATGAAAATTCTGGAGCGGGAGGGCCTGATCCGCCTGCCAGTGGACGGGCAGTTTACCGACGAGGAGGCCAGGCGGGTGGAGGAGGTTGTGCTGCTGCGCAGGGTACTATTATCGTATAACGACATCCGGCTGTTGTTGCAAAGCCCCAATCGGGTCAATTCGGTGTTGGCGGCCCACATGCAGGCCCTGCGTCAGGATCCGGGCGCGCCCGCGGCCGTTTTACCGGTGATGGATACCCTTTGGCGCAAGCCCTACCGCCATGTTGGCGAGCTGATCGACGATTTGAGGGAGCATGAAGGCGAGCTGTTCGAGGTGGATATCCGCTATGATCTGCGCCCTGCGCCCTCTAGCGCCGACGCCGCGCCGGCCAAGGAGCTTTCGCCCCAGACAGAGCGTTCACTCCAACGGGGAAAGGGCTTAGTGATTGCTGTCATGGTCTACATAGGTCTGAACCTGGCATTATCGTTGGTAATTAATGTGGTTGCCTGTATTGTCTATCAACAAATGGGAGGCTTTTTGATCACGATGATTTCCCAGATGGTGATTTCCTTGGCGGTAACCGTTGGCGGCGTCGCCTTGCTGTATTTCTTTTGGCGAGGGGTGCCATGGATCCGGTACTTTTATGCCATTGTGCATGGAATAAACGCCGTGGGCCTTGTCATTAGCTTCTTGTATTCGATTGGATATGCAAGCGCCGCAGACGTTGTCCAGAGCATATTAGGCGCCGCATTGAGCGCTGTGGTATTCTGGCTTTTGCTGTTTCAACAGGATGTGAAGGATTTTCTGTATGGACAGCGCTACTGCTAGTGAGTGGGTGAAGCCTGCGTTGCGGTGGCCCATCCGCTTTTCTCTGCGGCAGGCGGCGGATAGCGAAAATGCCCCGGCATATCACGCCGGGGCATTCTGTATGTAGGAAGGCGGACGCGCTGGGTAGGTAAGTCGTCGCGTTTTCGCAGAAGGACCATGGCGCTTGGAGCAGATAAGCCGTGGTTCCTCAGCATGGGAACGAAGGTACTTGGAGAAATCTGACCGTGGCATGGTGCGCATACGGGCTGGATGCTCCGAGCATGTTGCCGTAGCGCTCTAGACCATAGCGCTCGAGTATGCGCACGCAGGTGCTCCGGAGTAAGTGGACTGCTGTTCCCTCAGCATGGGAATGGGGTTCCCGGAGAAAGCTGACCGTGGCATGGCGCGCATAAGGGCTGGATGTTCCGAGCATGTTGACCGTAGCTCTCTAGACCGTAGCGCCCGAGTGTACATACGCAAGCGCACCGGGTATGTGGGCCGCTGCGCCAATATGCATAGGCGCTCGGGGGTATACGGGCCGCCGGATTCGCGCGTATGGGGGATGGGATGCCCTGCGCCTATGCGCCCTCACACCCCTTTTTCGATGATGGCGGCGAGGACGGTGATGTCGTCCTCCTTGTCGCCCTGCCTGCGGCGGCGGGCATAGTCGGCGATGTGCTCGGCGAGCTGGGAGGCGGAACCGTCCTTCCAGACCTCCAGCTCGACCCCGATCCAGTCCATCCCGTCGGCGATGACCCCGTCGGAAACCATGAGCACGATATCCCCCCGCGCGAGGGTGGCGCTCGAGCGGTCAAAGCTGACCTCCTTGAGGATGCCGGCCGGAAGGGAGGCCCCCTCGGCGCAGCTTACCTTGCCTCCCCGGCGGATGATGGTGGCGGGCGCGCCCGCTTTGAAGAAGTCGGTGTGCCCGTCAAACAGGTCGATGCAGGTGACGTCCAGGGTGGCGAGCGACTCGTCCCCCGATTTAAAGAGCATGGCCGAGTTGACGATGCCCAGCGCGCAGTCGAAGCCAAAGCCCGCCTTGACCAGCCGGGCCATCAGCCCCGAGGCCATCGCCCCGTCGACCGCCGCGCGGCCGCCCTGGCCCATGCCGTCGCTGAGTATCATGACGCTCCTGCCCTTGCCGTCGGCAAAGTATTCGTAAGCGTCGCCGCACAGGCGGTTGTCGCCGCAGGCGTACTGGGCCGCGCCAAAGTCGACGCACAACGCCGCTTTTTCGCTGATGGTCAGCAGCTTGCCGCCAGCGATGTCGGTGACGCAGGGCACGTCAAAATCCCGCCCGCAGGCGCGGGAAAGCTCCCGCATGAGGATGGCGCGGTTGACCCGCTCGCCCCCCTCGCTGTCCAGGCGGATTTCGGCCGTCATGCGGCCATAGCGGTCGATGCTGCAGGAGAGGTCCATGGGGATGATGCCGGCGGCGCGCAGGGCGTCGTCCATGCGCTGGGCGTTTTGCGCGTCGTAGTGGCGGGCCTGCTCAATCTCGGACGCCATGTCGGCGAGCATGTCCGATATGCCGTCGAACTGCTCCGAGACCACCGAACGGATTTCGCTGACCCTGCGCTCCGCCGCCTCCTGGGCGAGGAAGGAGGTGTATTTGTCCTCCAGCGTGCCGAGCACCCGGTCGGGATGGGCGCAGCGGGCCATGAATTCGCGGGGCAGCAGCTCGGGGGAGAGCCTGTCCTTCCGGCGCAGTTGTTTGGATGCCTCGACCAGGGCCTCCAGGGTCTCGCCCCGCGCCGTCTCCCAGCAGTAGACCCGCATGCCGCAGCCCCGGCAGGCCGTTTCCTCCGTCTGGGCGAGCACCGTGTCGACGCCGGGCAGGGAAATTCGCTGCAGCTTGTCGCTGACCTGCTCGACCGTCTGCGACACGTCGCACAAGGCGGCCGACGCGTAGCGCAGGTGCATGACCACCGACTTTTTCAGTCCGTCGGCGTCGGGGATATCGGGCGCGGGCACGATGCGCTCGGCGATTTTCGCGCTCCACTTGCGGGGAACGATGAGGAAGAGCACCCCGCCGGCGAGGATTTCATACAGGATGTAAAGGGTCTGCACCGAGTCGATGGCGCCCAGGGCGAACAGGCCGTTGGACACCGCGAAGGCCAGCGCGCAGGCGACCGTCCCCATGGGGGAAAAGACCCCGGCCATCAGCCCGCCAAAGGAAAAGGAGGCGGCGGCAAAGCTCAGCGAGTCGCTCGACAGCGCGATGACAAGCCCGGCCGCGATACCGGCGATGGCCCCGCCCGTCTCGCGCCCGAAGCGCGCGGCGAACAGCACCGCCATCACCACCGCCACCCGGGCGGGGGAGAGGAAGCCGATGTGGAAGGGGACGAGCGAGAGGGTGACGACGGCGGCGGTAATCATCCAGCAGGTCAGCTCCTGCGAGGACATCCCCGCCGGGCGAAAGCCCTTGGTCATGGTGGCGGCGCGCCGGAAGAAGTAGGCCGCCCCGCCCGAAAGCATCCCCTCCGAGAGATAGAGGATGACCCCCGTGGTGGAGGCCCCCTGCACCGTCATGACCACCAGCCCGGTGGCCATCACGCAGACAAAGGAGACGATGGCGGCGAAGGGCGCACCCTTTGCCGCGCGGAACATGCCCGAGGTCAGCCAGCGGATGGCCGCGGCCGCAAACACGGCGGCAATCATGCGAAATCCCCCTGCCGCGCCGGAGGAGAGGATGCTCCCTCCAATCGCCCCGAGGGCGGTAGCAACGGTGTATTCGCGCGGAGCGGAGGCCGCTGCCGCCACCCCGAAGGGTACATAATCCTCAAAAACCACCGTTTGCGCCAGCGCGAAGCCGAGGAGAAAGGCGACGGCTTGTCCTGCGGCCACCCTTCCGGCGGCGCGCATCCCTTCCCTGCCGCGTGGGATAGGCTGTTTTTTAATTTGTACGTTCAAACGTCCTCACCACATTTCGGTTCCATTTTTTGTAAATTATATTCCCTGTTTCCTGTCAACGGCGTCGAAGCGTCGTGGCGGGTTTGAGGGAATCCTGTCGTGTTGGGTCGAAATGGCGGCGGTTTGCGTTGCAGGGGCGCAGGGCGGCTATTTTCTTGTGAAAGAAAGTAGAAAAAGATTTTTTGCATCGCCGGTTGCGCGGCAATATATGGTGAACATAATTCACGATATGCGATATCAGGAAATAAGCCCCTGCCAATGTGCGGGGGCTTTGCGTTTTGAAAATAGTTCACAGCTTTGGGCGTTACATGTCGGTGAAAGCGGTATGGATCAACGGTAAATATGTGAATATAACTCACGATGCGGGATGAAAAAATCGCTATATAAACAATATTATAAAATGGGGGTTCGCCCATTGGCCTGCCGTACAATCGATTGTTTTGCAGGGAGGAAAAGGTGAGTAATGCGCTCATGCCGCGCGGGCACCCCCTTTCTTCCTGAAAAGAAAGGGGGCAAAGATTCACCAAGGGGGAAACCCTTTCGATGGGTTTCCCCCTTGGCACCCCCTTCCGCACACGACCAAAGGGGCTTTAGCCCCTTTGGAATCCCCCCTGTGTGGAAACATGCGATAATGGAACAGTCCGTTTCGCTCCGTCATAATAATATCTCGTGTAATTGTTTCCCAAACCATCGACAAATCGCGTCAAGGTCTTGCATCGTTATTTTTTCGGGAACAAATCCTTTTTCTGCCTGTAAAAGATAGATATACGGCACACCGGTACACTCTGCAAGATCACGTATACTCATCCCACGCTCTTTCGTCCACTCAACAATATTATGTGCGATACGAGTAGCTTCTGTATGTAGTTCATCGTTATCCGTCAACATCGCTCCTCCTTATGTTTTTTACTTTAGGCGCATCAGATTCATTCTGATAACAGTACTTATAATAACATATATAATCCGTCATTGCAACATAAATAACCTATATATTCAAACATATTTTGATATGACGTAGGATATATTATGACGCAAGGCGGTGATATCGTGTATGAGGAAGAGTTTTCTCTGCGTTTGGCGCAATTGAGAGAAAAGAAAGGCGTATCCGCTCGTGAAATGAGTCTTTCTATTGGGCAGAATAAGGGCTATATAAACAATATAGAAAATGGAAAAGCTTTGCCATCCATGACAGGGTTCTTTTTTATTTGTGAGTATTTAAACATCACGCCAAGCGAATTTTTTGATTCGGACGTAAAAAATCCCGAAAAATTACAAGCTTTGATAGAAGATTTAAAGCACCTAAATGACACTCAGCTAGACAATATAGCCGCAATTGTGAAGGGCCTAATCAAGTAGTTGAATTGAATCTTTTATGAGGATGGTTGCAAACTGGGACGATGATAACTTACAAGCTGTTATGGAAAACAATGGCCAAACAGAAAGTTACCACCTATACATTACGAGTGAAGCATGGTATAAGTCACGCGACAGTGCAACGACTCCAGGCAAATATGCCTGTTTCAACACATACTTTAAATAAACTGTGTACGATTCTCCATTGTCCGATTGAAGATGTCGCAGAATATATCCCCGATGAAGAATCATCGTGAGGTCATCGACAACCTGCCGAATCGGTATGGTTGTTTTTTTATTGAAAGACCGCACGTGAAAAACATTCACAAAGCATTGGGGGATTCCAAAGGGGCTTTAGCCCCTTTGGTCGGGTGTGGAGGGTTTCCAAAGGGAACCCATCGAAAGGGTTCCCTTTGGCGGGTCTTTGCC
>CBCTCU010000059.1:0-11211 GCA_965145485.1 uncultured Eubacteriales bacterium | reverse complement strand
CTTCATTCATCCCAAACCCTGCAAACCAATTTGCGTAAAATCCTTGACACTACCCAGGAATTCGAGGTGCCTCTTTTGGCTAAGCGGCTGTTTTCATAACCCAAAAAACCATCCCACGAAATCCAAACGAATTTCGTGGGATGGTTGGTCGAATTGACTTTCACCACTGTCGGGAGAAAAATAGGTTGCCCCGGCATCAAACGCAAAGGCATTCTCTGAGCAAAGCCGGGCCGGTGTCAGAGTACCGTGCGTCCATCAGAACGCGCCGCCTTTCGTTTTCCAGCTTTTCAGCAAAGGAAGGCGCGCGGCAAAGCAGTATGATCTTTTTATGATTCGGGGTCATGCCCCGTTGTGCAAACACTTCCCAAGCGAATGGCTTTGCCGGGAGTATAGCGTTTGGGCTATCAAAGGGTCAGCTGCTCCCCTGCGTCCTCCGCCAGAGGGAGGCTGCCGGCGGCGGGCAGGTTGCGCGCCCGGTAGCGGTGCTCTTTGTTCAACGTCCCCTCCGTATAAGGCACGGCCGAGGCCAGCCGGTGGCCCTTGCGCTGGGTCATCACCGCCACCCCCTGCGTGCTGCGGGTGGTCTTGGCCGTCAGCGAGCCGCTGTGCACAAGAAGCATGCGCCCGCTGGTGGAGGTGAGCAGATACTCCCCTTCCTCCCGCGCGTAGGCAGCGCTTGCAAGCGGGCTTTTGTCGCTGTAAGCTGCCAGAAGCTTGCGGCGGTTGGTCTTGGTATAATACGACTTCATCTCCACCTTGGCGACCTTGCCGTTTTCAAAGAAAAAGAGCATATGTCCATCATAGCGGTCGGTGATTGCCATATAGACGACCCCCTCGCCCTCATCAAAGCCAAGCTTCGCCGGGATATAGTCCCCCAAAACGCTTGCCTTGGTATCGGCAAAATCGGCCAGGGTTGCTTTATATACCTGGCAGCGGTCGCTGAAGAAGAGAACCTCCTTGGCGTTGGTGGTCTCCACCGTCTGCGCGATCTCATCCCCCTCTTTGAGCTTGTGCTCCGAGCTCATACGCAGCGACTGGGGGGTGATCTTTTTAAAATATCCCTCCCTGGTCAGGAAAGCAAAGACGGGGTAATCGGGGATTTCCTCTTTTATCTCCTCATCCTCCCCGTCCGTGGGGAAATAAATCTCGCTCTTTCGATCAACGCCGTGCTTTTTGATCACATTTTTCAGTTCAGAAATAATGATCCCCTTGATTTTGGCCGGGCTGTTCAAAGTGGACTGCAACTCGTCCACTTCCTTCTCCAGCTCCTCAATCTCGGCCGTACGGTTGAGGATATATTCCCGGTTAAGATGGCGCAGCTTAATCTCAGCGACGTAATTGGCCTGTATCTCATCGATACCGAACCCGATCATCAGGTTGGGGACAACCTCCCCTTCCGACTCGGTGCCGCGGATAATGGCAACCGCCTTATCAATATCAAGCAGGATTTTGGCCAGGCCATGGAGCAAATGCAGCTTGTCCTTGGCCTTTTGCATATCGAAATAGACCCGGCGGCGGACGCATTCCATACGGAAGGCCACCCATTCGCCCAGCAACTCGCGCACGCCCATCACCCGGGGAGAGCCGGCGATGAGCACATTGAAGTTGCAGGAAAAGGTATCCTCCAGCGGGGTCATCTTAAACAGCCTAAGCATCAGCTTCTCGGCGTCTACTCCCCGCTTCAGATCGATGGTCAGCTTCATGCCGTCCAACCCGGTCTCGTCGCGGATATCGTTAATCTCGGTGATCTTTTTCTGTTTGACCAGATCGACGATTTTCTCAATAATCTGCTCACAGGAGGTAGTGGGAGGAATCTCCGTAACGTCAATGCAATTGGCCGACGGGTCGTAGCGGTAACGCGCGCGCACCTTAAACCCGCCCCGCCCGGTCTCATAAATCTTATCCATTTCCTCCTTGCGGTAGACGATATATCCCCCGCCCGAAAAATCCGGAGCCTTGAGGGTATCGTGCAGATCGCACTTTTCGTCGCGCATGTAGGCGATGGTGGTTTCACAGACCTCGGCTAGATTAAAGGAGCAGATGTTGCTCGCCATGCCGACGGCGATGCCGGTATTGGCGTTGACCAGCACGGTGGGAAAGGTCACCGGAAAGAGGGTGGGCTCCTTCATGGTGGCGTCGTAGTTGTCTACAAAATCAACGGTATCTTTGCCGATATCACGAAAGAGCTCGGCAGAGATAGAATCCAGCTTGGCCTCGGTATAACGGGCGGCGGCGGCCTGCATATCCCTGGAGTAGGCTTTGCCGAAATTTCCTTTTGAGTCAACATACGGGTGCAGCAGGGTCTGATTGCCCCGGGTCATACGCACCAGCGTGTCGTAGATCGCCATATCCCCGTGCGGGTTGAGGCGCATGGTCTGCCCGACTATATTGGCCGATTTGGTACGGCCGCCGTTCAAGAGGTTCATGGTGTACATGGTGTAGAGCAGCTTCCGGTGGGCCGGCTTGAAGCCGTCGATTTCCGGTATGGCGCGCGAAAGAATGACGCTCATGGCATAGGGCATGAAATTGGTTTCGAGGGTTTCGGTGATGGGCTGCTCCATGACCATACCCGCACCCATAATATTGGCGTGCAAATCGGCCTCGGTGAGCCGCTTCTTCCTTTTTTCGCTGGATTTTTTCTTGGGAGCCAAAGGTCCATCATCTCCGGTTCTTGAAATAGGTAAGGAATATATTTATGAGAACGTATCGTGCGAATCGCTAGTTATCGGGGCACAAGCCAAGGGCCCATCCTCCGTGCCCTTTTGCGCCCCGCCGCAGGGAAAGGCGCCAATGGGCTTGTGCGGCCTACAGCCCGTTGATCCGGGGAAAAGCGGCCGGTATTTCCTTTTCACACGGCGAGCTGCTTGTTACTCTCCTAATCGCCTGCGAACGGCCGCCAGGGGCAATTCCCCCCTGGATTGTAGGCCGTCCTGCCGTAACAGGCAGCGGGAAATCACCGGCCGCGGATCACGACGGCGGCCCGCCGAACCGGCTCCCAATCAGGACACGTCGGCCAAGTCGAGATACAGATGGCCCGACTCGGCAATAAAATCCTTGCGTCCCGACAAATTATCCCCCAGCAACAGATCAAATACCTCGGCCGTTCGTATCACGTCCTCCGGCATGACCTTGATCAGCCGGCGGGTGGCAGGGTTCATGGTCGTCAGGTTCATCATTTCCGGCTCGTTTTCGCCCAGCCCCTTGGAGCGCTGAATGGTATACTTGGCGTCTCCAAGCTTCTCCAATATCTCCGCCTTTTCACGATCGGAATAGGCAAAATAGGTCTCGTCCTTTGTCTGGATTTCGTACAGGGGGGTTTCGGCGATATAGACCAGCCCCTCCTCAATGAGGGTCGGCGTCAGCCGAAAGAGCATGGTCAGCACCATCGTACGGATGTGGAAGCCGTCCACATCGGCGTCGGTGCAGATTATGACCTTGTTCCACCGCAAATTGGCCAGGTCAAAGGTGGATAGATCCTTGTTTGCTTTGCTTTTGACCTCCACACCGCACCCCATCACTTTGAGCAGGTCGGTGATGATCTCGTTTTTAAAAATTTTATCGTATTCCGCCTTCAGGCAGTTGAGAATTTTACCGCGAATCGGCATGATGGCCTGAAAATCCGGGTCGCGGGCCTGCTTGCAGGCGCCCAGCGCCGAATCCCCCTCGACGATAAAAAGCTCCCGCTCCTTGACGTCGCGGCTGCGGCAGTCGACAAATTTCTGCACCCGGCTGGCCAGATCGTTGGAGGATTGCAGGGTCTTTTTCAGATTCAGCCGCTCCCGCTCGGAGCGCTCGCGCGAGCGCTTGTTGATGAGCACCTGCTCGGCGATCTTTTCCGCTTCGGCCTGGTTTTCGATAAAGTAAATCTCCAGCTGGTGGCGGAAAAAGTCGGTCATGGCCTCCTGGATAAAGCGGTTGTTGATGGCCTTTTTGGTCTGGTTTTCATACGACGTCTGGGTGGATAGGGAGGAAACAACCAACACAAGGCATTCCTCAATATCCTGAAAAACTACCCGGCTCTCGTTCTTTTGATATTTGTTATTGGCGCGCAGATAAGCGTCAATTTGGGATACAAAGGCGCTGCGTACCGCCTTTTCGGGCGAGCCGCCGTATTCCAGAAAGCTGGAATTGTGATAATACTCCTTAAGCTGCACTGCGTTGGAAAAGCAAAGAGCGGCCTGGATTTTCACTTTGTAGTCCGGCTTGTCGGCCCGGTCGCGGCCGACCCGCTCGGTGGACCAGTTTTGAATGGAGGTCAGCGCTTTGTCCCCCACAATTTCGGCCACATAATCGGCAATGCCGTTATCGTATCGGTATTCGTAAGTATCAAAGCCCTTGCCGTTTTGATCCCTCAGCACAAAGGTAACGCCCGCGTTGACCACGGCCTGACGTTTTAAAACATCCTGATAATAAGACAGCGGAACATTGATATCGGTAAAAACCTCCAGATCAGGCTTCCAATGGGTGCGGGTACCGGTTGCCTTACCGGCATACGGCTCCTTTTGCAGGCCGCCGATATTTTCCCCTTTTTCAAAATGGAGGGTATACCGGTATCCATCCCTCCGGCATTCCACGTCCATGTACTGCGAAGCGTACTGGGTTGAGCAGAGGCCCAAGCCGTTAAGCCCGAGGGCAAATTCATAACTGTCCCCCTGAAGGTCGTATTTCCCCCCGGCGTACATCTCGCAGTAAAGCAGCTCCCAGTTATACCGCTGCTCCTTGGGATTGTAATCGACCGGGATTCCGCGTGCAAAATCCTCCACCTCGATTGAATGGTCGGCATAACGGGTGACGATGATTTTATTGCCGTATCCCGCCCTCGCCTCATCGATGGAGTTTGAAATAATTTCAAAGATGGAGTGCTGGCATCCGTCAAGACCATCCGATCCGAAAATAACGCCGGGGCGTTTACGTACACGCTCGGCGCCTTTGAGAGAGGATATGCTTTCGTTGCCATAGCTGTTTTTTTTCTGCGGCATTCTCATACTTCCTTCGTAGGTTGTTTCGTATTCGCTGCGGTATTTGGCTGATAGGAGGCCGACGGCTCATTCTCATGCCAGTTCTTTTACATATATAATATTATGTTACACGATAAACCGCGGGTTTGTCAAGCAAAAGCGGCGCAAAAAGACCCTTTTGATCCCCCATATGGAGTATGACAAGGCAAGCCGGCCGCCGATATCTGGAATGCCGGCCGGTACGGTGAGGCCTCGCCCGCTCAGCATCAGCTTGCCCATACCGGCCGGCTTGTATACGCCGCCTCGGAGGTTGGCGCGCCGCCCAGCGGCGCGATGGGTATGATCGCATAATCAAAAAAATGGTTACAGGAATATATATCCCCCTGTTTCGTCTTGCTTACTCGTAGCTTCCTGCCCGCTTTGCTGCGGCGACGATCTCACGGAAATTCTCCGCGCTGACCGAATTGGGGATGGAGTGGTCGGACGAAAAAATGTACCCGCCCTTTTCCTTGAGACGCGGCACCAGGCGCTCGATTTCCGCCACAATGGCCTCCTTATCATCCCAAAGCACCGCGTTGATCCCGCCGTGCAAAACCAGCCGGTCGCCATATCGTTCTTTCAAGTCTAACGAATCCATTCCCGCCTTGACCTCGAGCGGGTTGAGCGCGTCGACGCCGATATCCACCAGCTCGGGCACAAACGGCATGACGTCCCCGCACGAATGCAGGTGGGCGTAAATCCCCTTTTTGTGCGCCCATTCGACCGCTTTTTTATGAAATGGCTTGAGCAGTTTGCGATAGGTATCGATTGAGAAAAAGGTGGTGCCCTTATACCCCATATCGTCCGGCCAGTATATCTCATCAAACACGTAGCCCGCATCCCAGATCATGTCAAAGTGGGCGATACACTGATTCAAATAGGTGTCAAACATGTCGGTAACCCATTCCGGCTCCTCCATCAAAGCGATCAGGAGCGTTTCGGTCCCCACCATCCAGGAATGGGTCACGTCAAAACCGAACCAGAAGTTTCCCACAATCCAACGGCCTTCTGCCGTCCACTTGGGATAGTTTTCCTCCAAATAGGCCCAATTGACCCGGTTGCGATCCACCATCATACGTTGCTTGGCTTCGAGCCAACGCTGCGCATCGCTGACTTTGAAATCCAAAAACTCCGGTGTAGAATCCAGCTCGTTAAACTGTTTTAACGTAACTCCCCATTCGGTGGTGATAATGCGGTACCGGTCGGTCTCCTCGAGCACCTTATGTTCATAACGCGGGCTGATGTCCACATTGATACCTTCGGTTTTGTCAACGCCAAAATAGTCCCGCCAGTCAACGTCACAAGGCATCCCTTCTCTTTGCCAGCGCGCGATGGTGCCTGCCCAAGGCCCGTCGATAATCGGAACCCGATCGGCGTCACGGTGCCCGTACATCCGTTGGAATCGTTCTTTGGTGGTCATGGTCATAAGTGTTCCCTCCCGTACAATTCATCGTTTTGTGCTTTGTATGAACCGGCCCGAAACCGGACCAAAGCGCCTCCAATTCGATCGTTTACCATACCGTAGGGATGATGTGCCGCCTGGCCAAGCAAGGTATTTACCCCTCTTCCCCAGCGAGCACCCCTGTGCCGTCAAAGGATGGAATATACACCGTATCGGCCGAGGAGATATCCTGAACATACCCCGCTTGAATCCCGCTGCATTGGAGATAGTTTTTTGCCCAGGCGTACTCCCGCGGCGTCAGCCTGCGCCCGAGCAGCGGGTCGCCGACCGCACGGCCGCATGGGATGTACTGGCCCATCAGCGAAAAGAGCACCTCGCCCGACGGAAAGGTCTCGGCCACCCAATCGATGACGCCGCGGGTATTTTCCTCACAGCCGGGCAGCACGAGGTGGCGGATGAGAACACCGCTGCGCAGCAGGCCATCCGAATCCAATACCGGCGGGCCGGCCATCTCCACCATCGCACGTATCGCTTGTTTGGCAATGATAAAATAATCCGCCGCGCCGGAGCAACGGGCGGCCAGGTCAGGGTCGCTATACTTAAGGTCAGGCATAAATACCGGCACATGCCCCTCCAATAGCAGAAGGCTATCCGTCTTCTCATAACCCGAGGAATTCCATATCACCGGCACCGGCAGCCCCTCTTGCAAGGCCTCGAGAATCGCGGCGGTATAATGGGTTGGGTTGACCAGGTTAATATTGTGCGCTCCCTGGCCGATGAGCTCCTGCATGATTTCGCGCAGGCGAGCAACGGTAATGTCGATCCCCTTCCCGAAACGGCTGATCTCTTCATTTTGGCAATAGATACAGCCCAAAGGGCAGCCAGAGAAGAAAACAGCGCCGGATCCCCTAGTGCCGCTGATACAGGGTTCCTCCCATAAATGCAGAGCAGCCCTGGCCAGGCGGGGATGAAGCCCGGCGGCGCAACGTCCTCGGGCGAGCGAGCGGTTCACACCGCATTCACGGGGGCAGATACGACAAATGGACATCCTGATCTCCAGCTTCCAAAGATTTGGTGACATCATATCATATTTACCACTCTCTTACAAGCGGGAATGAAAATTTTTGTTACTCAAATCAATCGGCCCCACCAGATACGTGTCGGCGCGGACTTTGACCAGGTTAGGCCGCCGAATCCAAAACGTACGGTGAGTGGTCTGCGGCCACAAGATCCAATTTCCTGCCATGGCCTGGCGCCTCCATCAACCGATCGCGGTTTCGTACTGAAAAGCATTGGAGAAGAATTGATCCGTCTTTCTACCTGCCTCCCTGGCCAGTCCCCGTAACGGGTCACCCTCGCTCGCCTTTCCCCTCTCAGCAGGGCGGATGCAAACATTTCGCTAACGGAAAGGGACGCTTTGCGTGCGGCAAAGCGTCCCTTTCTCATTTTATGGATATACCGGATTCTGTTGCGCAAAGATACAAGGGCCGAGCAGCGACTTTCATCACGTATCCTCCTCTTCCTCCGCCTGAGACGGAGTTGAGGTCTGGGAGGACACAGGCGGTTCCGAACTCGTCTGTGGCGGGGTAGAAGAGGTGTCCGGCTCGGATGGGACGCTCGACGCCGGCGCCTGACTGGATGTCGGCTCCCGGCTTGACGTGGGACTTTCGCTCGACGCCGGCGGCTCGCTCGAAACCGGAACCTGAGATGACGCCTGAGAAGAAGCCGGCGGTTGCGACGCCTGAGAAGATGGTGTGGTGGTCACCGGCTCGGAAGAAACCGGGGTGGAGGAAACCTCTTCCTCGGGAGGCGGAGCTGTCGACGAGGCTTGTGAGGAAGAGCTGCTGGAAGAGGAATCGTCCTCGTCCGACCCACCAACCGGAGTAGGCTTGGTCACGGCATCAAGCAGAGAACCACCATGCGAACAGGTGGGCAAATAGCTGTTTTTGAACCACCCCAGCGCCTTGTTGCCACAGTTTGTAGTAGCTAGCAAGCCGGTATCCGCGCAGTAATAGCGGTAACTGACCAGATCGGATTCGGGGAAATCCTTCAGCTCCAGATCTTCGTGTATCTTGGTCATGGCAGCTTTCCACACCTTCAGCGCCGGGTTGGTGGACAGGCCATTCATCACCTTGGGGGTATCAAAGCCGAACCAGCAGGCTGCAACATAATAAGGCGAGCCGCCGATAAACCAGCGGTCTTTGTTGTCGTTGGTCGTACCGGTTTTGCCGTACAGCGGCCAATCGCCGATACGGCCGCTGGTACCCGTTCCCTGGCTGCCGGAAATGACCTTTTGCAGCATCTCATTCATAATATTGGCCGTATCCTCGCCAAAGGCGGGCGTCCCCTCCTCTTGTTCGAGCACGGTATTGCCAAAAGTATCGGTGATGAGGGTATAGGTGGTCGGCTCATAGTACTTGCCCAGATTTCCAAAGCAGGCGTAAGCCGCGCACATCTCGGTCACCGTCACGCCATAGGTGCATCCGCCGAGCGCCAACGCCGATAGATTGACGTCGCTGGCAATCGACCCATCCTCCAGTTTCACCGATTCGACCAGGGTGGTGATCCCCAAACGGTCGGTTAAAAAGTCAAAGCTTTTTTGTGGGCTGAGCGTATTGACCAGACGCACGGCCACGGCATTAAGCGAGCGCTCCAGCGCCTTATGGACGTAAACATTCGCGCCCGTACCGCCTTTTTGCGGGTACTTGGTCCCATCTGCCAGGGTCAGCGCCGTGTCCTGCACACGGGTGGAATAGGTTATCAAATTGTATTCCAGCGAAGGACCGTAAGCGCCAATCGGCTTCATACAAGACCCAGGCTGCCGTTGGGACATGGTGGCGCGGTTGAGGTCCCGCTTCCCGGCCTTCTCGCCTCTTCCGCCGACAATCCCCACGATATGCCCCTCATAATCCATCACCGTGATCGCCGACTGAGGCTGAACGTCGCCGCTGCCCACCTTCAGGAAGTTGGAATTATCCGCAAAGGTTTCGTCCAGCGCATTCTGCACTCTGGCGCTGTAGGTGGAATAAATCTGAAGGCCGCCTGTATAGATCGTAGTCTCAGCCTCGGTTTCGGTATAGCCTTTTTGCTCTACAAGATCGTCAATGACTTCCTCAATCACCGTGTCGACATAATAGGTGTTGACTCCGGTGGAAGTTGTTTCGGCGTCCTCAGCCCCGGAATTGACCACGACCAGCTCCTCCGACATGGCCTGGTCGTATTCTTCCTGGCTGATAAATTCCTGATCCAGCATCTCTGACAGCACCAGTTCCCGGCGCTCCTTGTTTGCCTCCGGCCCGCTGATGGGATTGAGCGAGGATGGGGTGCGGATAGTAGCGGCCAGCGAGGCGCACTCCAACAAGGACAGATCCTTGGCGTCCTTGCCAAAATAATACTGCGCAGCGGTCTGAATCCCATCGCAGCCCTTTCCAAAGTGCACGGTATTGATGTAGCACTCCAGAATGGTGGTCTTGGTATAGTTTCCTTCGATATAGCGCGCGCGCATGATTTCCTGAATTTTGCGCACCGGGCTGCGCTCATCGTCGCCAGTCAGGTTTTTCACCAACTGCTGCGTGATGGTCGAGCCGCCCTGGGTATTCCCATAGATATCGACGAACATATTCACAAACGCGCTGAACGTACGCTTCCAGTCGATGCCATCGTGATCGTAAAAGCGTTTATCCTCAATAGCGACGATCGCATCACCAAGGTAGGGGGAAAGATCGTCGTAATCCACCCAAATCCGGTTTTGCGTCCCGTGAATCTGGGCTAACTCATAGTATCCCTCTTCCTCCCCCTCGTTGGGAGCAAAGATCACAGAGGTGTAATCCAATTTTAAGTTGTTGAGGTCAAAATCCAGCGTCGAATCGACAAAAGCGAAAACATAGATGCTGAATACCCCCACCACCAGGCAGCAGGTAATGATGCCAATGAGCAGGCAGGACAAAAGGACGCGCCCAACCATACCCCGTTTGCGCTTTTTCTTCTTCGGCTTGCTGGTCAGCACCGCATCCCCTTTGGCATGGCGGGCGGATGCCGGCGCCGAACGAGCCATTGCCTTCTTTTCGTCCGACGAGAAAATCTCGCGATCGTTCTCCTCATCCTCTTCGGCCAAAGGCTGGCTGGAATAAATATCGTCCTGATCCCCTTCCGCATCCTCCGCCGACAGGAATTGCGCAGAAGGATCGTCGGGCAGCTCGTCAGGACTGTCTTCTCCTTTTGGCCGGTACAGATTGAAAAAATCGTCTTCATCGTGGAACTGTTTGGACATAGGCGCATAAGCTCCCTTCCGGATATGGATGATATCAGACCGTATGTTCCCAGTACCGCGCATTGCGGCGTTGTTTGAATGTCAGCAAGCCCTGACCTGCATTCACGTTAGCCGTCGCCACTAAGCCACCTGGACACAGTCATTCGGTGAATGGGTCTACCATGCAAGCTTACTGTTCGAGCAGTGGTGCAACATGTTTTCCTTCTGCATGACACCGTTTCCAAGCCATTCCTTAAACAATTTTATGTGTAAAGCAGTGAAAAAAGTCCAAGCTATACCGGGTGCTATGGCTTCATACGGCGAACGCATTGCATGAGCGATATTGTTTTTAAAAGCTTACAACTCCATGCAAGATTCATGCACAACTGCGCTCTGGGGCTATTATATCATAGATTTTCAGAAATGTAGTTACAAAATTTTAACTTCTTACCTCTTTCTACCTGCATATTTTGATCATTTTACCACCAAACTAATCATGAGGTGGAAGAAGGTTGAAACATTGTAATCTAAGTACCATTCCGAAAAAGGACGCACAAAACCAA
>CBCTCU010000058.1:0-11801 GCA_965145485.1 uncultured Eubacteriales bacterium | reverse complement strand
AACACACCTGGAACGTCGATGCCGCGACTGAGCAGACCGATCAGCATTGTACCGTATGCGGCTATGTGGCCCAAGCGCAGATTGGGCATACCCATCAGGGCGCCCTGGTCGCGGGCAAGGATGCCACCTGCACCGAGGCCGGCAGCAAGGCTTATTACGCCTGCGGCTGCGGAATGTTCTTTGAGGATGAGGACTGCAGTAGGCAAATCACCGATCTGAACAGCTGGAAAACCATTCCCACGCTGGAGCATGACTTTGAAGGCGGGAAATGTGTCGTCTGCGGCGCAGTGGATCCCGACTATGAATCCGCCGAACCGTCGCAGCCGGCCAACCACAGCGGCAACAAGACCGCAAGTCCGCAGACCGGCGACAAAAGCAACCTTACGTTGTGGATCGCCGTGCTGTTCGTATCCGGCGGCGTACTGGGTGCACTGTCCGTTAAGCGCCTGCGGAAAAGGCTGAGATAAGTTTCAAGCAGCATATGCATAAAACGGCATTGCTGATAAGCGGCGGCGTTTGAATACCGTGCTGACTATCGAGAAAAGAAAGCTTAATACCCACAAGCCGTCGTCCTTTGCGGACGGCGGCTTTCTGCTTTATGGAAGGTGCATGAGGACCATCTTTCCATTGAGGTATCCCATAAATTGCGCTATACTTAGCCCCCAGCATAGACTACTGCATTTTTGCACGGCCCTTTGTAGCTTTACCGCCCTCCCGACTTGGTTTTCAGCCGGTCATCGGGTGAAGAATCGCGCCGCCCTGCGAAAGCCGGTCGCGCCCATCCAATCGCTGTGGCGGCCATTGCCGGCCCAGCCAGCCGGTTATTTATCTTTTTGCTTTTTCAGCAGAACGCCGCATGCGCTCATAGCCAAAACGAAGACCAGAGACAAATACCACAGGTTATCCCATGTAAAACCATTGGGCAGCAGCGCTTTGTATCCGTGGGACGCGGGGAAAATTTGTCCCACCGCCTGAAGAAAATCCGGCAGCAGCCCGGCGGGAAACAGAATACCGGACAGCATGATCGACGGCAAAAACACCAGCTGGGAGACCATGGTCAGCTTTGCCTGGCTTTTTACCGTTAACCCCAAAAAGCTTCCCACACTCAAGGACGCGGCCACGTACATCGCAAGCGCCGCAAAGAAGCAGAGGAGATGGGCCGGTAAAACCGCCCCAAAGACGACCGGAGCCAGCAACAGGATCAAAACGCACAGGATCATCAGATGGGTGAAGGCGGAAAGGAGCATGGTGACAAGGCCAAAACAGAATGGCGCGCCGTTCGCTTTGTAGATTTTTTGAATATCGCTCCCATACGTCTCAGCCAAAGAGGGCGGCAGGCCGATCAAAGCGCCCATGGACACCCCCATGACCGTCATGGACTGTATCAGGGTGTTTTTCATTTCCGGCATGACGGAGGTGAAAATGCCCCCCATAAGCAGGAAAAAGACAAGCGGAACGACATAGCAGGTAATCAACAGCGACTTGCTCCGGATATCCAGCTTCCATTGCAGGGCGAATCCATACAAAAATGCACTCATTGTTCCGTCCTCCCCCTTGCCAACTCCATGAAATGTTGTTCGAGCGTCCCCCGGTCCACCCTGATATCCTGAATTTTTATGCCCTTCTTCTTATATTTCCCCAGCAGAGAGAGCAACGCGTCCTCGATATTTTGGGTTTCCAGCCTTTCGCTGCCTTGATTGGTCTTAATATGGACGATATATTGTTCCCCCATTTGATCGGTTAACGCCGATGCAGTGCCACAAAACACGATGTTACCATCCTTCAAAACGGCCATCCTGTCGCAGAGCGATTCAACCTCGGCCATATCGTGGCTTGCCAGGACGACCGTTTTTCCCTCTGCTTTCCGCCTGCGAATCTGGTCGTGCAGCGATAGCCTGCTCTCGACATCCAGCCCTGCGGTCGGCTCATCCAAAAAAAGGATGTCCGGGTTGCCGATCAGGGCGAGGGCGAGATGCAGCCGCCTTTTCTGGCCGGTCGACAGCGCCGCGTACGGTTTTCTTTCGATTTCCCGTATGCCGAGCGCGCCAAGCATAGCCTCATCGGCCTTTACCCGGTTGAATTTTGCAAACAGCCGCACGGCCTCCATCGGTTTGATATGAGCGGGCAGGGAGGAGGATTGCAGCTGAATCCCCATTGTTCCGTGGATCGTAATCCGGCCGCTGTCATACCTTCTCAAGCCCTCCATACACTCCAGCGCGGTCGTCTTGCCAGCGCCATTGGCGCCAAGCAGAGCAAAGATTTCGCCTGCCGCAATACGAAGGTCAATCCCTTTGAGCACGATATGGCCGCCGTAGCTCTTTTGTAGCCCATGGATTTGAATGGCATCCTTCATTTCGCACCCTCCTCGAATGGGTTGACGCCAAGCCGTGAAAAATAGATTTCCAATGCCGGCTCTAAATAGGCGTTCACAATTTTCATCTTTTCTTCCCACTCGTTTGTTGCATTAGGAAAAGCGCCGAATTCCATCAGCTTGGGGAGCATGCTCATGTCGCCATTGGTGAATTCCACAATCATATCCCAATATTGCTTGGTGAGCCGTTGGCATTGCTCGCTTTCGGGCGCTGCCTTGTCTCGTTGTAGCCCAAGAATTTCGTCGCATAACCGCTGAAACCGATCGATATAAGCCAAACCGCTTTCTTTGTCAAATCGGCTGCGGATATGGTCTAGGGTTTCCTCATCAAACCGCTTGATGAGGTAGTAAAACTCATTCTTCATTTGAAGATTGACGATGATATCCGCATATTTTTTAAAATCCACGGTCTGCATTTGCAGCACCTCGGTGCGCAGCTGTTCAATGGCGGTCAGAGAGGCGGAAAGCTGTTCTATTTTCCTGCGTAACTCCTCTGCCTGCTCGGTCAGTGCGTTGGCAACATCGGCGGGCGAATCCAGGGGAATCAGCCGTTGTTTGATATCGCCTAAAGAGAAGCCCAAGGACTTTAAGGACAAAATCTGGTGTAGCTTGACAAGGTCCTTATCGGTATAGAGCCTGCGTCCGCCCTCGCTTTCCGCCGATGGCGAAAGCAGGCCTTCTTGATCGTAATATTGCAGGGTGCGGACGGTAACACCCATTTTTTTCGCTACTTGTCCTACCGTCCGATATCCCTGCGGTGTTACTGGGTATTTTGGCATAATCATTGTCCCTCCTCCTATTTATTATAAATCATTACGTTGCGTCACAAGCAAGACCTTTTTCATATTTTCAGGGGGAGATTTTTCAGGTTGGGTAAAGGGAGGCGGGCGATCTCTTACAAAGGCTCTGCGTCCCTTTCTTCCCAACGGTGTAAAGACCAGCAACCAATAAAGCCCTTCGTTGTGAAAATACAGCTAAGGGCCTTTCTATTCATGCATCAGCGAAAAAGCCCCGGTTTTGTTGGGAGGACTTTATCAAAAGAAAACCTACCGATGTAATTGAGTCAAAGGTTCGGCGAGCGCAATACGGAAGAATATCAGGAGAATTTTGATATAAAAAAATAAAAGAATCGGTTCATTCAAGTGGAGCAGTGATTACCATATCGTATTCGCATCACGGTATCGCCCGAAAAAGATATACGGCAAGCCGAAAGGAGACATTGGACCAATACCGCGAAAGCTATGCGAAAAAAATGAAAAAAATAGAAGCGCAAGCCGGCCCAGTTCATGTTCGCACGCTGGTAAATATTCCATTCTATTTAAGCTGCCGCGCACAGACACTCACACCGTAACGGCTAGACGCGGGGCGATGCGACGGATGGGCGGCGCTTCGGCACTGTACATGAAATACTGGTATCGCCAAATTGCCTTGGATGGTTTTACCATACCGATTCCCCTGTGGCATCCAAGCCGAATCTACCGGCTGTATCGGCGCTGTGGTCAAAAGGTTGGCCGATATGGAAAACGCATGTCCGGCAGTTCCAAAACCGGACATGCGTTTTTGTATCGATACGCGGGAACTTTCCTCCCAAAGAGTGAATACAATGATATTGTATCCGGCTGAATGCTATGAACCAACTGGGGGGGAATTGTATCATGCCAACCTTGAGTGAAATGTATCCTACATATTTTCTCGCCGCCAATGCGCCGGGCGGCTTTCTGCATTTTTACAATACGCTGTACAATCCCGAGAACGGAGACCAGGCCCTGCTGCTGCGAGGGGGGCCGGGCAGCGGAAAATCCACATTGATGCGGCAATGTCTGGCCAACGCGGCCATGGCCGGGCAGCCGGCGGAACTCTTCCCCTGCCCTGCCGATCCGGATTCACTGGATGCGGTCTGGTTTCCCCGCCTTGGCCTGAGCGTGATCGATGCGACCGCGCCTCATTTCATCGAGCCGCGTTTTCCCGGCGTCTGCGAGCGCGATATCGACCTCGGCCAGGCCTGGCAGACAGAAAAGCTTTTTGAACGGCGGGAAACCATCCTAGCTCTTTCCAGCCAGGAGGCGCTGCTGCGCGCACGCGTGAGGCGGTATATCGACGCCGCCGGCTCCCTCATCGACGACAGCTATCGCATTGACTGCAAGTGCTGCGACCACGAAAAAGCCAAGCGTTTCGCCCAACGGCTGCAAAGCTCGTTGGAAGATGTATCCCGTGCCCGGGGAAGAAAGGGCCGGGAGACCCTTCGTTTTCTCAGCGCGCTGACCTCGCAGGGGAGGATTTTTCTCGATCACACCGTCAGCATGCAATGCGATACCATACTGGTACTGGAGGACGACCTGGGCGCTTGTTCCGGCATGATTTTATCGACCCTGAAAGAGTCTTTGCTTCACAAAGGGTACGACTGCGTCGTCTGCCCCTCCCCGCTGGCGCCCAATCGTAAAATCGATCATATTTTGATCCCGGCTTTGTCCCTGGCGGTATGTACCAGCAGCTGGCTTTTCCCCGTCAACTGCGCAACCGAACGCCGCATCCACGCCCGGCGCTTTCGTTTGACCGAGGAACTATCGAGCTATAAACAGCATCTGCGCTTCAACCGGCGGGCGGTGGAGGAGCTGGTAAACGACGTGGCGGTACTTCTTCAAGAGGCCAATACCCTGCACGCCAAGCTCGAGCAGCAATACCGTCAATGCACCGATTACCGCATCACGGACACAATATCAAAACAGGTTTGCGCGCAAATTGCTGATCTTTGCTTTTAAAGTTTCATCCTAAAGGCTCTGGCCTGAGAGAGCTCTTGAAAAACGTCAAACCCCTGCCCCCGGCTACACCGGGGGTATTTCGTTATGGGAATATCAAGATATATGCAACGAAAGCTTCTCGTTTTCCTTCTTGCCGCTAATAACATAGCGTTCCCGGGAAGGCTTCGCTTTATTGGATATGCTCCATATTTGCACTGCCCTATACAAAGACTTACCCCATATAACTTCGTTGATACTCCGTTCCCCACTGTTCCATCGCCTTGATGATGGGGCGCATGGATTCCCCCAGCGCGCTGAGAGAATATTCCACTCTGGGCGGCACCTCGGGGTAAACCGTGCGGGTGACGATTCCATCCTCTTCCATAGAGCGCAAGCTGTCTGTGAGCACCTTTTGGCTGATTCCCTCCAGATCCTTTCGCAGCTCATTAAACCGCCACGGACGGGTAAGTAAATTGCGCATAATCAGCAATTTCCATTTGCTTCCTATGAGCTGCACGGTTGTTGCCACCGGACAAACCGGCATTTCCTCTTTCGTCAGCATGTATCATACCCTCGCTTATTACAATCGTTTTATTTGGATTGTTGTATTCCATCATACTGTAATATACCGATTTTTGCAAGAACCGATACGAAATTTTTGAGCCGGTGTCATTGAAAACCGCACCGTTACAAATTTATTGTTTTCAGTGAGGACGGGAAAGGCAGTTCCGAATTTGTCCTCACTAATGCTCAACGCCAGCCATTTAAGCCAAAAGTATGAACTTGAGGACAAAATCCTCAAATACTACCCACAGGAGATCAGCCGGTTAAATGAGCGTATCGCCGGTTATACCACCGATATTGCGCGGCGGGAGGAAAACACACCGGCCAAAAAAGAAGATTTCCCAACCATGAAGATTCACGGTACAATCTACACCGAAAAGGCCGAAGCTGGTAAGGCGCTGATTGAAGCCTGCAAACAGCTTACCAATTCCGACCCGGTTTCCATCGGCTCTTATCGCGGTTTTGAAATGCAGCTTTTTTATGAGGCATTTTCCAAAGAATACCGCGTGGCTTTGAAAGGGCAGCTTACTCATACTGCTTCCCTTGGCACTGATATTCACGGAAACATCACCCGGTTGGATAATGCCCTGAATGGTTTGGAAAACCGTTTGCAGGAACACCGCGACAGGCTGGAAAATACCAAAACCCAAATGGAAGCAGCCAAAGCAGACGCGGCAAAGCCTTTTCCCCGGGAACAGGAGCTTCAGGAAAAGTCCAAGCGGCTGGCCGAACTCACCAAGCTGCTGAAAATGGACGAGAAAGACCGGGAACTGCTGGACAGCGCCCCTGATGAGGGCGACGAGCAGCCCGAACGGAAAGTTGTGGGATTGGAACGGTGACAGGCAAAAAACAGGGGCAAGCCTCAAAAACTTGCCCCTGTTTCCTATTCCCTTATTCTGTTTTCCCGCTTACCGATTGACGCAGTTTGGAATCCCGTCGTAGGGAATCCTTTAATGAGGAAATCATATCCTTTACGATACGGATTTCCTATTCGTCGCAATCTTCCAGCAAGGCGGCTATATCCTTTTCAAATGGCACTTTCGCCATTATAATATTATCACAGAGCAAATCGTCACTTGTAACGGATAAAGCATTCGCAATACTGATAATGGTACTCAAACTCACGCGAGTAGTCCCGGTTTCAATATTGCTCAGGTGCGTAGGTGAAATTTCTATGCGCTCGGCCAACCGTTCCTGTGTCAGATCTGCTTTGATTCGCGCGATTTTTATCCGCTTCCCGATGGCCTTATAATCCAGTTCCATACCGCACCTCCTGTTCCCTAAATATTCACACATCCTATTGTAACCACGGACGCGGCATATTATAATAATCTATATCCGTACTATACGGATACAAGCCAATCGAAAGCAAAAATCGCACATTTGATATTGTTTTGGAGAGTGGGTATAGTATCATTAAAACTTAATATAAGAGGTGATCTTCAATGGACAGCAACTATATGCCCTTGCCGGAACGCATTTCCAAGCAGTTCAGCGAGGTTGATAGCGACATTGTTATGGATTTATGGAAAAACAGCCCTCCATATCAGGCTTTGAAACAACAAATGGAAGAAATGAAAAAACAGAATTCCTTTATTATGCAACTGCTGGACGGAAAAGGCGCGGTGAATCTTACCGGCGAGGAACATGAAATACTCACAGCCTTTTTCCGCCTGTATATGAAGGCAGACAATATGGAACGGGAACACATCTATTTTCGGGGACATACCGATGGATTTGCCTATCTGCAAAAGATCGGCGCTCTGAAAAACGAATAATCCGTTTGGCGGCGTGGAGAACTCCATGCCGCCTTTCACATATCTATGTCTTTTTATCCCGTCGTAAAAAGTCAAAGCTAAAAGAAAGTTTTTACGGATTACAAGTAAAAACTATTGACGTTTCGCAAGTTTTTGGATATACTATTGGTAGGAAATAAGGAGGTGGACAATATGGTTATCCGACCACAATATATGAATACACTGAAAACCTACCGTGATGTTTCGCTTGTTAAGATACTGGCGGGAATCCGGCGCTGCGGCAAATCCACAATTTTAGATATGCTGCGGGACGATCTGCTGAAAAGTGGGATTGCCGCAGACCACATTATCAGTATGCGCTATACGTCGGAGGATTTTGACGATGGCATGACTGACAAGGATATGTATCAGGGCATTAAAGAACAGATGACCGACAATGGGCGCTACTATCTGCTGCTGGACGAAGTGCAGGAAATTGACGGTTGGGAAAAAGCTGTGAATAGCCTGCTTGAAAATGCCAATACCGATATTTATGTGACCGGCTCCAATTCCAAGCTGATGTCAAGCGAGATTTCCACTTATTTAACAGGGCGGTACATCTCTATTCCGGTTTATACGCTGTCTTTTTCTGAATATTTGGATTTCAAAAAATCAGATTCCCGTTCCCCCAAGGAACTGTTAAACGAATATCTGCGGCTGGGCGGCTTTCCGATTGTGGCGCTCGGCAGCTTTGACGAACGGTCTGCCTATCAGATTGTGGAGGGAATCTATACCTCCGTTATCACCAACGATATTACAAAGCGGCACAATATTATGAACTTCGATTTATTCAACCGTGTTGTCAAGTATATCGTGGAAAATGTGGGCAAGACTTTTTCAGCCAACGCCATTGCCAAGTTTCTCAAAAGCGAGGGACGTTCCCTGTCCGTCGAAGCAGTTTATAACTATCTGAACTGGCTGGAAAAAGCGTTTGTGATCTATCGCTGCCAGCGATATGATTTACAGGGAAAATCCGTGCTGAAAACCCAGGAAAAATTCTATCTGGCAGACGCTTCTCTGAAATACTGCATCATGGGCTTTAATCCAAAGTCCATTGCCGCTATGCTGGAAAATATCGTGTATTTTGAACTGCGGCGGCGAGGCTATGAGGTCTACATCGGGAAGAACGAAACGAAAGAGATTGATTTTATGGCGGTGCAGCGTGACGAGCGTATCTACGTTCAGGTGTGCCGCAGGCTGCCGGAGGAATCTGATCGGGAGGTTGCCAATCTCCTTGAAATCAAAGACCACTACCCGAAATATGTGGTAACGCTGGACGAACTGGCCGCAGGAAATATCAATGGTGTGAAAATTGTGCATTTAGCAGATTTCCTGTTGAGTGACACATACTGATCTAAGAGTGTGATACAGTGCCGAAAGAAGGGTGGATATGACCAAACAGGGCGATTTCCTCATTTATTGCGTGGAAACCTACAAAAACGCCAAGCACTTGACTGGCAGGCAGGTGGCGGAACTCTTTACCCGCTACGATGTATGGGACTATGTGTATTCCTGCTATGAAGCCCTGCACACCACCGGGGCCAATTATATCGTGGAGGATATCGACCTCTATATTGAGGCCAGGAAACCTGCTATGGCTTAAAGCTGCTGCCAAAACTGCACACTCCCCATTCGTATCTGCATATAAATCGCAAAAGTATATGCAGAAAGAGCCGATTGGAGCAATCCAGTCGGCTTTTTTCATGTAGGATGTTTGCACCCCCTATTTCGTTATAAAATTTCTTAGACTTAAAGCAAGAAATATGTTATACTGAAAAAACAGATTTTAGAGAAAGGCGGGGAGAAGATGGCGGGCAAAAGCAAGTACACTTTTGAAAGTAAAATCCATGTGTACCGGGCAACTAAGCGAATGACACAGCAAGAACTTGCCGATTTGGTCGGCGTGTCCCGCCAGACCATTATGCAGCTTGAGCGCAACCGTTACAATCCTTCGATGATGTTAGCATATAGCATTGCGAAAGTATTTGATGTGACGATCGAAGATTTATTTGACTTTGAGGAGGTAGAAAAATGATTGAATTACTAATGACAATTATCAGTAATAGAACATTTTTTGCAGTAGGAACATATTATTGTATTCCTATTACTATTGCTGTAATTGTCATGTTTTTTGTAAAAAGCTCAAGAGATGAAAGAGGACGGGCGATTCTCGGAAAAGCGAGCATTATTTCTACGATTGCATTTATCGTTTTCATCAATGTTTTTGCAAGGATTTCTATGCAAGTACCTATGGACTTTGATAGCATTGCCTGCTTTATTCAGTGGATTTACAATATTGTTTTGACCATTCAGGTTGTTGCCATCTTGATATATAAGAGAATTGAATAGTGAAAGCTCTCTGATGATATTTTTCACAACAAATATTGCTGATTCCCATTTCTTGTGAAAACAAAATATGAACTTCCTATTGCTATCTACGTTCTATGTTCTGTGAATGGCGGTAGCAATATTTTTCGTTTACTATGCAAGAAATATATTGCAATTTGAGAGAAGTATGTTATACTATTGATGATTTCATATTAAAGGAGGGCTACTGAAATGCCTGCTGAAAAATTTGTACACGATTTTGCAAAAGAAGCTGGTTATACTCCAATTCCAGACCGGGCTATTATCGTGACGTATGCACCTGCTAATCTGAGTGAGAAGATTACCCGTTTCTTTTCCAATGAGTTTTTTGCGTTACAAATGTGCGAAAATTCTCTGGTTCTTTTCCCCTTCGGGCGAATGTCTATGATGCTGAAGAAAGATGTTGCACTCGAGATTCCTTATGATTGTATCCACAAGGTAGAGGTAAAAGAGGATATGCTCAACTATCGCATTGAGTTAGAGACTGATGACGGCCTAATCTCTCTTTCAACTCAGCAAAAGGAACTGAGTGAGTTGAGGCACTCTGGTACTTTATCGGTGGGAATGAGCGGCTTTGGCTCTGGTATTACGGGGAGTGGTGAGCTAAAGAAGGAAAACTGGCATCGAGCCAACTTAGATGCAACATTGAAAGCCTTGAAAAATATCGGACAGTAAAACGACATTTCATCTTTACCTTTGTGTAGGAACGGGGAGATTTCCATAACCGAGGATGGAGTTTTTAGCTATGGCTTAAAGCTGCCGCCCAAAACTGCACATTCCCCCTTCATATCTGCATATAGATCGCAAAAGTATATGCAGAAAGAGCCGATTGGAGCCATCCAGTCGGCTTTTTCCATATCTGAAAAGAGTACAGCCCCCTTTACATAGTCAGCTACCCCACATGGGGCGGCTAATCTACGGCTATGTAAAGGGGGCTGTATTTTTTTATGCCTTTTTATGATTCAGAAGCCATCGAACGGGCAAGGCAGGTGGACTTGCTCACCTACCTGCAGACCTGCGAACCCCAGGAGCTGGTTCATGTCTCCGGTAACGTCTACTGCACCAAGACCCATGACAGCCTACGGATTTCCAACGGCAAATGGTGCTGGTTTTCCCGTGGGATCGGCGGTTACAGCGCGCTGGACTATCTCATCAAGGTCAACGGCTATTCCTTTTTGGAGGCCATGGAAACCATCTCCGGCAGGGCGGCCATCCCGCCGCCTTCCTTTGTGCCAGCGCCGAAGGAGGAAAAGACCAAGCACCTGCTTCTGCCCCAGGCCGCCCCAGACAACCGGGCGATGATGGCCTATCTCAAGGGCCGAGGCATTGACCAGGAGATTTTGGACTACTGCGTCCAGACCGGGCGGATTTATGAGAGCCGGAACAAGGGCCACAGCAACGTGGTTTTCGTGGGTTTTGACAAGGATGGCAAGGCGCGGTTCGGCTGCCTGCGGGGAATCAGTGAAGCCCGGTTCCATAGGGATTTAAGCGGCAGTGATAAGCACTTTTCCTTTGCCCTGCCTGCCTGCGTGGAGAATCCAGCAGTTCATCTGTGTGAGTGCGCCATTGATGTCATGTCCTACGCTACGCTCTGCAGGCTGGACGGGATCGACTGGCGGCGGCACAATCTGTTGTCCCTGGCCGGGGTGTACCAGCCAAAGAAAAAGATCGAGGAAAGCAAGCTGCCGGTGGCCCTCACCCGGTTTTTGGAGGACCACCCCCATGTGAAAACCATCTATCTCCATCTGGACAACGACACCGCTGGCCGGCTGGCGGCCAAGGCAATCATGGCTGTCATGCCGGAGGGCTACCGTGTGGAGAACAAACCGCCGCCCCGTGGAAAGGATGTGAATGATTTTCTGTGCCACCGGCTGGGGATTCCCATTCGGGGCAGCCAGGGAAAGGAGTACGAGCGATGAACCATTATGATGTTACCATCCGGGAAACGCTGGAGGTGAAAATGAA
>CBCTCU010000057.1:0-12660 GCA_965145485.1 uncultured Eubacteriales bacterium | reverse complement strand
GTGGTCTGCAAACCTTGTCTTTTTCTTTTTGCGAAACTTATTCTACCTTATCAATACCGGCAAACAGGCGCCCATGTATTATGTACAGGAGGCTGGCTTTTTTCGTTTCCAGCGTAACCATTAGAATATGTTTACACAGCAGCAAACGCTCTCCCCGATCAGCGAGAACGTTCTACCGGGCTGGCCGATAGGATTGCCACCGCTGTCATAGAGTCGTATATCCGTGTCCATTTAATTTTCCGAATGCTTACGAAAATGGGTCTCCGATTCTTGAACATATTTCACGCCATTGACAACAATCTCTTGATCACTCATCCAGGTCACCTCAATGGATGCAGTCGATTGAGTGGAATAGATAGCACATGGTTCTCGCTCCAACAAGAATAAACCCAAGTCCAACTTCGGTTTAGAACAAATCATTACCTTTACCGTGTAAGGAAAATCATTGCTAATATATTCTATCGTTTGTGCCGTAAGTTCACCGTTTGGCGATATAGATTGGCCTATTATATTGGTTTTAAATGTTGTTCCAGAATAAAACAAACTAGAAACAATCAAAAAGAGTACACACGATATGACAGTTAAAATGATGGTTCCTATCCGATTGGTCTTTTTTCCATGAATAAAAAGTTTTAACCCATATGCGAATAAAGCGCCTGCACTGAACGTCAGATTAAACCAATCAGGGACCACACCCGCCGCCAAAAACACAGAAAGCCATGGCAGCAGTACCATCAATATCGCCGCTATCATATGAACCATGGAGTCTTTTACCAAAAAGGTCAAGACAATCTGAGCGGTAACGAGTAAAGAGTATATTACACACGCCCAAACCTCCTGTCGAAGGGACAGCGTATGAAAAGGAAATACAAGTAAAAATAGTAACGAAACGAAAAGGATAGCACAAAGAAATAAAGAATATAGTCGGACAAACCATCGGGTAATCTGTAACTTTTTCATTTATCTTGCGCCTCCAGGCCGACCCGTAATCGATTCGTCGGCTTCCGATATGAAGCCACAGACCTCGTCTGTAGAAATAGCTATCGGCAATACCTATCATCTTCATTTTTGAAAAGCAGCAGGTTTTCATCCATCAACCATGTCCGTTGGCCTCCCACAACTCATAAAGCGTTACTTCGTCACTGGAGGAATATGATATTTGCGAAATATCGTTTTTATTAATAAACGAAACGCCATCCTCGTTGCCAAACGGGTCTACCTGCTTTATGGCGCACACATCATTTTCAAGATTTATGACAAATCCCGTAACATCCACATAGCCGCTCTCTAATAATTCTAACGAGACAATTTTCCTTGAATCTTTTGCCAAGGTTAGTAAGGAGCGAAATATGTCCTTATTATCGAGCTCGTAATCTGGTATTTCGACGTGATGTATTGCCATCAATTGTTTCATTTTATTCGTATATCGACCGCCCAAATCCACACGAATAATATCCGTCGTCTTTTTGGCAACCACACCATCAAAGTAGCCCTCTGGTGAGATTGCATAAATGGCAATTTCATCTTTATTGATATTAGCGATTCGTCCGAAAATAAATTGCGAACTATTGCTCAAATCCGTATAAAGAGCTACAAAATTTTTTTGCAGATAAATATTGGTTAACGTATGAAGCATTTCACATCTCCAATCTTTCATAGGTAACATCGACGCTTTGATGCCGATGTTACGAAATCGTTTGGCGGCAAACGTATAGCTGCCAAATCACAAACGGCTTTCATACAGACAGGCAATCCTACTACAGGGACTGCCTTAACAAACTCATTTCATGTTGTAAGTCACGCTTTTTCAGTAACCGGTGGTTGTTTGACACAAACAAGGACATATTTTGAGGGATAAATATATCTCGAGCCGCTTGCACCAAATCCCGTGGGCTAAGCCGCTCATAACAATGTTGTAGTTCTTCCGGCAACACTTCATTTTTTTGTAAAATATAATGTCTATAGCCTAAATTAAAATTGAGCGTTCGCGGATCATCGTAATCAAAGGATTGATTGTGTGTATAAAAACATATATCCGTATCAAAGTCATGTTTGTCTATTTGATTTTTTAATTGCTTAAGTTCTGAAAGAACAAGGTTTAGACAAGCTGGAACATCCTGATTAAACGTAGTAAATTCGATACTAATTCTCGAGAAACCTTGAAAATAATCGATATTAGTAAAAACTTCATCCGTCAGTGCTTTCTCTTCCCTTAAAACCATGGACAGCTTAGAGCCATCGCCTTGACCTAATATGCTGCATAGTAAATTGGCCGCATACTCATTAATTTCCAAGGGCAAATCAAACATGAAAACGATCTGTGATAGCTCATTATTGGAGGCTATGATGTGATCATCTTCCACGCCGCGACAAGCAAAGTGATTAGGCAGGAACACGTTGTTTTTATCATAAGCTTTCGTACTGCCGACATTGGATTGTAGCGACTCTAAACGGTGCAAGATATATTTTTCATCCCCATCCTGAAACGAACCGGTCATTACACAACAAACATTGCCTAATTGAAACAATCGATCACTGTATTTGTGTATTACATCCGGTGGCAGTTTTCTTACCGTTTCGACCGTTCCCATGATGTTTTTCTCATACCCGCTACCCTTAAGATACCGTTTATTACATATTTCATATATTGATATATATTTATGTTCAATTTGTTTGATCACAACCGACTTTTCGCGCGCTATATCATCCGCAGACCAGCGGTGCTGTTGCAATAATTGTATGAATAGGTCAAAGGCTTGGCAAAGGAACTGTCTACTCACTGTGATATCAAAACGTAAAAAATCGGAGTAAGTGCAGCCGCGAAAAATGCACCCGTAAGAATTAAATTGATCGTAAATCTGTTTTTGACTCAACCCGTTTAGTTGTCTGAAGCATAAGTGCTCTATTAAATGAGATACGCCTTGATTCAAGCGACTTTCGTTGATTGGCCCTCCACGCACCAAAAAACTCATATTGATTTGGTGTGTATAAGGAAGCGGTACCGATAAATAATGAATATGATTCACTTGACTATTTCTCATATGAACCGGATCCCCTATGCTTGTCATTGTTTTATACTATAAAAATAAATGACGATTTAAATCAGACTGAAAATAAAGAGAAATATGTTCACACAACAACAAACGCTTTCCCAGATCAGCAAAAAGGCTTGCTTTTTTGGGTGAGGTTCGCATTTCTTTTCTTTTAATAAATGTTTATAGTTATATACTGTTGCCACTATCATGCAAAAACAGACGAAAACAGTTACAATCATACAGGATAGATATAAAATTTGAGAATGTGAATATGGAAAAAGCCTTTGACGCATCCCATAAGCTGTCATCAACATAGCACCAACAGAAGCAGTAGATGGAATGATGCCAGCCGAAAAAACAAATCGATCATATGGATCCATTGGACGTTTCATAATTTGCCCATCCTCTCACACCATCTGCCGTCCATTGTAACCCCAGTATAAGCGGTAACATCTGTTATACGATCCATAGGGTTTCACTCTGGCTTCTTCCGTCCGATAGCCTGGCCTGCATCAATAATACGAACAAAGAGTGAACACAAAGACAGCGATATTCACACAAAGGCAAACGCTTTCCCAGATCAGCAAAAAGGCTTGCTTTTTTGGGTGAGGTTCGCATTTCTTCTCTCGTAAAAAACGCCTGTAATTATTCACTGTTTCGACTATTAATATTATTGATAAAAATAATATCACAAGCATATAAGCAATATATACTCGCGGCGTATAGCTGTAGGCAAAAATTTTTGCTCGTATAGCGAAAAATCCAACAACCATAGCACATAGTGATATTGAAGATGAAAAAATTCCGGCTGAAAAAATATATCTTATATATTGATCCTTTATATATTTCATATCATTTTTCATGAATAACCATTCTTCCTTTCAAAATATTATACTAAGTGGTTACTACCAGCCATAGTAATCACAGCATAAATCGCTGTAGTGCAAAGGGGATGATTGGGCCGCATTATCCAGCCCACCCATTTGACCAACCTCATTGCATACTAAATATTTTCATATCTTCGGCAGAAGGTTCAAACTGGTTTGTTCCAAAGACACGACCATATTTTTGATTGTCGATAAAAAGCTCGTTGTCGTTTTCCCATTCAAAAGATGTTATCGCATGGTTGTTATAATAAATTTGAGTACCTCTCGGTATCAGTACAATGAAACCACAGTCAATGGACGAACCAGAAAATATTTCAACTGTAATGCTATAGTTTTCTGTGCCCTCGTAGATTTCTTCTATTCGAGCTGTGTATTTTCCACTTGGTGATGGAATTTCTTTCACATTACTTCGAATCGGTTCTTGAATGGCTAAAATCATAAAAAGTGAAACCAATCCTACTATAAAAACATATTGAAAAATGGTAATCAATCGAAGCGCAATGGATTTATTATGAATCAGCAAAACAATGAGATATGCTGTTGCCATAATATCGATCATGAGGCACGAGAGCCACTCCGAAACGGTTGATGACTCAAAGACCATCCACCATAAATACATCCACACAAAAAAAGTACAGACAGATAGGCGCTGGAATATATCATCTTTCCAAAATAAAATGACAAGTCCATAAAGAACAACGATGAGTAAGCAGCCAATGAAGTACACATTTCCTGATTTCATTTGAACAAGATAAGTCCCGCCAGGCAAAAAAATATTAACAAAATGAAATGTAGATAGAATGAGTATAACGACAGCGATACTGCGGAGAAAATAAATAACAACTTGTTTTGTCGTTTTCATCACCTTTCCTCCTCGCTATTTAAACACTTCAAACCATTGCCAATTTTGAGAACCGCGATGATCTGGGCAAGCTATAGCACAAACTTTACCGCGCTGGGTCTCTTGTCCTAAAAATGATTGAAAATTTCAAAATGGATTCCTCCCGTTGTGCGTCATGGCATGTCACGATCTAGACTTGGGCTTTCTTTTGCCAATTCAAATAAATAGGTATCTCCAATCCGATCATATAAATCCCCGTTGATCGAGATTTGATCGTCCGACTCCCATTGCACGGTAGATACCTGGTGCGGTGCGCTGGTAAAATAGACCAAGTCTCCTATGGGCTCGACCAAAATCAGCCCTAAATCGATTGCATAATTGGGATGCACATATACGTAGGTCTCATCGTCATCAAATATATCATCAACTTCTTGAACCCGAATGGACAACTCGCCGCTATACGATGGGATTTCTTCTTCCACAATACGCACCAGCCCCTGGTCCGAAAAAACAACAGACATCATAAAGGCCATGCCAAGGATGAAAAGGTATTGAACGACGGTCAACACTCTCAGCACCGTTTCCCGGTTTTTTATCATGCAGATAATCAGGTGGCTGGTGGAAACCAGTAAAATGATGATTGCCATGGCCTTCTCAGAGAATAGCGGTCTGGAATGATCCAGTACGGCCATCCACGCCAGAATCCATACAAAAAACATGCTGACAGAAAGAATGTGAAATATTTTATCTTTACTAAATATCGTGGCAATTTCCACGCCCACAAGGAGAAGGAAACAGCCAATGACACTCCCCCATCCCGGTTTGATCCTGATCCAAAAATAACCCGAGGAGCATATGGTGATAATCCCCCCCAGAAAAAGCGCTGCCATCACCATGCGGCAAACGATATGGAATATCGAATGTGTTTTTTGCATTTCTCCATCACTCCTTGGAAACGTAGCAAAGAATGCCTATGCAAGCCCGAACCAGTTTTAGCTAGAGCGCGGCGGCACCGATGATCCCGCCCGAAAGCAGAGCCGGATCAAAACGAATATGCTTGATCGTTGATCACCAATGTCCGATCGTTTCGCCAATGCATATCTATGCCCTCATCCGCCTGTGGAAAATATATGCCGGTCGGTGTGGGGATGAGCCGAAAAGTGAACAAGTCCACGCTGTCATTGCAACACACGTATACAACCTTTTCTGAAAAATACGTTCCCCCTTCGTATTGGCACAAATATGCAGTATACTCCTGGCTGGGTGAGGCAAGCGTCTGGTTCACATGAATCTTTTCAAAATCATGCGGTAGGCCAAATTGGACGAAAAAAAGAAGACAGAAAAAAAGCACGATTTCAAAAACAGCAACGGCACGGATGCACTTTTGACGAACGATATGCTCTGGTTTTTTCCTTTGGAAAATAAAGATAAATAAGTACACCGTGGCCAGGATGAAACAAATAAGCGATATTGTCGCCTGGCTAAATACCACAGGGTTCCATGTTTGTTTTACCAGCAGCAAGGCGGGAATCATGGTAAGCAACGATAAGATACGCAAAACAAGATCGTCATAAATAGCGAGAGCAATCCATTGAATCAAAAAAAGGAAGCAAAGGAGCACAACATGGATTGCCCCGGGCTGCAACAGGATGATATGGGAGAACCCAATTCTCATAACCAGGTTCACCCAGAACAACACAAAGAACAACCCCGTTATCCCATACGAAATGCCGCGAAATATAAGATGAAACGCTTTCAAAACCAACCCTCCCATGAGGTATCCATCCAAACCGGCCCCAGCTTGCGTCCCGTGGTGAAACATACCATCCTGAGTAAGACGCGGCCGTCTGACCCTTGCGCGGTTACCCTTACTTTTTCACGAAACCCGGCAACGCCCTACGCGATGGAAACACTGGATATCAACTCCCCGCCGCTGAAAAACAAAAGATAGCTTCCACACACTTCCACCTGCAACGCATTGCCGTAAGGCGCAATCTGCCCCAGCGTTTCAAGCTCTTCCGCCTCATAATCCACCGAACGTACCGTGCGGCCGTCCAGCACGACGACCCGGTTTTCATCCGCATGCAAAATAATCTGCTGTGAAAAGGTCGTATAAACCTTTTCCTGTTGGTGGTGCTCATTCAGAATATAAACCCGATCAAACAGGTGCTTATGCAATGGCGGGCCGCTATCATGATAACAATCGCTGTCATAAAATTGAGTATAAACCAACAGCTTGTTCTCCGGCAAAAACGTATAATCCGTTACTCGAAAACAGTCAAAAGCATCCGTAAAGGAAAATAGTTCCTGCACTTTGCCAGGCTCTTCGTCTGTCAACACCATCAGACGGGTATTGGGGATCATCAACAGCCCGTCGTTTGTAAAGGCCGAGATGGTGTTATAAGAACGATATCCCAGGCTTTCGGTATTATGATTGCGCTCTTTGGCAAACAACAGACGATCTGCTTCATTATAACTAATATATTGATCCTCAAACAAAAGCAGCGAATCGTCCAGCAGACGGACGCAGTCATTTTTCCGGATGGTTTGAATGCGATCGGATTGCTCAAAATCCATGATATACAGCCCGACACTCCCATTTTCGATGGTTTCTTTCCTAACTTTTTCGACAATATTTCCAACCAAATAGAGTCGGGCATCCACCAGATACAAGGAGTTACAGCTCTGGCATACATATCGCTGTACAACCGACCCATCCCTTTTGCGCAATACGAAAACATCATAAACGTAGGAGGGTGCTGGCGGAGATGGATCGTATTGATAAACTGCATAGGCGATATAGTCGTCATTCACGGCAAGCTGTGTAATATCGGACTGCTCCACCAGCAAGGCCGGGTTGCCCATATCCATGCCGGCAACGTAAATCCCATCCGCTTGCACAAAATAGATTTGATTGCCATCGGTCGCTGACAAACCGCCGTTTGCCAGCGACACATGTTTCTCTACCGTAACGGTGTCACAGGCACATAAGATCAACATAAGAATCAAGGCCACTGCCCCAAATCGAATCGCTTTGTCCATAGAAATCCCCTGCTCCCTTCTCATGGCGCTTGGCCAATCTCGTCTGAGGGTTTGCATCGGCAGGAAAGCGAAACTCAAATCCGCTTTCCACCATCGACCGTTCTTGCTTTTGGATTCCACGAGGATCACGAAACCAGGCAATAGCCTTCGCCAATTGTTTCTATATAGCCTAATTATTCCAGCTTGATTATAATTTATTTTATTCATTTTGTCAATGTGCAAGTATCGTGTGCTATATCACACAGGCGGGGCTTTGCCATTTCTCCAGCCAACCGGCATCGGCGCTCCCCGCATAACGAGCAATCACAAGAAAAAGCCGAGTGGATATTCTGACGGTTTTGAAAAGTAAAGTTAACATAACCACAAGCCCATTCCGCCGCAAAAACAAAAAGGGGGCGCTGATGTGGGCGGCCTTTTGGAGACATTGCCCATTTTGTTCTCCTGGTATTGACAAACCCGTTTTTTTGTCTTACAATAGTTCGCATGCTAACAAAAGGTGGGTTGGGAATGGAGCGCGACTGTGGTGCATGGATTAACCTGCTGTCGCATAAGGTCAAAAAGCGCCTGAACGCTACCCTGGCCGATTTGGGGATCACCGGGGTGCAAAGCCGGATTATGCATTACATACTGGCGCATTATGAGGATGGCCCGGTGTTTCAAAAGGACGTAGAGGAGGCCTTTGGCCTCAGCCGCTCGACCGCTACCGGGATATTGCAGCTACTGGAGAAAAACGGCATCATCGTACGCGAAAGCGTCGAGAGCGACGGCCGTCTCAAAAGCCTGGTCCCCACCCGCAAGGCGGTGGAGTTGGAAAGCGAGGTGCGCACCAGCGTGCGTGAAATCGAGCAGCTCATGACGCAGGGCATTTCCAGCGGGCAGCTTGAGCTGTTTTATGAGACGGTCACCAAAATGTCGGCCAACCTCGACGCATGACCGCGCGTGCACAGTACCGGCTGCCAAAGCTGTGCTAAAAGCAAACCGCAGCCTGTTTGCAGACTATCGGGCGCACGCAGGGCAAACGCCGCCCTTTGAAGTTACACGGTATGACTTTGTTAGCACCATAACAAAAAGGCCTGCTTTGAGGCCATAGAGAGGAAGGGTTCCATGATCAAAGTATTGGCGAAAAGCATAAGGGAATACAAAAAGCCATCGATCCTCACGCCCATACTGGTGACGGGCGAGGTTATAATGGAATGCATTATCCCCTTTGTCACGGCAAATCTGGTCAACGACATCAAAAACGGCTGCTCCATGGGCGAGCTGGTCCGCTACGGCATCGCCCTGCTGGTAATGGCGGCGCTGTCGCTGACCTTCGGCGCGCTGGCCGGTTCCTTTTGCTCGACCGCGAGCTGCGGCTTCGCGCGGAATCTGCGCAAGGACATGTTCTATAAAATACAGGGTTATTCCTTTGAAAACATTGACAAGTTCTCGGTCTCCAGCCTGGTCACCCGCCTGACCACCGACGTGACCAACGTGCAGATGGCCTATATGATGATCGTGCGCACGGCCATCCGCTGCCCTCTGATGCTCATTTTCTCCTTTGTCATGGGCGTGGTCATGGGGGGCAAAATGGCGTTCATCTTCCTGTTTACCATCCCGGTGCTCGGCGTCGGGCTGATTCTGGTCATCCGCAAGACCATGCCGCTTTTCCGCCGGGTATTCAAAAAGTACGACGCGCTGAACAATTCGGTGCAGGAAAACATCCGCGGCATGCGGGTGGTCAAATCCTATGTGCGCGAGGAGTATGAAAAGCAGAAATTCAACGCCGCCGCCGAAAACGTCCAGGCCGACTTCACCAAGGCCGAGCGCATCCTCGCGCTGAACAATCCCCTGATGCAGCTGTGCATTTACGCGGTGATGGTGTTTGTGCTCTCCTTTGGCTCCTATCTCGTCATCACCACCCGCGGGCTGGAGCTCGACGTGGGGCAGATGTCCTCCCTGCTGACCTACAGCTTCCAGATCCTCATGAGCCTGATGATGCTCTCGATGGTCTTTGTCATGATCACCATGGCGACCGAATCGGCCCAGCGTATCGTCGAGGTCCTCAGCGAGGAGAGCGCGCTGCAAAGCCCGCCCGACCCCGTCGAGCAGGTCAAGGACGGCTCGATTGATTTCGAGGGGGTCAGCTTCAAATATTCCAAAAACGCCGAACGCACGGCGTTGTCCAATATCAACCTGCACATCCGCTCGGGCGAGATTATCGGCATCATCGGGGGAACCGGCTCGTCCAAGACCAGCCTGATCCAGCTCATCCCCCGCCTGTACGACGCCACCGAGGGGGTCGTCAAGGTCGGCGGGGTGGATGTGCGCGACTACGACCTCGAGGCGTTGCGCAACCAGGTTGCGGTCGTGCTGCAGAAAAACGAGCTGTTTTCGGGCACCATCAAGGAAAACCTGCGCTGGGGCAATCCCAACGCGACCGATGAGGAACTGGAGGAGGCGTGCCGCCTTGCCCAGGCCGATGAATTCATCCGTCAGTTCCCCAACGGCTACGATACCTACATTGAGCAGGGGGGCACCAACGTATCCGGCGGCCAGAAGCAGCGCCTTTGCATCGCCCGCGCCCTGCTCAAAAAGCCCAAAATCCTCATTTTGGACGACTCCACCAGCGCGGTCGACACCCGTACCGACGCGCTGATCCGCCAGGCCTTCCGCCAGTACATCCCCGAGACAACCAAGCTCATCATCGCGCAGCGGGTCGCCTCGGTGCAGGACGCCGACCGCATTGTCGTGATGGACGGCGGCGCCATCGACGCCGTGGGCACCCATGAGGAGCTTTTGCAGTCCAACGAGATTTACCGCGAGGTGTTCACCTCGCAGAATAAGGCAGGTGACAACGATGAGCAGGAATAAAGCAATCAAAGGCAGCGCCCGCAAGGGGGTACTGTGGAGACTTATCCGCACCCTGTTCAGCTTTTATCCGGTCATGCTCCCCTTGACGCTGGTGTGTATCCTCTTTAACGCCATCATCAGCTCCGTTCCGTCGGTGTTTTTGCAAAACGTCATTGCTGCAGTGGAAAAAAGCTGGCAGACTGGCGACTGGTCTAGCGTCTCGGGCGATATTTTGGGCCTTGTGGCGCTGTTGGCGGTATTCTACGGCCTGAGCCTGGTCGCCGGCCTGGTTTTCAACCAGCTGATGGCCATCATCACGCAGGGTTCCCTGGCCAAATTGCGTGAAAAAATGTTCAACGGCATGCAGGATCTTCCCATCAAGTATTTCGACAGCCACAACCACGGCGACGTGATGAGCTATTATACCAACGATATCGATACCCTCCGCCAGATGATAGCCCAGAGCTTCCCTCAGCTGATCATATCGGCCGTTACCGTGCTCACGGTGCTCTTTATCATGCTCTATTACAGCCTGTGGCTCACCCTGGTGGTCCTTGTGGGCGTGGTTTTCATGTTCCTGGTGGTCAAACGGGTCGGCGGCCGGTCGGCGCGTTATTTCCTGCGCCAGCAGCAGGCGCTGGGACGCACCGAGGGATTTATTGAAGAGATGATGAACGGCCAGAAGGTCATCAAGGTCTTCTGCCATGAGAAGGAGGCGCAGCAGGGCTTCGATGAGATCAACGACGCCCTCTTTTCCGACTCCGAAAAGGCCAACCGCTACGCCAATATGCTCATGCCCGTTCTGCTCAATATCGGCAACGTGCTCTACGTGGTCGTCGCGATTGTCGGCGGCCTGCTGCTGCTCGGCGGCGCGCCGAATGTGAGCATTTCCGGCCTTGGCTTTGGCATCAGCATCGTGGTGCCCTTCCTGAATATGACCAAGCAGTTTACCGGCAACGTCAGCCAGGTATCCAACCAGCTCAACGCCGTCATCATGGGCCTTGCGGGCGCCGATCGAATCTTCTCCCTCATCGATGAGAAGCCGGAGGAGGATAACGGCTACGTCACCCTGGTCAATGCGCGGCAGAAGGCGGACGGCAGCCTGGAGGAATGCGAGGAGCGCACCAATGTCTGGGCGTGGAAGCATCCTCACAGCGACGGCACCACCACCTATACCAGGCTGGCAGGAGACGTACGCATGTTCAACGTGGACTTTGCCTATGAGCCTGGCAAGGTTGTGTTGCACGACGTTACCCTTTACGCCAAGCCCGGGCAAAAGGTTGCCTTTGTCGGCTCGACCGGCGCAGGCAAAACCACCATTACCAATCTGATCAACCGCTTTTACGACATCGCGGACGGTAAAATCCGGTACGACGGCATCAATATCAACAAGATCAAAAAGGCCGACCTGCGCCGCAGCCTGGGCATTGTATTGCAGGATACCAATTTGTTCACCGGCACCGTCATGGACAACATCCGGTATGGCCGGCTGGATGCCAGCGATGAGGAATGCATGGCGGCCGCCGAGCTGGCGGGAGCGCACGACTTTATCACCCGCCTCCCGCAGGGCTACGATACCCCCCTGTCAGGCAACGGGGCCAGCCTGTCGCAGGGCCAGCGCCAACTTTTGGCCATTGCCCGCGCCGCCGTGGCCGATCCGCCGGTGATGATCCTCGACGAAGCCACCAGCTCGATCGACACCCGTACCGAGGCCATTGTGCAACAGGGCATGGACGCGCTCATGACCGGACGGACGGTCTTTGTCATCGCCCACCGCCTGAGCACGGTGCGAAACTCCGACGCCATTATGGTGCTGGATCACGGCCGCATCATCGAGCGCGGCACCCACGAGGAGCTTATCGCCCGCAAGGGGACCTATTATCAGCTCTATACCGGCTCGCTGGAACTGGAGTAAATCCGCCGGCACACCGACCCGCCGGCGCATCCAACCGCCGGCGCATCCAACCACCGGCGCATCCAACCACCGGCGCATCCAACCACCGGCGCATCCAACCACCGGCGC
>CBCTCU010000056.1:0-13277 GCA_965145485.1 uncultured Eubacteriales bacterium | reverse complement strand
ATATGACAAATACTGCATTAAAGCGGAAAAGGGCAATATGCAGTATGGTGGTAATGCTCGCCCTTGTGGCGGGCATTGCTTCCATACCGGTGTTAGCAGCATCTAACGGCATCTATACCGCAACCGCAACCTCCCACTATAAGCATCCAACCACCGGGATCATTGAGGATTCCGGCGGCGAGGGTTCCTATGTCCTCGGCCAGTCGATGACCGACAGCGCCCTGAACAAGGCCGCTCTGGTTGAAGTGGATTCGCAGGGCAATGCCTATGTTACCGTGCGACTCAACCTTATGGATAACATTCAGGATCCGCAGTTTCAGGTGGACGGAAGCCGAAACGGGGATTTTTCATCGGTTTCCGCTACGGTTATGCAGGAGGACTTCACCAACAATACCACCGATTTCCGGATGCAGGTGCCCAGCGAAAGCGCCATTATCCGCTGCAATATGTATGTCATCCCCATGGGGCGGGACGTCGTCTTTTACATAACGGTTGGCGATCTGAAATCCGGTTCGGGTGATTTTGTCACCAGCGTAAAGGTGGAGGAACCCGCGCAGGAACCCGATACGCAGCCGGAGCAGTCCACAATCAGTACGCCTGCTACCCAGGCGCCCGCAACCCAGACATCTGCCACCCAGGCACCCTCCACCCAGACGCCTGCCGCCCAGACGCCTGCTACCGATACGTCCGGCGGCCAAACGCCGTCCAGCGAAACTCCGGCTTCGGACGCGCCTTCCTCCGCACACGCAACTTCTTCCGGCCCCACCGCCAGCACCTCTTGCGTTGAAGAGGAAGAAACGGTGGCCGGCCTGGCGGAATTCGACGCTTACGGCAATGCGGTGAGCGATCCTTCCACCCAAACACGGGATAACGGCGGCAGTACCGGCAATCCGGTGATCTGGTGGGTCATCGGCGGGATCATCGTCATAGCCGTTGCGGGCGGATGCGTGTGGTACTTGGGCTTCTTCCGCAGAAAGAAACGAGGCTGATGTCCGATGCAACCTAGAAAGCTTATCTCTCTTGCTTTAACCGGCGTGTTGGCGCTGTCTGTGGTGGGCTGTGTCAACCAGCATCCGGAAAATGCCGGCAGTACGGCGGACGAAAATTCCCTCCGCCTGATTGCCACTTCGTCCGCTGTAGCGGATATCTGCGATAAATTGAATTTGGATCTGGTGGGCGTGTGTGAAACCAGCAGCGAGCTGCCCGAGCAGTACGCCGACCTGCCCACGGTGGGAATGCCCATGAACCCGGATCTGGAGATGATAAAATCCCTGAACCCGGACTATGTGCTATCTCCCAACACCTTACAGAACGACCTACAGCCCAAATATGCCGCTACCGGCATTGGCTCCTTGTTTTTGAACCTGCGCAGTGTGGAGGGAATGTACGCTTCCATCGCCGACCTGGGCAAGAAGTTTGACCGGGAGGAGGAAGCGCAGGCGCTGGTGGACGAATACAACGCCTTTATGGAGAAATACCGCGGCAAAAACGAGGGCAAGGAACCCCCCACGGTGCTGGTGCTCATGGGGCTGCCCGGCTCCTACATCGTGGCGACCGACAACAGCTATGTGGGCAGCCTGGTCAAGCTGGCGGGCGGCGCCAACGTCTACGGAGACGGGGGCGGGCAGGAATTCCTGTTTGCCAACACCGAGGATATGAAGCTCAAAGACGCGGACGTGATTGTCCGGGCCGCCCATGGTCTGCCCGATCAGGCGCGGGAGATGTTTGCCGAGGAGTTTGCCACCAACGACATCTGGCAGCACTTTACGGCGGTGAAAGAGGGGCGGGTTTATGACCTGGATTCCTCCCTCTTCAACATGAGCGCTAATTTCAACTATGAGGAGGCGCTGGAGCAGCTTCAGCCCATGCTCTATGGCGAGGAATCCACGAACAAATAAAAAAAGTGGCCGGTCTTTTTCCAGTCAGGAGAATTCTGGCCGCTTCCCTCAAAAGGAGAACTGCCTATGGTAAGCAACCAAAAGAAAATCCTCTCCTTTGTGATCACTGCTCTGGGGCTGCTGGCGCTTTTCCTGGTTGCCGTCAACACCGGCAGCTTGAAGGTAACACCCTTGGAACTGTTCAAAGGACTCTTTATTGAATACAACGAGAACGTGGCGACCATTTACGACTTGCGCTTTCCCCGCATCTTCATTGCCATTTTCGGCGGGGCGGCCATCGCTGTTTCCGGCGTGCTGTTGCAGGCCGTGATGAAAAACCCGCTGGCCGACCCTGGTATCATCGGCATCAGCTCCGGCGCGAGCCTGACGGCGGTGCTCATTACCGCCTTTGTGCCGACACTCTACTTTTTCACGCCCCTGTTTGCATTTTTGGGCGGGATGATCGCCTTCCTGCTGGTGTACTCCCTTTCGTGGAAGGGCGGGCTTTCGCCTCTGCGCATTATCCTCGTCGGCGTGGCGGTCAACGCTATGTTTACAGGGCTCATGAGCGCCTTCAACTCCGGCACGGGCAGCACTTATACGGGGGCGGCCAGCATCGTCAACGCCAACATTACGATGAAGACCTGGGACGATTTCCAGACGCTGCTTTTGTATGTCGTCATCGGCCTGATCGCCTCCATCTTTGTGCTGGGACAATGCAACCTGCTGGCGCTGGAGGACAAGACGGCGAGGAGCCTGGGCGTGAACGTCACCCGCAGCCGCATCATCATTTCGACCATTGCGGTGCTGCTGGCTTCCATCAGTACGGCGGTCATCGGCCCCATCAGCTTTTTGGGGCTGATCGTCCCGCATATTGCAAGGCTGCTGGTGGGGAGCAATCACAAAGTGCTGGTGCCCTATTCCATCCTGCTGGGAGCGTTCACTCTGCTGCTGGCGGACACGGTGGGGCGCACCATCGCCGCGCCTTATGAGATCAGCGCCTCCGTCATCATGTCGGTGGTGGGCGGCCCCTTCTTTATCCTGCTCTTAAGGAGGTCGAGACAAAGCTATGGCCAGTAATGTTTTTACCGTCAAGAACCTCTCCTTTGCCTACGGCAAACAGCAGGTGCTGAAGAATCTGGACTTGGAGCTTCACAAGGGAAAAATCACGACCCTCATCGGGGCCAACGGCTGCGGAAAGAGCACACTGTTCAATTTAATGACCAAAAACCTCCGTCCGGACGAAGGTGAAATTTTCCTGCGGGAGAGCAATGTTGCCGGCATGCGGCTCAAAGACTTTGCAAAGGAAGTCTCCATCGTCCACCAGTACAACACCACGCCGGTGGATCTGAGCGTAGAGAAACTGGTGGGATACGGAAGAACACCCTACCACACCATGGGGCTTTCCCCCGATCCGAAAGAGGACGAGGAGAAAATCCGCTGGGCACTGGAGATCACCCACACCTACAAGCACAAGGATAAGCCGGTGTCCGAGCTGTCCGGCGGCCAGAAACAGCGGGTATGGATCGCCATGGCGCTGGCCCAGGATACCAGGGTGCTGTTTTTGGACGAACCCACCACCTACCTGGATATCCGCTACCAGCTACAGATTTTGAAGCTCATCCGTCAGCTCAACCGGGAATACGCCATCACCATTGTCATGGTGCTCCACGACATCAACCAGTCCCTCTACTACAGCGACGAGATCGTCGCCATGAAGGACGCAAAGATCATTGCTCACGGCCTTCCAGAAGAGATCATTACAAGCGAGCTGGTACGGGAGGTCTACGATGTGGAACTGAATATCCAGAGCGTGGACGGCAAGCCGTTTGTCATTCCGGTATAGAATGGGGCGTTCTTCGGCGCGCGTCCTCCACAAGCAGATAGAAAGGAGGCAGAAAGCCGCATGAAACAACAAAAAACCGTCGAGGACTACCTGAAAACCATTTATCTTCTGCAAAAGCAGAATGGCCGCGTTCGCGGCGTGGATATCGCCGCTCAGCTTGGCGTGTCCAGGCCGACGGTTTCCGTATCTCTCAGGGCGTTGGAACAGGAGGGCTATCTGTTTCTGGACGAGGGGCACGAGATTCACTTGACCGGTCTGGGAAAGAAGGTTGCCCAGGCCACCTATGAACGGCACCAGACTTTCCAGTCCCTTCTGGAAGACCTGGGCGTGGACGGGAAAACAGCGGCGGCCGACGCCTGTCTGATGGAGCACGCCGTCAGCCCGGAAAGCTATGAAGCCCTTAAGGAATTGGCGAAAAGAAAGAAGGCGGGAGACCATGAATAATGCGATGCAGTTCTTTTTCTACGGTTTGGCATCCATGGTATTGGTAGCAGCCATCGTGGCCTTGTGCTCCGGCGTAAAAGCAGCGATGAGAAAAATCATAAAGGGGGGACGAAGCCGTGATGATTAACAAGAGGCTGATCGGCACCGTGGCCGAGAGCAAAAAATACATCGCCGGGAACGTCATTTTGCAGTGGTGCTCCCTGGCGGCGAACATTGCCATGATGTTCCGTATCACAAACCTGTTTGCCGGGCTTTACTACGGCAACGCCGATCCCTCTACCCTGTGGACGACGGCAGCTGTGACGCTTGTGGCACTCCTCATCCGGTTTTTCTGCACCACGGGGGCCTCCAGAATGAGCTACCTTTCCACCAAGGCGGTTAAGAAAACCCTGCGGGAGCAAATTTATGAGAAGCTGCTGCGGCTGGGCGCCTCCTACAACGAGCAGGTAAAAACCTCAGAGGTGGTGCAGGTGGCGGTGGAGGGCGTCGACCAGCTGGAAACCTACTTTGGGGCCTATCTGCCTCAGTTTTTCTATGCCATGCTGGCGCCGCTTACCCTGTTTGTGGTGCTCTGCTTTATCAATACCCCGGCGGCCATAGTGCTGCTGGTCTGCGTGCCGCTGATTCCCGTGGCGATTGCGGCGGTGCAGACCTGGGCGAAAAAGCTGCTCTCAAAATACTGGGGGCAGTACACGGCGCTGGGCGATACCTTCCTCGAAAATTTGCAGGGGCTGACCACCCTGAAAATCTATCAGGCGGACAAGTTTAAGAATAAAGAGATGAACGTGGAAGCTGAGAAATTCCGCAAAATCACCATGAAGGTGCTCACCATGCAACTCAATTCCATCACCATCATGGATCTCATCGCCTACGGCGGGGCGGCGCTGGGGGTCATCATGGCGGTGACGCAGTATGCGAATAACCATGTCTCGCTGGCCGGCTGTTTGCTGATTATCCTGCTGGCGGCGGACTTTTTCCTCCCCATGCGGCAGCTCGGCAGCTTTTTTCATATCGCCATGAACGGCATGGCCGCCAGCGACAAAATCTTCCGCCTGCTGGATCTCCCGGAACACAAGCAGTCGGTTTCCGAGAGCTTCCCCCTGCGACACGACATCGCCTGCTCCGGCCTGTGTTTTTCCTATGAACCGAATCGGGAAATTCTCCATGACGTGAATCTGAAATTTCCCCAGGGCAGTTTTACCGCCCTAGTCGGCGAGAGTGGCTGCGGAAAATCGACTGTGGCTTCTATTCTGATGGGGCGGAACAAGGGCTATACCGGTTCAGTCACCATTGGCGGCGTGGGGCTGAAGGATGTCAATGAAATTTCCATTCTGCGCAATATCACCTACGTCTGCCACCAAAGCTATCTGTTCAAAGGCACGGTGCGGGATAACCTGATGATGGGTAACCCCACGGCGACGGATGAAGAGCTATGGGCAGTACTGGAGCAGGTCAATCTGGCAGGGTTCCTGACGTCGGAGCAGGGCTTAGATACCCCGCTGCTCGAAAGGGCGGGGAACCTTTCGGGCGGGCAATGTCAACGGCTGGCGCTGGCAAGGGCGCTCTTACACGACAGCCCGGTATACATCTTTGACGAGGCCACATCCAATATTGACGCGGAGAGCGAAAACGACATCATGGCTCAAATCCACAAGCTGGCAAAGGTCAAGACGGTGATCCTCATCTCCCACCGGCTGGCGAATGTGGTGCAGTCCGACAACATCTATGTGCTGGAAAAGGGTAGCGTCGTGGAAAAGGGCGGCCATGAAGAATTGCTGCAACATCATGGGCTGTATGAAAGACTGTGGAACGCCCAGCAGGCTCTGGAAAACTACGGAAAGGAGGGCGACGCAAGGTGAAAAGACGAAGCGGATTCCAAGTCATGGCTCGTCTCATCGGGTTGGTAAAGCCCCTGGCCGGGTATATGCTCCTCGCCATCCTTATGGGCCTCATCGGTCATCTATGCGCCGCCTTTATCACTATATTCGGCGGCTACGCGGTGCTGGAGTCACTGCGGTTCGATACGCCCTTCACCCTCACCGCCCTGTTTGCCTGCGTGGTGGTCTTTGCCATCGTACGGGGCCTCCTGCGTTATGCGGAACAGGCCTGCAACCACTTCATCGCCTTCAAGCTGCTGGCGCTGATCCGGGATAAGGTATTCCGTGCGCTGCGGCGGCTTTGCCCCGCCAAGCTGGAGGGGAGGGACAGGGGAGACTTGATTGCGGTCATCACCTCCGACATCGAGCTGCTGGAGGTCTTCTACGCCCATACCATTTCCCCGGCGGCGATTGCCCTGCTGTTCACCATTGTGATGTGCCTATTTCTCGGCTCCTATCACTGGCTATTGGGCCTCATCGCGCTGGTGGCATACCTGGTAGTGGGGATTGTCATTCCTCTGGTGACATCCAAACTCAGCGGGGACGACGCATTACGCTTGCGCACCAAATCCGGGGAGCTTTCCGGCTTTGTGCTGGACAGCCTGCGGGGCCTTTCCGAAACCCTGCAATACGGGCAGGGTAAAAAGCGGCTGGCACAGATGAATGAGAAAACCGACTACCTTGCCAAAGACGAGGAACGCATGAAACGCACCTCCGGCCGCAATTCGGCGGTGACGAATACCGCAGTGCTGGCCTTTGACCTTGTGATGCTGTTTGTTTCCGCCCTGCTCTGCCAAAGCGGAGCGGTGGGCTTTGAGGGAGTGTTAATTCCCACCATCGCCCTGTTCTCCTCCTTTGGGCCGGTAATCGCCTTGGCGAATCTGGGCAGCACCCTACAAAATACCTTTGCAGCGGGCAACCGGGTGCTGGATATTTTGGACGAAACCCCAGTGGTGGAGGAAGTCACCGGCCGGCCGGAAATCGCTTTCGCCGGCGCTGCGGCGGAGCAGGTCACCTTTTCTTACGGGAAGGAAACCATCCTTTCCGATGTGTCGGTGGAGATACCGGAACACAGTATCGTGGGTATTGTGGGGCGCAGCGGCAGCGGGAAGTCCACTCTGCTCAAGCTGCTGATGCGGTTCTGGGACGTGCAGAAAGGCAGCGTAACGCTTTCCGACACAAGAGTTGCGGACATCAATACGAAGAATCTGCGGGAAATGGAGAGCTTCGTTACTCAGGAAACCCATCTGTTCCACGACAGCATCAAAAACAACCTGCGGATTGCCCAATTGGACGCCACCGACGAAGAGATCGAGACCGCTTGCCAAAAAGCGTCGGTGCATGAGTTCATTATGACGCTTCCAAAGGGATACGACACCCCGGTGGGCGAGCTGGGAGACACCTTATCCGGCGGGGAGCGGCAGCGGCTGGGGCTGGCGAGGGCCTTCCTGCACGACGCGCCCTTCCTGCTGCTGGACGAACCGACCAGTAACCTGGACAGCTTAAACGAAGCCGTCATCTTAAAATCCCTCCACGAGGAACGCGAGGGCAAGACGGTGGTGCTGGTTTCCCATCGCCAGTCCACCATGCGGATTGCGGATACCGTCTATTGCGTCGAGCATGGGAGAATGAGTTAAAGAAAGAGGTACATCGATGAAAATAAAACGGTTGATATTTTTGATTTTGGGATTAATTTGTCTGGGGCTGGGCTGTATTGGGGTGGCGATTCCCATCCTGCCCACCGTGCCCTTTTTTCTGGCGACGGTGTTCTGTTTTGCCAACTCCTCCCAGAAGCTCCACGACTGGTTTGTGAGTACCAAGCTTTACAAAAAGCACCTGGAATCCTTTGTGAAGAAAAAGGGGATGACGGTGCAAACAAAGTTGAGCATCATCATCCCGGTGACGCTGGTGATGGGAATCGGCTTTTTCATGATGATGCGGGCCGGCGTAATCGTGCCCAGCGTCATCCTCGCCGTTGTCTGGGTATGTCATATTATCTATTTTGTATTCGGAGTAAAGACGATCTAGAGCAAAGCCGCGTCTGAAACAGAACCGATACGCCCCAATAACAGTCTGTAATTTTCATACATCGGATCAACGCATTTTGTGCGGTAGAGCAGATAGGTTCAGCGCCCGCTCCTTCTTTCGCTTTGTACGTCCGTTGCATTGCCGGTACAGATAGAGGATGGTCGGCTCAAAATCTGGCCTTTCGTTGATATCAATTGTTCCACATACTGCTAAACAAGTTTGCTGCTGACAACAATTTCAGACCTTGAATCATGCGAGAGCGCATCCCGGACGGGCCAAAGTCGTCCATGCGGAGGGCGCTCTTTTTTAGGTCATGATGGAAGATTGGCACATATCCCTATGACTCAGATGTCTGGTCCGATTCTTTCTCTTTCCCCACATTGTAGCCACAATGTGGGCGGTCGTCGCTCTACCCGCCGGAAGCTTGGCGTTTCTGTGGCTGCCGATATTGCCGAAAAAGATTTTAACGGTTGCTCTTGCAATGGCGTTGCTTCGTTTCCTGTTTCCAAACGACCAGAAGACGCTTGCCGTTTTGAAAGCCATGCGCAACAAAATAAGGAGCAAAAAAAGCCTCTTCGAAAAACGATTCATAATTTTCAAACAAAACGGAAGCACCGCATTAGATATAGTAGGTCAAAAAATGCAAAAACGAAATTTGACAACTTTTTGATCCTATATAAAATTTAAGGAGGGAGGTGATCTCATGGAAAAAATGCTTTATACGGTCAAAGAAGTTGCCGGGATTATGCACTCAAATACAAACTATGTGTATGAGTTGATACGTCGAGGTTTTTTACCAGCTATGAAGCTTGGCTGTTATAAAGTCAGAGCAGAAGCACTGGAAAAGTTCCTTGCAGAGTCAGAAGGTAAGGATATGACCGATTTGACTGCCATCAAAGAACTTCCCACACAAAAATAAACAAAGGAGGTCAAAAAAGTGGCACAAGTCACCTGTATGAAACGAGGAAACTATTGGCAGTATCGTTTTGAAGGTGCAAAGATTGGCGGAAAACGAAAACGATTTATGAAAGGAGGATTTGCGACTAAAAAAGAGGCCATGCAGGCTGGCACCAAATCTTTGGCTGAGTATAACAATAGCGGCTTGGCCTTTGTTCCTTCAGAAATCAGTTTTTCCGACTATCTCGATTTTTGGATGAAAGAATACTGCCAAATCAATTTGAAGGAGGACACGTGCAGAGGGTATCAAAAACGCATCAAAAATCACATTCGACCGGCTTTGGGTCATTACAAGCTGAAGTCATTGTCACCAGCAGTAATACAATCATTCCTCAATGATAAATTCAACGCAGGTTACAGTCGAAATTCGCTGATTGTCCTAAAGAGTATCCTATCCGGCTGCCTTACCTATGCAATCGAGCCGCTTGGATTTATTCAGACAAATCCCGCATTGATGGTTAAACTTCCATCCAAGCGGGCGATACCTGAAACGCCTACTCGCAAAAAAGTCAGAGAGGTGGTACCCCCAGAACGCTGGAATCAGATCATAACGAGATTTCCTTATGGTCATTCCTGCCATATACCACTGCTACTGGCATATCGTTGTGGACTCAGACTGGGAGAAGCCTTTGCCGTTACCTGGGATGATGTGGATTTTGAAAATCACATCCTGCGGATCAACAAACAGGTACAGGACATAGATGGCTTTTGGACATTTTGCAATCCCAAATACGATTCATTTCGAGATATCAAGTTGGATGATTTCATGGTTGAAACGCTTTGGAAAGCAAAGGTACAACAGGATCGAGCCCGATTATACTACGATGAGTATTACACGCACTTATACGAAAACGAAGAACACCAGATCGTTACACAAGGAGATGATACAAGCAAGGAGATCAGACTTATCAATGTCCGTGAGAATGGAACGTATATTCAGCCTCGTGCTATGCAGCATTGCAGCCGTGTGATTCACTATGATATGGGATATAAAAGTTTCGACTTTCACTCATTGCGGCACACACATACTACAATGCTTCTGGAAAACGGAGCGGAAATAAAAGACGTTCAGCATCGACTCGGGCACAAAAACATTCAAGTAACCTTACAGATCTATACTCACCTTACACAGAAGATGCAGAATCGGACAGTTGAAATCTTGAATCAGATTCCTATTGATAGTTCCTGTACCCCAAATTTACCCGAAAAGGGTACAGAAACAGCTGTTTTTACCCCGAATTTTGAATCCGTTTTACCCTGCGAAAAGAGCGAAAAATCCAGTATTTATGCGGGTTCAAGAGATCATATTTCTCAGGTTGGGGTACAGAATTGTACCCCAGATAAAAATTTGGGGTACAAAAGGGGTACAAACCAGGAAATTTTACCCCACAACACGAGTTTTGAAAGCAAAAAAAGAGCCACCAAGTAGGCAGCTCTTTTTCGGAATAAATCCAGTATTCATGCGGGTTTGAGGTTACTTATTCAGGGCTTCCTCAACCGCAACAGCGCAAGCGACGGTAGCGCCGACCATCGGGTTGTTGCCCATGCCGATCAGGCCCATCATTTCAACGTGGGCCGGAACCGACGAAGAGCCGGCGAACTGAGCGTCGCCATGCATGCGGCCCATCGAGTCGGTCAGGCCATAGGAAGCAGGGCCGGCCGCCATGTTGTCGGGGTGCAGGGTACGGCCTGTGCCGCCGCCCGATGCGACCGAGAAATACTTCTTCCCATTCTCAATCGCCCATTTTTTATACGTGCCGGCGACCAGATGCTGGAAACGGGTGGGATTGGTCGAGTTGCCGGTAATGGAGACGTCGACCCCTTCCTGCTTCATCACCGCGACGCCCTCGAGCACGTCGTTGGCGCCATAGCAGCGTACCTTGGCCTTTTCGCCGTCGGAGAAAGCGCGCTCCTCGACGATTTTGAGCTCGCCGGTATAGAAGTCGTAATCGGTCTTGACGTAAGTGAAGCCGTTGATGCGGGAGATGATATAAGCAGCGTCCTTGCCCAGACCGTTGAGGATGACTCGGAGAGGCTCCTTGCGCACCTTGTTGGCGGTACGGGCAATGCCGATAGCCCCCTCCGCCGCAGCAAAGGATTCGTGCCCGGCGAGGAAGCAGAAGCACTTGGTCTCATCCTCCAGCAGCATAGCGCCGAGGTTGCCGTGGCCGAGGCCGACGTTCCTCTGCTCGGCCACCGAGCCGGGGATGCAGAATGCCTGCAAGCCCTCGCCGATGGTGGCGGCGGCCTGCGCGGCGGTTTTGACGCCCTTTTTGAGCGCCAGGGCGACACCGAGGGTGTAGGCCCACACGGCATTTTCAAACGCGATGGGCTGCACGCCCCGCACGATTGCGTCCACATCGATGCCTTTGGACAGGCACAGATCACGGGCGGCCTCCAGGCTGTCAATGCCGTTGTCGGCGAGACAGGCGCTGATTTTGGCCATTCTTCTTTCCTTGCCTTCGAATTTCACGTCGTTTGCCATGATCGAGATGCCCCCTTTCTTATTCTTCACGCGGGTCGATATATTTCGCCGCGTTGTCAAAACGTCCATACGTTCCGGTGTTCTTGGTATAAGCCTCGTCGGGGGAAACGCCATGGCGGATATCCTCGAGCATCTTTCCCACGCGGACAAACTGATAACCGATTACCTCGCTGTTTTCATCCAACGCCATCTTGGTGATATAGCCCTCGGCCATCTCCATGTAGCGCACGCCCTTGATCTTGGTCGAGAACATGGTGCCGACCTGGGAACGGAGCCCCTTGCCAAGATCCTCAAGCCCGGCGCCGACCGGCAGGCCGTCCTCCGAGAAGGCCGACTGGCTGCGGCCGTATGCAAGCTGCTTGAAAATCTCGCGCATGGCGACGTTGATCGCATCGCATACCAGGTCGGTGTTGAGGCATTCGAGCAGGGTCTTGCCCGGCAGAATCTCCGCGGCCATGGCGGCCGAATGGGTCATGCCCGAGCAGCCGATGGTCTCAACCAGCGCCTCCTCGACAATGCCGTTTTTGACATTGAGGGTGATCTTGCAGGCGCCCTGCTGGGGAGCGCACCAGCCGATGCCATGCGACAGGCCGGAGATATCGCTGATCTGGTAAGACTGCACCCACTTGCCTTCTTCGGGAATGGGGGCCGGCCCGTGATGCGGACCCTTCGCGACAGTACACATTTGTTCCACTTCATGGGAATAGTTCATAGGGAAGCTCCTTTCGACGTCATACTCATACGTTTAGTCGCGTACTTTTAGATTATATGCAAAATTTGGTTTAAAAGCAAGAGAAAATGAGAAAATTTACGTTCCGGCCAGATTCCTGCGCAAAAAGAAAGCCCGGTATGGTCATCCTACCGGGCTGTATCGATATGAAACGAGGATGGATGTGATGGTTTAGTTGCCCAGCTCCCAGGCCAGGGATTTGCGGAAGGTTTCCCTGCGCTGTGGCTCGGTGGCGCTTCGATCCTCAAGATAGTTGTCAGCCGACGCGTCGACGCAGTAGACCCCGCTTTGGGCCTCCAGGCTGGACAGCTTTTGAGAGGGGAGGGTAATGTTGGTTGAGATTACGCCCGAAAATGAAAACTCGTTTTCCTGCGCAATGCGGGCGACCTGAGCCATGGTTTCCTCCTCGCCCAGGTTGCGGATGTAAGCGGTAAAGGGTTCATCGCCCTGGTAAAACCGAATTTCCAGCCGTTCGAGCTGAACCGATTGCTCATCGGCCATACGGTAAGCCTCTTCCACCGGGATCGCCTGATCGTAGGTGACAGTGGCATAAACCTCCTCCAGATTTTTGCTCTCCAGCACCTGGTTGAGGGAGCGAACCGATTGGGTGTACTGTTCCAGGCTGATCTCTTCGGCAACCAGCTGCTGCTGGATCGCGTCCATGTTATCGGTGATGGTTTTGGCCTCTGCGGCCGACGCGGCAAGGGCCCCGCCCAAAATGCCGACCACAATGAGTATGCAACAAAGTAAGCCAAGAAGGATCTTCTTTTTCACATCATTCACTCCTTATTTTCCGATTGTATTTTCGATGGACTTGTGGGGATATGTTGCTTTTCCCCTTGCCGGCCCCATGCCAGAGCCAGCAGAAGCGGGAGAATCGCTTCGTACCAGCCGATCGCGCCAAAGGGCTGCCCGGGTTGGAGCGGAAAATACCTTAACGGGTCAACTCATTTTCCTGTGGCTGGCATAGATGCGCCATCTTCCCCGGCGGCAATGCGGGAGGAAGGCCGCTTGCCCCACAGCGTGAGGGTGA
>CBCTCU010000055.1:0-14266 GCA_965145485.1 uncultured Eubacteriales bacterium | reverse complement strand
CCGCTACAGCACGTTGCCTTTGCCGGATGAGGCGGTCGTCAGACTGGACGGTCAGGCCGCCCGCCGGTTGCAGGGGGAGCCGTTGCAATACATTTTGGGGGAGTGGGAGTTCTACTCCCTTCCTTTTGAAGTGGGGCCCGGCGTGCTCATCCCCCGCCCCGACACCGAATGCCTTGTCGAGCAGGCGTTGGAATACTTAAAGGGCCGCCCGCCCCAACGGATTATCGATCTGTGCAGCGGCAGCGGGGCGGTGGCGGTGGCCATCGCGCATCATGCGCCTCAGTGCAGCGTGACCGCGCTGGAGAAAGAGCCGGAGGCGTTTGGCTATCTTGAGCGCAACATACGGCGCAACCATGCCGGCAATGTGAGAGCGGTCTGCGCCGACCTGTTGGACGGGCCGCGCGGGCTTGGGCCTTTTGACCTGATTGTGTCGAATCCGCCCTACATCCGTTCGAAAGTAATCGACACGCTCGAGGAGCCGGTGAAAAGGGAGCCGCGCACCGCGCTCGACGGGGGGGAGGATGGATTGAAATTTTACCGCGCCATTCTTTCGCTTTGGCTGCCGGCGCTCAGACAGGGGGCGGCCGCCATGGTCGAGATCGGCTATGACCAGGCGGGAGAGGTTTTCGCGCTGTTTGCCCCCCATTTTGCGCATTGCGCCTGTATTCAGGATTACAGCGGCCTTGACCGTGTGATTGTCGCGACCGGCCGCTGGTGAGAAAAGGTTGCATTTTCCGGCTTTTTTCGATATAATATTATCGGATAAAAGCAGTTTTGCCACGGTAGTTGCCGCTCGGTATGCAGCCCTACGTGACGGTTTTGTACCCGGGCGTGGTTTGGCATGGGGCCGCGCGCTGTCCCGGTTGGTGCGTTGGATAAAATGGAGTATGATAACCGCAGGCGGCTATGATACTTTGAATTGGACCGTGATCCTGCGGCTGTGTGCAGACGATACCACGCGCTTCCAGTTCATGGGTTGAGACCACCGTACAGAATCGGCGGCCCCAACGGCGCGCTGCATTACAGGGGAGGGTGGCCGGGCCTCAAGCCGCGCCGCCATCTCCGCCATGGGGGCGGGCCGTTTTTGCGATAGATACCGACGGGGCGAGCAGGGGTTCGTGTGGAACAGAAAGCGCAGCGGGTGAGCGCTGCTTGAGAAGATACTGTATCTCGAAAGGAAGACGTCGTATGAGTGAGAAGAAAAAAGCGCTGGAAACCGCCATGGCCCAAATTGAAAAACAATTTGGCAAGGGCGCTGTCATGCTACTGGGGCAGAATACCGGCATGAACGTTGAGGCCATTTCGACCGGCTCGCTGTCGCTCGACATCGCGCTGGGCATCGGCGGCGTACCCCGCGGCCGTATTGTGGAGATTTATGGGCCCGAGTCCTCGGGTAAGACCACCATCGCCCTGCATGTGATCGCCGAGGCGCAGAAGGCGGGCGGCACGGCGGCCTTTATCGACGTCGAGCACGCGCTCGATCCGGTGTATGCCAAAAACCTCGGCATCGACATTGATTCCCTTCTGGTCTCCCAGCCCGACACCGGCGAGCAGGCCTTGGAGATTGCCGAGGCCCTGGTGCGTTCGCAGGCCCTCGACGTCGTCGTCATCGACTCGGTTGCCGCGCTGGTGCCCAAGGCCGAGATCGAGGGCGAGATGGGCGACAGCCACGTCGGCCTGCAGGCCCGGTTGATGTCCCAGGCTCTGCGCAAGCTGGCCGGCGCCATCGCCAAATCCAACTGCGTTGCCATCTTTATCAACCAGTTGCGCGACAAGGTCGGGGTGATTTATGGCAGCCACGAGACCACCGCCGGGGGCCGCGCCCTGAAATATTACGCGACGGTGCGCATCGATATCCGCCGTGTTGAGACGCTCAAAAGCGGAACCGAGATGATCGGCTCGCGCACCCGCGCCAAGGTGGTCAAGAATAAGGTCGCGCCGCCTTTCCGCGACGCGGAATTTGACATTATGTATGGCAGGGGGGTCTCCCGCGAGGGGGAGATCATCGACCTCGGCGTCAAATGCGATATCGTGCAAAAGAGCGGCGCCTGGTTCTCCTACAATGGGGAACGCCTTGGGCAGGGGCGCGATAACGCCAAGATATTTTTGAGAGAAAATCCGGCCCTGGCGGCCGAGATCGAGGGGAAAGTGCGCGCCGCAATGCAGAGCGGGAAGAATGAACAGCAGCCCGACGCGGGTGATTCTTCCGCTGCCCCGGCGGCCGAGCCCGCCCCCGCCCCGGCCAAGAAGGCCACCCCAAAAGTAAACATCGATATCACGGTGGATGACTGATGCGGGTGACCGCCATTGAGCCCCGGCGTAAGGGGCTAAGCGCTCTCTGTCTGGATGAAGAGAAGGTTCTGGTCGACACCGAAACGCTGCTGTCTTTCGGCATTCGGCCGGGGGACGAGCTGGAGCAGGAACGGCTGGACGAGCTGGTGAGCGCCTCCGACCGGCGCCGGGCCAGGGAGAGGGCGCTGTATATCCTGACTTATCGGGATCATTCGCGCGAGGAACTGCGCCGAAAGCTGCTTGCCGCCGGCTTTTTACCGGACGCGGTCGAGGCTGCCGTACAAAAAATGTGCGAGGTGGGGCTGATCGACGACGGGGAATATGCGAGAAAGCTCGCGCGCGAGCTGCTGCAGCGCAAAAAGCTGAGCGAGCGGCGGGCCGCGGCCGAGATGGCCCGGCGCGGCCTGGCGAGGGAGCAGATTGAGCAGGCCATCGCCGAGGTGGCGCCCGACCCGGCCGAGCAGCTCGCCGGCATCATCGCCAAAAAATATACCCCTTTGCCGGGGGACGAAAAGGGCCGCCGCCGGATGTGCAGCGCCCTCGCCCGTATGGGTTACGGCTGGAGCGACATCCGCTCGGCCATCGCCCAGGCGGAGGATTCGATGGAAAGCTGGGAGGAACCGGATGAATAACAAGCCCGTCAAGGTTGGCATTGCTCCACTGGGCTGTTGCAAAAATCAGGTCGACGCGGAAATAATGCTGCGCGCCCTGGTCGAGGCAGGCTATGAGGTCACCCCGTACGAGGATGAAGCCGACGTCATCATCATCAATACCTGCGGTTTTATCGAGGAGGCCAAACAGGAGGCGATTGAGGCCATCCTGGAGGCCAACGAGTTTAAAAAACGGGGCACCCTGCGCTCCCTGGTGGTGACCGGCTGCCTTGCCGAGCGTTACCGCGGCGAGCTGGTCAAGGAAATCCCGGAAATCGACGCCGTGGTGGGCATCGGCAGCAATGGGGATATTGTTTCGGTTTTAGAGCAGGTGTTGGAGGCTCAAGGCGGCGGTAAGGCCGGCCTTGGTAAGGAATTTTACGGCCCCAAGGAAAATTTACCGCTGGAAGGGGAGCGTTTGCTCATTAACGACCCCTATTTCGCATACCTTAAAATAGCGGAGGGATGCAGCAACTGCTGCACCTACTGCGCCATCCCCTCGATTCGCGGCCCCTTTCGCTCGCGCCCCATCGAGTCGGTTGTCGGGGAGGCCGAGGCCCTCGCCCGCGACGGGGTTAAGGAGCTGATCGTCGTCGCGCAGGACACCACCCGCTACGGCGAGGATTTATACGGCGGCTCCCGCCTGCCTGAGCTGCTTCGCCGGCTGGACGCCATCGAGGGATTGCGCTGGATCCGCCTGATGTACGCCTATCCCGACCGCATTACCGACGAGCTGCTCGATGCGATGGCCGAATGCCACAAGGTGTTGCCCTATCTTGACCTGCCCATTCAGCACTGCAATGCGCAGCTTCTGCGGGCGATGAACCGTAAGGGTTCGCGGCAGGAGCTGGAGGAGACGGTCACCCGAATCCGCGGCCGGCTGCCTGGCGTGGTGCTGCGCACGACCCTCATCGTCGGCTTCCCCGGCGAGACGCAGGAGCAGTTTGAGGAGCTGTGCGAGTTTGTCAAGGCCATACAATTCGACCGGTTGGGCTGTTTTGCTTTTTCCCCCGAGGAGGGGACGCCGGCCGCCCGGATGGAGGGGCAAATTGCCCCGCAGGAGCGCCAGCGCCGTCAGGATATCGTCATGCGCGAGCAGGCCGCGGTGGCCGAACGGTTGGCCGAGAGCCGGGTGGGCGAGGCTCTGACGGTGCTCGTGGAGGGCTACGATGCGAGCGTGAAGTACTACTTTGGCCGCACTTACGCCGATGCCCCGGAGGTTGACTGTAAAATTTTCTTTCCCTGTTCCAAAAAGCTGCGGGAAGGGGATTTTGTCAAGGTACGGGTGACCGATTGGCTGGACTACGATTTGTTGGGCGAGCCGGTCTGACGGTGGAGGCCGCCTGACGGATCGTTTGGCGCGGCGGCATAAAACTGGTTTCCAGGCCCTTTGTGTGGAGTGGGGCCCTAGCAGGCAGCCGTTCGCACCTGCTTTGCGTTGCCTCCCCCCCCATGCCGCAAGACTCATTACCCCGCCTTTCATGCAGCGCAACGGCGTTTCGCCGGCTGCAAAAAGAGAGAGGAGACCCCTTTGAATACGCCGAATAAATTAACTCTGGTGCGCATTGCGCTGGTCCCGGTTTTTCTCATCTTCCTGCTGGTGGATGCGCCGCTGCATTATTTCGGCGCCTTTCTGGTGTTTGGCGCCGCGTCGCTGACCGATTATTTTGACGGGAAACTGGCCCGGCAGAATAATCTGATCACCGATTTTGGAAAATTTCTCGACCCCATCGCCGACAAGCTGCTGACGACGGCGGCCTTGCTCGGGTTCCTCAACCAGGGGATCGGATGGGGCACCGTCTGGGTGGTTTTTATCGTGCTCGCGCGCGAATTTCTCATCAGTTCGCTGCGGATGATTGCCGCTTCGCGTGGGACGGTGCTGGCCGCTGATATTTGGGGCAAGGCCAAGACGGTATTCCAGATGGCGTCGATTTTGGTCATTCTCTTTTTGCAGGGCGTGTTTGAGCTAATCGGGATAGGGGCATGGTTCTATCTGCCAATCCAATGGTTTTACACCGTGCTGCTTTGGGTTTCGGCCATGCTCACCGCCATGTCAGGCGTGAATTATTTGATGAAAAACAAAGATTGCATCGATTTTCGCCAGTAATCTTGCCACATGCGCGGCCCTGCCCTCCTGCATCGGGCGGCGTGGCGCGCAGGCCCTTTTGGCTGATGGTATCGGAGTTCGGCGGTGATTTGAAACAACCGGTTCCTTTGCGGTCAGCCGGGGCGGCGCGGTTTGCGGCGTGTTTTCTAGAAAGGCAGCATGGGTAACCACCCAGGCCATCCTTTCAGTCTCCGTGGTTTTGTTATGGGTCTTTGCGCTGCGAGGTTGCCGGCTCCCACGGGTTCGGCAGCCGGTGCAGCGAAAAAATTTAAAAAGGGGGATGCATTTTTGCCGGCCCCCGTGTATAATGAAGTAGAGCCTTCAGTCCGGTCATAGACTGGACGACATATCTCCCCTGCCGGCGCCAAAGCGCCGGCAGGGGAAGTCACAGGGCCCTGCGGGGCCTATCCTTGTGTGGAACGGGAGGAGTAATCCGCCGCGGCGCGTAACCGCCGCAGCCGTGCCAGAGAGAAAGCGCCCTTTCGCCCGTTGCGGGCGGGGCTGTAAGCGCTTTTCGCGGCAAACGGATGAATGCGCCCGGGAGCAGGCGGGAGGAAATGCCCGCCCGGTTGCCGCCGTTACCGGCCGTGGGGCTTTCCGCGCCGTGCGCGCGGAGGTAGCCGATGAGAAACAAACCGGAGTGGAACCGCGGGATACCGCCTCCGTCGCAGTGAAGCGGCGAGGCGATTTTTTATATGCCCGGCCCCGGCGCTGGCGGCGAATGGGCAGCAACAGCGGAAAAGGAAGGCCGGCTTACGCCATGCAAAAGCGAACCGCCCTCCATCGCGCAGGTTGGCGCTGGCTGGGTAAACCCGTTGACGGCAAGCGAGGCGTGGAAGGCGACGGCATGGTTTATCCCCTGAGGAAGCGGGGGGCGCCCTTCGCAGGGCCTGTGTAAGCTGCCGGGAGTCGAACACAATATGGTTTTCAGCGGCTGCTTTCCGCGCGGACTGCGTTAAAATTTTTACCATACGGGAGTATGGCTGCAAATTTATGCCTTGCCCGCGCGAAAACCATCTCGCGGAAAACTGCGCGCACCGAAAAGGATGGCGGCGCGGATGAATTCTTGCTTTTGAGGCCGCAGGCGTACTGACGCACACCAAGGGTAAAAAAGGGAAAAGCCGGCGTGCCGGTACATTTTCGGCATATCGGGTTCGGCTTCCGGCAGCTTAGCCGCTTGCGTGACAGCAATGATCCGCGCGGCCTCTCAGGGGCGTGGGTCGTTTTTGGCTAGATTCCATGCCGGGCAAGGCGTAGCGCCCGTGCTGCCGTGCGCAGCCTTTGCGGATGCTGAGCGCCGCGCCGCCTGCCCACAGGCCGCTGCCGCGTGGGGCTTCGACAAATTTGTTTGTACCAGTCCCAAATCCAACAGGGGAGGAAACGCCCATGTTTGACCGTATCAAAGAAGACATCGCCGCCGTGCGCGAGAGGGATCCGGCCGCCCGTTCGGCGCTGGAGATTTTCCTGCTTTATCCCGGCGTGAAGGCGGTGCGCATGCACCGGCGGGCCAACTGGTTTTACCGCCACGGGATGCTGTTTCTCGCCCGCGCCATATCACAGCGGGCGGTGAGAAAAACCGGCATCGAAATTCACCCGGCCGCCAAGCTGGGCCGCCGTCTCTTTATCGACCATGGCACCGGCGTGGTCATTGGCGAAACGGCCGAGATCGGGGACGACGTCACCATCTACCAGGGGGTCACGCTGGGCGGCACCGGCAAGGATACCGGCAAACGCCATCCCACCATCGGCAACCATGTGATGATCGGCAGCGGGGCCAAGGTGCTCGGCCCGTTTAAGGTCGGCGATCACGCCCGCATCGCGGCGGGGGCGGTGGTGCTCGACGAGATTCCGCCCGACGCGACGGCCGTGGGTGTGCCGGCGCGGGTGGTGCGCAGGGGAAAAATCCGCTGCGAGGAGCTCGACCAGGTACACGTTCCCGACCCGGTGGCGCAGAAGCTGTGCGCTCTCGAGGGCAAGATCGAGCGCCTGGAGAGGAGGCTGGCCGCCGCCGGCATCCAACCCGACCGCGCCGATCGGGAGGATGCCCCGCCTGCCACGCCCGTGAAAGGGGCAGCCGAACAAGAATAAGGAAGGACAGGATGACAACATGAAAATTTTCAATACCCTCACACGCCAAAAGGAAGAGCTGATCCCCATCGAACCGGGCAGGCTACGTATCTATGCCTGCGGGCCGACGGTGTACAACTACATCCATATCGGCAACGCCCGCCCGCTGTGCGTCTTTGACGTGCTGCGCCGTTATTTGGAATGGCGGGGATGGCAGGTGGATTTTGTACAGAATTTTACCGATATCGACGACAAGCTCATCCGCCGCGCCAGGGAGGAGAACACCACCGTGCAGGCCCTGGCCGAAAAATATATCGACGAATTTTGGACCGACGCCAAGGGGCTCAACGTCCGCGAGGCCACCCATCATCCCAAAGCCACTGAAAACATTGACGAAATCCTCGATCTGATCGGCCAGCTTGTCGAAAAAGGCTGCGCGTACCCGGCGGGCGGGGACGTTTACTTTCGCGCCCACGCCTTTTCGCAGTACGGCAAGCTCTCCCACCAGCCTCTCGAGGAGCTGGAAGCGGGCGCGCGGGTGGAAATCGGCGAGCAAAAGGAAAGCCCGGCCGACTTCGCTTTGTGGAAAGCGGCCAAGGAGGGGGAGCCATGCTGGGATTCGCCCTGGGGGAAGGGCCGGCCCGGCTGGCACATCGAATGCTCCGCCATGGCCCGGCGATACCTGGGCAACACCATCGATATCCACTGCGGGGGGCAGGATCTGATCTTTCCCCACCACGAAAACGAAATCGCCCAATCGGAATGCGCCAATGGCTGCGATTTTGCGCATTATTGGATGCACAATGGATATATTAATGTCGACAACCGGAAAATGTCCAAATCCCTGGGTAATTTCTTCACGGTGCGGGATGTGGCGGCGCAGGTGGGCTATGAGCCCATCCGCTATCTGATGATATCCTCCCATTATCGCAGCCCCATCAATTACAGCGCCGATATCCTCGAGCAGGGGGTGCGTGCGCTGGAACGACTTTACAATTGCCGGGAGGGCATCGATTTTGCACAGCGCGGTGCCGCCGCCGATTGGCTCGACGGCGAACGGGAAAGCTTTGACGCGATGCAGGGCCGCCGGCAACAGTTTATCGAGGCGATGGAGGATGATCTCAACACCGCCGACGCCCTGGCCGCCGTGTTTGAGCTTGTGCGGCAGATCAACACCGCCCTCGCCCAGTCCCCTTCAGCGCCGATGTGTGAGAGCATGCGCGGCCTGTTCGACGAGCTGTGCGGGGTGCTGGGGCTGCTGTATGTCGAGAAGGACGCCTCGCTGGATGACGAGATTGAGAAGCTCATCGCCCAGCGCACCGCCGCCCGCAAAAACAGGGACTTTGCCGAGGCCGACCGTATCCGGGACGAGCTCAAGGCCCGCGGCATTGTGCTGGAGGATACTCCGCAGGGGGTCAAGTGGCACCGCGAATAAATCGGCCGGCCTGATTTTTGTGGTTGGCGGCGGTTTGAGGGCGAAAGCCTGGGCCTGTCAGACGCTGCTTTGGCCGGGCCGCGCGGGCTCGCCTTGGCCATGCCTTTGCGGATGAAAGGCGGCTGTATCGGGGATGCCTGGGCTCATTTTCCGGGAGAATACCGCACGGCGGACATGGGGCGTGCTACGCCCGCAGGAAAGCCGGGCGGAGCGAAAGGCGGAAAATGCATGAGCGTGTACACCATAACGCTGCGCCCCTATCTGGAATCCATCTGGACAGCCGACAGCCTCATATCGGGGCGTGTGAATTCGATTGCCTGTTCCCGTTCCCGTGCGATGGGGGGAGGGGTTGCCGCCGGCCGGGTGCTCTCCCGCCTGCGGCTGGAACCCCACGCCCTCGGTCTGCTCGGGCGAAGCAATGCGGGCGAATATCTTCAGCTTCTGGAAAACCGGGCGGGGGAGTGTGAGTTCAGCCTGACCGACGGACGGGTGGCCGAGCGTATCCTCCTCCGGGCGGGAGGTTCGCGCCTCTGGCTGGAAAGAGCGGGGGCGGCATGGGACCATGGCGCATTCGACTCCCTGGCGGCCGGGCTGCTTCGCCGGCTGGAGCCGGACGATGTGGTTGTGCTGTGCGGGCGGGGGCCGATGGAGCTCGATACCCTCCCACTCCCGCAGGACCGTCTTGCCCGGTTCTGCCGCAAGGTCCGCGCGGCGGGCGGCCTCGTCGTGGCGGACGGGGTGTTCACCACCCTTGGATATCTGCACCATGCGCGTCCTGAGGCCGTCATCCTCTCTGCCGGCGAGTTGGAGCAGTTGACCGGCCTTGCCGCCGGCAGCCCGCTTCGTCTGCGGGCGGCGATGGCCATGGCGGCCGGGCATACGGTCGGCCGGGTGCTCGTGCCGGGCGGCGGCAGCGCGCTGACCTGCCTGGCAGGCGGGCGGATGACCCGGGGCTGTGTCAGCTCCTATGAACCAAGATTTTATTCGCCGGCCATGCCGGCATCCGGCCTCCTTGCCGCCTGGCGGGCTCTGGCCGGCTATGCGGCCGGTATGGCGCTGCAACAGCGGCCGGACGAATGCCTTCGTCTGGCGTGTGCCTGCGCCCAGCCCGAGCTCGGCCGGGGAGGGCGGTGGGGCAAAAAGGAAATCCTGCGCACCGCAGGCCACGCGCTGGTGCGGGAATGGGAAATCTAGCCCGGCAGATTGGACGGCAAGCCGCCGCGCAGGACGGATGCCGCTTGAGGCCGGGCGGGGAGGGAAAACACGGTTGAGTGATTCGGCGTTTGAACGCATATACGAGGTGGTGCGGCAGATTCCCTGCGGCCGGGTGGCCACCTATGGCCAGATTGCGGCGCTTGCCGGCAATCCCCGCTGGTCGCGTGTGGTCGGCTATGCCCTCCACGTCAACCCCGACCCGCAGAACAGCCCCTGCTACCGGGTGGTCAACCGGCTGGGCGAGGTGTCGAGTGCCTTTGCCTTCGGCGGTGAAAACGCCCAGATCGGCCTGCTGCAAGGCGAAGGGGTGGAGTTTTTGCCCGACGGCCGGGTGGATATGGCCCGGTATCAATGGAGGCCCTGAGCAGACGCCGTCTAGAAAGGCGCTTTGATCCTGCAAAGCTGGCTGCGGGCCTCCTGCCGTTTACAATGGACACGGCGTCGGGGGCTAAAACAAAGCATACAATCCCAAAGAAAGGATGCTCCTATGCGGCGAAGGGGCCTGTGGCACGGGAGCAGGAAATGACAATGAAACGATTCGTACCGCTCGAAAAACAGTCCAAAAAGCAGCGCCGCGTCTATTATGCCGCCCGGCGCAGGGGATGGGGCGATGTCAACCCCGTCACCCGGACGTCGAAAAATCCCAAAGCTTACCGGCGCAGAAAATCCCGCACCTGGGAGGAGGATGGCTCCACAGGGCGGGATTTTTGTTGCTTTGTCCGGCTTTAGCCCTGGGCGCGGGCGGCGGCTATGCAACAAATGGGTCATCGATATCGCCTCTGCTGGACGGGCACGGTACCCTGGCCCGAAAGAGCGATATATAGCACGAACGGATGATTTTGACAAAACCATGCCATTCCCACTTTGCGTTCATGCTATGATAATAAACAGATGCTATACTTGAAAAATAATGATATGCAAAAACTGCCGGCCATAGAGCCGTTTGAGCTGATATTACGGAGGCGATAACATCATGAACAAACGTATTTTTCTCATTGTCCTGGATTCCTTTGGCATTGGCGAAGCGCCCGACGCCGCCGATTTTGGCGATGAGGGGAGCAATACGCTGGCCGCCTGCCGGGCGACCGGGCGGCTGCATCTGCCCAATCTGCAAAAGCTGGGTCTTTTCCAGATCGACGGGGTAGCCCCCTTAACCCCCGCCGCCGCGGCCCAGGGGGCTTTTGGCCGGATGCGGGAAGCATCCCGCGGCAAAGACACCACGGTCGGCCATTGGGAGATTGCCGGTGTGGTCTCCGAGCGGGCCATGCCCACCTTCCCGCACGGGTTTCCCACCGATATGCTAGACCGGTGGAGTGCCGCGTGCGGCCGTCCCTGGCTGTGCAACCGCCCCTACTCGGGCACCGACGTGATCCGGGATTATGGGGAGGAGCAGATGCGCCGGGGCGGCCTGATCGTCTATACCTCGGCCGACAGCGTGTTTCAGGTGGCCGCTCACGAGAGCGTCGTCCCGGTCGAGGAGCTCTACGACTGTTGTCAAAAGGCGAGAAATATGCTCACCGGCGAGCTGGGCGTCGGCCGGGTTATCGCCCGCCCCTTTGAAGGGGAGCCGGGGCATTTTACCCGCACGGTTCGCCGGCATGATTTTTCCCTGCCCGCCCCCCGCGATACCGTGCTGGACGCTTTGTCCGCCCTCCCGGTCGAAACGGTCGGGGTGGGGAAAATATTCGATATTTTTGCCGGGCGGGGCATATCCCGTTCGGTCAAGACCCAGGGCAACGACGACGGCATGGACAAGACCCTCGCGCTGGCGGGCGAGAGCTTCACCGGCCTTTGCTTTGTCAACCTGGTCGATTTTGATATGCTTTACGGCCACCGCAACGACGCGGCGGGGTATGCCGAGGCGCTCAATCGGTTTGACCTCTGGCTGCCCAAGCTGCTGTCGCGGCTTGGCGGGCAGGATATGGTGATGATCACGGCCGACCACGGCTGCGACCCCTCGACGGCGAGCACCGACCATTCGCGGGAATATACCCCTCTTCTGGTCGCCGGTGCGACGGTGCGCCCGGGCGTGAACCTGGGCACCCGGCCGACCTTTGCCGACATCGGCGCGACGGTGGCCGACTATTTTGGCAGCGCATACCGCGGGGACGGCCGATCCTTCCTGGAAAATATAATAGCATAGATGGTAAATATTACAAAAATTTAACTATTTTTATTGATAAATATAGTTGACATTGTAAAATGATTTGTTATACTGGAATTGAAAAATTCCGTAAAAATTTCACGGAAAAGCAACTACACACATCGGCTGTTCTCCGCCCTTTTGTGCCTCGCTCTTCTGGTTTGTTCCCCCTATGCGGCCGGAGAGGCGCAACCCGGCACCGAACAGGAGATATCCCTGCCATCGACCAATCTTCCGCCTGCCCTGGATGCGGCCGACGCCATACATCCGAGCAGAAATATCATCTGGTATGTTAAGTATGGCAAAACCTTTGGCAATCAGAGCCTGAATCAGGAGGCGACACAGACGCTTGCCTTTACGGCGTCCTATAACCAGGCATTTTTGAGCAGCCTGGTGGGGATGCGGTGCTCGCGCAATCTTGCCGCCAACGGCACCCTGCTGACCAGCACGGCTATGAATACCAGCAACTCCGTGTTAATGGATATTCATTTTACCTACGTCGGCCGTGCGTTTTCCAGCCTCAATACCACCATTGGCGACACTACGGTCGGCCCGGGGTATTATAAAGTACGTTATGACGATGTGCTGCTCGAGTGCCGGTTTGAAAGCAACTGGGACTTTGACCCCACCCACTTTGCCGTGACCGATTCGAACGGCTACACGATGGATACCGAGTGGGTGCTCCTTGGGGACGTCAACCGGGACCAGGACGTCGACGGGGACGACGCGCAGCTCATCCTGAATTACTCGACCAATCAGGCTGGTAACCTCTCCAAGCTCGCCCTGACAGCGGCCGACATCAACGAGGATGGGATCGTCGATGCGAGCGATACCCTTTTGATACTGCAATACAATTCGGGGCAGATCACCACTTTTTGGGAAAGCTATAGCGCTCCCTCTTCTCTGCCCACGACCGAGACGGAGGGGATTGTCGACGGTGCAACCTATAATTTGCAAAATGTTTTTAACAGCAATAGCATTACCGGGCCGAGCACCTCGACGAGCAGCGTAGAGGTCCCCCAGACCATGCTGAGCACGACCACCAGCAGGCAGCAGTTCGTCTTCTCCTATAAGGGGAGCGGAGAGTACGAGATCCGCAGCAGAACGCTCAGCAACCTGGTGTGGACCAGAAACTCAAGCAATAAGCTCATCTTGCAGACGCGTACCGCCAGCCCGTCGAGCGCGCAGCGGTGGTATATTATCCCGAGCACCGACGGGAGCTACCAGTTCATCAACAAAGCCCAGCCCACCCGCTGCCTGACCGTACAGGGTAATTCCGACACCTTTGAGACCGACGCCGACGGCGTCGCCATCGGCACCTCTGTCATCGGCAACCGGTGGAGGATGTATCGGGATGTTGGCCGGGTTTCGACCGATTATTACGACGCCTCCTTTTTCCTGCGCTACAAGACGGCAAGCATTCCGGTGACCAACGCCCAGGGCACCACAGTTTGGAAGGATGTCGTCTATAATTCCCATCCCGTCCGTCTGATTGGCGATGCGCGCAGCGAGGCCATCCGGATCTTTGGCTCGGTGCTGGGGGTGTCCATGCGCTATGCCTCTATTGTGGCATACGAGTCCACTGCCGACGCCTGCCGGGAGGCCCGGGGCATCAGCCTGACCTCGTATTATGCAGATGGCTCGTCGGGCTCCTGGGACAGATGCACCAGCACCACCGGCATCCATGCCCACGGGACCTATCCCAACAACAGTTCTTACGGTTATCACGCTGGCCTGACCAAGCACTGTACCGACGAGCGGCTGCACAACATCCAGTTTGAAGAGGATCATTCCTCGACCAACAGCAAGCGCTTCGACACCTTGTGGACAGGCGCCACCCTGTACCGACTGGGGGAGAGCGGATATGAGTTGAAAAATCGGTCATATTCCTATTCCAATGGCTCAAACGGCAACTTTGTTCACATGACCAACCTGTATGACGACGGCCTCTATGCGCCCAACCTGACGAGCGTTTATATCCATGAGGTTGCCCATCAGTGGGGCGCGAAAGATCATTATCATGAGGAGGTCAACGGGGTTTGCAACGCGGGGGTCGAGGGGATGTGCTCCGACGAAGATTGCAGGTCTTTTAAACTATGTTCACTGCCGAATAAGAAACACCGCTCCAAGGCGTGCATGATGAATACCCACGGCCAGTTTGGGCAGACCGAGTCGACACAGAAGCTCTTTTGCGCCGACTGCGTACCGGAAATGAAGGCTTTTCTGCAAAAGTATGAGCAAGATAATAATCAATAAGGAGGGAAAGAAGATGAAAAAGGCCATCGTATGGATGATGTCGTTGTGCCTGCTGCTGGCGGTGACCGGCTGCCGGCGTGAGGCGGCCCCGGCCGGCGAGG
>CBCTCU010000054.1:0-14425 GCA_965145485.1 uncultured Eubacteriales bacterium | reverse complement strand
CCAGTGGTCTGCAAACCTTGTCTTTTTCTTTTTGCGAAACTTATTCTACCTTATCCCTTTGCGTCTTACGGTACCTTTCCTTTCTCCATGCGCTACATTTCATCGCAGGCCAAGGCGCGCCTTTATCATAAAGCCTCCAATGCTATATCCCTATTCCCGTTTGCGCTTCTTAGCTCCGCTGCCGCTGAAGGCCAAGCAGCTGGTGCGAACGCAAGGCCCGCTTTGGCCGTTATGAAAGCCACAGGAAAGGGCTGCCAGCCGCTCCCCGGCGCAGGCGACGTCCCCCGGCACAAAGGCTTTAGCCGCCGTGCCGGTGAAAGAAACAGGATATTCAAAAAACAACAGGGCGGCCGTCAGACCGCCCTTTCATCCATTCTTTTATCACCGCGCTGTTTTGACGAGCCGCTGTTCACAACGCATGCGGCTGAGGGGCAACACGCCCTAATCAACACCCAAACCAGTTCTTGTCTGTATTTTTATGTATGGTGTGCCAGGGCCGCGACGCCGTCCCGAGGCAGCGGACCGCCATGGCCGGTTCCGGGCGGGTTTTTGAGGTCCCCCTCTTGTTCGGGAACCTCCTCCGTCATTCAGCCCTCATCCTCACTACGAGCGGCTTCATAATGCCGGCGGTGGCGGCGCTTGGGCAGGGGGGGCGGCGCTTCCTCCCGCTGCGCCTCCTGCGCGAGGGCCTCCTCCCACTGCGAGGCGGTGATGATGCCGTCGGTTGTGGAATACCGTCCGTATATCTTGGCCGTCAACCGCTGGAACTCCGCCTTGACCCGCCGCGCGTCTCTCCATTGAATGAGGTACATGCTTAGCAGCATGAGAGGGATGAGCACCGTAAAAGCATACAGCAGGGTAAAAATCCCCTTAAAATTGCGGATGTAGAGATAGGAGCTGCTCATCATCTGGGAGTACATGGCCAGCGATAGCACCGAGCTGACCGCCGAAAGAATCAGGGCGATCAAGTGCCGGCGCTTGTAAACAAGCACGGCAACCACCACCAGGACCAGGGTCAGCACGACCATCATCACCAGGCTCTGCCGGAAATATCCCATGCTGGCCGTGTATCTTTCATCGCTGGCAATGCTGGTGGTCTGGCCGGACAACTGCTTGTTGTAATTATTGTCAAGCGCCAACGCCAACGCCAGCACATGCGCGCCGTCGAGCAAAAAGGCGTAAACCGAAAAAATATAAAACAGCACCCTCGACAGACGGTAGAGATGGCCATCCACGTGGCGCCAATTCTCGCCATTGCGCCGGTATTCTTCCCGCAGGGATAGCCCGATGCGGTCGAGAATCCGTTTCTCGCTCAGCTGCGAGTCGGTTTGGCTTGGTTTCATAGAAATACTCCTTTCAACGGCTGCGCCGTCGCGACGCCATACGGCGGGCAGGGTTGGCCGCACTGACTGCACGGCATTTTTAGCTTCCCTTTCTTGCAGAAAAGACGGGCGGGGTATGTCTGGCCCGTCGGTATTCCCTCGCCATAATAAGGCAATCGTGCCGCCACAGACAAGGCGATGATCCGGCCTGCGGCCCCCTCGACTCGAGGTTTCGCTTTCCCCTCGCTCTAAAACCTTCGGCGCCGGGCCAAGGCGGACGGCGGCGATATTGGGCTCGGCCCGGTGTGCGGTTGCCTAACAGCCTGTAACTTCGTTTTCCCTCATCCATGCTGCAAAGTCCACGCCAGTGTGTTGCGGCGGGCCGGCCGGGACGCCGGTGCCCCGATTGGCAGTTTTGCTGGCCCGGCCGGCGGTTTTTTTGCCGTAGCCCGCCGCGCAAGCCCCCCACGCAGGAGGATGGGACATGGGGTTGAGACGGCAGGGGATACCGACGCGGCCCTCAGAGGATAGCCCATGCAAAACGCGCTGGCTCGGCCGTTCATAGCCCCCTGCGCGGACTTTCCGGAGGGTAAGGCTCAACCCCCTCCTGCGGCAGGAGCTGGTCGCGGAAATACCCCATCAGGGCTTCTTTTTGATTGGGAAGCACCCCCGCGATCACCTGATCGAGCAGGCGGTGAAGGCAGCGGCCCACCCCCGGGCCAGAGCGCAGCCCGGCGCGCAGAAGGTCGCCCCCGCTGACAGCCAGCCCGGCGAGAGAATAGCACTCCCCCTCCCGGAGAATGCGTTCCCTCTCAGCCAGGGCCGCGTCGATGCGCCGGATGGCGGCGGCCGCCCCCCGGCCGTTTCCCTTGGCCAGGGTATCGGCCCGCTGCACCCACAAAAGCTGCTCGAGCGCCTGCGGGCCCAACAGGCCAAGCATCTGCTTCACCCCCACCGTACCGGGGTCAAAGCGCTCGTCATGATAGCGGATGAGCAGGCACACCCGATCGATCGTCGCCCGGTCGAAACGCAGCGCTTTGAGCCAATGCTCCGCCATCTCGGCCGACCGGGCCGGGTGCCCCTTGTAATGCCCGACGCCATGGGCATCGGTCGTGCGGCAACGCGGCTTGGCAATATCGTGAAAGAGCATGCACAGCCGCACCGCCGGTACGGGCGGCGCAAAACCCACCGCCTCGGCCGTGTGCCGGTCCATGTTGTAGCAGTGATGGGGGTTGTCCTGCGGCGCGCCCTCCAAAGGCCTGAGGTCGGGGATCATGCAGCCAAAAACCGGCCAGAAATCCATGAGCACCCTCCCGGCGCCGGGGCCGCAAAGGAGCTTTTTCAGCTCGCTCCCCACACGCTCCCCCGGCAGGGTGCAAAGCGCCGGGGCCATCGCCCGCACCGCCCGGGCGGTTTCCTCTTCGAGGGAAAAATCAAGCTGGGAGGCAAAGCGCAGCGCACGCAAAATACGCAACGCGTCCTCCTCAAACCGCTCCTCGGGGCATCCCACGCACCGTATCGTGCGGCGGGAGAGATCCTCCCTCCCCCCAAAGGGATCGCGCAATCCCCGCTGGGGATGGTAGGCCATCGCGTTGACCGTAAAATCGCGGCGGGAGAGGTCGTCGGTCACCGAGGCGACAAATTCCACCCGGTCGGGATGGCGGTGATCGGCATAGCCCCCCTCGGTGCGGAAGGTGGTGATTTCGTACCCCACCCCATCGAGGACCACCGTCACCGTCCCGTGATCGACGCCGGTAGGGACAACCCGCTCGTGCGAAAAACACGCCGCCGTCTGCTCCGGCCGGGCGCTGGTGCAGATATCCCAATCGTCAGGCGACGCCCCGCGCAGGCTGTCGCGAACGCAGCCGCCCACCACGTAAGCCTCATACCCGGCCTCCTCCAGGCGGCGGAGCAGCCCGGCCGGGGCGGGCGGTATGGAAATTGTCGGCTGCATGCTCCCCCTCCTGACGTTATCAAACGCTGCGGGCTTTGCGGTGCGGATTCCAGCAGGTTTGCCGGGACGAAAAAATTTCCAAATGGGAAGGCAAAAGCCGCACGCCGTCGCCGGCTTCGCCCCGTTTGGACGTCATAAAAAGCCAAACCACGCCCCAAGCTTTTTACATGCCCTCGTCAGGCGGCCCCGCGCAGGCTGCCGCGCACGCAACCTCTGCCACGCAAGCCTCATACCCGGCCTCCTCCAGGCGGCGGAGCAGCCCGGCCGGGGCAGAAGGCTTTGCGAAACCCCAAATCCTCCTAGCCCATTGAGGCTAGGATACCACAAAATCCAAAATGTTTGGTGAACAAAGGATTAATCCATCCTCTTGCGGTAGGGCAGGGGATAGGGCCACGCCTCGACCACCTCGACATAACGGCGGTAGGCCTGATCGATGGCGTCCTCCCACGACAGATAAACCTCCCGCGACGCGCCGATGCCAACCTCCGCGAGCTTCTGCCGGTCGGCCACGCTTGCCATGAGCACCCGGGCAAAATCCTCGGCCGTCTCTTCGCACAAAAAGCCGTTTCGCCCGTCGGTCACCCCCTCGGCCGCGCAGCTTCCCCGCACAAGCAGGCTGGGGGTATCGCAGGCGGCGGCCTCCTTGACGACGAGGCCGGAGGTGTCATAGGTCGAGGGGAACAGAAACAGGTTGCTGCGCCCAAAGTAGGTTTTCAGCTTCTCCCGGTCGGTGATCTTGCCAGTAAAATAAACACAGCCCGAAAGACCGAGCTGGCGGGAATACCGCTCAATATCGGGCAGGTCGTAGCCGTCCCCCACAAAATACATCGAAAACCGCAGGCCCGCGGCCCGCGCAATGGCCAGCCCGTCGAGGATCAGCCGGATGTTTTTATACCACATCATACGGCCGACAAAGAGCAGCATCAAATTCTCATCGGTCATATTGTGCTCGTGATGGAACCGCTCAAGCTGCTCGTGCGTCAGGGTCACGCGGGGAAAATCGGTGCCGTTTTGCATCACCCGCATGCCGCCCTCATAGCCTAAGGCGCGCAGATCGCGCCCCGCCCCTTCGGACACCACCCAGACCTCGTCCGAGCGGTAGATGTTTTGCAGCACAAATTTTTTGGCGATGGCGCGGAACGCCTCCCCCTTAAACCGGTTATCGATATCGATGCCGAACTTGGTGTGATAGGTAAAGATGACCGGGGCACGCCGGCGCCGCCCCACCACCATTTCGTTGCCGATGAGAGCCGAAACAAAGGGGCAGTGGACGTGCACCAGATCAAACCTCATTTGCCGAAGCTGCTTGATGGCGAAAGGATTGATGGGATCACCGGCGCGATATCCGATTTTCTGCGGCGTACGCACCGAACGATAACGGTAAACGGCAAAGGGGTAGTTGTCAACAACACCCGGGTATTTCGGGGTAACCACCACGCTCTCGCAGTTGTGATTTTGGGTGAGTACGCGGGCATAGCTCAGGGTGGTATTGGCCACGCCGTCGATGGTGGGCGGGAAGGAGTCGTTGAGCAAAGCCACTTTCAAGCGCATTTTATGTCATTCCTTTCGATCGCGGGTTAACGCCGGTCGGCGGGTAGTTCGTTGCGTATTTTTCCGTATGGCGGCATTTGGCTGCCTGCGGCGGGAAGCCAGCGGTTTCGCCGCCCCCGGTTCGCGCCCAGGAGTAAAGCCCCCCACTGCCAGAGCGGCGCACATCGGACAGCGCCTCGCATCACCTCCGGCTTTCCCCACCGCCAGAGCGGATAAGGCAACCCTTCACCCGGTACACAAAGGCAACGGCTACCGTCCAGTGCGGATTTCGTCCGCCGTTGCGAGAGGGGGGAAGGGCATGCCGCTACACGGCCCGCAGGAAGCGACGGCCGCTATCCTTCCCACATGGCGGGGAAACCGGCTTGCAGAAGGCCGGCCCCCTCCCCCGCAAATGGGTGTGGCAAAGCCGGCCCTCGTTTTGTATCGGCGTTATTCCTCGACGCCCGGCACGCCGTTGTAATAGGGGAAATGCTTGAGCATGACCAGCGGCTCGCAGGGGCTGTCGTTGCGCACCGTGACGCCGGCGCTGGCCGCCGCATAGGAAACAAACCACTCGTCGGCGCTGCGCTGGCCAAAGCGCAGGGTGCCGGCCGCCTCGCAGGGGCGGCCGTTGATGGCGCCGTGGCCCTGTACCAGGATGCAGCCGTAAGGGGTCTCGTCGGACACCGTTACCTCGCAGCCGGGGGCGACGGTCAGCTCCCTGGCGGCGATGTAGGGGTTGCCGTAGACAATCCACTTTTCGGTCATGGTTTCGTCCTGGGTATACACCACCGGCGGGCGGAAGTAGTGCTTGCGGTAGTCGGGGTCGACGTTTTTCTCCCAATCCATCAGGTCGAGGATGTAGTCGAGGTCGCGCTTTTTGTCCTCCGGGCAGTTCTCGCTGAGCATATCGTAGGGGTATATCTCGTTTTGCACCACGTTTTCGTATACCGAATTGACGTCGGAATTCCACTGCGGCTCGTAGGTCAGGTAGGAGCCGGGGGCATGCACCACCCCGGGCGGGGTATACCAGCCGGTGCCGAGCTGGATGCGGTAGGCGCGGGAGAGCTCGGTGATGCGGGTATCCCTGAGCTCATAGCCCTCCAGCCGCTCGCGCACCTCTTCCCGGGTGACCTCGGGAGAGAAACCGAAATAGGTGTAGGGAGAATTGCCGGCGACGTTGTTCATCTGAGGGGGATAGTAGTAAGCCTCGGGCTTGCCCAGCCGGCCCACCCGGGCGGCCGCCTCAAAATCGAGGTGGAGGTGGTGGAACAGCGGCCCCTCGTAGTCGAAAAACTTGGAATACATCGGCCAGGTGCCGTAGCGCTCCATCATCCGCTCGCCCAAAAGCGCCTCCCCCAGCGTTTCGACAAATTCCTTGAGCGAGATTCTTTCCATGCCCTCGTCGAAAAGGTCGACATAGCTCATCCCCTCGTCGGGGGCGGCCTCCGGCCCGTTCATAGCGGCGATGATGGAGGAAAACCACCGCTCCTTGATCGAGCCGCGGGCGGTGCCCAGGGCAAAGTAATCGTCCGGATGCAGCCGGAGCCTCCGCCCGGCCGTACCAAAGCGGCGGGGCACAAAGACCGGCATCAGGCGCAGGATCCCCTGCCCCTGTGCGAGGATGTTGCTTAAGGTCTGCTTGTCTGCCATAAAAATCCCCTCTTCCCAATGTATGGTGTATGGTGGGCCGGAATCCGCCCGCTCCCCCACGGGGGAAGAGGGGCGGCCCTTCCCAGGCCGGCTGGCGGGGCGAATCGCGCCGCCGGCCGGTTCCTTTTTAAAGCTGGGTGAAGATAAAATCCATGTAGTTTTTGTAGTGGGCGAAAACGATGCCCGGCTCCTGCAAATCGGGGTTCCAGCGCTTGAGCCACTCGAGGGAAATCATGCCCTCATAGCCGATGGCGTGCAGCGCCTTCATCGCGTCGAGGATGGGCACGTCGCCGTAGCCCATCATGCGGTACTGGAGCATGCCGTCCTTGAGCACCGAATCCTTGACGTGGATGTGGCGGATGTATTTGCCCAGGTTGGCCACCGTTTTCTCGGGAGACTCGCCGAAATAGCGGAAGGGATGGTGCACATCCCACAACACGCCGGCATTGTCGCAGCCCGTCTTTTCCATGAAGGTGGCAAGGGTGGCCGAGTCGGCGAAAACGCCGTTGGTCTCAAGCAGGGGGGTCACGCCCTTATCGGCGGCGTACGCGCACAAAGCGCGGTAATTTTCCAGGCAAAGGTCGAGGTCGGCGGGGGTGGGCTCGGCCCGCGGGGTGACCATGACCCGGACATAGGGGGTGCTCAGCGCGGCGGCGAGGTCGACGTAGGCGCGCGCCTCGATGCCGGCCGCGTCCCTGCCGCCCGGCACGCCAAGCGCGGCGGCCGAATCCAGGGCCGGGAAAATCATGTTGGCTTTTTTCATGCGTTCCATGGTTTTTCCCCGTTCGGCGGGGGAGAAGCAGGCGCAATCGGGGGCGTACATTTCGTCCCCCACGCCGCGGATTTCAATGCCGTCCATGGAAAGGTCGGTGGCGGCGGCAAATATTTCATCAAAGGTCCAGCCGGGGCAACCGGCGGTGGTAAAGGCAAGTTTCATGGTTCTAACCATGCTCCCGATGGGAAGCATGCCTCCTCTCTCATGATGTTGGATCAATCCGTTGGCCAAACAAGTTGTGCGGGAATATCCCGGCACGCCCTGCGCGATCGACATGGGCAGCCGCGCACCCGCCGGGATGCCGGCGGAAATACCTGAAGCGGCGGCCTTTCGGCCGCGCCGTATGCGGGCCGGCCGCCCCGCGCTGGCTGCGGCCCATTTCGATCAGGCGGTTTCGATGCCGGCCGCGTCCTCCAGATGGTAGATCTCAATGGCCATCTCGCGCAGCTTGAACTTTTGAATTTTCCCGCTGGCGGTCATGGGGAACTCCTCCACAAAGGCCACCTTGGAGGGGGTCTTGTGGCGGGCCATGTTGTGCTGGACGTACTCCTTAATCTCCTCCTCGGTGAGGGTGACCCCCTTCTTGGGGATGATAAAGGCCATGATCTCCTCCCCGTACTTCTTGCTGGGGATGCCCACCACCTGCACGTCGCTCACGCCGGGATGATGGTAAAGGAAGTCCTCAATCTCCTTGGGGTAAATATTTTCCCCACCGCGGATGATCATATCCTTGGTGCGGCCGGTGATGCGGTAATATCCATCCTCGTCCACCACGGCGATATCGCCGGTGTGCAGCCAGCCCTCGGCGTCGATGGCCTGGCGGGTGGCCTCGGGCATTTTGTAATACCCCTTCATGATGTGGTAGCCGCGCGAGCAGAATTCGCCCGGCTGGCCGGGGCCGAGGGTCTCGCCGGTCTTGAGGTCGATGATCTTGTTTTCGCAGCCGGGCAGGTCGCGCCCGACCGTCGCCACCTTGCGCTCGATGGTGTCGTCGGCCGACGACATCGTGCAGCCGGGGGAAGCCTCGGTCTGGCCAAAGACAATGGTGATGTCCCGCATGCCCATCTGGTCAATGACGTCCTGCATGGTCTTGATGGGGCAGGGGGAGCCGGCCATGATGCCGGTGCGCAGACAGAAGTGATACTTTTTAAAGTTGGGATGCTCGAGCATGGCGATAAACATGGTGGGCACCCCATGCACGGCGGTGCATTTCTGATCCTGCAGGGTGCGCATCACCTTCTCGGCCTGGAAATAGTCGACCGGGATCATGGCCGTGCCGTGGGAGATGCAGGCCATCATGGCCAGCACCATGCCAAAGCAGTGAAAGAGGGGCACGGTGATGCACAGACGGTCGTCCTTGGTAAACTTCATATTATCCCCGATAAACCGGCCGTTGTTGAGGATGCTCTTATGGGTGAGCATGACCCCCTTGGGGAAGCCGGTCGTACCGGAGGTATACTGCATATTGATCACCTCGTCGGAGGTCAGCGAGTCGGTCAGGGCGCGGTAGACCTCGCGGGGGGTGTTCTCCGCCCGCTCGTAAAGCTCGGCGAAATTGAGCATGCCGGCCGGGGTATCCTCCTGCTGGCCGACGTAGATGATGTTGCGCAGGCAGGGGAGCATGGGCAGCTGAAGCCGCTCGGCCTTCTGGTTTTTGAGATCGGGGCACAATTCGTTGACAATATCGGCGTATTTGGTCTGGCGGTACCCCTCCCCCATCACCAGCACCTTGGTGTCCGACTGGCGCAGCAGGTACTCCAGCTCAAAGACCTTATAGGCCGTGTTGACCGTCACGAGCACCCCGCCGAGCTTGACGGTGGCGTAAAAGGTCAACAGCCACTCAGGCAGGTTGGTCGCCCAGATGGCGACGTGATCCCCCTTGCCGACCCCAAGGTCCATCAGGCCGCGGGCGACGCGGTCGCACTCCTCGTTAAATTCCTTCCAGGTGCGGCGATAGGGCAGGTCGTTATACGACACGGCAAGGCCATCGGGATTGTCTCTGGCGAGGTCGTCGAGAATGCTTCCGATGGTTTTGTCCCACAACTCCACTTCTTTCATGGGATACAGGCCTCCTTTGATTGCGAATCTTTGCCTCGCGGCCGGGCTGGCGCAAAGGCGCGCCGGCAGGCCGGCAACCGGCTGCTTTGTTTTGCCTTTTTTATACTGATTAATAATTTATTTTACTACAAACAGGGGCAAAGGTCAATCCCAGTTTGGCCCCTGTGGATCGAAGACTTTTTCGTTTGGACGGCTTTGACCGGCGTACCGGACGGCATCCTCGATCGCCTGCGGGGGAGGGGAACTACCGGCGGCTATCGAAAGAGCCACCATCCTGCGCCGTTAAAACAGGACAGTGGCCCGGCTTTCCCATACCATGCGAATGTACACAATGCGGCAGCCCTCCCAGACGGCCGTGTGGCGGCCGGCGCCGGCCGGCCCACTTTGATTCCCAGACAGCCGGCACGGTGGGCATTGCCCGCGGCGGTTTTCACTCAAAGCTGTTTGTGCTCAAAGGCGCACAGGCGGGAGACGTCCTCCATGATCCCGTCAAAGGCGTCGGGCGTGACCGACTGCTGCCCGTCGCACAGCGCGCACTCCGGGCAGGGGTGCACCTCGATCATCAGGCCGTCCGCCCCGGCGACCACAGCCGTCTTGGCCAGCGAGGGGATCAGCCAGGAAAGCCCGCAGGCGTGGCTGGGGTCGACGATGACCGGCAGATGGGATTTGGCCTTTAAAATCGGCACGGCCGAGATATCCAGGGTGTTGCGGGTGGCCGTTTCAAAGGTGCGGATTCCCCGCTCGCAGAGGATGACGTTGGGATTGCCGGAGGAGACGATGTATTCGGCGCTCATGAGCCATTCCTCCAGCGTGCTCGACAGCCCCCGCTTCAAAAGCACCGGCTTGCCGCAGTGACCCAGCTCGGTGAGCATCTCAAAATTCTGCATATTGCGCGCCCCGACCTGGATGACGTCGACGTCGGGGAACAAATCGAGCTGCTGCAGGCTCATCAGCTCGGTGCAGATGGGCAGCCCGGTCTCCCGCTTGGCCGCCAGCAAGAGCTGGATGCCCTGCTCGCGCAGCCCCCGGAAAGCATAGGGGGAAGTGCGCGGCTTGTAGGCCCCGCCCCGCAGGATTTTCGCCCCCGCCGCCTTGACCCGGCGGGCCACGCCGATAATCTGCTCCTCGCTTTCGACCGAGCAGGGGCCGGCAAAGACGGTAAAATGCTCCCCGCCGACCGGCACGCCGCCCGCCATGACCACCGTATCGTCGGTGTGGTATTTGCGGTTGACCAGCTTGTAGGGCTCGCTCACCCGCTTGACGTCCGCGACCACATCGAGGCTTTTGAGGGCCTCGATGTCCACCTGGGAGGTATCCCCGATCAGGCCGAGCAGGGTGGTGTCGTGCCCCTGGCTGAAATGGATCTCCAGCCCCTGGCTCCTCAGCCGTTCCATCAGGGCCTCGGTCTGTCGCTTTTGCACGCCCTGCTTTAATATGACGATCATCGCTCATGCTCCTTTCACGTCGCTTGTATAGGAAAACCATTTTGCTTTCAGGCTTTCAAGCCTCGCCCGGGCTGGGCCCGGCCCTGACGGATGCGCTCCAGCTTTTGCAGCGGTCAAACCGCCCTCGCGGGATCCGTCGGGGCTGCCGCCGATAGTTTCGTACCCCCTGCCCGATGCTCCGGCGGGCGGGGCCTACTTTCGCATACGGCCTGTCCGTATCCGCGTGGCGCTAAAATCCCCCGTCTGCTCCGCAATCATATGGAGAGGATGCTGTTTCACTGGGCACGGCCTGCTCTGCATCACCCTTTTCTCCCAATATAGACAGTTTTTTTGAGCACATGCGCTATTTTGCCCACGCCCCGGCGCTCGGCCGCCTGGCAGCGTCGCGCCTTTTGCCGCGCGGATACGATGTCTCGTCATCGAAAAGGGGGATTATCTCTGATCTCAAAGGTTCATAAAACGCGGCGGGGATTTGCTCCCACGCCATTGCCCGCGCCGGTTGACAGGGCGCATCCCTACCCGGCATACAGTCTGTGCCGCCCGCCGGGGTGGGGCCGCCGCTGTCGGGTGGGGCTGTGCCGCCATTTCCCCTACGCGGGTAAACGGGGATGCGCGGCGGATACCCACCGGTTATGTTACCCCAAAGGGGACAACGTCATATCCCCCTGGCCGATGTCGGCCACAAACTGCCCCCCCTGCGCGTCGCAGAGCACCAAACGCCCTGCCGCGACGGTCAAGCCGGTAAAATAATTCTCCCCCTCGGCCTCGGTGTAAAGCTCCTCCACCTCGCGGGTCTCCAGATGGATCCGGTTAATATTGCGGCTGTCGGTCAGCGAAAAATACAGATACTGATCGGTAAACCAGAAGGCGGTCACCATGCTTCCGCCCGCCTCCATCAGATAGGGCTCGTCCGAATCATCCTCCGTATTCAAAATCTCCAGCATGACCCGGTCTTCCCCATAAGGGACGGCGCTGTAAAGCGCATCCCCCGCAAAGAAGAAGGAGCCCCCCCGCCGGAAGCCGGTGGCGGTGATCCCATCGCCCGAGATGCCGCAGCGGTAGGTGGTATAATCCCCCGCCTCCTCGGCCCAGGCCATGTTGAAATAAATCGTGTTGCCGTTGACGGTGTAATCGCCCACATAATAATTCCCGCCGGCCACGGTAATCTGGCTTTGCCCCCTGAGGTTGCACCGCCACAGCTCGCAGGCATCCTCGTCATAGGCCACGAAATAGATCAGACGGTCGACGATCAGCATCTGCCGGATGGTGCGGTCGGTCGAGAGAATGATCTCGGGATTTTCGCCATTCGCATCGGCCCGCACCAGCTCGGAGCGGGTGGATTCGTCCTCCTGCGCGACCACCCGGGCGTAAAAGAGCGCGCCGTCCTCATAGCCGATTCCGACGATCTCCCCCTCGCTCAATTGGGAGGCATTTTCAAAATTGCGGTCGGCCCGCATCAAAGCGCCGGTGGCGATATTTTTATAATATACCCAGTCGCTTCCATCGGGCGCGATGGCATAGCTGTTGTCAAAAACCGACAAGGTGGCCTGCGGCTGGCAGCCGTACTGCACGTTTTCGGTCAAAGGGGCGTCGGTGTCGGCGGGCGAGCAGGCCGACAGGGCAAGCGCAAGGCAGACAGCTACGCAAAGCGCGATCCATTTGTGACGCATATTATACCATCCTTTCTTTGGCCGGGGTGGGCTCCCCCTTCTCATGGCCGTACCAAGCCCCGCGGGGCGAAAAAGCCTCCCGCCGGGGCGCCTGGTTGCGGCGTTTTACTCTCAGGCGCGCGCCGGGGCCGCCCGGCCCAAATTCGCGTGCCCGTCAAAGCCTGGCGCGCCTCCACACGCCGCTGAAATAAAAGATGCTCGATAGCACGGCGGCCACCGCCCAGCCAATCGGCCAGGAAAACCAGATGCCGTCGGTCCCCAGCGAGGGGGCGAGCAGGTAAGAGATCACCACCCGCAGCACCAGGTCGGTAAAGGTGGTCACCATAAAATATCCCACGGCCCCCGCCCCGCGCAGCACGGCGTCCCCCATGAGCTTGGCGGCGACCAGCGGATAGAAGGGCGCGACTACCACCAAAAACCGGCGGCCCACCGCGAGGGCGGCGGCGTCCCCGCTGACGTCGGAGGGCAGAAACAGCCGGATCATGCCATCCCCCCAGCCCAGGAACAAAACCAGAAAGGGGACGGTGACGCACAAAGCCATCACAATCCCGGCGAGAAAGCCGCGCTTGACCCGCGGGACCTGGCCGGCGCCAACGTTCTGCGCCGTAAAGTTGGACAGGCCGTTGGCCAGGGTGTTAAAACACGTCAGGGTAAAGGTGTTGAGCTTGATGGCGGCCGAATATCCGGCGATGACGGCCGAGCCAAAGCCGTTGATCAGGCTCTGGATAAAGAGATTCCCCACCGAGACAAAGGACTGCTGCAAGATACTCGGCACCGCCAGGCGGCTGAGCCGGCCGAGCATGGGCAGCGAAAAGCGCCTGGGCTTCTCCCCCGTGGGTATGGAGCGAATCGAACGGGCCAGCGCCACGAGGGCGAGCACCGACGACACCCCCTGGGCGAGGAAGGTGGCCCAGGCCACGCCGGCCACCCCCATATGGAAAGAGATGACAAACCACAAATCCAGCGCGACGTTGCCCAGCGAAGAGCCGATGAGGAAAAACAGCGGGGTCCTCGAATCGCCCAGCGCGGTAAACACCCCGGTGCAGACATTGTATAAAAACAAAAAGGGCAGCCCGGCGATGTAAATTTGCAGATACAGCGCGCCGTCGTCAAAAATATTGGCCGGCGTATTGAGCGCGCGCATCATCGACTGATTGAAAACCAGGCCGAGAGCGGTCAGCAGCAGACTTAACCCCCCGACGGCGAACAGGGAGGTGGTCACCGCCGTCTTCATCTGGGTCATTTCCTTTTCCCCAAAAAGCTGCGACACCACCACCGAGCAGCCGATGTTGCAACCGACCGCCACGGCCATAAAAATCATGGTGATGGGATAGGAGGCCCCGACGGCGGCCAGCGCATCCTCCCCCGCAAACCGGCCGGCGATTACGCTGTCGGCGATATTATAAAACTGCTGAAACATCACGCTGACAAGCATGGGCAGCGAAAAACGCCACAACACCCGCCCCGGCTTGCCCCTGGTCATATCGGTGATCAAACTTTGTCCCCTTTTCCTTGGGAGGAACCCAACCCTGTCGACAGGGCTTTTACTCTATTCATTATACTAAAACCATCGCCCAAAGTAAACCGGGCGTGAAAAGAAACCCTGCGATACGCCCCGGGGCAACGCCCATTGAATCCATGCAACATACGGCGTTTTTACACAAAAAATCAACCGAAATCAACCGTCGGTTGATATTATCGAACCGGTCTCTATTGAAAAAAACGCGGTCATCCCGTATGATATGGGCAAGGCAACGACTTACATAATAGAAAGGGGAATGTTTTTATGGATCAGGTAAAAATTGGCCAAATGATCCGCGACCTGCGCCGCCAGCGCGGCATCGGCCAGGAGGCTCTCGCGCTGAACCTCGGCGTGAGCGTGCAGGCGGTCAGCAAATGGGAGACCGGGGGTTCACTTAGATAAAGATACCACACCAATCCCACGCTGACTTTTGCTCAACCAATACAGCCGGAGGGCTGGATAACAAGAAAAGGCGGTATGCGCCCCGTGGAGGGGT
>CBCTCU010000053.1:0-14467 GCA_965145485.1 uncultured Eubacteriales bacterium | reverse complement strand
TTTGCAACTGAATTCCGCTAGAATATCTCTGCATTTTATTCATGTGGCTGCCCAAAGGGTGAAATACATCGAGCCACCAGCACCAGTCGAGGACAAGATGCAAACCGACTGTCCTGTAAAAAAGGGCGCGGTCCTTCTCACACGGAATCATCGTTCTCATCCTCCGAATGCCGGGACAGGGTGGGCAAATACTGCAGCACCCGCATCAAATTGCGCCGTGCCCGCTGCAGCGTCCGGCTGACGCTCGACTTATTGCAGCCTTTGTACTGCGCGATTTGCGTCATGGTCATCCCCCGATAGTAATAGAGCAGCACGGCCTCCCGTTGTACGTCCGTCAAAACCTGGGCGACGGCTTTTCGCACGGCGGAATATTCCTGCCTGCGCAACGGCTCGCCGGAGACATCCTCTCTGTGCGCCGGGTCGCAACTCCCCAGCATCCATTCCAGCCGCTCAAAAGAAACGCAGCGATCCATACGGCTCCTCCTTATCATAATAATGAATCAAATACTGGCCGGTCAGGCGGCAATCCCTCGCCATCTCATACAAACCGCGAATGCGGGCCTCCATTTCCCTGGACGCCTCGCCGCGAAGCTGGGGCAGCTTTCGTTTGAGCTGCGCCACTCGCTGGCGGAGCGCCACGTCCTGTTGCAGATATTCCATTCCCAGTTCATACAACGTCATTTTCATCCTCCTGACCACATTTCGTGTTAATTCATACCCGGAATCTCACCCGGATTTACATATCATGCTATATCGTACCGGTGTGATCTTTTTCCTCCTAATTCCAGACTATCACGCATTTTGTGTGTTTTCAATGTGATACCCCGAACAGAAAACACGATATGTGAATTATCGTGTAGAATCAGACCCAACAATCGGACAAGATCAGAACATTTGTTTCAATAAAGCTTGCTTTTCCATTCGCCCCATGGTATAATCGTCTCGACTAGCAATAGAACACATTACGTGTATAAAAAGGGCGGTGCCACTATGTTTCAGGACAAACTGCGCTCTTTGCGAAGGCAGCATGCCCTGTCGCAGCGTGAGCTGGGGCAGGCGCTGGGCGTGTCGGCCAGCACGATTGGAATGTACGAGCAGGGCCGGCGGGAGCCCGACAACCGGATGCTGATGAAAATCTGCGGCTATTTTCATGTCACGGCCGATTTTCTTCTGGGCAACAGCGGCGATGCAGGACATCCAGAGGACGTGATGAACGAGATTGAGGAGCTGGGACGCAAGCTGCTGTCGTCCGACGCGCTGATGTTTGAGGGCGTGCCGGTAACCCCGGCAGACATTCAAAAGCTGATCGACGCCATGCAGCTGAGCGCGCGCATCGTCCTCGGCCCGGGGAACCGCCAGCAGTGAGGAGGTGGAGGCGATTTGACCCGAATTCGCCGCCTGGCGAGTGAAATTAGGCAGCGCTACGGTACGCGCGACCCGTTTGCTTTGTGCGAGCAAATGGATATCGCCGTGCTCTTTACCGACCTGCCCCAAATCACCAAAGGCGTTTTCTTTACGGTGCATGGCAAGCGGATCATCAATCTGAGCCTATCGCTCGACGAGAGGGAGGCCCGGGGGGTGTGCGCCCACGAGCTTGGGCACGCCCTGTTGCACCCCACCAGCAGTTATCCATTTTTGTCCTTCAACACCAACCTGGTACTGGGGCGCTACGAAAGGGAGGCCGAATATTTCAGTGCCTGCCTGCTTCTGGATGAACTGGACGAGACGGGGGAAGACCTCACGGTGGAGCAGCTTGCAGCCGAGCACCAGCTCCCCATCCACGTCGTGCAGCTATGGGCGCAGATCAATGCCTCCGCCTGGCCCGGGCAGTAAAAGGAAGCGGTGAAAAAAGACCGCCCGCCGCCTATCTTTGGCTTGACCTTTGCCCGCGCGGTTATTATAATGAAATAGTCGTTTTGCAGCGATTTCCGGCGATCTGGTGAATCGGAGAGGGATGGCGCGCACCGCGGGATACGCGCGGTTTTATTTGTCGTCTTAGCGCCGCAATGCTCACAATCGCCGATATGTAGCTTTGGCTTGAACCATTGCCCGCTCTTCTAACGTAAAAAACGACTACGGATTTTCGACTGTCCGGGCAGTCGGCCCGGCTAGCGATGGATGCCGTCCGCGTGAAACGACCGCGGCTATTATTCGCCGCATTGGCCTCGCGCTGCCCAATAATGCCGGTACGTGGCTTTCGCTTAGAGCCGTTGCCCCGCTTTTCAGCAAAAAAACAGCGGTGACCCGCTGTCTGGACGGCAATCCGACATGTGGGCGAAGGATGCCGTTTGCATGCAATGGTCGCGGCTGTGTTCGACGCATTGGCCTCGCGCCGCCCAATAATGCCGGTACGCGGCCATAGCTTGGAGCCGTTGGCTCCACTTATCAGCAAAAAAGCGGTGCCCTACCCGCTTGTCCGGTGGTTCGGTTGACCGGCACAGGGTGAAGCGTACCGCAGGATATGTGTGGTAGTATTCGCTATCCCGGCGTTGTGCCGGTTGCATGCACGCCGGCAGGCAGCCGCTGCTCTTGCGGCGGCGCCCCCGTTTTAAAGGGCAAAAAAAATAGCTGCTGGGCAGCTATTTTCATCACAATATGCAAGATGAAGGCGTTGGCGTCTATGCCCGTGTTACTGCACGGCGGCACAACCCGTTCTCTCGGCGGCCAGGGGCGGCGGGCAGGTTTTACCGACCGCAGGGCAGGCACGTTGTCCTCTTTCCCCTTGATTTGCTGCGGTGCGTAGCCGTTGTATGGCGGCCGGCGGCCGCGCAGGCCGGCAAGCGCGGCTTTGATGGCGCAGCGCTCTAAAGGCGCGCTTGCTTTCTCAACAAATTTTGACGCAGACACCGCTGCGTTTATAAAAAAAGGAATGGTGAATCACAATGATCCAGATTGCTCCCTCTCTCCTGTCGGCCAATTTCAACCATATGGGCCGGGACGTTACCACGATGCAGAATGCCGACGCTGATTTGCTGCATTTTGACGTCATGGACGGCATGTTTGTACCCAACATTTCCTTTGGCCTCCCGGTGCTCAGCTCGCTCGACAGCGAAACCGACATGCCCATCGACGTCCATCTCATGGTCGTGGAGCCTCACCGCTATGTCGAGCGCTTCGCCAAGGCGGGGGCGGATTACATCACCATCCACGTCGAGGCGGAAAGCCGCATCGGCCAGACGCTCAAGACTATTCGGGACGCGGGCGCCGTCCCCGCCATTTCGGTCAAGCCCAACACGCCGGCCAAGGCGATCTTCCCCTACCTGGACCAGGTGGGGATGGTGCTGGTCATGTCGGTAGAGCCGGGCTTTGGCGGGCAGAGCTTTATGCCGGTCGCGCTCAAAAAGATCGAAGAGATACGCCGCCAGGCCGACCTGCTTGGGCTGGATGGCCTGCATATTGAGGTGGACGGCGGTATTGACCGGACAACCGGGCGCCAGGTCATCGACGCGGGCGCGGATATCCTGGTAGCCGGCAGCGCGCTGTTCAAAGCGGACGACCCCGCCGCCTTTGTCCGTGACCTCAAGGAATACGGCAACCGTTAAAGTGGGCGGCTGTCAGGACAGATACTGCCCAATTTGCTCAACGGCATTGGCTTCGCACAGCAGCGTTCCGTGCTCCCGGATATAGGCCATCGCCGTCCGGGAGACCGGCATCTCTCTTCCATATTCCTGAAGCAGCAGCCGAGTGGATCGCTGCTGCTCTTCTTTCGGGAAAAGGATCAAGCGGTAATCCCCTGCCAGGGAATAAAGGCTGCTCGCCGCCGGCGCCTTGCCCGCGTCAAGCAGACTGCCAATGGCGTCAAGCAGGCTACCGCTGTCGGCAAACCGAAAGACCGTCGGCAGCGTCTTGGCCACATGGCGCAGGCGAAACCGCTGGTAAGACGGGCCCCCGGCCTCCTCGCCGAGCCTGGTAAAATAGATCACGCAGCCCTCCTCCGGGGCGGGAAACACCTCAATCAGCAGCCTTCCCTTTCCCCCGTCAAAGCCGGTCACCCCTCCTGCGCTGCGCAGAAGGGCCTCCATCATACGGCGGGTGGGTTCGTTGGCATAATCCAGCTGCTCATAGGTCATATCAAACCGGAGCAGATCCTCCCGGTTAAGCGTTATTTTTAGCCGTCCCTCTTGCTCTAACAGGATATTCATCCCGAGGCACCCCCAACCTTTTGCTTACTATTATCATATTACCGGGACAGGCCTTTTGCAAGGGATGAATTTATACCAATTTTACGCCCAAAATGGAAAGGGAGGTGGCCTCGCCCATGTCCGCGTCATCCAACCGAGGGCTCAATCTGCGGCAATGGAAAGAACAGTCCATATCCAAGCCCTCCATCGCCCATTCCCCCACCGGGGAGTTGTGGGTGCCGCTGCGCTACCGCCCGGGCGATCCGGCCGTTGCCGCAGTGCGGCCCGACGACCTGGTTGGGCGCGGGCAGGCCCTGACCGTACCGGCGCAAGAGGGCCGGCCTCCGGTTTTCAGCCCGCTCGCCGGCCGGGTGGTGGGGATCGAACCGATCGATCACCCGTTTCTCGGCAAACAAACCCCCTGCGCGGTGCTCCGCCCCGACGCGGATGGCGTGCCCCTTTCCACCCAGCCGCTCAACACCGACTCGGTCCAGGCGCAGGAGATCATCAGCCGCTGCAAAAACGCGGGCATTGTGGATGAGATTGACGGCTGCCTTCTCGACCAGAAGCTGACCCGGGCCGCGCGGGAGGGATGCGCTATTGTGGTGGCCGACGCTCTGGACGACCAGCCCTATTGCACCTCCGGCCTGCGCACCCTGATCGAGCGGCGCAACGAGGCCGGCCGGGGAACCGTATTGGCCGCCGCGGCGGTGGGGGCGGCGCGCAGCTGCATCGCCGCCTACCGCCCCGCTTCGGTCGCGCCTCATCTGCCCCTCGAGGCGGACGGGGTTACCGTGCTGGAGCTCAGCGGCCGCTATCCCTGCCTGAGTGAATTGACCGAGCAGATGGAGTTGTGGGGAGGTGGAATCCGCATCGGCATCCAGGCTGCGGCCGCGCTTGCCCGCGCGGTATCCAATCTATCCAAGCACCGGTCGGTCATGGTGACGCTCGGCGGCCCCTGCCTGCAGACGGCGGTCAATTTTCTCGCCCCGCTGGGCACCCTCACCAGCGAGCTGTGGGAGCGCTGCGTTTTCCGGCGGGAGCCGGGGATGGTTGTCTACGGCGGCGCTATGACCGGCCGCTTGGGCGATTTTGACCATCCCGTCCCCCTGACGCCCCAAATGACCTCCATCCTGCTTTATCCCGCACCTCCCTCCAAGGGGCAGGGCCGGTGCGTCGGCTGCGGGCGGTGCAGCGAGGTCTGCCCGATGGGGCTCGTTCCCGCCCTGATTGCCCGTTCGCATGGGCGGGGAAACGGCCGGGCTGCGAAACGCCTTGGGGCAACCCGATGCATCGGTTGCGGCTGCTGCTCCTTTGTCTGCCCGATGGGCTGCGAGGTCACCCAGGATGTTTGCGCCGCAAGGGACGCTTGCTTCGATTGAGGCAAGCCTCCCTGAGGAAGCCAACCGGCGGCCGGCAATCCAGGGCCGGCATGCGGCGGTCAAAGCGGGTGATGTTCCCCTTTTCACCGATGCTATGCGCGGATTGTGCCGCGGGGATACAGCAACGGCTGCCCGGCGCGCCGTGTTCCCCTGATAGGGAGGGATGGGCGACGGCTGCCTGCTTTCCGGATGGCAAGGGCATCGCAAAAAGACGGGGACGTATTTGAAGCCCTTTCGCCATCGCGCCAGCCAGGGAGTCCCCTGTCCGGCTGGCGCGATGGATACCTCGGTTGAGAAAGGCGGGGAGATTCGATGAACGGGATCTGCCACGCTCCCTTTATCCGGCAGGGCAAGGGAGCCAATACCCTGATGATGGATATGATGCTGTGTGCGGCGGCCCTGCTGTTGTGCGCCGCTGTGCTCTATGGCTTCCGGGCCATCCTTCTCTGGCTCGCGGGGATGCTGACCGCCGTCGCCTGCGAGGCGGCGATCAACCGCCTGACCCGAACCCCTTATACGGTCGGCGACGGCTCTGCCGCGGTCACCGGCACTCTGATTGCGTTGCTCTGCCCGGCGAGCGCTCCTTACAGCCTTCCGGTGCTCGGCAGCGCTTTTGCCATTGTGGTTATGAAAATGCCCTGCGGCGGGCTCGGCCGGTACCCGGTCAACCCCACCGCGGCGGCCTGGTGCCTGATGGCCGCCAGCCGCAGCGCGCAGTTTTTCGCCTACCCGGCCGTCTATCCCCGCCGCGGGCTGTCCCTTGCCGCCTATCCGTCCTACCAGGCGGGGGAATCCTCCGCCCTGCTGCTCCGGGATGGGGGGCTTGCCGGGCGAGGCCCCATCGACATCCTTCTCGGTCGGCTCAACGGCCCCATGGGGGCCACCATGGTCGTCGTCATCGCGGCCTGCGCCCTATATCTGATCTATCGCCGCACCGCCTCATACCGCATTATGGGCGGATTCCTGTTATCCAGCGCCGCGATTGCGGCGATATTTCCCCGGGGAGGCTTATCCCCGATCGATTCGGTGCTTTGGGAGCTTTGCTCCGGCTCGCTGCTCTTTTGCGCGGTTTTTGTCGCTACCGAGCCGGTGACGACCCCCTTTCGCCCCATTCCGCAATGGATTTATGGGGCGCTGGGCGGCGGTTTGACCATGCTGCTGCGGCACGCCGCCGGGCTGGAGCAGGCGGCGCCATGCGCGATCGTGTTATGCTGCCTGTTATCCCCCCTGCTCGACCACATCCTGTTCCCGATGCGCCGTTTCAGAAAACGCCACGAGACAAAAACATCCCCCGCCTTGGTTTCGGAATGAGCGCCGTTTTTTTGTCCATACTATCATCGTAACCCATGATACCGAAAGGAAGAAACGTATGGATAAAATTCAACGCAGCCGCCCTCCGAAGGCCAAAAGCTTTTTTAGTCTGCACCCCGTGCTCAAGGGATTCGCGCTCGGCCTGTTAGCGATCCTCCTGATTGCGCTGGGTTATCTGGCCGCCGACTTTATTCATCTGCTGGCCTTTTAAAATCATTGTCTGGAAGGAGTATCCTCATGTCGAAGCCCTTTCCCCCGCTGCCAAAGGAGGAGAGTATGCTGCGCATCCAAAAGCTGCAGAAAATCCTCTCGTCCCACCAGGTTGACGCCATGCTGCTGTGTTCCAACGTCAACCTGTTTTATCTGACCGGCCGTATCTTTGACGGCTACCTCTACCTGCCGCAGCAGGGCGGCTGCCTGGCCTTTTCGCGCCGCCCCCGCGAGCTCTCTCTGCCCGGGATGGAAACCATCCCCATCGGCAAGCCGGAGCAGATTCCCGACCTGCTCGAGCAGCGCGGCCTGCCCTCCCCCGGGCGCCTTGCGCTGGAGGAGGACGACATCAGCGCGAGCGAATATCTGCGCCTGACCAGGCTTTTCCCACAGGCGGAGCTGGTGCACCGCCTGCCGGCCGCGCGCACCGCCCGCATGATCAAAACCCCCTACGAGATCGAGCAGATACATATCTCAGCCCGGCATCAAAAGGAACTGTATGAGTCCATCCCCTCCCTCTACGAGCCGGGGATGACCGATTTGGAGCTGACCGCCCGCATCGAATTTCGGGCGCGCCAGGATGGCCATCTTGGCATTTTCCGCACCTTTGGCTTCCGAATGGAGGGATTTATGGGATCGGTCCTGGCCGGGGATAACGCCGCCTGCCCCAGCCCTTACGATTTCGCGCTGGGCGGCCAGGGGCTGCACCCCTCCCTTCCCATGAGCCACAGCGGGGACCCGCTGCGCGAGTCGACCACCGTCATGGTGGATATCACCGGGAATCACACCGGTTATCAAAGCGATTGCTCCCGTACCTTCTCCATTGGGAAGGCCGCGCCAGAGGCGATGCGCGCCCACCAGCTCTCGATCGACATCCAGCACGCCTGCGTCGAGGCTTCCCGCAAAGGGGTCACCTGTCGCGAGCTCTACGAGCTGGGGCTTGGCATGGCGCAGCGTGCCGGGCTGGCCGATTGCTTCATGGGCCGTTCCCAGCAGGCCAAATTTTTCGGGCACGGTCTTGGCATTGAGATCAACGAGCTTCCGGTCATTGCGCCGCGGTGCGATACGCCGCTCGAGCCGGGTATGGTGCTGGCCCTCGAGCCAAAGTTCGTCCTCGACTCCATTGGGCCGGTCGGCACCGAAAACACCTATGTCATGACCTCAGATGGGCTTGAGCGCATCACCCTGTGCGATGAGGCGATGCTTTGTCTGGAATAATCCATCCGGTTCTTTCATATGAATGGAGCAAGCGGGACAAGATGGCGTAGGGCACGCCCGATGTACCGCGGTGGCAGGGCCGAGGGAAAGGACGAATGAACTTGAAAAAGAAAACGAGAAATTTTAATGTTATTATAACCCGCGTGGTCCGCTTTATCTTTTTGCTGGAATGCCTGGTGGCTATTTTCCTGGGCATCTTCCGCTGGGAGGACGGGCGTTTTGGCGTCGCGCTGGACGGCCACAGCTTTATGAACGCTTTCGTTTCCCTGCTCGGTTTTGCCCTGACCTTTATCCCCGAGGCGACCGAGCGGCTGCTGAAAAATCGGATCCGGTTTTCCTCCGCTCTGAAATGTGCTATTGTCCTTTTCATTTTTGGCGCGGAATTTTTAGGGGAGATCAACAACTTCTATTACCACATCCCCTGGTGGGATACCCTGCTTCATACCACATCGGGCGTCATCCTCGCCATGATCGGTTTTATGCTCGTTCACGCCCTCAACAATTCCGATCGCATGACGGTGCAGCTCTCCCCCTTCTTCATCGCCCTGTTCGCCTTTACCTTTGCCCTGGCCTCGGGAGTGGTATGGGAGATTTTTGAGTACTCGGGCGACCGCCTGTTTGGCATGGATATGCAGAAATACCTCCCACCCGAGGGGGTCGTCTACGAGCACACGGCCAGTGGGATGACCAAGCTGATTTATCCCACAAACGGGGAATGGTCGTTTGACGCCGGTCTAATTGACACCATGGACGATATCATCTGCGATACCCTGGCCGCGCTGGCCGTTTCCATCATCGGCTTCATCTCGCTCAAGACACGCAACCATACCCTCAAAAAGCTGGCCAACTTGCCGGTGGACATCGACGAGGACAAGAAAGCCGCAGCAGACGAGCCTGTTCCGGTGGAGCAGAATGTTCCCGATGGAAGCAATTTGGAAGATACGGCGACATCATCTAAACTAAAATATGTAAATTTTTAATGACAAAAAGAAACAATACCTTGTGTAAAAAAACCGCTCCCAACCGGAGTTGGGAGCGGTTTTTTTGCGATTATGCCATCAAAAGCGGCCTCCTCTCTCTATTTGTTAAAAATAAAATTCAATGATAATGAAAGAAATCCTTTAAAATCAAAAGAAAACAAGAGATAAATCGAGATTTTAATTTTTTTGAAAATGTTGAATTTATTCACACAATTCGGTAATATTGCACAAAGAAAATCCGTTCTTACATCCATTTAATTCTATTTTCAAAGGATATTACAATTTTGTAACCTTTTTATCCTCCTTTCGGACGTCCAAAATTGTCACTTTGCCCAAAGGTTTCGGTTTTTTCGCGCCTTGACACCCCCGATTGGCATGCATATAATACAGAAGTCTGCCAATACTACAGGCAATAGGACAATACATCCAAATCTAGCACCATCTGGATGTATTTCAGGCTTGGGCTTCGGTGCGTGTTCCGTACGCCGATAAATGCCCTATCTTACGGAAGGTGGAACTATGTATAATGTTTTCAGCGACAATGCGTCCTTAGCACGCTTGTTGCGCAGCCGCGCCTTTGTTGTGTGCGTGACCCTCGTCTTTGCCATCGCCTTATGGGTCTCATATACGATCTGTGGCGCAAAGATCATTGAAATTCAGGATGGAGATGTTACAACACAGGTATTAACCCATTCCAGCGACCCACATGAGATTGTCAAACAGGCTGATTTTGTGCTCTACCCCGGCGATCAGATTTCCCTGGCGCATTCATCCGAGCGATCGGGTTCCCTGACCGTCGACCGGGCCAAAGAGGTCAGCGTCACCTACGGCGGCCAGGCGGTTACCGTTCGCCTGACGGACAAAAGCACGGTACTCGACGCGCTGTATGCCGCCGGTTTTTCCCCGGACGACGACGATGTATACAGCATAGCGCCCGAAAACAAGCTCGACGGAATATCTAGCATCTATGTGGATCAGGTCGATTATGTCACCTACACCACGACCGAAACGATCCCCCACGAAACGACGCAGACCGAGACGCAGGACATGAAAAAGGGCCAGACCGAGGTCGTCACCGAAGGTGTGGATGGAATTACACTGTACACCTACTGCGATAAGCTGGTCAATGGCCAGGTGGCCGAAACCTCCCTGGTCAGTACCGAAATCGTAGCCGAGCCCGTAGCCGAGGAGATTCTGGTGGGTACCGGGGCTTCGGCCCAGAAAGCCAAAACCAAGTCATCCGCCGCTGTGAGAACCTCGGCAGCGGTATCGAACACCGTATCCTCCCTTTCCCCCTCGAGTCCCATCGCGTTGGACGCAAGCGGCCGTCCGGTGGAATATGAGCAGCTCATCACCGGTAAGGCAACGGCCTATACCAGCTCGGAGGGGAGCCTTACGGCCACCGGCCGCACGGTTCGCACCGGCCTCGTCGCGGTGAATCCGAATCAAATCCCTTACGGCAGCGAGCTTTATATCCTCACCGAAGACGGAAGCATCGTCTACGGCTACGCCATCGCGGCGGACACCGGCGGCTTCGCAAAAAAGGGCCGCATCACAGTCGATCTCTTTTTCGACACCAAGGAAGAATGCTACGAATTTGGTGTGCGCGACGTCGAAATCTACGTTTTATCATAAAAACCTCTCCCCGCCTGCTGTACCATGCAGGCGGGGAATTTTTTGGACAGTGAAAAAATATTGCCAAAGCCCTTGAAATTTGAAGGGAAGTGTGGTAATATGCATTTTGTCAATGTAATATCCGGGTGTGGCGCAGATTGGTAGCGCGCTTGACTGGGGGTCAAGAGGCCGTGGGTTCAAGTCCCGCCACTCGGACCAAAAAGATGTCGAAAGAAGTCGATTGTTCAACAACAATTGGCTTCTTTTGCTTATTATGTATTATACTATCATAAAATCAAGCTAAGCGAGGTGTAACAATGGAATTCTCAGGTTTATGCTTAATAACAAAAGATGTAATACGACTCTCTAATTTTTATAAGATGGTTTTAATGACCACATCCGATTGCGATGATGAAACACATCAAGAGATTGTGACCAGTGGGGCTTCGCTTGCAATATTAAGGTGCGAAGAAACATTATTAACCGGAAATGCTAATATGTCTATGGCCTTTACAGTCGATGATGTAGATGAAGAATTTGTAAGACTACAAAATTTGGGGATTACAATTGCTGAACCGCCTACAATTAGACCATGGGGTGCTAAAAATATGCGGTTCTATGACCCTGACGGCAATTCTATCGTCTTTAGGAGCTTTCTAAATTTATAAAGTCATTCCGTGTGAAAGTTCAAATCCTTCTAGAAAAAACGCCTGGGGGTTCATTTTGTCTCACCCTTACAAATCGGAGCAAAGTTACGCTTTGTTCCGATTTTCTTTTTCACAGAAAATTATCCGCCCGCTGCCTTGTTCCTCCTTTTTACGCAAAAAGTCACGATCGCATCGGCTAACGGCTTGTAAAACGCGCCGTTTTCAAGCCGATTGGCTCTCTACCAATTTTTTGGGCTGCGTCTGCCGGCGCATGGGTTAGTCCTATCAGGACTCACCTGTTTTGCTTTTTATAATAAATTTTGATTTAACTATCTAATCTTCAAAAACCATTGATTTTTCAAGGCTTCACGCCTGTTTTCCGTTCAAACCTTATCTGTTTGCCCTTGTTTTTGCCCTTACGAGCCGAAACAAGGGCAACTTTTTATTCCCCGCCGACCACCTTATCCAGCAGCCTTGCGGAAGTGCGCTTCGCTTCCCTTGTAGAGTGAGCGTAAATGTTCATTGTGGTACTGATATCAGAGTGTCCGAGAAGTTCCTGCACATCTTTCGGCTTTGCGCCGCCGGACAACAGATTGCTTGTGTAGGTGTGGCGGAGCGTGTGGAAATGAAAATCCTCAAGCCCTTTCACTTTCTTCTTTGCCGCCCTGCACATAATCCCTACCGTACTCGGCGCTTCATACGCCCCGTCTGCTCTCAGGCAGACAAAGGAGATTTCCTTGTAATCCTCCGGGACTTCCTCTGTCCTTTGCAGGCTGTAAACCTCATAATAGGTGCGCCCTTTTTCCTTTACTTCTTTGTAGTAGTTCAGGTGATAAAGCTCCCCGTAGCGGAAACGGTTTTTGCGCTGTTCTGTTCTCGCCGCCCGCAGGATTGCTGCCAGCGTGTCGCAGAAATCAACGGTGCGGACTTTGCTTCGCTTTGTCGTTCCTACTTCGGTTGTGTGCCTTGTTCCGTTATAGCGCATACTGCGGCGTACTGTGAGATATTGCTCCTCAAGGTTAATATCCTGCCAAGTCAAGCCGCATACTTCCCCGATACGAAGCCCCGTGTAGTACGCTATCTGCACAGGCAGCAAAGCGGGATTATCTTTTGCCTTGAGAAATTCCTCCAGCTTTTGGAACTGTTCATGGGTGATAGTAGGAATACTGGCGGTATCTTCCTCGCTGTCCGAGAAAATATCCGTTTCCTGCTTCCTGCCCCTTAGCTTCACATACTGCATAGGGTTAAAGGTAATCAGTTTTTTCGGGAATACCGCAAAGCGGAAGGAATTTTGCAGCACCGCCGAGAACAGGAGCATATACCCTTTGCTCATGGGCTTTGAAGTTGTCCCGTCCGGGTTTGTCCCACCGTAGCTCAGAAAATCAATGAACGCCTGCAAATGGTCGGCGGTCACGGTTTTCAGCTTGCGTTTGCCAATGGGATATTGCTTGATACGGTTGACCGTTCCCTGATAGGACATGACCGTCCCGTTGCTTAAGTTGCCGGGTTTCAGTTCTTCCTCTACCCACATATCCAGCATATCGCCTACCGTGATGTTTTCCGCTTTCCCGACAAACTGCTTTTCCTCGTAGTCCGCTATCGCTTTGCGGAGCATGGCTTCTGTTTCCGCCTTGCTCTCTGTGCCTGCAAACTCTTTCTGCACTTTTCTGCCGCTTTCATCTTCAATATAAAAGCGTCCGTACCACTTTTTGCCTTTCTTTCTTACAGAACCTTTTGCCATAGATAAAAAACTCCTTTCTATCCGTGGCAATCGGGACTGTGACATATGGTGTGCGTAAAGTAATTGTGTCACTTCCGCCAGTGGAAGTCAACTGGCGTCTTTACTTGTCAAGGTGCCACGGAATTTTCTTTTTCGGATAGCCTTTCTTCGGCTTCCTCCACTATCCCGAAAAGTGCGCCCATCGACATTTTTGTGCGCCCCTCATCGTGGATATGTAAAATCCCGTCTAAAAACCGTTTCATATCCTCAATCGGCACTTCCATCTTCTTGCGGTATACCTGCTCCATGATTGCCCCGGACTCTATGGCGTACCGTCCAAGAGACTCTTTCAGCCCTTTGTCCTCCGCCACACGGTCAACTTCCTCCATAGCGTCAGCAAAGTAGCAGGTCATAACCGTATACAGGTCAACCATCTTGCCGAGAAATGTCGTAAGAAGCTGCTGGTGCGGTTCGCCCTTTACTGTATGGGAAACTGTGTCCAGATACTTCTTGATGTGTTCCTCAATATCCCGCTGGCAGAGAGTATAGGTGTCATATTCCTTATCATCGGAAAGACCTGTCAGCCATTCGGGAGTTGTGAGCAACGCTTCCGCAAGACCGTTGATAACCATTGTGCGCTTCGGATCAACCCCGTCCGCTTCGTACCGCTGAATGGTGGATTTGTTCACGCCCACACGCCTGCCGAGTTCCGGCATGGTAATGTTTAACTCTGTGCGGCGTTCCTTAATCCGCCCACCGACCTGTTTTGCGGTGAATGTGGTTTCTTTTTTCAAGGTGTTCACCTCCTGACTGGTATCAGTATAACACGCCGATACTTATTTTGCAACCTTTATCTCAATAAAAGTTGTAAATAAACTATGAATGGTTGCAAAATAGGTTGACAAGAGATAGCGGAATAAGTATAATGATAAAACAGTAGTTGCAAAATGAGTATTCTAAAAAGGAGGTTGATAGAATGAGCGCAGTTAAAATGGGACTTACCATAGAGGAAGCCGCAGAATGTACGGGTATCGGCAGGAACACCATGCGGAAGCTGGTGGAATGGGGAAAGCTGCCCGTCCTCAAAGTGGGGCGCAAGACCATTATCCGCAGGGACACGCTGGAACGGTTTCTGACGGTCAATCAGGGAAGAAATCTTCTGAAGCCCGATGATGTCCGCAGAGTGGAATGACCATCCATTCTCTTTTCGGAAAGTAACCCTAAGCCCTCGGCGTTTGAGAGCGAAATACACCCCTCGCACAAA
>CBCTCU010000052.1:0-15490 GCA_965145485.1 uncultured Eubacteriales bacterium | reverse complement strand
CGATGAGCACCCCCTCCACCTCCATCCCCCGCGAGGTGGAGGGGGTGCTCATCGGGCTGACCTTCCGCCAAAAGGACGACGGGAGCTATAAGGTTTCCATGCGCAGCCAGCCCCCGATCAATGTTGGCAAGCTGTGCGCGCTGCTGGGGGGCGGCGGCCATCCCTGCGCCGCCGGGTGCAGCGTGCAGGGGGATTTGCCCACGGTGAAAAAGCAGCTTCTTGAGATCTGCGCCAGGGGACTGGAGGAAAGCTACCATGCAGGGGATCGCGCTGATTGACAAGCCGCAGGGCTGGACCTCCTTTGACGTTGTGGCCGCTTTGCGCCGCAGCCTGGAGGTCAAAAAGATCGGCCACAGCGGTACCCTGGATCCCATGGCAACCGGCGTGCTCCCGGTTTTTGTCGGCCGGGCGACCCGGCTGATCGATCTGCTGCCGGTTACCGATAAGCGTTACCGGGCGACCATCCGGTTTGGGCTGACCACCGATACGCTGGACGTCACCGGCACCGTATTGTCCCAGAGCCCGGCGCACATAACCCGCGCGCAGTTGGAGGAAGCGCTGGATTCCTTTCGGGGGGAGATTTTACAGGTTCCCCCCATGGTCTCGGCGGTAAAGCGCAACGGCCGGCGGCTGTATGAGCTGGCGCGGGAGGGCAAGTCGGTCGACCGTCCGCCGCGTCGGGTGACGATCTATGAGCTGCGCTGCCTCGGCCCGGGGGAGGGGGAGAGCGAGTATGTGCTCGACGTGTCCTGCTCGAAGGGAACTTACATCCGCACCCTGTGCGATGACCTGGGGCGCATGCTCGGCTGCGGGGCGGTGCTGTCCGCCTTGTGCCGCACCCAGGCGTCGGGTTTCGCTTTGTCCGACTGCCTGCCGGTGGAGGCGGCCCGGCAAATGCCGCCGGAGCAGCTGCTTTTGCCGCCCGAAGCGGCATTGGGCCCCTATCCTGCGGTAACAGTCAGCGAGGGGCAAAAGCGCCGGCTCCAAAACGGGGGCAGGCTGGATTTGGAGCGCCTCCCCTCTGCCCGCGGGCTGGTTGGGCTGGCGCGCGTCATGACGGCGGATGGACGGTGCGTGGGGCTTGGCAGAATTTCGCTTGAGGATGCCTCTTTGCGCCCGGTATGTATATTCGATGATTAGGTTGTGAGAAACGTTGCTCGTACTCCATGGCGTGGAAGGGTTGCCAAAACAGAATACGACGGTTGCGCTCGGTTTTTTCGACGGTGTGCATCGTGGACATGCTCAGGTCATACGAAGCGTGGTCGACTCGCCGGATGACACGCTCAAAACGGTGTTGACCTTCTCGCGGCCGGCGGGGCGCAAAGCCTCCCGTATGCTGATGACGCCGTCGCTCAAGCGGCGGGTGCTCGAAAGCATGGGGGTACAGTGCCTGATTGTCCTGCCGTTTGAGGACTATCGCGACCTGACGCCGGAGGCCTTTGTACGGGATATCCTGCACGCCGCGCTGGGTGCGCGGGGGGTGGCCTGCGGTTTTAATTACCGGTTTGGCCGCCATGCGTCGGGGGATACCAGCATGCTTGCCGCCCTGTGCGCCCGTGAGGGCATCGGGGTTCGGGTGCTCAACCCGGTGCTCGACGGGGGCATTCCCATCTCCTCCACCCGGATTCGTCAGGCGTTGGCCGACGGGGATGCCTGTCAGGCCGCCCGGCTGCTCGGCCGCCCCTTTGCTTTTGATTTTGAGGTGGTGCGCGGGGATCAGCGGGGCAGGCTGCTTGGCTCGCCCACCATCAACCAGCCCTTCCCGGAGGATTTTGTGCGCCCGCGGTTTGGGGTGTACATTGCATCCGCTTGCGTGGAGGGGGCATGGCGTCCCGCTGTGACCAACATCGGCATGCGCCCCACGGTGGGGGCCGATTATTTGCGGGCTGAGACCTACATATTGGATTATTCTGGCGACCTGTACGGCCAGCGGGTGCCGGTCCGCATCCATCGGTTTTTGCGGGACGAGCAGCGGTTCGATTCCCTTGACGACCTCAAGCGCGCCATCCAGCGCAACGCCGGCGATACGCGGCAATATTTTGAGAATACGCGACAGCTCGATGAATAGCGCTCCCTGGGTGACGCACTCCCACCGGCCGGGAGAGAGTATGGACATGGCTGTAGGAAAGTGGGCGTCTGGCAGGATCGCGGCCGTCGGTTCGCAGGGCGGTCGGGCGTTACAACACGATATAAGGAGAAGACGGTATGAAACTGTCTGAGGCAAAACGGATTGTGGTCAAGGTGGGTACCTCCACCCTGACCTATGATAATGGCGGGCAAAACTTTCGCCGTATTGAGCAATTGGCCCGGGTGCTCAGCGATTTGCGCAGCTCGGGCAAGGAAATTGTCCTGGTCTCTTCCGGCGCGATCGGCGTCGGGGTGGAGCGGCTGGGCCTGCGGGAGAAGCCAACCACCACGCGGGGACGGCAGGCGGCGGCGGCGGTTGGCCAGTGCGCGCTGATGTTTACCTACGACAAGCTGTTCGGCGAGTATGGGCAGACGGTGGCGCAGGTGCTGTTAACTGCCGACGTGCTGGAGGACGAGGAGCGTAAGCAGAACGCCTCCAACACGCTCGAATGCCTGCTGGAGATGAAGGTCATTCCGATTGTCAATGAAAATGACACCGTGGCGGTGGAGGAGCTGGAGGAGCACAGCTTTGGCCGCCACACCTCGTTTGGCGACAACGATTCCCTGTCCGCCCTGGTGGCCGTGCTGTGCAGGGCCGACGCGCTGTTGATCCTGACCGATATCGAGGGGCTGTACGACAGCGACCCGCGCTGCAACCCCGATGCAAAGCTGATCCCGGTCGTGGAGCAGATCGACGACAGCCTGCTGTGCGCGGCGGGCGGCGCCGGCACCAGCCGCGGTACCGGCGGGATGCGCTCCAAGCTGGTGGCCGCGCGCAGGGCGACGCAGGCCGGTATTCCGACCGTTATTTTAAGAGGCGACCGCCCGGCCAATGTATACGATGTGTTAGAAGACAAACCGCTGGGCACACTATTTTGTGCCGGCGATTCCAAGAGGGAGGTAGAGTAAGGATGAGCACCATGACCGATCTCGGCGCTGCCGCAAAAGAGGCGGCTCGTTTTCTCGCCTTGCGCAGCGAAGAGGAAAAAAACGCAGCCCTTACCGCCATGGCCAGCCGGCTGGAGGCCGATATGGAAGCGCTGCTTGAGGCAAATCAAATGGACCTGGAGGCGGGAAGGCAAAACGGATTGACCGATTCCCTGCTCGACCGCCTGGCCCTCAGCCCGGAGCGCATCCGCGGTATGGCGGACGGGATGCGAGACGTCTGCCGGCTTCCCGATCCGGTGGGGGAAATCGACTATGACACCACCCGCCCCAACGGCCTGCATATCCAGCGGGTACGGGTGCCCATCGGGGTGATCGGCATTATATACGAGGCGCGGCCCAATGTCACGGCCGACGCAGCCGCTTTGTGCCTCAAGGCGGGCAACGCGGTCATCCTGCGGGGCGGGAAGGAAGCCATCCGATCCAACCGGGCTATCGCGGCCTCGATGCGCGCCGCGTTGGCGCAGGCCGGCTTCCCGGAGGACTGCGTCGCCCTGGTGCAGGATACCTCCCGCGATACGGCGACCGAGATGATGCGCTGCAACCAGTATCTTGATCTGCTCATACCCCGCGGAGGCGCCGGGCTCATTCGCGCCGTAGTCGAGCAGGCAACCGTGCCGGTCATTGAAACCGGGGTGGGCAACTGCCATATCTATGTCGACCGCGCGGCCAACCTCGACATGGCAGCCAAGATTGTGTACAATGCCAAAACCTCCCGCCCCTCGGTCTGCAATGCCTGCGAGAGCCTGCTGGTACACCGGGATGTGGCCGAGCGCTTTCTTCCCCTGGTCAAGAGCCTGCTGGATGAAAAAAAGGTCGAGCTGCGCGGCTGCGAGCGTACCCGCGCCATTCTGGGCGAGTGTGTGACGCCGGCGACGGATGAGGATTATGCCACCGAGTTTTTGGGATATGTGCTCTCGGTCAAGGTAGTCGATTCGCTGGAGGAGGCCATCGAGCACATCGCCCGCTATTCCAGCGGGCACAGCGAGTGCATTGTCACGCAGGACGCTCAGGCGGCCGACGCCTTTTTGCGTGCGGTCGACTCGACGGCGGTATACGTCAATGCCTCCACCCGCTTTACCGACGGGGGGGAATTCGGCTTTGGCGCTGAAATTGGAATTTCGACCCAGAAGCTGCATGCGCGCGGCCCCATGGGGCTGCGGGAGCTGACCACCACAAAATATCTCATTCACGGCAATGGGCAGATCCGCTGATTTGGAGGGAGGTTTTGGGGTGGAGGAAACCGAAAAACACCCGGCGCGCTATAAGCGCCGCTGGGCGGCCCCGCTGGGGGGCGCGATTCTGCTGCTGGCCCTCATTGGCGCGGCCTCTCTCATCAGCGTCGGGGTACGCGCGGTGTCGGGCATGCTGGAGCGTTCCCGGCAGGAGAGTTATACCGCCTATGCCGAGCTGATCCAGCCGGTGGTGCTGTATGACCCCGCCCCCTTTGACAGCATTGCCGACGCGCGCAGCGAGGACCTGCTCAAAGCGGCCTATTGGGCGGCGCAGCTTGCCCACAATGCCTCCAGCGAGGCGGATTATGAGACCGTCACACGGCCGGATGGCAGCGTCCGCTATCGCATGCCCATTGAGGAGGTCCTCGAGCAGGGCCGGCGGCTGTTTGGCGTCGATCTTACCCCGCACAGCTTCTCCATCGATGGGATCGTCTACGAGTACGACGGGGATGAAGGGCAGCTTTATGTGCCGCTCAACAGCCACAGCGGGCTGTATACCCCCAAGGTTACCGATGTGCGTAAGGAGGACGGCCGCATTCAACTCACGGTTGGTTACATATCCACGATGTCCGTCGGCGCCGATCCGCAGCCGGCCAAGACCATGCTGTACACCCTTACCGAGGATGAAGGGAATCTGACCGTGACGGCCATCGCGAATATGACCCCGTAGCCGGCGTTTCGCCGCGCGGGGTTTTCCGCGAGGGGATGGTCTGCATCGTGCGGCACAGCGAAATCGATTTTACCAGGGGCAGTATATTCAAGAATATGGTCCGTTTTTCCCTGCCCTTTTTGGCGGCGAATCTTTTGCAGGCGCTTTACGGCGTAGCCGACATGATGGTAGTAGGCCGCGTGGCGGGCCCCTCGGGGGTGGCCGCCGTCCAGGTAGGGGGGCAGATGGTCACCCTGATTACCAACATCGCCATGGGGCTTGCCGTTGCCGCGACCGTCCTGGTCGCTCAATACGCCGGCGCGGGAAAACACGATGAGCAAAACAAGGTTATCGGCACCATGATGACCTTGTTTTTGTTGCTGTCATCCGCGGCCACTGTCCTGATTGTGGTATTCAAAGACGGGATTTTGCACCTGCTAAATACGCCGGATGAGGTGCTTCACTCAGCCGGGCAGTATCTTTGCGTTAGCGCAGTTGGCATGGTCTTTGTTTTTGGATACCATCTGATTGGCGCGGTGCTTCGGGGGAGCGGTGACGCCAAGCGTCCCCTTATGTTTGCCTCGGTAAGCATTGCGCTCAATATTGCGCTTGATCTGCTTTTTGTTTGGGGGATGGGGATAGGGCCTATCGGCGCGGCCGCCGCGACGGTGATTTCACAGGGCATTGGATGTTTGTTGGGAATCTATTACTGTAAAAAAGCGAAAATTTTTGATTTTCGCTTCTCCTCATTCCGGATCAACCGCCATACCCTTGGCCAGGTTTTGCGGGTGGGGGTGCCCTCGGGCATCCAGTTCTCAGTGACGGGGCTGTCCTTTTTGGCCCTGACGGGGCTTTCCAACCGTCTTGCCGGAGCGGCCGGTTCCACCGTGCTGGGCATTGGTACCCGGATCAATTCCTTTGGTATTCTTCCCTGTATGGCCTTGTCTTCGGCGGTAACCGCTGTGGCGGGGCAGAACCTGGGAGCGGGCCAGGCAAAACGCGCCGGCCGGGCCTTCTGGATGGGTGCGGCCATCGCGCTTGGATTTTCGATGTTGATCTTTGCTGCGGTCAATGTGTGGCCTGAGCCATTGATCCGGCTGTTTTTCAGCATGAAAGGAAATGGCGACAGTGAGATGGCGCAGCAGTGCATCTCTCTAGGCAGGAATTACCTGCGGCTGATCAGCTTTGACTATCTCTTTGCCGCTGTATTTTTCTGCGCCAACGGCTTGGCCAATGGCGCGGGGCAGACATGGTTCACCCTTTTGAATTCCGCGATCAATGCCTTTGCGGTGCGGCTTCCGCTTGCCTATTTGCTCAGCGGTGTTTGGTTCCAAATGTTCGATTATGGAATGAACGGCATTGGTGCGGCGATAGGGTTTGCCCCGGTGTTGTCGGTGACGCTGGGGCTGCTGTATGTCTTCAGCGGGCATTGGAAAAAGGGAAAATTGGCCGGCGATATTGCGCAACAGCGCGGGCAATCCAAAGCGGGCGGCAAGCCGAAAGGATGAAACACTCTATCGGAGATTGGCCCGCGTGGCCTGGCAAAAGGGCTGGTGGCGCGGCTATGGCACGGTTGGGCAGGTCGGCCGTCCGCCGCAAAATGCATCACCCGAAAAGCCCGTGCGGCTGCTCCCAGGCATCCAAATGCGCGGGTAAGTAAAAAAAGCGCCATATCGGCGGATAGGCGGAGACCAGGGATATGGTTGGCAATTGCTCAAAAGTCATCTCGACAGGACGCTCTTTCCGCTCTTTCCGGCGCCGGATGCAGCGCCGAGATTTGGACTTTCCACGAGCGCATCCTGTCACCGCCGGAACGAGAGCAGGATCACGATGCTGCCGGTCAGGAGAATGCCGGCGGAAAGCCCCATCAGGAGGCCGGTTGTAAAATTTTGAAAAGAGGACATCCCCTGCGCACCTCTGGACAGCGCGGCCAGACCAATGCCAAGCGCCATCAGCAGGATCCCTATCGGTCGCTTCGGGTGGGCGGTAAACCGCCCGAGCCAGGAGGCGACTTTTTGTTTCACGGTTCGGCTTTTATCCATCCGTCATCTCCCCGGATTGCTTTGCGCCATACGGTATGAGGGGGACGCGTCGAGCTCGAGTTTAACCTCCAAGACGGTTTGGGTGTTGGGCAGATATTTTATTTGCGCCGCGACGACGCTTTCGCCCGATGTTAGGCCGGTTAGCTCATATTGCGACCGGCACTGCGCGAAGGTTGTGGGGCTGATTTGAAAGGACGCTTTGCCCGTATCGCTTTCACCTTCCAGCACCACGGTGGGGCTGTCGCCCGTGCTGCTGTAATGCAGCCGTGCGTTTTCAAGTGAAATCGTGCTGGGATGATTTAGATAAGGGATATCCCGCAGTGGGCTGACCACACCCGTGGAAAGTAGAAACACGCTCAACAAAACAAACGCCGCGCACACAAGCGAGGAGGTAAGTTTTTGCGTCCCATGGCGATATCCATTGCCAAAGGTCGAACATAGAATATAGACAGAGGCAGACAACAGGAACAGGGAAACAAAGAAGCAAAAGGGCAGGGAGCAGTAGCTGACCCAGATGTCCGCTCCTGTGTTCCCAAAATGAAAGAAATAGGCAACGATGACGGGAATCACGCCCAAAAGGGAAAGGGCGCCAAAGATTTTGGTGAGTTTTTGCAATGTTATTCTCATACGATCACACCACTGACTTCTTTTGGATTGGCCCAAAGCCGAGAAGATAAACCGAGTAAAAAAGCATGTATCATAATCTATTCAATACAATTCTAAAATTTTTTTGAAAAATCGGCAAGCATCCTTTGGTGAAGAGAATGTAAAATCAGGGTTTGCATAGGCCGCCACGGCACAGCGGGAGAGCGTATGCAGCCGGCAACGGGGGCTTGGCTTTTCGGCCGGTTTGGTATGCCCGTCGCCATCCTGGATGGGATAGCGGGCGAATCGTACGAAAGCTATTGACAAGGAATCAGCGCCGTGTTATACTATAAAAAATTTCATAACCCAAACCGTTGAAGCGGAGATAACGGCAACGATGCCTTTACAGAGAGCCTGCGATGCTGAGAGTCAGGTAAGAAACAAATTGTCAAATGGACCGCGGAGGGTGCAGTCAACGGGGCGACGATATCCGCCCTTAGTATTCTGCAACGTGTTGGCATACGTCAGTTGCCGGGGATATGTTGGTATCCCGCTAAGTGCACGGGGCAGCCCGTGAATGCAAGGTGGCACCGCGGATCGTGTGAAGATGATTCGTCCTTGACAGCAATGGCTATCTGTCAGGGGCGTTTTTTATTTTACTCCTTTGACAGCATCGGTCAGAGGAGTTTTTTATTTTACAAGGAGGTAGCGGCCATGAAAATCTCACCCAGCCTGAGTGAGGTCAAAAGCATCGCGGCCACCGGCGAATACAGTGTGCTGCCGGTCAGTTGTGAGATGTTATCCGACTTCACCACCCCAATCGAGACGATGAAAATTTTGAAAAATGTCTCCACCCATTGCTATATGCTGGAATCGGCGTGGGCGGATGAGAAATGGGGGCGCTATACCTTCCTCGGCTTTGATCCCAAGCTGGAAATTACCTGTTTGGACGGGGAAATGAAGGCGGGGAACCTAAGATTCAAGACCGACGATCCTTCCGGCTATCTGCGGCAGATTCTTTCGGATTACAAAAGCCCCCGCTTTGCATACCTTCCGCCTTTTACGGGCGGGCTGGTCGGTTACTTTTCCTATGATTATCTCGCATACAGCGAGCCGGAAATCCGATGCGACGCCATGGATACCGAGGCCTTCCAGGATGTTGATCTGATGCTTTTTGATAAAGTCATCGCCTTTGATCACTTCCGGCAAAAGATCGTCCTTATGGTCAATATGCCCCTTAGTGACGTGGAAGTCGGCTACAACAAAGCGGTCTTGGAGCTTAGGCAGCTTGGCGAGCTGTTGCGCGCCGGGAAAAAGAGAGAAGAGCCCGGCGGCCGACTGACCGGCCCGGTGACCGCGCTGTTCGACCAGGATCAGTTTTGCAGCATGGTAGAAAGGGCCAAGCGCCACATCCGGGAGGGGGATATTTTTCAGATTGTGCTCTCCAACCGCCTTTCAGCGCCCTTTTCAGGCAGCCTGCTCAACACCTATCGCATACTCCGCACCCTCAACCCGTCGCCCTATATGTTTTACTTCGCAGGCACCGATGTGGAGGTTGCCGGCGCGTCGCCCGAAACGCTGGTCAAGCTGGAAAACGGCCTGCTGCATACCTTCCCCCTTGCGGGTACCCGGCCGAGGGGGAAAACCGATGCGCAAGACAGGGCATTGGAAGCAGAGCTGATGTCGGATGAAAAGGAGCTTGCCGAGCACAACATGCTGGTCGATCTGGGGCGCAACGACCTGGGGAAAATCAGCAAATTCGGCACCGTACAGGTGGAGAAGCTGCGCTCGGTCGAACGTTTTTCCCATGTCATGCACATCGGCTCTACGGTGCGGGGCGAGATCCGGGAAGATTGCGATGCTCTCGACGCCATCGAGGCGGTTCTTCCAGCGGGGACGCTTTCCGGCGCCCCAAAAATTCGGGCCTGTCAGCTTATCGGCGAATTGGAAAACAACAAACGCGGCATCTACGGCGGGGCCATCGGATACATTGATTTTACCGGTAACATGGACACCTGTATCGCCATCCGCATCGCCTACAAGAAAAACGGCAGGGTATTTGTGCGCAGCGGCGCCGGGATTGTTGCCGACTCGGTTGCGCAGAAGGAATACGAAGAATGCTTCAACAAGGCGAGGGCGGTCCTCAACGCGCTGGAGCTTGCGCAGGAGGTGGACGTATGATCCTTCTCATTGACAATTACGACAGCTTTTCCTACAACCTCTATCAGCTCGTCGGGGAGGTCGACCCGGCCTTGAAGGTCGTGCGCAACGACGAGACGACGGTAGATCAGATCCGGCAGTGGAATCCAAGCCGTATTATCCTATCCCCCGGTCCGGGCCGGCCGGAGGATGCAGGGATCATCGTGGAGGTTGCCGCAGCGCTGGGAAGGCAGATTCCCATCCTCGGCGTCTGCCTCGGCCATCAGGCCATTTGCGCCGCCTTTGGAGGGTCCATCACCTACGCCAGGGCGCTCATGCATGGAAAGCAGTCCGAGGTGGCGTTCGACGTGGAATGCCCCCTGTTTGCCCACTGCCCTCCGCGTGCGCCGGTCGCCCGCTATCATTCCCTGGCCGCCGACCCGGCCACCCTTCCCCCCTGCCTGCGTGTGACCGCTGCAACAGACGACGGAGAGATTATGGCAGTGCAGCACAAAGAGTATCCGATTTTCGGCGTGCAGTTTCACCCCGAATCGATCATGACGCCCGACGGCAAGACTATGCTGCAAAACTTTGTAAAGGAGATATGAGTGGTGATTAAAGAGGCCATTGTCAAAATCGTGAATAAAAAAGACCTCACCTTTGAAGAGGCCTACGCTGTGATGAATGAAATCATGAGCGGGGAAACCACTCCCACCCAGAACGCAGCTTTTTTGGCCGCGCTATCCACCAAAAGCGCCCGGGCGGAAACCACCGACGAGATTGCGGGATGCGCCGCCGCCATGCGGGCCCACGCCGTGAAGGTCGAGACCGGCATGGAACTGTTTGAGATTGTGGGCACGGGCGGGGACAACGCCCATAGCTTTAATATCTCCACTACCTCCGGGCTTGTGGCGGCGGCCGGGGGAATGAAGGTGGCCAAGCATGGCAACCGTGCCGCCTCCTCCCAGTGCGGGACGGCGGACTGCCTGGAGGCGTTGGGAGTGAATATCTACCAGAGCCCCGCACGGTGCCGGGAGCTGCTCCAAGAGGCCGGCATCTGCTTCTTCTTTGCCCAGAAATACCACACCTCCATGAAATATGTGGGCGCCATCCGCAAAGAGCTGGGCTTTCGCACGGTGTTCAATATCCTTGGCCCCCTGACCAATCCTGGCACGCCGTCCATGCAGCTGCTGGGGGTGTACGACGGCTACCTGCTGGAGCCACTCTCCCGTGTGCTCATCAGCCTGGGGGTCAAGCGCGGCATGGTGGTCTACGGCCAGGATCCGCTCGACGAGATATCCTTGAGCGCGCCTACCTCCGTGTGTGAGATTAAGGACGGCTGGTTTAAATCCTATGTGATCTCCCCGGAGGATTTCGGTATGGAGCGCTGTTCCAGGGAGGCGCTGCGCGGCGGTACGCCTGAGGAAAACGCCCAGATCACCCTGGCTGTATTAAAGGGGGAAAAGGGCCCGAGGCGGGACGCCGTGCTGTTGAATGCGGGGGCGTCGCTCTATCTTGGCGGAAAGGCCGAAACGATGGGGCAGGGGGTCGAACTGGCCGGCCGGCTGATTGATTCGGGCAAAGCGTTGGAAGTGCTGCAAAAGCTGGTGGAAATCAGCAACCGTCCGGAGGTGGAGGCATGACGATTTTAGACCAGCTCGCCGCCTTTGCCCGCGAGCGCGTGGCGCAGGCCAGAATAAAAACGCCTTTGGAGGAGGTCAAACGACAAGCGCTCTCTTTGCCCAAAGGGGATTTTTCCTTTGAGCGCGCCTTGAAAAAACCGGGGCTTTCCTTTATCTGTGAATGCAAAAAGGCCTCCCCCTCCAAGGGGCTCATCGCCGCCGACTATCCCTATGTGCAGATCGCCCGGGAATACGAGCGGGCGGGAGCCGACTGCATTTCTGTGCTCACCGAGCCAAAATGGTTTCTCGGCAGCGGCGGGCAACTCAAAGAGATCGCCCGCGCCGTTTCGGTTCCCTGCCTGCGCAAAGACTTTACGGTGGACGAATATATGATCTACGAGGCAAAGCTGCTTGGCGCCTGCGCCGTACTGCTGATCTGCTCGATCCTCGACGACGCGCAGATTCGTGAATACATCGGCATATGCGATGCACTCGGGCTTTCGGCGCTGGTGGAAGCGCACACCGACGGGGAAGTGGCCGCAGCGGTGAAAGCAGGCGCGCGTATGGTTGGCGTCAACAACCGCAATTTAAAGGATTTTTCGGTCGATACGGCCAACAGCCGCCGGTTGCGGGAGATGGTGCCCCGGGATGTGCTGTTTGTTTCCGAAAGCGGCGTGTCCAGCGCCGCGGATATGGCCGGCCTGCGGCAGATGGGGGCAGATGCGGTGCTGGTTGGGGAGGCCCTGATGAGAGCGCCCGACAAGAGGACCAAGCTGGAAGAACTGAGGGGAGTAGGATGACCAGGATCAAACTTTGCGGGTTGTCCCGACCCTGTGATGTGGAAGCCGCCAATGCCTTACAGCCGGATTACGTTGGCTTTGTTTTTGCTCCAAACAGCCGCAGGGTGGTTTCCTGCGAACAGGCGCAAGCGCTCAAGCGGCTGCTCTCACCCCAAATCCGGGCGGTGGGGGTTTTTGTGCGGCAAGACCTGGAGACCATCGTCTCCCTTGCCAGGCGTGGCATCATTGATGTGATACAGCTGCACGGAAACGAGCCGGAGGACGTCGTCCGCCGGCTGCGTGAGAGGACGGATAAACCCATTATCCAAGCCTTTTGCATCGACAGCGAGCGGGATGTGGAGGCTGCGCAAGGCAGCACCGCCGACCTTCTGCTGCTCGATTCCGGCAGCGGCACGGGAAAACGGTTCGACTGGAAGCAAATCCGGAATATACAGCGCCCCTATTTTCTCGCAGGGGGGCTTGATCCCCAGAATGTGGGGGAGGCGATCAGGCTGCTCCGGCCCTATGGGGTGGACGTCAGCTCCGGCATCGAAACCGCCGGACAGAAGGATCGGGATAAAATGGCGGCTTTTGTGGACGCGGTAAGAAAGGAAGACATGCAATGACAAATCCAAATGGACGCTTTGGCGTTCACGGGGGGCAGTACATTCCCGAAACCCTGATGAACGCAGTCATAGAGCTGGAAGAAGCGTACAATCACTATAAAAACGACCCGGCATTTCAAGAGGAGCTGACGGCGCTTTTCAACGAATACGCCGGCCGGCCCTCCCGGCTGTATTTCGCAGAGAAGATGACGAAAGAGCTGGGCGGCGCGAAAATCTACCTCAAGCGGGAAGACCTGAATCACACGGGCGCCCACAAGATTAACAATGTATTGGGGCAGGCGCTGCTGGCAAAAAAAATGGGCAAAACCCGGTTGATTGCCGAAACCGGCGCGGGCCAGCACGGGGTGGCCACCGCCACTGCGGCCACCCTGATGGGGATGGATTGCGTAGTGTTCATGGGGGAGGAGGATACCCGCCGCCAGGCCCTCAATGTTTACCGCATGCGCCTTCTGGGGGCCAAGGTCGTCCCGGTATCGACGGGAACGGCCACCCTCAAGGATGCCGTGTCCGAGGCCATGCGGGAGTGGACCTCCCGCATCAGCGATACCCATTACTGCCTCGGTTCGGTCATGGGGCCCCATCCCTTCCCCACCATCGTGCGGGATTTTCAGGCGGTCATTTCCAGAGAGATCAAGCAGCAGCTTCTGGAAAAAGAGGGCAGGCTTCCCGACGCGGTCGTCGCCTGCGTAGGGGGCGGCTCCAATGCCATTGGGAGCTTTTACCATTTTATTGGCGATGAGCAGGTCAGGCTGATCGGCTGCGAGGCTGCCGGCCGGGGCGTGGATACTCTGGAAACGGCCGCGACCATCGCCACCGGAAAGCCGGGCATTTTTCACGGGATGAAATCCTATTTCTGCCAGGATGAATACGGCCAGATCGCCCCGGTGTATTCCATATCCGCCGGCCTGGACTATCCGGGCATCGGCCCCGAGCATGCGCATTTGCACGATATCGGCCGGGCCGAATATGTGGCTGTCACCGACGAAGAGGCGGTGCGCGCCTTTGAATACCTGGCAAGGGCCGAGGGCATCATCCCTGCTATCGAGTCCGCCCACGCCGTGGCCCATGCGATGAAGATCGCGCCAACGATGGGCCGCGATCAAATCCTTGCGATCACCATATCCGGCAGGGGCGACAAGGACTGCGCCGCCATAGCCCGTTACAGAGGGGAGGATATCCATGAGTAACATCCGCAAAGCATTTGAAAACGGCAAGGCCTTTATCCCTTTTATCACCTGCGGGGACCCCGATCTTGAGACCACGGCCGCCGTTGTCCGCGCCGCCGCCGAAAAGGGCGCCGATCTCATTGAGCTGGGGATTCCCTTTTCCGATCCCACGGCGGAGGGCCCGGTGATCCAGGGGGCCAATCTTCGGGCGCTACAGGGCGGTGTTACTACCGATAAAATATTTGCCATGGTCAAACAGCTTCGCCGGGATGTCAAGACGCCGATGGTGTTTATGACCTACGCCAACGTGGTATTTTCCTATGGGGCGGAACGCTTCCTCAGCGCCTGCCACGACATCGGCATCGACGGGCTGATCCTGCCGGACGTCCCCTTTGAAGAAAAGGATGAGTTTTTGCCGGTTTGCCGCCGGTATGGTGTGGAGTTGATCTCTCTCATCGCCCCAACGTCCGAAAACCGCATTGCCATGATCGCCAGAGAGGCGGAAGGGTTCCTTTACATCGTTTCCAGCCTGGGCGTCACTGGGATGAGAAGTGAAATTAAGACCGATCTCGCCTCGATTGTGGCGGTGGTGCGTCAGAATACCGATCTGCCGTGCGCCATCGGGTTCGGCATTACCAATCCTGAGCAGGCGCAGCGAATGGCCGCCGTTGCCGACGGGGTTATCGTCGGCTCGGCCATTGTAAAACAGCTTGAAACATACGGCAGGGAAGCCGCTGCCTATGTCGGCGAGTATGTCAAAACCATGAAGGACGCAATTCGAGAGCAGAAATAAAAGAGAGACGGTACAAAACCCCCTCATGGCTGAAACGATTGCGCCGGCGTATTGTAGCATGCACGGTGTGCCTCATGCGCTCTCCCAACGGAGCTATACCCCCAGATAGAAGAGAGTGATTATTAAGTTTTTTTGTTCCCAACATGAGGGGTGTGTAACCGCATCAACCGGGCTCCCAGCACAGCTACCTCCACTCAGATGAAAGAGACGCTCGATTTTGGATTCCCATTTCATGGCGATGAGGTGCTGGGACACGCTTGCACCGGGCTCCCAGCGAAACATCCCTCTCGATGTGGGAAAGTGTGTTTGTTCCATTTTAAACGGGGGAGTAACCGAGAGGGCTAGGCTCCCAGTTGGGCTGCCTCGAAAGGCAAGAGAGCGATGGTTCTGTCTTTGCTGCCGGCATGTGGGAAAGCTGCGTCAACCGGGCGGATTCTGGACGCGCCGGGCGAGCAGAATCGGGCTTTCGATTGGGATTAAAGACAATGGCCACAGCCGCGTGTCGTCAGCCAGGCCAGAGACGGCGTCCTCCTCTGTGGGGCGGCCGTCGGTTGGAATGGCTGGTGAATCCTCCCCCTGCCGCATGTCGGGCGAGGGGGAGTTCTTTCGCGTTGGTGGTTGAGCCCCTATGGCCGCTGCCGCGTATTGTCACCCAGGCCGGAGACGGCGTCCTCTTCTGTGGGGCGGCCGCTGGTTGGCACGGCCGGTAAAAAACTCCCCCCGCCGTATTGAACCGCCCCAGATTGTGCAGACAGCACAAAAAAGCCCCGGGTGTAGGAATA
>CBCTCU010000051.1:0-16506 GCA_965145485.1 uncultured Eubacteriales bacterium | reverse complement strand
TTTGCCGTTGGCCCCCACCTGTTGGTACTGTGTTTGGCCGGTTGTATGACCGATTGGGGGCTGGATTTACGCCGCCCCCTTCTCTGTCATTTGAGAATCTTTTTCCCTGTGTTTGTCTGTATCCAGTTATCCAAGGCTTTGGCGCTGATGAGATACTTCCCGCCCAGCTTCATAGCCGGAAATCCAGGAATATGAAGCAGCTCATAAGCAGCCCAACCTGACGGAAGAAAATCGGCTGGAATATGCCAAAGCCGTCACCGACGCTTCCCGCCGGTTAGCGAATTTGATCACGAATATTTTGAAGCTGAACAAACTGGAAAATCAGCAGATTTATCCCAAGGTGGACACTTACGATTTGGGCGAACAGCTTTGCGAATGCCTGCTCGCCTTTGAGAACGCCTGGGAAGAGAAGGATTTGCAGATTGAAACCGACGTGGAAGGGGATGTTTTGGTAGACACGGATGCCGAGCTGCTTTCTTTGGTTTGGAGCAATCTGTTCTCCAACGCCATCAAGTTTACCCAGCCGCACGGCAAGGTTTCCCTCGTTTTGAAATCCGAGGGAGAATTTGCCGTTGTACAGGTATCGGACACCGGCTGCGGTATTCCATCGGAAGTGGGCAAGCATATCTTTGAGAAGTTCTATCAGGGGGATACCTCCCACGCGACGCAGGGCAACGGCCTTGGGCTTGCGCTGGTAAAGCGGGTGATTGACATTGTGGGCGGAGATATTGCCGTCAGCAGCGAGGTAGGAAAAGGCAGTACTTTCACGGTAAAACTCAGGAGGAAGCCGGATGGAACGTCTTAAAGCAGTTTTCCGAAAAATCTTTTTCCTCCCCCCGCTGCCGACGGTTTTGATTGCCGTACCCTCCTATCTTTTTGTTTTTGTCATGCTCGGGATAGGGGATCATTCCGTCCTCGCGTATGCGGCCTATATTGTTTCAGCCTATGCAATGATGATCACCATAACGGGATTGCCCGGTGTGATTGGAGCAATACGCAACAGCAGAGAAAACCTGACGCTTTTAAAAAAGATACGTAGCACTGCTTTGGGGAGCCGTTTGCTTGGGGATGCCATTTTTCGTTCGGAAATCACCCTTCACGGCGGGCTGTTTGTCAATCTTTTGTATGTTGTGTTGAACCTGTTCTCCGGCATCCGGTATCGCTCCACATGGTTTGTTGCCCTTGCGTGCTACTATGCGCTGTTGTCTGCAATGCGTGCGGTGCTGGTTCGGTATGTCCACCGTAAGCCGGTGGGAGAGGATATTCCGGCCGAATTCCTGCGCTATCGGGCCTGTGGCATTATCTTGCTTCTGATGAACCAGGCGCTAGTTGGCATTATCCTCTATATGGTGACGCAAAACAGGGGCTTTTCCTATCCGGGCCTTATGATCTATGCAATGGCGACGTACGCTTTTTATATTACGATAGCAGCGATTGTCAACGTAATCAAGTACCGGAGCCATGGCAGCCCTGTGATGTCGGCGGCCAAAGCCATCAGCCTGACCGCCGCGCTGGTTTCCATGCTTTCGCTGGAAACCGCTATGCTCGCCCAATTCGGCAGCGATGAGACGGAGTTTCGCCGCATTATGCTCGGCGTTTCCGGCGGGGTTGTCTGTGCCTTTGTCCTGGCGATGGCGATTTATATGATCGCATGGTCGACCAAACAGCTAAAAAAGCCCCAAAATAACAATTCGCAAACATAAGTTTATTCTTTTCAAAATAATGGTTCGTTACTATTTCGATATCCTGTTCATCAGAAAGGATGATTGTTTATGGAAAACAGGAAAGACACTTTCCACTATACCTATTCGGCCAAGCAGCAGGAAGAAATCCGCAATATCCGAAAAAGGTATTTGCCTCAAGAGCCCGAGGAAAATAAAATGGAGCAGCTGCGGCGGCTTGACCAGAGTGCTACCAAAAAGGGCGCGATTGTCTCCCTGATTGTGGGTATCATCGGTTGCCTGCTGTTGGGGGTAGGTATGTGCTGTACCATGGTTTGGATGGAACCGCTTTTCATCCCCGGCGTGATCGTCGGCGTCGTCGGGATTGCCGCCGTGGCCGTGTCCTATCCGCTGTATACCCGCATCACCAGAAAGGAACGGGAAAAGATAGCGCCGCAGATTTTAAAGCTTACCGAAGAACTTTCAAAGCCGGAGTAAGAAAACAGGTCGATGCGGCGCCTGACGCCATTTCTTCCAAGGCCGCCTGCCTGATGGAGCCGTTTCAAGTGGGTTACCGGGCGGCGCGGCGTTCTTTTCCCAAAAGGCGAGCGTATTTGGCGCCGGTACGATTGGAATTGCCGCCCTCCCTCTGCGCTATTTTGGCCGTAAGCAGGTGATGTTCTGCGACCACTCGGATTTCCTACTGGCAAAAGCGAGGGGCTTGGGCTTTGCGGTGTGCAATAGCAGTACCGACGATCTGCGGCAGGCCGCGGTGCGATAGTCTGGGCGAGCCTTTTCCGCCTTCGGCATGACGGCGGACGCGGATATTGACATCGATGCGGCGGGGCCGACGGTCTGATTGAACGGTATCAAAGCATGGGAAAGGTGGATTCCCGCATGGTCGTGGTAGCGGCCAAAACCGGGCTGCGTTCCGTTGACGTGCTGGCGATGACCTACGGACAGCACGCTCTGATGAGATCCGGCGGATACATCTCGGAAGACGTCCGGGATGTCATGAATAGCATGGAGAGAAGAAGGTGGAATATCGAGTCCATCAACACCCATGAGGCCCCCTGGGAGCAACTGCTCAAGCGGATAAGGCGTTGAATGTGGTGATCCGATCATAGGGGCATAATCGCTCAGGATAGGGAATCATCGATAGTCCAAGATACGGGGATATCCATCCTTCTGCGGATGGCTATATAGGGCGTTTGCGTATAGGGAAACCGGCAAGTCAAGTAGACTTGCCGGTTTGTTTGGTTTGGTCAATCGGCGGGTTTCAACTGCTCTCCCATTCCCTGCGCAGAATACCATAATCCGATATATCAAGGATTTCGCCCCTGGAAGTCTTATAATACTCGCGTTTGGTACCTTCGTAAGTCAAACCGCATTTTTGCGCAACCTTGCCGGAACCGGGATTCTTCACTGCATGGGATATGCCAACGCGGTTTACTCCAACCTCAGCAAAAAGAAAATCGATCACCGCTTTCGCCGCTTCGGTCATGATGCCCTTGTTCCAGTAGTCATACCCTAAACAATAGCCCAGTTCGGCGTATTCGCATCTCTCGCTGAACCGAACAACGCTGATATTGCCAACGATTTTTCCCTCGAACTCAATAGCCCAGTTATAGGTCCCCGGGTTCTCGTAAGCCGCGCACCAGTCGGTCAACAATTGTTTTGTAAAATCGGGAGAGTCGTGTGGCATCCAGGTTAAAAAGCGGGTAACCCTTTCGTCGTTAGCCCAGTTGTCGAACATCGCCTGTGCATCGTCGACTCGGAATTTGCGGAGTAAAAGCCTTTGCGTATGGATCGGTTGAGTTCCTCTTTGTGTAAGCACCCAGGATCATTCCTTCCTGAAAATATCCAGTGTGTGATGGGAGTACCCAATCATATCTTGCCGTTCACATGTCGCTAGATGATATTTGAGATACCGTTCATACATAGTATCGTCCATTTGATCAACGGTTTCACGCATGTGATTGGTATACCCGTTTGGCTTATCATAGCATAACGATGGAATGAGTGCAAGTATTTGGAAGAGATGTTTTGTTGTAACGTATGGTAAGCACGGCCCATCCATTTTTCTGCTCTTTGGCACTCCTTGCCCCGCGATCCAAGGGTTTGACGCTAGCGGGGGATACGTTCCGCTCAACGTTCTTGGCCGCAAATCCGGGAAGGTACAACAGCCCATGTGCCCATCGTTTTCTAAAACAGAAAATGATTGCACATCCGGGAGCAAAGGTATCGCCCAATCTCTTTTCGCTGAGCGGGCTTCCTCCCTATCGTGTCACCACGTTTTCCTTTCCCGCCGCATAAGAGACAGCGCTAAAATACCGGACAGCCCGTCTGCGATTGGGCCGGCCCAGGGAAGGCCGCCCATTCCCATCTCTCTTTATACTGCATACTGCAATATGAATATGCTGCAAAAGAGATTTTCATACAGTAGCCATTTCCATCCGATACAGTGGATGGCCCTTTTTTGTTTTCATCGGAGCGATATCTCCTTACACCATTACCTTTGTGTTGCTTGCTTTATTTTCCATGTATACCATGCAGGTGGAGGAAGGGGAGCATAAAAAGGATACCCAGACCAATCGGAATAAGGGGAGTGGAACTGGCTTCTGTCGGTAGGATGAACCGGCAGAAGTCAGTTCTTGTATTTTTATAGCGAATGCCAACCGTCAAAAGGTATGGGTCTGTTCGAATTCCTCCCATGGTGGCGCGCGGCAGGAGGCGGCGAAGGGGAACTATGTCAATTCGTTTCGACTGAGGCTGGTTATGCCGTAGCCACGGCCCTAAGCGCCGTGGCCATGAGGATTACAGGCCCGGCTTGCATACCACAACAATGTGGATAGCCCCGCACGGTCCTAGGGCATCCCCTTCATCGGAGCTTTTCTTGCCCTTAGTGTGTAGTTTTTATGGCGCGATCTACCGGAGGGTCTGTCCATTTTCATGGAACTGTTTCAAAATGAGAGCAATCCATTCGATCCTTCCCCCTGGATTCTTTTGGGGGTATGATTGGGTTACAAAAGGTTTAAAAAATGTTCACCAATGGTAAAATAACAGAGAATATAATATAATCAATCCATAAGGGGCTTTCGTGGTTGCCCCAGAGAGGAAAGGAAGGACATTATATGGCGGCGAAGATTCTAGTTGTCGACGACGATACTAATATTTGCGAACTGTTGCGGCTTTATCTGGAGAAAGACGGATATGAGACGGTCATTGCCAACGACGGGGAGCAGGCGGTGGAGCAGTTTCAAAAAACCTCCCCGGATTTGATTTTGCTCGATATTATGCTGCCAAAGCTTGACGGCTGGCAGGTATGCCGCGAGATACGCAAGACCTCCAATGTGCCGGTTATCATGATAACAGCCAAAGGCGAGACCTTTGATAAAATCCTGGGCCTCGAGCTGGGGGCCGACGACTATGTGGTCAAGCCCTTTGACGCCAAAGAGGTCATGGCCCGGGTCAAGGCGGTGCTGCGGCGTTCCATGCCGGCGGGCGAGGACGATGTGAAGATGGTAAAATACGACAAGCTGGTCATCAACCTGACCAACTATGAGCTTTGGGTGGATGGCAAGCTGATCGACACACCTCCCAAGGAGCTCGAGCTGATCTATCATTTGGCCAGTAACCCTAACCGGGTATTTACCCGCGACCAGCTATTGGATGAAGTGTGGAGCTTTGACTATTACGGCGATTCCCGTACCGTCGACGTACACGTCAAGCGCCTGCGCGAGAAGCTGGAGGGGGTATCCGATGCCTGGTCCCTTAAAACAGTATGGGGCGTGGGCTATAAATTTGAGGTTCGCTGATGATCTGTAGTGTGGCGAAATGGGTTCCAAGCCCAGCGTCAGGCTTGAGTTGCTTGTCGCGAAAATCGGATGAGCGGGTACCGGCTTTGATTTTCCCTTACCCACATGCCCAAACGGTGCGGCTTGGCATCGAAGTACGGCAGCGGACGATGGGCAATGGATTCGGCCGTTTGCCCAGTAATGTCGGTGCCCGGATGTTCTCTGCGGCAGACGAGGGCTTAACATACGCGGCGAAATCAGGCCGGCGGTTGTATCGATTTTAGTTGCAAAGGACACGGTGGGTTCCGTGGGGGAATGGAGCGTGTGGAATGCGAAAAAGTTTATTTCATAAATTTTTCGGTTTCTCCATCACCATATTGATGATTGCCATGATTGTGCTGGGGACGGTGATGCTCGGTTTCGCGGGGAATTTCTGGCTCAAGGAAAAGAGGACGCTGCTGACCAACGAGGCGCGTACAGTTTCCAATCAGGTGAGCGACATGCTCGGTACGCTCGGCTACGACCGGTATATGGATAAAATCATTGAAACCCTCACCCAAATGTCGGGCAGCGAGGTGTTGATCGCCTCCTCCGATGGCACCATTATTTTCAGCGGCAGCAGCCGCAACAATTATACCGGTAAGGTGGTGCCCAGCGCGATTATGGAGCTTGCCTTGCGGCAAGACTATATCGAGATGGGAAATCTTCAGGGCACCCTGCAGCAGAACAGCTACCTGGTCGGCGTTCCCATATCCTATGCCCTGGGATCGGCGGGGGTGGTTTTTGCCATAACGCCGTCCGCCGACCTGATGAATTACCTTCTGAACATGCTCAAGATGTTCCTGCTTGCCTCGCTGATTGTGATTGTTCTGGTGTTTATCGCGGTCTATTTAATGACCTCCAATATGGTTCGTCCCATGCGGGAGATGGCGGAAGCGGCTCGCTGTATGGCGCGCGGCGACTTTTCACGGCATATCCACGTCAACCGGGAGGACGAGATAGGGGAGCTGGCGGTCGCATTCAATAATATGACCAAATCCATCGCGGCCGGCGAGCAGATGCGGCGGGGCTTCATCGCCAACGTATCGCATGAGCTCAAGACGCCGATGACCACCATCTCCGGCTTTATCGACGGCATCCTCGACGGCACCATCTCGCCCAAGGAGCAAAAGTTCTACCTTGAAATTGTCTCAGGCGAGGTCAAGCGGCTGTCGCGTCTGGTGGTGAGCATGCTCAGCCTGTCCAAGCTGGAAGCGGGGGAAATGACCATCCATCCCGTTCCCATGAAGCTCAGCGAGCTGCTGGTGAACATTCTCTTCAGCTTTGACCGGCGCATCGAGGAAAAGCGTTTGGGCATTGTGGGGCTTGACTCCATCGGGACTCTTGAGGTCAACGCCGATCACGATTTGATGCACCAGGCGATATACAATCTGGTGGACAACGCCGTCAAATATACCCCGGAAGACGGGACGATATGGTTTCGCGGATGGGAAGAAGGGGGCAAGGTCACCCTCGCTATCCGCAACAGCGGCAAGGGGATTCCCAAAAACGAGCTGCCTCATGTCTTCGACCGGTTTTATAAGGTCGATAAGTCGAGAGGGACGGACAAAATGGGCGCCGGGTTGGGCTTGTATTTGGTAAAAACGATTATTAGCCTGCATGGCGGACAGATTACGGTCAGCAGTGTGGAAGGGCAATATACCGAGTTTTCCTTTGTGCTGACCGCCCACCGCAAAAAAGCGGAGGAGAACGCCGACGGAAAGGAGCGCCGCGAAAGGGATCACCGGGAGCGGCGGGAGCACAAAGATAAGAACGAGCAATCACAACGCGACGCCTCTGAAAAATCATAAGGCGGCCGAGCGGATAGGAGGAAACAGCGATGAACGAACAGGATTATACCCCCATTCAACCCAGTGTGCCGGAAGATGGCGCTATGCCTTCCCCGGAGCAGCAGGGCTGTCCGGCTGCGCAGCAGCAACAGGCCAATTCGACCGGCCAGCCGCCGGTGCAGCCCGTCGCCGCGCAGGAGACGCCGTTGCAGGATGGCTCCCAGCCGGCGGCCAACGCTGCGGCGCCGCAGCAGACGAATGGAAATGGCAACGATCTCTTTTCAGACAGCGGGGCAGTCCCGGTGAATTCCGAGGGGATCACACCGCCGGACGCAACGCCCCAGGCAATGGGGGGCGCGTACCCTTACAGTGCTGCTCCGGCGGGACAGAGCATTCCCTCTGCCGCAAGCCCCGTGTCACCGGCCTACGATCCGACCGCACAGGGGCCTTACAGCGCACCGGCGGGGCAGGATGCCTATACCTACGCCCATCCATCCGCTACTACGCCGCCCAATGGAGCGGGGACAGGAAATCCAGGTATGTATGGCTCCGCTTCCGGTCAGCCGGTATATCCACAGGCGGGCGGATATACACAAAACGTCTATTCCGGAGGAAATGCTGGCCAGCCAGGGTATACTTCCGGTACGGGAAGCTATTATCCCGCTGTGCCGCCCCAAAAACCGCCCAAGAAAAAGAGCAAGGGCTTACTCGCCTTTTTCCTCATTTTGCTCTGCGTCGCCGTGGCGGCAGGCGGGATGACGGTGGCATATTATGTGGGGCGCGACAGCGCGTACGATCCCTATGCCTCGTCGGGCGAAGTGTCTTATGCCGGCTCGATTGACGTGCAGGTACAGGAAAAACCAGCCTCCTCCGAGGGGGAAAACCCCGATGGCTCCATGAGCGTCAAGTCGGTGGTGGAGCAGTTGAAAAACAGCGTAGTCAGCATCATGGTCTACAGCCCTGACGGCTCGGCCGGGTCGCAGGCCAGCGGCATGATTCTGTCGGAGGACGGCTATATCCTGACCAACGACCATATTTACAAGGATATCCCCAATGCCAAATTTATGATTACCCTCTACAATGGCGATGAGTATGCCGCCTCCTTTGTCGCGGGAGACAGCCGCAGCGACATTGCCATTTTGAAGATGGAGAATGTCGGCGGTTTGCAGCCGGTCACCTTTGGAAAATCGTCCCAGTGCGAGGTGGGCGAGCAGGTGGTCGCCATCGGCAATTCGGCCGGCTTGGTCGACACGGTGACGGTGGGGTATATTTCGGCCCTTGGCCGGCGGATATCCAGCACGAACGGCGGTTATACTTCCAAATACATCCAGACCGATACCGCCATCAACCCCGGCAACTCGGGCGGGCCGCTGGTCAACCTGTATGGTCAGGTCATCGGCATCAATTCCTCAAAAATCGCCGAGGTGGACAGCGAGGGCATCTGCTTTGCCATCCCCTCCGACGACGCGCTGAGCATTGTGGAGAATCTGCTGGCCAACGGCCGGGTGGTCGGCCGTGCCAAGCTGGGCATTACCTATACCGAGATCAGCTCGGTAGCGGCGGAGATCAACAACTGTCCGATGGGCTTGTATATCGCTTCGATCAGCGAGGATAGCGACCTGTACGGTAAGGACATCGCCCAGGGGGACATCATCACCCATATCAATGGGGAAGCCATCACCTCAAGCAACCAGGTGCTGGATATCATCGACAGCGCCAAGGCAGGCGACACCATCAGCCTGACCATTTACAAGAGCGCCACCGGCTCGAGCGTGACCGTCTCCACCCGGTTGGTGGAGTATGTGGGATCAAGCAGCTATAACACCTCCACCACGGATTCCGCCATCTCCATGCCTTTCTATGACGACGGCAGCCGTCAGGATTTCCTCGAGCCCAACAGCCAGGTGCGGTAAACAGTAGGCCAAAGCACAAAGCCAGCCGATTTGGCGTTGCTGGAAACAGAGCGTCGATATAGTATCGCCCCGGCCCGGGCAGCGTTCGCTGCCCGGGCCGGGGCTTATGGTTTCGACCTCTCCGGTTTCGCCGAAGAAAGTGTGGGGTTGATAAAAAGCTTTTGCTTCCAGCATCGGGCGGGGAGAGGCAACGAATCTCTTGAGTCTTGCATGGGGGTGTGAGAGTTCCCGTTTCGGTTATGAAGCGGTAAGGCTTTTTTATATCCGGTTCGTTTCGAATCATGCCGGAGGACAACGTTTTGTCAGGGCCGTCAAAACAATGGATGGAGATCAGCTTATCGGTTGGTATCGTCTGCGGTGTTCAGTTAGGAACGATCAGCGTACTGAGGGATTTTCTTTGATTTTTCGTTGGTGGGCGCAGTTTACCGTTGTTGAGTAATGCGGTTATGCAGTGACATAGAAACCATCCGTTGGAATGGAACAAAAACTGGAGTTCATATTTCATCACCTTTTTAAGATGTGCCGGCACGTTCTCCAGCACAGCCTCGGTATAGGGCGTCTTCAGCGCCTTGAATTCAGCCTGGTGTTGCGCCTTGATTCGCTCTCCGATAGCAAGCAGTTTGGCCTGAATCTCTTTGCTTTGGAGAATAACAATCTGCCATGCCGCCTGAAAATACCCATCGTAATCGCCGTTGATCCTTACAAATCCGTGCTCTGCCAACCATGCGTATTCGTCTTTCGAAAGACGGACTTCCAACTCCCTTTCGTAGAGGGATAGCACCCGTTGGGCATTTTCTGAATATTGCATCCCAAGGGGCTCGTCGCGATCAGTCCATTCGCTGTCGACCTGCCAAAAGATATGCTTGCCGTTGCCGTCCCACATAGGGCCGCGCCAGTTTTTCATGTACACATAATCGTCCGGCAGCACCAGATTATCCGGTACAACGCACGCCTGAAAGATATTGTGCGCGCCGTCCGGGCGGATGGTGGCAACCTCTTCAAAGGAAACGCTCTGATCCATGAGGTTATCGCCAGACCAGGCGGCAATGTAAGGAATCAGCGACCACAGAATAAAATTGCGATCGGCAGGCTGGGACACAGTCATCGAAAGGGGGGCGTCGGTCTGCCGGCACAGGATGTCGGGATCGTCTAGAACGCCGGACGACACAAGCTCATCATACAGGTCATTGGCAAAGAGCCCGGCAGCGCGCTTGTACATGCTGTTATGCATGCTGAGCAGCTCGGCAGATGGTTCGCTGATGATAAAGTTGACGATGTACTTATCCTTTTGCATTTGCAGGAAGCCGTATTGTTCCAAAAATTCGACTTCATTTTCGACATACACGGGGGAAACCCCCAGGTCATCGGCGATTTCATTCACCATCTTTGCTGTATCGCGTACGCAATAGCAGATATTCTGTGACAGGGCCGAACGAAAGAATTCATCCAGTGATTTGGTACCGGCAGAGCCATGAAAGCCGTAGGCGTGAAAGTGAATGGGGTTAAATTTGAGCTCGTCTGCTTTTCGCATGGTATTCATCCCTCGCTTCAATTCTTTTTTGGCTTCAAACAAGTGCCACTTGACAGTGCCGGTAGGGATACCCAGCTCACGAGCAATATCCGCCTGTTTGCGATTCTCAAAATAATAGGCAATCACAATTCTTCTTTGCAGCTTGGAAAGGTAAGCAATCTCAGTCTGGAGACGGCGAATCGATTGGATGTTGTCATCGGTATCGATCTTGGAATCGGGGTCGGCTATCAGATGTGCAACCTCATCCATCGAAACGCCGACCATACTTTTTGCTGTGTCGCGGTAATAATTGCTGAGCAGATTATGGGCCACGGTCCAAATAAACCTGCCCGCATCCGCAACGTCCTCTTTCACAAGAAGGGCGCGAAATGCCCTGACCGCCGTTTCCTGCGCCAAATCCTCAGCGTCTTGTATACAATGGCACCGTTTGAGGGCAAAGCCAAATATGGGTTTGAGATATGCTGTGATGAGTTCCTCTGCATCTTGTCTTTTCACTTGTTTGCACCTTGCCTTATTGAAAGCTTTCACCCATATAGACACACGAATCGCAAAAGGTTGGAACATTTTACGGGGTTTTTGCATTTGCATCGTCCCGATTGTCCTGTTTTGCGGGGAAAGGGCCCAAAAACCGGTTGCATGGCATGGCTTGCCAAAAGGATAAGTTGTCGCGGGTGCAAAGAGGCGCTGGGAGGGACGGCATGGCCGGTAAAAGGGAGAGACCGGCAACCATTCTCTGCGCAGGCGCCTGCCTTACCTTGTCTGAAAAGATACGAATGGATACAACCGGCTCAGCCAGGCAGCACACAAGGCTGTGAGGCGATGGTAGACGCAGGCGACGTATGGGTTATACTCGACAATCTCCCACTGGTTGCCCGCAATATTTCTGCAAAGGGGAAGCATGCCGGTCGAACACGGTATACACCGCGTCGATGATTTCCTCGCGGCGGGACTGCGCGTCGGCCAAATCCAGATCGACCACAACGTCCTCGAGAAGGTGGGGGCCAAACTTAAACCGTCCGCAGACCGCCCCGCGGATGCGGCCATCGATGAGTAGATAATACAGTGCCTCTTTGCCGCCCGACAAGGCGGCCTTCTCCTGGCTGCTCAGGCATCGGACCAGGGGATCGTTGCGCTGGAGCGGCAGAACCTGTCTCGCAGGCGCGGTGGGAGCCGCATTTTGCAGCCGGACCAAGTCGTCCGGGAGAAGGTAGCCTTCCCGGCCGCAGAACTCCCATGGGTGGAGAAGGCCGGATGCAACCAGGGAGGCTATCGCCTTGCGCACCAATTGCGCGGGTTGGGCATAAAACGCCTGCGCGGCCTCGGCCGTCATCCAGACCATACGGCGGCAAAGCCGGGGGAGGAGGATTTCGAGAGCCTGCTGTTTGGTGTAGCGTTGGAGATCAAGATCGGGAAATTCGCTGTGCATGGCATACCATCCGCGGTCGCCCTCTCCCGTTACCTGATCCTCGTAAACCAAAAAGGCCTCCTGAAGCCGATGGAGGATTGGGGTGATCGCCTTCACCAGAAGGCCGGTGGTTTCCTTGATCAAGCCGATGTTCAAGGGCCCCTCCCGCTCGAGCAGCTCGAGCATTTCGGCCTGTGCGGGCGTGAAGCTGCGGATTGGCTTTTGGTAGAGGCAGGCAAACAGCTCCCAATCCCGTCGGTCTACATAGGCCAACCGGCCGCCAAACCTCCCCTTGCGTATTTCCCGGCTGCCGCGGCGCCAGCCGTTGAATGCGGCATCGTCGAAACCGACGTGCCCGGGCAGGGCGGGCGGGGTGCCCGGCTCGACCCAGCCTGCCGTTTGAACCGGCGAGAGGTCGCGAAACAGCCCATCGTATTCCTCGCGGCCTGCCGGAGCAGCCGTATGCATACGTTCCATGCGCAAAGCCAGTATCGTATTCATGTCCATCCTTTTCTTCCTCCTCCATGCGGTCAGACCATGCCTGGCGCTGCGGCCCGCGCGGTAGACACGGCTGACGCTTTGTTTGTCCATGGCTGTGGGACCGGCGAGGGAATCCGTAAGGGGGGACGGCAGGCGCTCGGGATGCCGCCGGCGGGCGCTTTCCCTCTATATCAAGGTTTCGGCCGTGTACATCCGGACCAGGGCGCCGCTGTCCTCTTTGACCATGGTGTAAAATTGCCATCCGCATTTTTCATAAAAATGCTCATGCTCGGTAATGAGATACAGCCGGGGGATTCCCAACTGTGCCATGTCACGGCGTATGGCGTCCAATAGAAACCGGGCCAGCCCCTGGCCGCGGTATTCCTCCTCCACAAATAAGGCGCAGAGGTTGGGCGTGCAATCCTTTCGCTCATGAAAGTCGTTGTCGATCACGCCGGTGCCGGCGATCGTACGCTGGCGGGAGTCGCGGACGACATACCATTGGGGGATGGCGCGGGGGTGCGCCGCGCATTGCCGCATGCTGGCCTCATACTCCTCGAGCGGTATCCCCCATTTGTTGTGAAACCAGCGCGCCGAGGCCGGGATCAGGTCGGGGTGTTGTGAAATTTTGTCGATCGTCCACTGCGTTTGCATCCTTTCCCTCCTATATGGATCATTTCGTGCATATTATAAAATCCCCTGTGGAAAAAAGCAAGGTTTTTCCACAGGGGATAAGATATATGGGAGTAACGGGTGGGGCTGGCGTGCCGTCACCGCCCGAAGCGGCACCCGCCGCCTGCGCCCCATCCTTTACGACTTGGCCTTTTGATAAAAGAAGGAAGCATCTTGCGCCCGTCCGAGCCGGGAAGCGACGGCGCTCCCGCCAAAACACAGCAGCGCGGAAACCACCATCGCCACGCAGGCAAACAGCGGCCCCTGATTCATCATCGGGCCTAGGCCAAAGGGGGCCTGCCAGCCGTTGAACACCAGCTTGGCAGCCACCGGAAGCGCCGCGATGATAAAGCCGCCGAGCATGCCCGTCCACGCGCCGGCCCGGTTGATGCGTTTGAAATACAGCGCCAGAGCGTAGGGGGCGAGGAAGGAGCCGGAAAGAATCCCCCAGGAATAGGACATCAGCTCTAAAATCGGCGTGTCGGTATTGGCCACGACATAGGACAGCACAACAAACACCAGACAGAATAACCGGGTCAGGCGGGCAACCTTCTTATCCTCCATTTTAGGGCGGATTCGGTTCTTGACCAGATCCATCGACAGGGTCGAGCAGGCGGTGAGGCAAATGCTCGACAGGGTCGACACCGAGGCCGAGATGAGCAGCACCAGCACCACACCGACGAGTATGGTAGGCAGGTTGGCCATGTTGAGCATGTTGGGAATGAGATAGTCCTTCCCTCCCTGTGGGAGCTCACTGAAGAAGAGATGGGAAAAGGAGCCGATGAAGTAGCCGCCTCCCGCGACCAGAACGGCAAAAAAGGTCGAGATCACCGTACCCCGCTTGACCTCCTTGTCATCCCGGATGCCGTAATATTTGTGTACCATCTGCGGCAGCCCCCAGGTGCCGAAGCTGGTCATGAAAATGGTGGCGATGAGGCTGACTGCCGCGTTGCCCGACAGCGGCGAAATGCCCGTCTCCTGCATGACCCTGCGCATGTTGGAGATACCCTCGCTCAGTCCGCCAACCTGCGGCGACAAAATCACCATCACCACCAGGATGCTCACGCCAAACATCATGATGAGCCCTTGCACAAAGTCAGCTTTCAAGGTGGCCATATAACCGCCCAAAACCAGCACGACCGCCGACGCCAGGGCGATCATAATCATGCAGACCTGCTCGTCGATCCCGAGCAGCACACTGCACACGCTGGTCAGCCCCTTATAGACCGACGCCGAGTAGGGCAACAGGAAAACAAAGATGACGATGCAGGAAAAAAGCCGCATTCCCGGGCTCTCATACCGCCGCTCAAAGAACTGGGGCATGGATTTGATTTTCAGTCGGCGGGTGACTTCCCGCGTGCGGCGGGCGAGCACAAGCCAGGCGAGCAGCGAGCCAAAAATCGCATTGCCCAGCCCAACCAGGGTGGAGTAAAGCCCAAACTGCCAGCCCGAGTCGCCCGAATAGCCAATAAACATCACGGCCGAAAAATAAGCGGTACCGTAAGACAAAGCGGAGATCCATGCCCCGGCATTGCGCCCGCCTACCGTGAAATCGGCCATGCCCCCGCTGCTCTTTTTTGAGTTGAGGATGCCGACCGCGAGCATAAATATCCCGTAGACGGCAATCACAATCCAGATAATGGCTTCCTTGCTCATACCCTGTCCTTCCTTTTTGCAGTATTATCGAACCCACTTTATCGATTTAAACCATCGATAGGCTGAATCGCTGCTATTTTATCAGATCAACGCGGAAAAAGCAAGTGTTTTTCCGCTTTTTATAGAAATTTTGTTAAACCATACATTTTATCATTTTTGCTGGTTCTCTGGAGAAGGAGAAAAGGAAACGGCAATATTGGTTGAATGATGTTGACACGCTAGTGCTGTTGCAAAAACGCCGGTTTAAAATACCCTTGCTGGTATGAACTGGGACAACTTTGCATACATTTAAAATAGCCAGCCGATGGGTGCGGCCCCGTCGGCAAAACCGAAGCATAAGGAGAATACGCCATGCAGGAGAGCTATCCCATCTCACGGCCCGAACGGACGCATCCCGTGACGGACGAGGATTTTCTGCCATCCCCACGGGACAAAAAAAGAGGCCAGAAAAAAAGCGACCCCAAAGTCGACCTTATGATTGTTCAGCTGATTCTCTGCGGCGTCGCGCTGCTGGGGGTGTTTGGCTGCAAGCTGATCGGGGGAGAGCTGTACGAAACCGTTCGCAGCCGGTACATATTGCTGGTTTGCGACCGCACGGCTATCCACCAGGTGGTGGACGCCATGTCAAGCCGGTTTTTTGGCGGGGAGGAGGAGCCCGTTTCATCCGAGGAGACACCGGTCCCAGCCGAGGGAGGCAGCGACGAGGCAAACGAACCGTATATTGATAACTATGACGCGGTAGCCAGCCAATTGGAGAATAATGTGGGCGATGTCAACGCCATGGCTCTGCCGCTGGTCGGTACCATCACCTCGCCCTATGCCTATCGCGTGCATCCCATTACCGGTAAATACACCATGCACGGCGGGGTGGATATCGCGGCGGACCAGGGAACGGAGATTCGCGCCGCCATGGCCGGCACCGTGCGCAGCGCCACCAGCGATTCCAGCTCGGGAAATTATCTCATCATCGATCATAACGAATCGCTGGCCACCATGTACGCGCATTGCCAGGAACTGTTGGTTGAGCAGGGGCAGACGGTGGAAAAAGGACAGGTCATTGCCCTGGTGGGCAGCACCGGGATGTCAACCGGCCCTCACCTCCATTTCGAGGTCCGTTTGAATGGCATCAAGCTCAATCCGGAATGGATTCTGGATTTTGAAAAAGCGTCATGAGCCTGTGGGTGTTTGGCTGCCGCGTGAGGCTTTCGCCCCTCTTTTTTCTTTTGATTGCCCTATTGCTTCTGATCGACCGCACCGGGATGATGCCCTTTGTGCTTTGCGCCATCGCGGTGCATGAGATGGGGCATCTCGCCGTCATGCGCCGCTGCGGGATCAAGCCGGTGGAGGTGGCGCTGCTTCCCTTTGAGATCAATATACAAAAGCCGGCCCTCAGCGGCGACGGACGGCAGGAGCTGGCCGTGTCGGCCGCAGGCGTATTGGCCAATCTGCTCATGGCCGCCCTGGCCGCCGGGATTTATCTGATCCATCCCTTTTTGTGGGCGCTGCGTCTGCTGGTGTGCAACGCTGTGCTGGGGATATTTGAGGGGCTGCCCATAGCGGGC
>CBCTCU010000050.1:0-17644 GCA_965145485.1 uncultured Eubacteriales bacterium | reverse complement strand
TCGCCTCGATGTCGCTCTCGGTCCAGTAGTCCACGCCCCGCACCGGCGTGTACCCCGCTTCTCCCTGGTCGCCTTGCGGCCCCTGTTCTCCCTGAACGCCCTGTTGAGCAATGGATATAGAAAAATTCATCGACGCGCTGTATCCATCCTCTGTTGTGGTTGCGGTCAACAAAATCGCGTCCTGCGGGTATATTTTCGATCCGGACGGATAATAAATTTTCCACTTTGCGGTTTGAGTGTTTTCTGCTTCCAGAACAGTTACCTGCGGCTTTGTGTATCCCGGATGCTGCGTTGTGCCGCTGCTCGTCACCGCATCATGGATAAGCTGGTTTCCCTTTTTCAGCGTCAATATTACCTCGGTGCTAAATTCGCTCTGAATCAAACCGTTGATGTCGGTCGAGATCGCCACGCCGTGTGAGTTCCAGTCGGCGCTATACCCGCTCACACTGTCAGGGTTGTCGATCCAACCTTGAATAATTTGGATTTTCTCATCCAGCAACCCGGTATATTGATCGTCTATGGGCTGGTTTCCCGAAATCGAAGCGCCCACGGTCAGACTACCCGTGGCAGTGTGTGTAATATGATCGTCCGTTCCCGTCGTCTGTGTTATCTGTAGCTGTACCAGTAAAGTACCTTCCCGCATCAGTGATTGAGGCAGAGCAAACAGTATGTTTCCCTGATCGGGGGAAAGTACGTCGGTCAGGTATGCATCCCCGGTCGTTCGTTGAGGCTGTGTCTGGAACAGCAGTCGGTATTCGTTGTTCGATTCGTGAATATCCGACACATCGATCTGAAGCTGCGTAGCCAAATGGTCGAATGCATTTCCCGCGTTGTTATCGTCAAACACCAGGATGTTTTCGCGGATAAAAACTTGTATGGTTCGCATAACACCCCTCCGTTACTGCTCCGTGATATAGGTGAGGGCACCCCATATATTCAGGCTGCCACCCGGATAAGACCATGTCTGAGTAGTTTGAATCTCATACCCTGTCGTTTCTAGATACTTTTTGGTATATAGGTTAATGGTTTGGGGCGAAGCCGTCATATCAATACGAAGAGTATGACCAATAACGTTACCTGGATCAGATGCCATTGACCCTTGGACTTCAACCGACGACCAACATCCCAAATTGGACGCCGTTAATGATTGCCCCCATGGAGACGCTGCGGTAAAAGGCAATCCAGTAATCTTTACGATGGATGAGGCTTCTGTCGTGGCATGCACTCGAAAATAAGTGGATACCATGTTCCCGCTTTTAACGTAATATCCGAACGCACTGACGATATTCGAGGGATTCAGCGCAGTAACAAAGGATGGAGTCCAATATCCTTTCAATGGACGTGGGGATCGAACCCGAACATCTTCCATGGTAGTAAAAAAGCTTCCATTGCCCGAACAAGTAAACCTCCCCAAAGGAAGATAATAGATGCCGTTACCCGTCTGATAGCTGCCTCTGACAAGGCATTCGGCCCGAAACGACCGTACAGCACTAGATGTATCATAGATTAAAACGACATCATAATTACCGTTAGTCGTAGGAGCAGGGATATCCATAGGCCCCGGGGCCTCAATGAATCCCCCTCCAATACACGCAGAGCCTTTTGCTAACCGGACAACAGAAGAACCGCTCCCGATTTCAAAGCTGGGTTTAAAATCATCCTCTTCTGTGACGCCGTCCGCACGGCAACAGCGTACCATGGCTGACATCAGTTCCGCGTCAACTGGACGGTCGTATTGTCCCTCCAGGCTGTCAAAAAAGCCCTCCAAAGTTCCATCCATACTTCATCCTCCTAACTGTTTTTTATCAGTTTTTTTACCGAGCTGGCAAAGGTAGGCTGTATGCTACCCAAAACCAAAGTAAGCTCCGTCCCGCTAGAGGAACAGCGCTCGGTAACCGAAGCGAGCCTCCGCTCTATCGATAAGCCCAGCTTTCGGCTATACACCTTAACAATATCCCCAATGTCGTAATCTCGGCGGTATACATACTGGTAATTTGGGGCTATGGTCAGCTCCACCGTATCTTCTGTAACATAGTCCGCGATCCGATGTTCTCCCTCGGATTGTAGGGACATGTTTTCTTCGGTTTCCGCGATGGATAGGCTGCCGCAATCCAGGAAAACCTCGCGACGTCCGATGCCCTCTGGCGTGTGCTGCTCCTGCGTTACCGTAATCTGCAACCGCGACATGTCGTCGTAGGTCAACCCCGCCGCATAGCCAATGTTTTTATCGCCCTCGGTGGATTGACGGTATCCTATCGATACCACGTCATACAGATCGGTAGAAAAGCTAACTGGGAGGCTTCTGCTCTCGATAACGTCAAATACCATGGCCCGCTCTTTTGCGTCTAGCATAATCTCGAACCCGAGGCCGGAATACTCCGATATCGATTTCAGGGTATCCAAAAGGATGTCGCCGTTTTTCGCCATCCATTTAGTAAACTGCCCCCGCTGTAAATCGACGGCAATCTGTAAGAAACCGATTTTACGAAATGGGTCGTCGGGAGCGACACAATGCCGTTCTACATAAGCCTTGATGATGCTCTCGCAAGGTAGATTGTCGAGCACTTCCCCGCTGGCATTGTATTGCGGTACAAGATCATAGCCATAATTGAGCGCTGCTAGCTCGGGCGACTGAGGCTGCAAGTTAAGGCGCTGCGACAAAAGGCCGTTGAGCGTCTCCCCCGAGGCAGTGACGCCAATCGTATCGGTTTCAGTCTGATTGACCGAACGCAGGATACCTGCACGATGCGGATCGTTATCAAAGGTCACGAGGCAGTCGGTTTGTAATCCGGCGCCCGGAATCAGTTGCCTGTCGGTCTCAAAGGAAAAAGCCCCGGTATCATTCCAGCTTCTTGTCATTTCATAGGAAGAAACAGCGTCGATTTGACCGAGATACTCCAACTCCGGCGAATAAATCTGAATGGACATACTACACCCCCAACGCCATGTTGTGATAGGAGACAATGACTTTTGCATCCAGTCCGTAGCGTTCGGCCGAAAACGATAGCTGCGACGGCCCGGCCGGCAAAAACAAATAGGTGCTCCCCGCCGCGATCCGGCCGGAAGCATCCACTCCGTTGTACGTAACGGATTTATATCCGTTTCGGGTTTGCACAACCAGGACGTCGCCTGACTGCATCGAAATATCAAAGGCGAGGTATTCCCCTGTTTCCAAATTCGTTATCATGGGATTGACCAGATGCCCCGATAGTTGTATGGATACTGGAGATGGCATATCGCTGTCGTTTTGGATATATCCCGAGCTGCTGATGGTTCCCAGCCTCATCGGAAAATAATTGACCAGATAGGCTGAGGAGCGTTTGGAAAAGATATCCCTTCGATGCTCCGGCAGTACGGCAAAAGCCGGAGAATCATGATTAATTTCCAGTGTAAACAGGGCGGTGCCCGATGTCCGTTGTCCGGCCACGGGAATGGCAGCGGGATATCCGTCAATGGTGTACTGACAGTCGTTTTGCTCCACCGTCAGGCGTCCCGGACGGCTTGGACAAAACAGCCGGTACAGTTTGCTTCTCTCGCGCTGGAGCACGGTGTCAACGCTGACCTTCCGGTTGGCTACCGCCGGAGCGTTGAGCAGAACATCAAGGCGCGTATAGGCCCCGGCCAGATAGGCCGAGGTCGTAACCTGTCCATCCAGGGCGGCGGGCTGTATGTTGGTAAACCGTCCGCTGACGGTGTGTGAAAAATCGGCCGGGTCAAATAACCAAAGAGACCACGGGTGAGTATCGAAGCAAATAGAATCTTCCCCGCACTGCCAGACAATCCGTTCGATCACTCATATCCCTCCCAGCATCTTCTTCATAACGTTATACATTAAGGATTCCACTTGCGCAGGCGTCAGGCTCTGGCCGTTAAAATACTGTTCGTTGTATATCTGATAGGCGACGGATTCTTTGGTTTCCGAGGCAATGCCCAAAGCGGCTTTTTGCTGCTCGATCGCATTATTAAAGAACTCGACACTGGATTCGACCATCGCTTGAATTTCCTCCACCTGCGCCTGAATGGATTCCTTTTCGGCCTCGGCCTCGTCCTGGATTCTCTGTTCCTCCAAATCCTGCTCCATCTGGTCGATTTGTTTCTGGATTTGCAGGCGGTTGTATTCGTCGGTCTCCCGCTCGAGGCGCAGGCGTGCCTCGGCTAGCTCAGTTTCCGATTGCTGCTGTTCTTTTAGCTTCTGCCTGGCGGCGATCTCGTCGTCAATGGCCTGGATTTTTGCGTCGGCCTCCTCCTGGGCCTTATCGATCATATCGTCGGCAAAGTCTTTATAATCCTGCGCGGCCTCATCCAACGCCTCGGCCTGTGCGTCGAGCATGGATTGCTGGAGGTTATATATCTCGGTAGCGACCGAATACCATTCGTCGGTGTATTCCTCCAGGTACTCCTCCTGCAAGGCAATAAGCGCTTGCAGATATTCCTGCTCGCTGAGCAGCCCAACCGAGTGCTCATAATCCAGGCGTTTGCGTTTGTCGTTGTATTCCTGTTCCCGGCGTTCCTCCTCGGCCTTGGCCGCTTCCTCCGCTGCCTTAGCTGCTTCTTCCGCTGCTTTGGCCTCCTCATCGGCCAGCTGCTGCTCGATCGAATGTATCTGCTCGCTGAGGGTCATCCATTCCTCGGTGCCCTCCTGGAGGAAAGCAGACCGGATGCGTTTTAGGTTTTCAAGATACGTCTTGGTACTGATTTCCCCCATCTTGTACCAATGTTCGTTGAGCCTGACGTTGTATTCGTAATCTGATTGGGTGTTGCTGTCGCTTCCTCCGTCGCCGGAGGCGCTGTTTCCTGGAGGGGATGTATAATTGGTTGTAGTGGTTCCTGTGTCCTCGGTGTATTGGTCGACTATGGATTGATATTTTTCCCACTGCCCAATGGCAGAGTTCAATGCATATAAATCATCATACGATACCGCCCAAGTGCTTGGATCAAATATACTAAAGTTATCGGGTGGTTCCGGATTTTCTAACCGCTTCAGTTCTTGTTCAAACAAATCACGTAATTCATCTATGGATGATACTTCAAACTGATTTTGAATTTCGAGTATGCCCTCTTGCGCTTTTAAGGCCTGTGACCTTAAAGCAGTCAGACGAATATCCTCCCGCTTTTGCTCGCACAGGTCTTTTAACGCGGCGGTTTGCTGATTATACCGCAAGGTCTCTTCGTCAAGTAGTTCAATCGTATCCGGCCAAATATTGTTGATTTGTTCAACAATCCTCTGAAGCTCTTGCTTTTCGGCCGCCGTTTTATCCGTCTTGTTGTTGAGCTCGTCATACCGGGGGATTAATTCCTCGACGATGGCAACCTCGGCCTCGCTGGCCGTCTGGGTCTCCTCAATGGATTTGGTGGCGCTTTCGTAATCCTCCTTGACCTGGTTGATCTTATCCGACAGCGTTTCGGTTGCCTGGGAGGTCAAATAGGCTGCCCCTGCGGCGGCCCCCAAAACGGCGATCACCCCACTGATAGCAGTAACCAACGCCCCGGCCGGGGATGCGGCCTGTGCGGCATTCAATGCAACTTGTGATCCCGTCGCTGCGTCGGTAGCTGGTTTCAGAGTGCGATATGCCTTGATGACGTTGGAAATGACATCGGCAAAAGCTCCTGTGATTTTCAGCGACGGGCTCAGTAGCGCAGTGAACAGGCCGATGCTGACGATCATTCTCTGCGTGGAATCATCCAGTGAATTAAACCACTCGGCCAAATCCTGTACTTTGGCGGCGGCGTTGGTCACCATTGGCAGCAGGCTCTCGCCAAGGGAAATACCCACGTCGACAATCGCGTTTTTTGCAAGTTGAAGCTGTGCCGCTGTGGTCTGATATTTTTGGTTTGCGGTATCGGTCAGGGCGGTGTTTTCTTCCCACGCCTGGTTGGCCGTTGCCAGATGCTGGGTCAACAGATCGCCCGAAGAGGTCAGGGCTAAAATGGCGTTGGAAAGCCGAACCTCGGAAAGCCCCATATCGTTGAGGATAACAGTTGCCGACTCCCCGCTCTTTTCCGCGTTTTGAAGCCCTTGGATAAATTGTGCCAAGGCGCCCGCTGCGTCTTCCTCAAAGGCTGCCGCAAACTCCGATGCGCTCGTCCCAGCAACAGAGGCAAAAGATTGCAGGTCTTGATTCCCAGTTGCAACAGCGATCTGCATCTGCCTGAGCAGTTTGGATATTGCAGTACCGCCCGCCTCCGCCTCAATACCCAAATCAGATAAAGCGGTAGAGATCGCCAGTATCTGCGCCGCAGTTAAGCCGGTAAGGTTACCGGTGGCCGCAATCCTTTGGCTCATATCCACGATTTCCGTCTCGGTTGAAGAGGCGCTTTTCCCAAGTTCCAGAATAGTGGAGCCAAGATTGCTATAATATGTTTCATCCATCTGGATGATATTGGCGAATTTCGCGAGGTTAGCCGCCCCCTCGTCGGCGCTGAGATCGGTCACCGACACAAGGTCGGCCACCATTTTGGTAAAATCAGCCACATAAGGGGTAGACACGCCGAGCTGGCCCGCGCTCTTGGCGATATCGGCCAGTGCTGTAGCGGATTGTGGGGTCTCAAGCGCCATTTCCCGGATGTCTGTATTTAGTTGCTGGAGTTCTGCGTCGGTGCCCTCCACCATCTGCTCGACGCCCGCAAAGGCCGATTCGTAATCCATCGCTGCTTTTGCGGAGGCAAACAGTCCGCCTGCGGCGGCTGCGGAAAAATACTTTGTTTTATTCGCTGCGGTGTCTAAGCGGTCTCCCACGGTTTCCCATTGCTTAATTAACCGGTCGAGGTTCATGTTGTTGACCTCGGCAAGCTGCTCGTTAAACCGTTGCACCTGGTTTTCGGTTGCTATAATCTCATTCTTAAGGTTTTCTAGTTTGTACTCTTTGTTTTCAATACCGTCCTGCGTATTGGATATACGCTCAAATTCGCTGCGCAGATTAAACAGCTTAATTCGCGTCTGATCCAGTGATTTTTGCGCAAGCTTTTGGGCTTCTTGAAAACGCGAGGAATCCCAGTTCCCTTTTAGATTTTTCTTGATGAGGTTTAACGTTTTTTGTGCTTCTTTTGTGCTGGAATCGATCTCCCGCATCTTATCCGCAATGTCCGATTGCAGGCCAAATTGCATGATATAGCTTTTTTTGGTTGTCTGTCCGGCGGGCATATATTTCACCTCACAAGTATAAATTCCGAATCTGTGACGGCGTCATCGGAACATATTTCTTTTTTCCCGCTGACTTCATTTCCTGATTTTTATCCGATGCGATATGCACCAACACGTCAACCACGAAAAACACCGGAAAACGAAGAAACAGCCAATCTGGCGCTCCGCAATCCATACACATGGATAAAATACGGATTTCGTCCAAATCGCTGTCTTGAATATCTTCCTTTTGATTTTGAAGCTTTTTCAACTTTGTGCTTTCCTGAGGAGCCCTCATAACCTCCCGCACCAGGGCAAGGGCAGCATCTAAAAATCCCTTTTCACTTGAAGCCTGGGAAGCAAACCGGGGCCAATCGGGGCGCTGTCCGTCCTCAATGGCTGCATAAGCAAGCTTAACAAGCGCCGAATTGGCATTCTTCCCGCTCATTAAAAATTCGGAAACAAAAGACGTTCCAAATATTGCGCGGTATCGCAACAATGTAATGGCCGCTGGATTGGCAAAGTAAGTTTTACTCCCAATTGTGAGCTGCATTGTTTCCTCCAAATAATAAAAAAGCATCTTACAAAATGCTAAGTTTTTGAAATTATTTTATATTTACCCCTTGACTTTTATGCGCATTATGCGTATAATATAAGTGTAAGGAGGACAGGGTATGAAATTTCGGGAAATAGAGAAGATATTACTTGAAGATGGATGGACATTCAAAACAGCGAAAGGTTCGCATTACCAATATGTACATCCTACAAAAGCGGGAAAGGTAACAATTCCCAACCATCCAGGCGATCTTGATCCCCGAACAGTTAAATCGATTTTAAAACAGGCCGGGCTATAAAGCCCGGTACTGTGCAATATTTAAGGAGGCACAAACCATGAAATTAATTTATCCTGCTTGCTTCTATCCCTGTGCAGAAAAAGAGGGGGGCTATACCGTAGAAATTCCCGATCTTCCCGGATGCGTAACCGAGGGAGACACGTTGGCCGATGCTATACTGATGGCAACCGATGCGGCATCTGGCTGGGTACTGGATGAATTGGAGGATGGAAAGGCAGCACCGCCAGCCAGCCCAGTAGAAAAAATCACTCCCGAGCCCGGAGGATTTGTAAACCTTTTGGTGCTCGACATGGATTCTTACGCCGAAAAGTACGGCGATAAGGCCGTTAGAAAAAATCTCACCATTCCTGCATGGCTTAATACTTTTGCCGAAAAGAACCACATTAATTTCTCACAGGTACTGCAAGATTCCTTAACTGACCTGTATCGAAAACAGCAAGCTTAAACCAACGCCCCGGTTCAATAATGAGCCGGGGCGCTATGTATCAGTTAAACTGTGGCGGCAGCGACAGCTTCGGTGGCCTCGCTTGTGACCTCACCAGTTGCAGCGCCGGATGCGGTTACCGTTACCTTGATATATTTTCCAGCCTGACTGGAATTGGGGGTAAAAATCGCACCAGTTGCTCCATTAATGGGACTATATGATCCAGAAGAAGAGGAAGCAGACTTCCACTGGTAGGCCAGATTAGGCGTGGGGTTACCAGAGGAATAAGTGAGGTTGACTTTCAGGGTTTCCCCTACCTTGGCTGTTCCAGTGATCGCAGCGGCGCTAAGGGTCGCTACTTCTGATATGACCGGTTCGGGCACAGTATCCTCAAAAGTCTCATATCCACTGTCACCTGGACGGGAAACAATCATGGTCACTACCCGTTTAAATCCATTTTCGTCCAAATAAGGCTCATCCTCCGAAGTGACAGCATCATCGCCGTATACACGTATCGGATATTCAAACGCCCCAAAAGTAATAGAGTTTGTATCGGTGTCAGAGTTTTCCGCTGTTTTGCCGCACTGTACATTGAGCAACCACACTTTGTATACCTGCGCGGGCGCGCCCTCAAATTCTGCTTTAAATTTATAGAAAAAGTCGCCTCGGCTGTAATACGGAATATTGGTTTTAAGCAGCCCGATGGCAGTCTCGTTGAGATATCCAAGAGCCTTTTCTAAATCGTTGTTGCGTGCAGATGCTCCAAATGTACCCTCATATCCGTCATCGCTTGGGATTTGAAGTACCAGACGGTTGTCTGCGTAACGGTCGGTATTGTTAAGAACCGCGCTCAGTGCAATGTTCTGAGCATATGGCACATCAATCATGGTGGTGCCCTTTTGTCCGTTTTGGCGCGGGCAGTATTTCACGCCCTCTACGCCATGAAAACCTACGGAATGATTCACAATAATTCCTCCTTAATATTAAAACTCGTTTTCGTATGTTTGAACTGCTTCGTTGTATGCCCTTTGGACGTTATGACGTTCCGGTGCATCGGGATCAACACGTCCGGTTGACTGACCGGTACGGATTTTTTTGCGTTCCTCTGTACCGTTTTCCAGCAGGTGGACAATCTGATATTTCGTGTTTGTCACGACATAGGATGCCGGAAACTCGTTCGTGCGGTCGTCTACCCGCCACCCTCTTTTGTACCTTCCAGTGTTAACTTCGCTTCCCTCTTTGCACCGCATGCATGCCAAATCTGCCATGTGGCGAAGAATTTGAAACACGCGGGCACGTTCCTGCGCTACCGTGTTTTTTACCGATAAGACAATAGTTGATCCAAATTGATTTATGTCAATATTGGTCATAATATCACCGTTCTGGAACAATCGATGGCACAGCCGAAATATTGAAATTCCTTATTGAGATCAAGATCATGCCCCGCGTCATCCACAACCATACCGTCGTCTATAAGCGCCTTTACCGCCCGCTCGCGGATCGCCTCTTTCTCGCGGATGCTTTTGGCATAACACGCTACCTCTGCGCGTTCAATCATACAGTGTGGACGATTATCCGCGTATCGCGCCGGATAACGACCAATAACCGTATAGACAATATATTCATCCGGCAAATCGGGAGTATCAGGAAGCAGTTCTTCGCTCATGACCTCGACTGAACCGTAAAACTCGTTGTCGAGCACGATCTGCAAATGCTCTTTCATGTCACTTGCCCGCCTCCATCCTTTGAACCTTTAGCTCTGTCCATTGCTTACGATCTCTCACATGGTCTACGCTGATGATCTCATAAACAATTCCATTTCTGACCAACCGGCAGGCGGAAGTCACTTCCGGCAAATAGCGCAGACGAACCGTGGCGGGCTCTCGGAGCATAAGCTGCTCCGATTGCCATACCTCCCGCCCGTGTACTGTAATCCACTGGCAGTAAAACTCTGTAACGCCGTCCCGGACGCTGACCCACTGTATGGTCGGCTCAATTTGGCCTTTGGGGCGGGACTGCTGTTTCTTCTCAATCTGCACCGGGGTTCGCAGTTGCCCCGGATTGACCCGGATACCCAATTCATTGCTCGCCACCGCTGCCATCCTCCGCATATCGCAGCTCCAGGACAAACGAATTGATCATCCGCTGCGTCGCCTCGTCTGTGCCGCCGATGTCCATCAGGCTGCGATTGTCATACCAGTATCCGGCCAGCGCATACAAAAACAGATCGTACTGCGCGTTATCCGAATAGTCCGGGATGCCGGCTGTCCTGGCTTTCGCCTGCGCCGCATTGAGGCACAGGCGGGCCGTGGTATCCGATGCATCCGCGTGTATATACTTGCAAAACTCCTCTATCGTCGCCATGGCCCGCCTCCTTCTTTATTAGCCGCCCGTTTTCTCCGCGACCGCTGCGGTAGCCGCACTGGTTGCAGTGCCGGTAGCTGCTCCGTTGGCGGTTACCTCCACCTTGATGTACCTGCCAAGGTCTTTATCGGTCAGCTCGTAGGTCGAAGAAGTCGCCCCGTCGATCTTACGGTAGCTCCCGCTCGCGCTGGTCGCGTATCTCCACTGATAGCTCAACACCGGCGAGGGAGAACCGGACGAATAGGCCGGTACCGCGGTCAGGGTTTCGCCAACCTCGACGGTGCCCGAAATGGTAACGCTGTTCAGTGTGGGAACAGTGCCGACTTTAGCCAAGCGGAAAGCCGACGCCAGCTTGATTTTATGATCGCCCCAGGCGGTGAGTACGTACATATACATACCGGTATTTACGTCTTTGTCCACATCGTAAGTTGCGCCGATGTCATAATTCATGTGGGCATAACGGAAGTCTCCGATAACCGGAATAGCAGCCCGGTCATTAAAGGTTACGGGGATGCCGATGACCTCCTCCGGCTTCTTGCCAAACAGAGATTCCGAATCGTTCACCAGTTCTCGAATCATGGCAATATAGTCGGTACGGCGCATTACGACACGGGCGCCCTCGGCAAAGAAGTCCGCCAGGTCACCGTAGGCCGCCAGAATGGCATCAAGCATCGTCGACGCATAAACGCATTTGATGTTGTTCGCCGTGGAGTAAAACGACATACCGGCATGTTCCGCGTCGGGGTTCTGGTCAAACGCGCGGATTTTTTCCTTGATCGCCAGCGCACTGCGCAGCCCCTGCTCCACATGGGCGGCAAGATTCAAGGGGCTGCCATGTACCACGGTATCCGACACCTGCACCTTGACCTTGGTCTTAAAGCGCCCAAAGGAGATCAGGTTGCCTTTGGTCCTGATTTCGGTTGCGGTGTCCTTATCCGTGATATCCTCCAGGTCAACATCGTCAATATCCATATCAAAAATAGGGATTTCGAGCCCGGTAATGTTAGTGACCTGCTCAATGGTGCGCAGGCTGTTATCCTCGACCGGCTCGCTGACAATCTCGTTGGACATGTTGTGCGGCAGGAACGCCTCGCCGCCGCCCAGTTCAACATCCCCTTCGGGAATGGCTCCCAGACCCCGATACGCCTTGATGACCTCAGCCGCCGCCTCTTTGACCCCTTGCTTGTCGGCGATGGCCTGATAATACTTGCCCTTGGCGATCTCAAGCGCTTTTGTCGGATCGCCATCAGCGCCATCGACCGGCTTGAACTTCTTGTCTGCTTTCGCCTCTTCGGCTTTCAGCTGCACCGCCAACAGGTCATACCGTTCCTGAAGCTCATCGCGCCGCGACTTTGCTTTGCGGATATCCTCCATACTGGTCTCGGGGTTGGCGCTATTGGCTGCAATAAATTCGGCCTCTTTCTTGATTTCGGCCCCAAGCTGGGCCATGCTTTCTTTGAGCTGATAGATTCCCATGGTTATACCTCCAGATACTTTTTGTTTTCTTCCAATATTTCCTGCCGCTCCCGCTTCTCCCCAGGGTCGAGGGACAAGGCGAGCAGCTTGCGGATGTTTTCGGTTTGCCCGGACAGATCGCACTCAGCGAGCGCGGCGATGGCCTCGCTGATCTCGTCAGGCGCAAACGACTTGATTACCCCGGCCGCCCTTTGCGCCGGAACGGCGACAAAAGACCATTCGTAGGCGTCAATGGGATCGCTGAGAATAAAATGAGCGAGCTTTCCGTCGTATGTCTGACCACGACGGTGCTCGCACTCAAAAGCGGATTTTCCACAGATGGAACAGGTGCTTGACGTCAGAGAGCATCCCACGCTGACTTCTTTTTTTATGCCGGCGTCAATGTCCTGTATCAGGGGTTCGGCGGTTACGCTGCGGGGGATATAGGCTTTGGCTATCAATTGGTGATAAGTCTCCCCCACCATTGTAAGTTTGGATGTGTCTTGCTCCACCCAGGCGTCGTATGTTCTTGCCACCTGATTTTGGGTTGACGGCACATGATCCTGAATCCCCGGCTTCCCAACGTATAGCTTGGCAAGCTTGTGCAGCGCGTCAATACTGAACCTCTCATAATCCCGGTCAACTTCGTTGTCGCACAGGACAATCGAAAACGCATACACATCGTCGGCGGATAGTTCGCTACGGGTATAATGATTGATTTTGGACAGATCACTCTGCGTCATGCTAACTTTCTTGATGACATTCCCGTATTTCATGTTTTTTCACCTCCTGTCTGCGCGGCGCCGGCCGATATGCCGGACACATACTCCGGATGCTCCAATGCCACCCGCAGGGGGATCAGGTCGCGGGCTATCAAGACCTCTTCCCCAATCCCATCCGGCAAGGGTTCCAGGCCGTTTTCCAGCCGGACGTCGTCTGGGCAAAGCCATCCTGACCGGAGCCCGTTGGAGTAGTAGGTGGTTCTGGTGCTGGTGTCCGCTTTGACCAGCTCGAATCGGTCGAACTCCCAATGATAGCCCTGTTTCCTCTGTTCTTTGGTCAGCAGCTTGTTATTAAATTCCTGCTGATACATAGTGGTGATAGGGGTCATGGTGAGGACAACAAAACGGATCATCTCCTGTTCAAGCGAGCTGTAAGAAGCGTTGGAATAGTCGCCCAGCATCGACGGCGGCATATTGTACACACTGGCCGCCCGGTTGATGGTGATTTTTTCGGTGTCAAACAGCTTACTATCGACGGGGGAAAGATTCATAGATTTGGCTGTAACGCCGCTTTCCAGCAAGAGGATATTGCCCCCGGTGGATCGGTGCACCTCCTGTATGGTTTTAATGCACTGTGCCTTCTGCACCGGCCCTAACGTAGCGGGGGCCTCCAAAACAATGGCGGCGTTGATCCCCTTGTCGAATTGTTCCAGGGTGTACTTTTTGACATTGTCCGAATAGCTTAGGGTGTCGTGCAGGACGGTTACCGGGTTAATGCCGATAATGCCGTTGGCAGATGCAAAACGGACGTGGATCAGGTAGGAATTGTGCAGGATATACTCCCCCTGGTCGCTGGACACCCGGTAATAAAGCTCTTTCGTATTTAGTTCCATAACGGGGGTCACTTTAGAGCTATCCAAAACATCCAGGCGGTCGATTTGAAAATATTCGTCTCGCATTATCAGCGCATAAGCGTTGCCGTTGGTGTCGCGGGTCGCCTCCATAGCCCGGATAAAGTCAAAGCTGGTCATGTTCGGGTTGGGGCGGCACCCCATGAGTTGAGCCACCGGGTCTTCGGTGATCTGATATTTCCCCCGGTATAATCGCAACGGCATGGCAGCCAGCGAATTGGATAATCGTGACGCCGCTGAAAAGATGATTTCATTGGTATTCATCGTGTAATCGCCCCGATGATACCTCGCGCTATTGACTGTTCTGGCAACGACCGCAGATGCCGGTATGTCCTCGCTCTGCTTTGTTCGCCGGGCTTTAAGCCTTGTGAAAAATCCCACGTAATCCCTCCTCACAGTTGAATAATGGTGGCTACATCGCGGTTTTCGTCGATAGTGACCGGGTTGTCGCGCAAATAAACGACATGCGCATCCAAATGGGCCGCGAACCCGTCGATTTTTCGATATTTATTTTGCCTGGTTGGCAGATAGGTGGCGTTCGGCCCCCGCTTGGTAAGCTTGACATTTTTCAGATACCAGCGATACAAGGGGTCGTTATTGGTGATGATGTTTCCATCCAAAAAGATTTCTGTCAGGTGATCCAGCGGCGCGGTCAAAGTCAGCTCCCCTTGGCGGACAACATCCATGGTATAACCGGCAGACTGCATCTGCTGCACCAGAAGATACGCCTTAGCGGGGTCGTACCCCACCTTTTCGATGATGTATTTCTCCCGCTGTTTTTCAAACCATTCAAAAACCAACTCATAATCCACATAATCACCGGGCACGATGGTAAGATATCCCCGGCTTTCGAGCATCGTCCAATCCAGCTTTTCGTGATCTTCTTTGACCTTTTTCATCGGCACCCAGGAATGGGACAGAACATAAAACTGCCGGTTGCCCAAAGGAAACTCTAAACACGCCGAGGTAAAATCCTGGCTTTCGGACAGGTCAAATCCCCCATAGCAGAGTTGACCCTCCAGGCGGTTGAGGTCGTAAGTTTTGTTGTTTTTCAGAATGGTTTGGGCGTCGAGCATCGACATCTCGTCGACGTTGGTAAAAACGTTGAGCTGCTTGTTGATGAAGTTGGCCCGCTCGGATGGGATCAGCTTGCATCGTTCCCACTCATCTTCCAGAGATTCCATTGTCAGCAGGGGCCCAATGGATGGATTGGCTTTGACCCAGCAGGAGCGATCATCCGGGTCGTCGCCCTCGTCAATTTCTGCGATATATACAAACATGCGGTCGGAAACCCGCTCGTTGATCTCGCCCTCGTTTTTTAACAACTGGTCTCCCAAAACATACAAATCCATCAAAGGCCCATCAATCTCATTGCCGAGCGTAGTAATATACAGCACCAAGGGCTGCTTACGCTTTTTGGTTTTTGCCTTGATTACATTAATCAGCTTCCAGCTCTGGTAGTCCTGTAATTCGTCAAACACCGCAAGATGGACGTTGCGTCCCTCCTGCTTTTTGGAATCGGTCGCCAGGCGCTCAATCTTGCTTCCTGTCTTGTCATAAAAGATACCGTTTCTCAGAGGCCGAAAATGCTTGCGTAAAATGGGATTATTTTCGATTTGGGCGACGCACTCTCCATATATAATCCCGGCCTGATCCTTTGAGTTGGCAAGAAGGTATACCTCCGCCCCCCGCTCTCCGTCTTTGGAAGCCCCATAAATGGCATTGCCGCTGACCAAGGTAGACTTTCCGTTACCCGAGCCAACGATAATGAGGGCCTCGTTATATCGCCTGAGCCCAGTTTCCTTATCCACCCACCCGTAGATACTACCCTCGACAAAGTGCTGCCAGGGAAGCAGCTTCATTTCGCTGTAATCTCCCTTGGTTGGGATAAGAAAACGCTCCATAAAGTGAATCGGCCGATAGGCTTTGTCCACATCAAACGTCCAGCGAAAGAAAGGTGATGCAGACTTTTTCAAATCATCCATAAATCGGCGGCATGCCAGAATCACTTTTTTCCCGGCAACGATCTTCCCATTAACAACATCCGACGCATACTGATAACACAGAGTGCTTTTTACCAGATCAATACTGCTCAAAGTCATCGTCCCCATCGCTGACTTTCGGCTTTGGCACTAGATCGGTTAATTGCCGCATGATGGTTGTATAGTTCTTCACATTCTGGTTGTGCACCTCGACCGAAGCGCGTTTTTTCAGATAGGGTTTCATATCTTTTGATTGCGAAAAAAGTTCCGTTTCCCCATGGATATTGATATCTTTTTCGCAATCTTCGCAGGATATTTTCAAAAAAGCAGCACGATCAATCAGACCGGAAACTAAAACCTGCAAGTCCTGTGGAATATCCGCAAACTGGTTTAACAGCGAGTCCTTTTCTTCCTTGATTCTTCGCTTTCTAGCATTCTCTCGCTTTTTTTGTTCTTCCGTTATTTCTGTGGTGCATCGACTCATTTTTTCACCTTCTTTGCCGATAATGGTAGGGGTCATGCGCAAGATTCCCCGCTGTGAAAGGGAAGGAGGTCGCCTCGGTTACCAAGGGCCATACCAAAACTTTTTAGCCCCCGGGGGGTGCTGGTCTGTTTTACTGGATGTGACAATATCACTTTACACAAATGATCCTCACTCCTGGCTTTCGATCGTTATCGTGCCTATTCGAGAATCTATTTGGATGTTGTCTCTCATGGCATCGAGAACACAGACTTACCAAATTGTCGTCATCCAATGCCAGGTCTGGATATTTGTCTAAATGCTTGATATGATGCACTGTATTGGCTGGCGTTATAACACTCCGTTTGAGACAGTGCTGGCACAAAAAATGATCCCTGCATAAAATGTAATCCCGCTTGTGTCTCCACGCCGGAGATGAGTAAAAGTCCTGATTAATTCCGCTCATAGTTTGTATTCACACCAAACTGAAATAAAAGAATTGCTCTGCTGCCGTCGTTGCAGTCACAGAGCGAAATAGGCACTGCGAGGACAGGAGCAAATCCCCACGGACTGCAATGGTATGATCCCCAAACCCACCGCTCCCAGCTTTCGTCACTTTCGCCGGGTGCACCAAAGAATACCAATAGAAAAGGCGCCCATCGCTGGACGCCTAGAAGGAGGGTAAAGAGTATGCTACATGCTATTTCACTGTGGTTATTGTATCACTTATAAACCGGGCTTTCCAGGGTCAATTCTTGAAGAGCTTTTTTGTGAAGTCTGCGTATCCACCGTTCATCCATGCACATGATTTCAGCAATTTCATCCCACTTTTTAAAGCACAAATATCGGAGCGTCAGTATATTTTTTTGCCTACTGTCGGTGACCGTATCAATTACATCTTGGACTTCAATGTAGACCGTCTTCATGCGCTCTATATCGCGGTTAATCATATGTTCAAGGTCAACGATCCTTTCCACCGTGGCAGCCATATTTCCACGGTTGCTTGACCCGTCGACACGCACCGAATCCGTATGAGGAGATATACGGGTTGCGATATCTTTCAAGGTATTCAGCTGCTCCATGCGGGTCTTGATGAGGCGATTTATCTCAAATACCTGTTGGAGATATTCTTTGGTAGTGTTTCTAACTGGGAGATTACTCGCCTTGTCGCTCCGATATTCTCTAGCCATCTTATTCCTCCGTTGGATGAAGGTCAAATTCGATTAGAAAAGCAGCATTGCAGGCAAGATGCCAAAGGTGAGGCAAGCCGCTTTCTTCGTCAACCCCGCCGGGATCATCCAGATAAGCCAACCAATGACGGTATAGGGCGTCCCGGTAACGCTGCGGCTCCA
>CBCTCU010000049.1:0-18032 GCA_965145485.1 uncultured Eubacteriales bacterium | reverse complement strand
AGTCGGTCGAGTTGTGCAGGACAATTTCAAAGGTGATGGTGTGCCCCGCGCTCTCTTGATCCACCGTAAAGGGCAGGTAGCGGGTCTCATAAATACCCGAATCGGTGCCCACCGTTGACGCCACATCGTCCACCGTGACGGTGTACTCGGCGAGAACCTTGTCGCCGTCCTTGGCGCGGTAGGTTACTTTCTCGCTGCCCAAGCTGAACTGGGAGGCCATGTTGAAGGCGAAAGCATACCGCCCCTCCTCCAGCGTTGCGCCCAGCGAATCCATCAGGATAGCCTGGCCCTTCTCGATCCCGTCGCAGTTGTAGGAAGCGTAGGGCTCCCCGGTGCGATCAGTGTAGCTCTCCGGGCCGGAGTAGGATACCAGATAGGCGTCCTTGTCGTTGCGAATGATTTCCACCGTCGAGGTAGAGGGATGGGAGCCCAATGCGCAGATGGCGGCGCCGTCCCAGTCGAAGATGGTGTTGCCGGTGGTCTTGTTGACCAGCTTGCCGCCGTAGCAGTTGACGTCCTCGTCGCCGTTGAGAAAAGCGCGAAGCTGCATCTCGGTAACGCCTTCCTGCACGTCGGCGGCGACGACCGTGTACTCGACCGAAACCTCTTTGTACTGGTAGCCCAGCGCCTCATCGGTCAAAACCGGCGCGGCATCGATGGCCGTATCGGCGATATAGGTTTTCGTGCTTTGCACCTCGGCGCCGCTCTTTTGCGGGACCCACTGGGGCTCGATGGGCATAACGTTGCCGTATTCGGCGTTGTTAAACCAGACCTTGAGCTGCAGCTCCAGCACATCCCCCTCATTAAACTCCGCCCGGGGGATGAGCACGGTGTGGAACAGCCAGCTGCCGCCGGTACATGAAACGCGGCGGCCAATGGGCGCGCCCAGCTTTTGATAAATCGCTTTTTCGTGGACGTTCTGCGTTCCCTTGGCCGATGCGGCGGCATCCAGCTGCTCTACATCCCAGCTTTGAATGGTTGCGTTCTCGGCGGTGTCTGCGGCCAGCGTGCCGAATCCGCAGATGGTGAACAGACCAACCACCATCAGCAGGGACAGCAGGCCCGCCAACGGGCGCCGAAGCGTACTTCTTTTCATAACATATCCTCCCTATATCTTTGATAGAGATAACCGGGGCGGCTCGCCGCCGCCTTATGTAAAACCGGCCCGGCCCTTGCAAAGCAGGTAAAACCATGCGTTTGAAAGGACAGAACAGGTTTAACATACCTTTGCAATAATCCCAATGTCTATGCTAGAAAAGAATGCGATATGCCTAATAAATTTTTCATATAGTAGCATAAATTATATATAATGTCAATTGGTTTTCAAGCTTTTCAGTAACTTTTATTTCCAATCTTCTTCTTAGTACAGCGCACGGGCCTCGAATGGTCAGACACGACGCGTGTCATACCCCGATCATTGTATGCTTTGACCTTCAAAAAAGATCCCCCTGCCCGGATTTTTGTCGGCGGGCAGGGGGGTGTTCGCAGGCGATATGGCGGGGCCATGCCGGCGCGCGGCAGGGCAAAGGGGCGACGGGAAAACCGCTTTAAAGCTCCCTTTTCTCATAAATGCGCACCGACAGCGGATAGGATATTGCGAACAGCAGCAGCGAGACCGGCAGCAGAAGCCACAAAAGCTGGCCGTTGAGCCAAGGGGGAAGCGATCCCCCCTCGTTGGAGCGCATGGCCAGCAGGCCGCCCAGGATCGCGCCGAGCAGGGCGATGATGAGAATGAACCACAGCCGGCCCTTTTCGACGCCCAATTTGAACATCATGGGAAAATTGACGGCGGAGAAAATCAGGCTGACCGACAGCATGGGGGCGAGTACCCCCAGCAGCTCGGCCAGATCGGTCGTGCGATGGGCAAAGGCCGAGCCGGCAATCGTAAATACCAGATAAAGCGCCGCGCCCGCCCCCAGCGCGATGAGGGAGAAAAGGTATTTTTCGAGCACGAGCTGCTTGCGGGTTACCGGCAGGGTGACGGCGAAACGGTCCCATTTGCTGCGCTCGTCAAAGCCCATGACCGTGATGGGCAGCAGGGATAGGAAAAGCACGGCGAAAGCGCCGAAAAAGGTGTTTTCCCCCAACGCGCCCAGGATCAGATAAAGCAGCACGAAAAGAAACATGACCTTTCCCTGCTTGAATATGACATACCAGTCTTTGAGCAGCAGGCCTTTCATTTGGATCGTTCCTCCTTAGCCAGATAAACAATGATGTCTTCAATGCCCGCGCGGTTGAGCGACAGCCCGCGAGGGGCTTCCCGCCGGCGGATGAGGGCCTCGACGCCGTATTCCGATTCCCGCTTGCCGGCCACGGCGGCGGGGGGGAGCGTGGCGAGGTCGGCCTTCGAGCAGGTCAGCAGGCCGTAGCTTTCGAGCAGCCGGTCCTTCTCCTCGCACAGCAGCAGCTTCCCGTGATGTAGAAAGGCGATGTAGTCGCACAGCTTTTCAAGGTCGCTGACAATGTGGGAGGAGATGAGGATGGCGTGGTCCTCGTCGCGGGTAAATTCGTAAAACAGGTCGAGGATTTCATCCCGCACGATAGGGTCCAGGCCGCTGGTCGCTTCGTCGAGGATGAGCAGCCTTGCGTTGTGGGAGAGGGCGGCGGCGATGGACAGCTTCATTTTCATCCCGCGGGAAAACTCGCGGAAAATTTTGTCCCGTGGCAGGGCAAAGCGGCCGATGTAGCCAAAAAAGGCGTTGGAATCCCAGCGCTGGTAGATGTGGCGCATCATGGCGTCAACCTGGGAGACGGTGATGCTTTCGGGAAAGTTGGCCTCGTCCAGCACGACCCCGATGTCCTCCTTGGTCGAGCGAAAATCCTCCTGGTTGCTGCGCCCAAGCACCCGGATTTCCCCCTCGTCGGGGCGTATCTGATCCAGAATCAGGCGGATGGTGGTGCTTTTGCCCGCCCCGTTCTCCCCAATCAGCCCCAGGATGCAGCCGCGGGGCAGGGAAAAGGTGACCTTATCCAGCGTGAAGCCGGGATAGCGTTTGGTCACCCCTTGCAGCTCCAATGCGTTCATGTCGTCGGTTCCTCCTCGTTGATGATGCGGAACATGGAAATCAGATCCTCGCTGGACAGGCCGCAGCCGGCCGCCAGGGTGCGAATGCAATCCATGTGCTGCTCGATTTTCTTTAAGTTTTCCTCCCGGATCAGCTCCAGGTTTTTTTCGGCCACATAGCAGCCTTTGCCCGCCACGGTGTAAATAAAGCCCTCCTGCTCCAGCTCGTCATAGGCCCGCTTGGTGGTGATGACGCTGATGCGCAGCTCCTTCGCCAGCGACCGGATGGACGGCAGGGGCTCTCCCTCGGCCAGCTCACCGGTCAAAATCCGGTTTTTTATCTGTGTATAGATCTGGTCGTAGATGGGCTGGTTGGCGGCGTTGCTGATGAGGATATCCAGTGGTGCCACCCCTCTCATACTGTGTATATACAGTATACACAGATGATACGATCTTGTCAAGGGGGGATTGCATAGAAATTAAAAATTGCGGAGGAATGTATGGACGCCATGCGCAGAGGGAAGCTTTTTTTGAAAAGGCATATACCGCGCTTTCCCCCGAATAAGGGGGGAAGTGCGGGCAGGGTGGGGAGGAATCCACCCTCTGGCCATAGACGAAAGGGCCGGCGGAAGAGGGGGCGGCTGCCCGCCGATACGGCCGCGCTTTACAGCGGATGGCCGATTGGGCGGCCGGCGGGGATACAAAAGCCCGTAAAGAAAACCCACAATGCGAATCATTACTACCGGCTTATCCGGTAGTTTGCTCTGAGGCCGCAGGCCGCTGTTACTGGCGGGACCGAATAATCTGACAACCGCAAGCGGACTTTTCGCTACCGCTAAAGCGGTTGATTATTTTTGATATCAAAAAAGCCCGGGGCAAACGTTTTCAAGCGTTTGCCCCGGGGGTCAGGCGATGGGAGGCCGGCTTGCCGGCATGGTGTCAGCCGGCGCCGGCAGTTATGTTTCTTCCTCCTGTGCATCGGCGCAGTCGGTCTGAAGGAGGGCTAAATGCTCCACCAGGGTGTCGCTTTTGCACAGTGTGATCCCGTCGTGGCTCTCGCAGAAGGCTTCGGCGAGAGCCCGGCAGTCGGGCGGCAACTGGTTGTCAACCGCAATCAGACCGCTGCACCGCCGGGAGCCGATGCTCTCGGCCTCAAAAAGAGCGCTTCGCATTGCCGATTCAATCTCGCCGCTGTGTTTGGGGAGGAGGATTACCAGGGCCGGCTTGCGGCCGCCCCGGTTGCGGGATAACCAGAGCAGGATGCTCCCGATCAGGTTTGCAAGGCCAAACAGGCACAGCAGCAGCACGGCAAGGACGAGCAGTCCCTTAATCATCGATGGTTCCCTGCCTTTCCGGATTTGCCCGGCGCTGACAAAACTCCAATATAGTGGCAGCATCCGATCCCAACCGGGACGGCCCGACGGCATACCGTCCCGAAAAAATCCGCCGGGTTTCCGCCATCAGGCGCCGGACGGTGCCCGGACAAAGCCGGCCAATGCGCGCGTTTGGCCGGGGATGCTTACTTCCATTCTATGCGCGGCGGGGCGGATGGTGAAAGTTTCACGTGAAACAACGAGAATTCTGGTTGGAATTTCCGACAGGATATGCTATAATACCTTAACACAGGCTCATAATTCCGATACCCCCACTCCCGACAGGGAAAATGTTAGGGAGAGGCGAGCTTAATTGCCGGGAGCCGAACAATCTGGTTTTCAGCGGCTGCTTTCCGCGCGGACGGTGTGAAAATTTTTATCATACGGGAGTATGGCCGCAAATGGACGCCTTGCCCGCACGAAAACCATCTCGCTGAAAACGGCGCGCACCGATAAGGCTGGCGCGGATGGATGTTTGCTTTTTGAGGCCGCAGGTGTGCCGACGCACACCAAGGGGTAAAAAGGGAAAATCCGCCGTGCCGGTACATTCTCGGCATATCGTCTTCGGCTTCCGGTAGCTTAGCCGGAAGGGTCAGGGGGCGGTTACCGAGGCGGCCACGCGGCGGTATTGGCCCGAGGACCCGGTTTTTTCATACCCGCCTTGGCAGGGCTTCCGCTGGGCATGGCCAAGCTGCCCGCCTTGGCTGGGGCAGCCGGGGCCAGCCCATGCCGGGTGTGGGGCTTTGCCGGATTACCTTCTCCCAGGCTGCAATGAAAAGATAGCTCCGGTGTGGCGTGGGGGAACGGGAGACGGCCTGTCCATCCGACTGATGAAAGACGCACGATTCGGTTATGATAGAGAGGGAAGCATGTGAGAAAGATCATCGCCATAGCCAACCAGAAGGGCGGGGTGGGAAAGACGACCACGGCGGTCAATCTCGCCGCGAGCCTGGGCGCCTGCGGGAAGCGCACCCTGCTGTGCGACCTTGACCCGCAGGGCAACTCCACCAGCGGCAACGGGATCAACAAACGGGAAACCGGGCTGTCGGTCTACGACCTGCTTATTAACCGCACGCCGGCGCGGGAGGTGATCCTCCACACCGGATTTGAGAACCTCGACCTGCTCCCCTCGAGCATGGACCTGGCCGGGGCGGAGGTCGAGATGGCCGGCATCGAGCACCGGGAGACGCTGCTCAGGGATGGGTTGCTCCCGGTGGGGGAGGAGTACGACTACATTCTCATCGACTGCCCTCCCTCCCTCGGCTTTTTGACCATCAACGCGCTGGCGGCGGCCGACACCCTGCTCATCCCGGTGCAGTGCGAGTACTATGCGCTGGAGGGGCTGTCCCAGTTGATGATGAGCGTGCGCCAGGTCAAGCGGCTTTATAACCCTCACCTGGATATCGAGGGGGTGCTGCTGACCATGTTTGACGGCCGGCTCAATCTCACCCAGCAGGTGGTGCAGGAGATCAAGCGCTTTTTCCCCCGCAAGGTATTCTCCACCACCATACCGAGGACCGTCCGCCTGTCCGAGGCCCCCAGCTTTGGGCAGCCGGCCCTCTATTACGATCGGAGGAACAAGGGGAGCGAGGCTTATCTGAATCTGGCAAAGGAAATGATCGGCAATCATACCGGGAGGTGAAAGCAATGGCGGCAAAAAAAGGCGGCCTGGGCAAGGGACTCGACGCGCTGTTTACCGAAAATGGATCGGACGGGGGGGAGATGGAGCTCCGTCTGTCCGAGATCGAGCCCAACCGGACCCAGCCGCGTAAGGAATTTGACCAAGCGGCCCTTCAGGATTTGGCCGACAGCATCCAAAAGCACGGCGTGATCCAGCCCATCCTGGTGCGGCCGCTGCCCGCGGGGGGATATCAGATCGTCGCGGGGGAGCGGCGTTGGCGCGCCGCCCGCATAGCCGGGCTGGAAAAGGTGCCGGTGGTGGTGCGGGACATGCCCGACGCCGAGGCCATGGAGATCGCCCTGATCGAAAACCTGCAGCGGGAGGATCTCAATCCCATTGAGGAGGCCGAGGGCTACCGGGTGCTCATGGAGGAATTCGGCATGACGCAGGACGAGGTGGCCGGACGGCTGGGGAAATCCCGGCCCTTTATCGCCAACGCGGTGCGGCTGCTCGGCCTGCCCGAGGAGCTGCAAAACGAGGTGCGCTCCGGCCGGCTGTCGGCCGGCCACGCCCGTACCCTGTTGGCCTTTTCCAGCCCCACCGAGCAGAAAAAGGCGGCGGCGCTGGCCCTCGAGGGGGCGACGGTGCGCCAGCTCGAGCGCATGGCCAAGACGGGAAGGGCCATCCCGCCAAAACCAAAGACCAAGCCCCGGGACGTCTACTTTGATGAGGTGGAATTGTCTCTGAGCGAATCGCTCGGCAGTAAGGTGCGGGTGATTGAGGGGAGCCGCAAGCACCTGCTCGAAATCGAATTTTATTCGCGTGAGGAGCTGACCCGCCTGGCAAACCGCCTGGCGGGGGAGGACAAGGGATAGGTGTTTCACATGAAACACTTTACCGGCAGGGTTCACAACCAGCCGGGTTTTGTCACGCGTGGCCGCCCGGCGGGCCCGCGCCCGTCCCGTTCCGGCCCGGGGATGTGCATGGGATTTTGAGCGCCGCCGGGCGATGCGTTCCATTTTGGCGCCGGCGACCGGCCAGGAGGCGTTGCCATCGGGCTAACCGGTCGAAACATCGGGGCGATCCCATTGGCAGCGCCAAGAGGCGTTCCTCCGACGGGAAATTCCCCCACGCGGTCGAAACGGTGTGGCGGCTGGTAACACTGATTTTTAGCGCCGGCGAGCGATGGGGCATGACCATCCCGCTGGATGGAAAGAAAGCCGGGCGCGACCGTATCCGCGGTGCCAAGGGGATTTGTCCGATGGGGAAAATCCCTCACGCGGCCAAAGCGATGCGGCGGCCGATGACGTTGATTCGTTGTTGCGTCGGCGGCTGTGGGCGCATGGGCGCGCCGCACAGCCAAAGCCAGATGGCGACGGGCCGCTGGCCGGCGGGGCGAATGGCCTTAGCCGCACGGGCGGGGCCCGAGTATGCTTTCCCGCACCGGCCGAAACGGGCCAAATAGGCCAATGGACAATTTTTGATTGCGACATTGTCCGGGGCTCCGGCAGAGCCGGTAACATTCCCCCGGATTTCATATCATCACAGGAAGGAAGAGCAGCAATGCTGGACATTAAGGTTATTCGCAGCAATCCCGAGGCGGTCAAGGCCGCCCTCAACCGCCGAAACGGCAATTACGACGCCGACATCGATCGTCTGCTTGAGATCGATCGCCAGCGGCGGGAGGTCTCTGCGAGCGCCGACGCGATGAAGGCGGAGCAGAACCAGGCCTCCAAGCAGATCCCGGTCCTGAAGAAGGAGGGGAAAGACGCTTCCCCCCTGCTTGCCCGCATGAAGGAGCTGTCGGACAAGGTCAAGGAATGCGACGCCGAGCAATCCCGGCTGGAGGAGGAGCAGAGGAACCTTCTGCTTTCCATCCCCAACATGCCAAACCCGGCCGTGCCCGATGGAAAGGACGACAGCGACAACCAGGAGATGCGCCGCTGGGGCGAGCCGAGGAAATTTGATTTTGAGGCCAAGGCCCACTGGGACATCGGGGCCGACCTCGGCATCCTCGACCCCGAGCGGGCCGCCAAGGTGACCGGGGCGCGCTTTCATTTTTACCGCGGCCTGGGGGCGCGGCTGGAGCGGTCGGTGATCAATTACTTCCTCAACACCCACACGGCCAACGGCTATACCGAGGTTTTCCCTCCCTTTATGGCCAACCGCGCGTCGATGACGGGAACGGGGCAGCTGCCTAAATTTGAAGAGGACGCCTTTAAGGTCGACGGCACCGAATATTTCCTCATCCCCACCGCCGAGGTGCCGGTGACCAACCTGCACCGGGACGAAATTCTCGACGCATCCCAGCTCCCCATCCGCTACTGCGCCTATTCGGCCTGCTTCCGGGAGGAGGCGGGCTCGGCCGGACGCGACACCCGCGGGCTGATCCGGCAGCATCAGTTCAATAAAGTGGAGCTGGTCAAGTTTGCCGATCCCGAGCATTCCTATGAGGAGCTGGAGGCGTTGACCGCCGACGCCGAAAGGGTGCTGCAAGGGCTGGGGCTGCCCTATCGCGTGGTGCGCCTGTCGAGCGGCGATCTGGGCTTTTCCTCCGCCATGACCTACGACATCGAGGTCTGGCTGCCCTCCTACGGGCGGTACTGCGAGATCTCGAGCTGCTCCAACTTTGAGGATTACCAGGCCAGGCGCGCCGCCATCCGGTTTAAGCGCGCGCAGGGGGAGAAGGCGCAGTTTGTCCATACCCTCAACGGGTCGGGCGTGGCGGTCGGCCGCACGGTGGCCGCCATTTTGGAAAACTATCAAAACGCCGACGGCACCGTCACCGTCCCCGAGGCCCTTAGGCCCTACATGGGCTGCGACCTCATCGGGTGAGCGCCATGGCCTGGCTGGAACAAGAGGGTGCGGTCTGCCGGGAAGCCTTTGAGGTCAAGACCTACGACTGCACCCCGCGCAAGGAGCTGAGCGCCACCGCCCTGCTTCGCTGGTCGGCTGAGCTGGCCGATTTACATCTGAGTTTTTATGACCTGTCCTACGAGCAGCTCATTTCAATGGGCATGGTCTTTTTGCTCACGGCGGTCGAGATTCGCATCGAGCGCATGCCGTCCATGCGGGAGAAGGGCACCGTCGCCACCTGGCACCGGGGTACCGACCGGATACGGTTTTTGCGCGATACCGAGCTGTGCGACGAAAAGGGGGGCCGCCTGGCCGCCTGCTCCTGCGAGTGGGTGCTCGTCGACCCGGAAAACCATAAATTAAAACGGCCGAGCTGCCTGCCGGAGCTTGACCGGGTCCCGATGCTCGATAGCCCCCTTCTCGGCCCGGTGCCGCCCATTCGCCTGCCCGCCGCCATGAGCCCGTCGGGGGAGCGCCGGGTTGGCTATGCCGACCTCGACTACAATGGGCATCTGAACAATACCAAATACGCCGACATCGTCAGCGACTGGGTCCCCGGCGGTATGGGGGATGGCTACTTTACCCGCCTGCGCATCGATTTTCAGGGAGAGGCCAGGCAGGGGGATGTGCTCTCGATTGCCACGGCCGAAGAGGGTAGTAGAAAATACATCCGGGCCGTGCATGCGAGAGGGAAGTGCTTCACGGCCGAATGCGAGCTCTCCTGAGCCCTATGGGCTTGGCGCGCGGGAAAATGGGATTCGATCAGGCGGCTTTGGTGTGATGATGGGCGGAAAGCCGCCTGCGTTTCGGGCGCGCCCGTTTTTCACCGCAGGGGGCTGAATGCCTCATGCGTGCAGTCGCCTGGGGATTGCCCTAGCCCGGTTCGATGGCCATAACGGGACGGCCCGGCCGTTTTTCCGGTTGTCCGCCGGGGGCTTTACGGCCTGATTGCCGCTGTTGGCATGGATGGGGAGGCATTGCCCGGAGTACATACGGGTAGCCGCCTGTATAGGCATTGCCTTGCCCTTTCCCGTGGCCGGATGCAACCGCACGGGCGCTGTTTCGTAACCGTTCCCCACGCCGTATCCCGCCCTGTGGGCGCAGGGCGGATGTTGGGGCGGCCCTTGCCCCACCGGCTTTTCCCGCCTTTCTGGAGGCGGCGGACCTACTACGGCGGATTTTACTCCAGGGGGCTGTTTCACGTGAAACAGGGAATGCTGTTGTGCGGCCGTTCCCTGCCTGACTGCTGGAGCGGGGCGGCGGGGCCAGGGCGTCTGCGGCCGCGACAGCGGGCCAGACGGCGAAGGGTTGGACGGGTTCCCGGCACACTGTGCCGGGATTGTTTCGTTTTGTTAAAGCTGGCGATGATCCCCGGAGACGCCGGGGTATGGAAAATACCGCAGGGAGGAAAAAGCATTGGATTATTTCGCAGGGGAGGCCGACGTTCTGGTGATCGGCGCCGGCCATGCCGGCATCGAGGCCGGTCTTGCCGCCGCGCGGCTGGGATGCCGTACGCTGGTCTTTACCATTAATATGGACTGGGTGGGCAATCTGCCCTGCAACCCCTCCATCGGCGGGACAGCCAAAGGCCATCTCGTCTGCGAAATCGACGCGCTGGGCGGCGAGATGGGGCGGGCGGCCGACGCGGCCACCATCCAGTCGCGCATGCTCAACCGGGGCAAGGGCCCGGCGGTGCACTCCCTGCGGGCCCAGATCGACCGGCGGGCCTACAGCGGGTATATGAAATACGCCCTGGAGCGGCAGGAAAACCTGCTGCTCAAGCAGGCCGAGATCGTCGATTTGAAGCCGGTGGATGGCGGCTGGCTGGCAACCACCCACCTCGGGGCGCAGTATCGCTCCAAGACGGTCGTCATCGCCACCGGCACCTTCCTCGGCGGGAGGATTTACGTGGGGGAGCACTCCTTTGAGAGCGGCCCCGACGGTATGTTTGCCGCCACACGGCTGGGCGGGGCGATCCGTGCCCTGGGCCTGCCCATCCGCCGCTTTAAGACCGGGACGCCCGCGCGGGTGCTGCGCCGCTCGATCGATTTTTCCCGCCTTGAGGTGCAGCCGGGGGACGAGCCGGCGGTGCCCTTTTCCTTTGATACGCAGGCCCCTCCCAAAAACCAGGTGGTCTGCCATATCAGCTGGACCAATGAGCGCACCAGGGACATTATCCTCGCCAACCTCGACCGTTCCCCTCTTTTTTCCGGCCGGATCGAGGGGGTGGGGCCCCGCTATTGTCCCAGCATTGAGGACAAGATCGTGCGCTTTGCCGACAAGGAGCGCCACCAGCTGTTCCTCGAGCCCTGTGGACTCCAGACCGATGAGATTTACCTGCAGGGCATGTCCTCTTCCCTGCCGGAGGACGTCCAGATCGCCTTTTACCGCACCATACCCGGGCTGGAAAAGGTGGAGCTGACCCGCAACGCCTACGCCATCGAATACGACTGTGTCGACCCCCTGGCGCTGGACGGGTCGCTGGAGGCCAAAGGCTTTCCGGGGCTTTACGGCGCGGGGCAGTTCAACGGGTCGTCGGGCTATGAGGAGGCGGCCGCGCAGGGGCTTGTCGCCGGTATCAACGCCGCCAGGAAGGTGCAGGGGAAGGAGCCTTACCTGCCCTCGCGGGCCGACTCTTACATTGGCACCCTCATAGACGACCTGGTGACCAAGGGATGCTCCGATCCCTACCGCATGATGACCTCCCGGTCGGAATACCGCCTGGTGCTGCGGCAGGACAACGCCGCCGAGCGGCTCATGGCGACGGGGTATGAGCTGGGGCTCAACTCCCGCCAGAGGCTTGACCGGCTCGAGGGGCAGCTTGAGGCCAAGCGGCGGGAGCTGCAGCGGGTAAGCCGCTGCGTCCTGCCCGGGGACGACAGGCTCAACCGCATCCTTGCCGAGCGGGGAACCTCCCCCGTGACGGGAGGGGCGCGGCTGAGCGAGCTTCTTCGCCGCCCCCAGCTGAGCTACGAGGCGCTGACGCCGGTCGATGACGGCCGGCCGGCCGACCTGTCGCCCAAGACGATGGAGCAGGTCGAAATCGAGCTCAAATACGAGGGCTACATCGCCCGTCAGGCGGCCCAGATTCGGGAGCTGAAACGGCTGGAAAACCGCCGGCTTCCGCCCGACCTGGATTACGCCTCCATCGCCGGGCTGCGGCTGGAGGCAAGGGAAAAGCTGCAGCGGGTGGCGCCCCGCAGCATTGGGCAGGCCGGACGCATTTCGGGCGTCAGCCCGGCCGACCTTTCGGTGCTGCTCATTTGGCTGGAGAAGCAGGAGCGCCAAGGGGATGCCGGCAAACAATGAGGCCGTCCGGCGGGGGAGAGCTGCCGCACTGGCCTCTTTGCCGCTATTGCGTTGCGGCCGGTAGTCCGGCCGCCCGGCCTGCGGGCGCGCTCTTAGGGGCCGGATGCTGCGATTGTCCGCAGGGCCGTAATCGGGGTTGACAACCGCTTTTGCTGGCGGCCGGGTTGTGCAGGGGATAGCGCTTGTAAAACGGGAGATAGCGCTGTAAGACGCCGGATCGGGATAGGAAAGGCGCGAATGGCTCCCTGGTTTTTTCACCCGGTCTCCTTGCGTTCTTTTCTATCGCAAAACAAGCCCTGTGATTGGGGATTGAAAAAAACAAAGCCGTCTGCTATAATATCAGCGTTCCAAAAAGTGGAGAGATGTCCGAGTGGTTTATGGAGCTGGTCTTGAAAACCAGTGACCCGCAAGGGCCGGGGGTTCGAATCCCTCTCTCTCCGCCAAACACAGAAAAACCGCCTATTTTCAGGCGGTTTTCTCTTTTCATCCCCGAAATATCCCCGAATATTACTGAATTTTGTTCAATACCTGGATGGCGCGCTCCTCCTCGCGAGGATACAGATGGCTGTATGTGTTCCAGGTAATTTCAATTTTGGAATGTCCCAGCCGCCGGGCGATCTCTTGAATATTGATCCCCTCGTTGGCCAGCAACGATGCGTGAGAGTGCCGGAAATCGTGGATGCGGATGTGCGGCAGATCGGCTGCCCTGGCAAACATTTTATTCTTGTTTTCAATGCTGGTATCCCTCAAACATTTCGGCCCGCCGCAGACGCGGAAATCCTCGCTGTAGCCGTCGATTTGCTGTTGCATGGACTTGTACTGCGCCAATATTTTCATGAGCGGCTCGGGGGCTTGCAGGTCGCGATAGGAGGAGCGATTCTTTGGCGGTGTCTCCCGGTCGGGGCCTTTCAGCTTTTGCGCGACGCTCCTGCGTACGTGAATGATATTCGCATCAATATCCGACCATTTGAGCGCGTTAATCTCCCCTTTTCGCATGCCGGTATAGTATGCGATAGCAAAGAACACATAATATCCCCAACCCGTGATGGTGCCGTCCTGCTCGGCGTAGTCGCGGGCTGCCTTTATGTATGCCCGGAATTGCTCCGGCGTGTAATATTGAAGCTTTTCGGCCGGTTTATCAAAGTATGCCTCCCGGAAGTTACCGACGCTTGCGAGCGGGTTTTTGGGCAGGTACTCCATCTTTACCGCGTAGTTGAGCAACGCCCGGAAAGCCGCGAAAATATTCTGCTTTGTGCAGATGGACAAATCCCGCCCGCCGATCTCGTTTTTCCATTTTTGTAGAACGGCGGTACTTAAACGGTCAATCCTGTACCCGCCTAAAGCCGGCAGTACATTCTGCTGCAATATGCGCTTCGATTTATCCAGGGTGCTTTCCCGGAGCTCGTGCGACTTGGAAGCGGCGTACTCGTCAAATAGCCCCTGTACGGTCATCCGCTTGGCGGTTTCCTGCTGGCCTATCTCCGCTTTTAGCTTGATTTCCAGCTCGTTTGCTTCGGCCAATCCATAGGCTACCCGCTCGATCTGATGTGCCCTGCCGTCCTTATCGGTGTAATTGACGCGGACGCGATAGCGTTGCTTCCCGTCCTTTTTGCCCCCTGCTTTCTGGATTGGCATTTCCTTTGCCCTCCTATTTGCTTACATGAACAAAATAACTGCTTTATTTTAAAAAGACTATTGACAACACGTGTAACACGTGTTAAAATGTAACTATAGAGAGAGGAGATTCAAAGATGCCAATGAAACCCAAAGAAATGATGCAGCTTTTGGAAGCCAATGGTTTCCAGCTTATTCGCGTAAACGGCTCCCATCATTTCTATGAAAATAAAGAAACAAACAAGAGAGTTGTGATCCCAGCTCATGCAAAAGACTTAAAAAAGGGAACAGAGCAAAAGATACTGAAGGATGCGGGGTTGAAATAATCTCCGCATCCAAACCGTATACTAAATATAAGTGTCAAAAAGGAGCGATACAGATGAATAGATACTACTATCCCGCAGTGTTTCAAAAAGAGGATGAGGGGTTTTCTGTGTGGATGCCCGACATTCCGGGCTGTATATCCCAGGGAGACAGTTTAGAAGAAGCTGTAGAAAATATCAAGGATGCATTCGGACTGTTTGTGGAAGAAGATAAGCAAAACGGAACGCGGATTCCGGATGCGTCAAACCCTGCAGATATTGTTCTGGAAGAAAGACAGTTTATCGTTTTGGTAGAGTTTGATTGGACAGAATATTTAAAGAAGAACGACACACGCACAGTAAAGAAGACCTTAACGATTCCAGCCTGGCTAAACGCCATGGCTGAAGAACAGCATATCAATTTTTCAGGGGTATTAAAATCAGCATTGATCGAAAAACTACATGTTTAATAATAATCTTTTTTTGCCGCCCAGAGGAGAGCCGCTCCGGGCGGTCTTTTATTTTACATCGCTTTGAAAAGCTATAGCCTTTCCTAGAATATGAATTTGATTAAGTTCTTCTCCCGAATATACGAACGGAGGAAAAGCTGGATTTTCAGCAACCAATTGGAGAATATTAGCTTTTTGGTTATAGTAAACTCGTTTCAAGGTTGCTTCGTCGTTGATAATGACTGCTGCAATCTCGCCGTCTTCCACCATCTCCTGCTTACGAATAAATACAATATCTCCGTCGTGGATTCGAGCGTTTATCATACTGTCCCCTTTAGCCCTTAAACAAAAATCTGCTCGAATATTCGCTCCAGCTTCAACATAGCTTTCTAGGTCCTCATCTGCATAAATAGGTTTTCCACAAGCTATTTCCCCTAATAGGGGGAATCTTTTTTTATGAATGGGAAAGACGTTATCAAATGAATAAATATCTTTTTCTGCTTCCTCCCACCCCATAAGATAGCCGGGGGAAACATGTAGGCAAGTAGCTATTGCTTCAATTTTATCTGATGGAATATTGGAAATAACTCCAGATTCATATTTTTGAATAGTTTGCCTGCTAACCTTAGTATAACGTGCAACATCTTCCAAAGTATAGCCGAGACGTAATCTTTCGGCTTTTATTCTGTCACCTATTGTCACTAAAACACCTCCCTTATATTTAGCATTATAACATACTTCTCTTATCATGCAACAATAAATTTAAAAACAATCACTTTTTTCTCTTGACAAGCGACATAAAGCATGGTATTATTGTAGCGTAATAAGCGACAGAAAGGAGGGCGGCACATGATCCTTACAAATGAATTAAAGGGTATTATTGCAAAGCAAGGGTACTCTCAACGTCAAGTAGCCAATAAAATTGGAATTACAGAGAAAACTTTTTATGAAAAAATGAAAAAGGGGGTATTTAATAGCACCGAAATTGAAGCAATGATTAGAATTTTACACATTGAAGACCCTAACGCAATTTTTTTTGCCAACGTTGTCGCTTGACAGGCGACTTTGACGTGACAATGAATTATGATAACGCAAACCAGAAAGGAGCATAAACAATGAACTACGAAAGCATCCGGGAGTTTAGAACGATAAGAGGAGAAGAAGAAACGAACTCCTTGTTGGCAACGGGGAAATGGCGTGTAATCAACCTTGAATATGAGGAGGATGGCATAGTAGCCACTCTAGCGCGTATCAAGGCATAAAAAATCCCCACCGAAGTGGGGATAGATCGCTGAGAGTGGATATTTTGCAAAAACAAACTGCTAATTGTGGAGAATGCCGAGATGTTTACAAAAAAGGAGATTGATCGCCATGCCATTTAAAGGCCCTACGAAAACCAGCGCGTTCTGCCTCGGCTACTGTAAAAGCAAGAAACTCCCCTTTTTTTGTTATTTTCACGGAATCGTACTGCTGGTCGAATGGTAAATGATATATCCGAGTTTCAATGCCATAGCTATCACGATTTATATTACATTTAATTCGTGGAAAGCTCCCTATCTCGAATAATTCAAAAAATTCAATTTTGAGATATTTTGCAATTTTTTTTGCGGTTTCAGACAACTCGATATTTGTAATTAATACACCTTTGACCAAATTTTCATCAATACTGTTTTCCAAACAATAGCTAACGACAGAGCCGTATAACTGCATGATGTGCTTTTCGTGAATTGTCTTGTGTGAACTCCAATATTTGCATTGAATTATGAGTGTTAAATTATCCTTTTGGGCAATCAAATCTCGTCCCAAATCCTCTAGCCCCATATAAGAGCCAAAATAATCGACACTGTAGCCTTTCTGTGTAAACGAATATCCAACGAAAAGCTCGTAGTCGCGTCCAATTTGCCATTTAGTCTTTTGACGAGATTGGATATACCGATCAAGCGCAAGCTGGTTTCTTTCAGTGACGCTCAAAGTGTTCCACTCTTCTTTGGAAAGATGCTCCTTTGCATTATCTCGATCCGACAAATCAGAAATTTCCAATGCAGGGAGTTGTGAAAATTCAGTTTCAACGACATCCTCTAAAGCGGGAAAAAGAGACAACAAATAGGCTAATTGGTATCGCGCTTCATTGCTCTGTTCAACAATTTGTTGTGCTTGCTGTCGAATCTCTCGTATAGAAGCTACTTTTTTGGCACGTTCTTGCGAATATCCCCAATCCAACTTTTTAGCTTGTGCTTCTAATCCGTAGGTTTCGTAATCAGCCATAATTTTCGCCATATATGGAATTGCTTCAAGATTGGAGTGAGAGCGTTCTAAAAGTTGAATTTTTTCTTGTGCATGGAGAAGCTGTAATGCCGAGGAATCGTTTTTTATGCAGTCATATACATATTCGATATCTTTCGTTTTTTGCTCTAAGTAATTATCTGGAAGATTCTCAACTCTAGAAACTTCAGAAAAACCAAACGGGCCAAACGATTTTTTTAGTTCGGGATATAGATGTAGAAAAGCCAGCAGCTTTCGTTCAATTTCTAAGTACCGATTACTTGCTGTTTGTTCTGCCTCTTCTAGACGCTTGTTTTTCTCTTCTAGTTTTTTGATGTAGGCTGTTTGTCTTTCTTTCTCTCTCTTACTCTCTCTTTCTTTTTTTATTAAAAAACCAACTAAGAAAGCAATCACCAAAAGGGCTAAGGCAGACAAAAATTCTAGAAGTTCCATTTCGATTTCCTCTCATTGTTTATGATACTTTATCAATTGTTTGGCGACTGAAATAGGTCTACCGATTGACCTCTGGGTTATCGGTTCTACCGGCCAAATAATCCAGAGATACATTGAAGTAGTCGGCAAGGGCAATGAGAGGCGATAATGCCATTTCTGTTTCTGGATTAGTCTTTCCGGCCTCTAGTATTTCTGCAATTTTTTCCCACGAAACGCCAGTTGATTCATGTAAGTCGCCTAAACGGCTTGCAAAAGGACTATAGTTTTCAGGGTCAAACAAGTACTCAACAAAAGGAGTGTTTTCTGGACGTGCGGGGTTGTCTGTATCACCGACAAGATAGTGTATTGTTGTGTTAAACAACCTAGCCATCAATATTGCTTTTGTGATTGTAGTTTCCCGGCGACCCTTTTCAATATCATTAATCGCCTGCATAGAGAGACCAACAGATTCGCCAAGTTGTTTCTGCGTCATTCCAGCAGCTTTCCTAAGTTCAAATATACGCTGCCCAAAAATATTTTCAGAAGACATAAAAACACCTCTTGACACTACGCTAAAAGCATAGTATTATATAACTACGCAAATAGCGTAGTTCAAGAAGAAAGGAGGGAAAATGAAACTAGTGCTAAGACAAGAACGAATAAAGAGGGGTTGGACACAAGATTATGTCGCAAAAAAATGCGGAGTTTCGTGCCAAACCGTATGCGATTGGGAAAATAATCGTCGTAAACCCTCGTACGACGTTCTTGTTAAACTCTTAGACCTATTCGACTGTACTGATCCACGTCTGC
>CBCTCU010000048.1:0-18460 GCA_965145485.1 uncultured Eubacteriales bacterium | reverse complement strand
TTCATTCATCCCAAACCCTGCAAACCAATTTGCGTAAAATCCTTGACACTACCCGCAAAGGAACGCCCGGTTGACATAAGGCTTGGTAAGAATGGGAAAGGAAACCCCCTTGGAAAGCATCAGCCGGCGGCGTCGGCCAACGAAAAAGCGCGCCCGGACGGGCGCGCTGGAATATTGGATTGGAACAATTCAGCGTTCCTTTGCTTTGGACGGCTTGGCTTTGGCCTCCGGCTTTGCCGCCTTCCCCTTTTCCTCGGGGCCCGAGGCTTTGCCTTTTTCCTCGCGGCTATCGTCCTTGTCCGCTTCTTTTTCTTTTTTGCCCTTTTCGGGCTCGGGTTCCGGCTCGGGAAGCTTTTCGGCGCGCACCTTGTCGATGCGGCGCTCGTCCAGGCTCTCAACCGTAAACAGGACGTTGGCCACCTCGACCGAAGGGTGCTCCTCCGGCTCGGGGATACGGCCCAAAAGGGAGAGGAGCATGCCGCCCAGGGTGTCGTAAGAGCCCTCGGGCATCTCGCGGTCGAGCAGCTCGGAAACCTCCTCGATGTCGGTCGTGCCGTCGATGGTAAAGACGTTGTCGCTGAGCTGTTCGATGTCCTCCTCCTCGTTGTCATACTCATCCTGGATATTGCCGAGGATGGACTCGATGAGATCCTCCATGGTCACGATACCGGCCGTGCCGCCGTATTCGTCGACCACAACGGCCATCTGAATGCGCTTTTCGGTCATCTCGGTAAAGAGCTGGCCGCACTTTTTCGACTCGGGCACAAAGGTGGCCGGCCTCATCACGGCCGAAACCGTGGCCGTCTCGGGAACGTCCCGGCCGATGTAGCCCAGCAGGTCTTTGATGTATACAATGCCGACGACCGTATCGAGGTCGTCCTCATACACCGGGATGCGGGAAAAGCCCTCGCTCATCGACTCGTGCACCACCTGCTCGATGGAGTCGGTGGCCTCGACCGCCGTGATGTCGGTGCGGTGGGTCATGATCTCATCGACCGTGATGTCGTCGAATTCAAAGATATTGTTGATCATTTCCTTCTGGCTTTCCTCGATGACCCCAGTTTCTTCCCCGACGTCGACCATCATGCGGATCTCCTCCTCGGTGACGTTGGAATCCTCTTCATGGGGGTCGATGCCAAACAGCCGCACGATGATATTGGTGGAAAAGGAGAGCACCTTGATCACCGGGGTCATCACGGTCTTGAGGGCCAGCAGGATGCCGACCACCGCGAAGGACACCCTTTCGGGGTTTTTCATGGCGATGCGTTTGGGCACCAGCTCGCCGAACACCAGCGAGAAGTAGGACATAATCAGGGTGATCACCACCATGGCGACCGTGCTGATGGCCGAACGGGCGCTTTCGGGGGCGGAGAACCACCGCATCAGGGTGTCGGAGAAGCCATCGACAAAGGTCTGGGAAGCCGACGCCGAGGTTAAGAACCCGGCGAGGGTGACCCCCACCTGGATGGTCGAGAGGAAGGCCGAAGGCTCGTTCGTCAGCTTGAGGATGCGGCGGGCCTTTTTGTGCCCCTCCTCGGCCAGCTTTTTCATTTTGCTGTCGTTGAGCGAAATCACGGCGATCTCACTCATGGCAAAAAAGGCGTTGATTAAGATCAGGACGGCGAGTAACACGAGCTGCCAGATTAAATTGGCAGGGTCCGGGTCGTCGGTTGGCATACGGATGAACTCCTTTCAATTTCAGAAGGTGCAAAATACTTAGTTTATCCTATTATACACATTCCAAAGAATATATTATGCTCTCAAGCAAAATAAAAATGCAATCTTAGAAAGAATTTGTATTTCGCAATTGCTTGGCAGGATTTGACCATTTCATTCTATTTATTATCAAATGGTTGAAATTATGTATATGATTGCGTATAATGAGACTAAAAAGAGGCTGTTTTACAAAAGATTCGATAAGCAAAGAGCGTTACGTACAGAAAACAAGGATACTGGAAAGGAGTCTTTATGATGAAGCGATGGCGTTATGTTTTGGCAATCATGCTGGCGGTTTTTCTGTTTTTGATGCCCCTGGGTGCGACGGCCGATTCGGACGGATATGACCTGTCGGTATTGGAGCCGGGGGATACGAGCGGTGACGGTATCATCAACGCTACCGATGCCCTGATGATTCTGCACAGGTCGGTTTTGTTGCTCTCCCCCGAGTGGGGGGTAGGCTGGTATTCGTATGACGGGCTGCGGATCGCCGATCTGGATGGGGATTGTAACATCACAGCCAGCGATGCTTTGCTGGTTTTGCAATATAGCGTGTATCTGATCGACTCTTTCCCCGAACGGGATTTGGGCCGCTATCACGAGGTGATCGAGTCGCACGCTGGCGAGCCCCTTGCCAGAGCTTGATGGTAGATTGAGAGAGTTCCTCCTGTATGACATACAGGAGGAATTTTTTATGGATATTTCTCCCGCACAGAATGCCAAAAAGCCCTTGTTTCCGACAAGCGCCCTCAGAAGAGGACGGCTGCCTCAGACCAGCTTCTCCAGCCGGGCGATTTCAGCGTCGATGGCCCCCATGTCGAGGGGATAGCGGCCAAACTCCTGCCCTACTTTCACCATCTCCCGGATGTTTTCCAGCGGGGTGTCGCGGCCGCACTGGTCGCCCGTCGAGAGGATAAAGCCGCCCGTTTGCCCGGCGTCCCGGATGGCCCGCAGCGATTCCAGCCGCACCAGATCGGTGCTGCCCTCGAGCATGACCTTGGTGGTGTGCAGGTTGCCCATGATGCACAGCTTGTCGCCAAAGCGGGCCGCGTCCTTTAAGGTGCAGTCCCCCATCGGCTCGATCTCAAGCGGATTGATGTAGTCAAGGTCGGTCTCCTCATAGCAGGTCTCGAGCAGATACCGCTCCTTCCCGCAGGAATGCACCCCGCAGATAACCCCCGCTTCCTTACACATGCGGGTGATCTTTTTGAGGGTGGGCAGGCTCAGCTCGCGCCATATCTCGGGCGACTGGAGGGTGACCGAGCCGCTGCCGCCGGTCAGGATGAAATCCACCCCCGCGTCGAGCAGCATCTCGACCTGCATTAGGGCCTGCGCCTCGTGAAGCTGACGCAGCTCCTCAAACAGCTCGGGATAGTCGTAGTAGGCGTAGGTCGCCGTCTCGAGGCTGCCGTCGAAAATATTGCACCAGATATGCAGCCCCGGGGTGTAGACGCCCACACCGAAAGCGCCCAGCTCGCCGAGATTTTTCTTTTCCTGCTGGAAGGCGGCGTCGTCATACGAGGTGGGGACCTGGTAGAGGTAGCGGTATTTGTCGAGATCCTCCTCGATGTTTTTGATGAATTTTTCGGTGGTGGTAGGGGGGTTGTCGCTGGGGTAGACCAGCGTCTCGTTCAAGCTCCCCGCCGGGGTTTCCACCGTGTGGCGGGCTACCCAGCGCGCGCTGGTTTTTTCGATAAATTCCATCCGCTCGTCCACGGCCACCGGGTAGCGGTAGGCCAGCGCGGCGTAAATGTACCACCCGTCGATGCCCAGCTGTTTGACGGCGTTGATGTAGGCGTCGCCGATGGTGGGCTGGTTGTTCGCGTAGATCTCATAGGATGGCCGGCCGGTCAGCCGGCAGGGGATCATGTTGGAGATATCGGGGGCCACCGGCACCCGGTCGGGAGTCTGGTTTCGCATGGCGGTGAGCATCCGCTCGCGGGGGGTCATTTCATCCGTCATGTCTGAAGTATCGCCTCTTTTTCTCTGGCGCGGCCGCCGGCAAGGCATGCAAAACGCGCCGAAATGCACTGTTGTCATCCTAACCGATTTTGGCGTCCTTGTCAAACCGCGGCGACCGTGCTGCGGACGGCGAAGCGGGCGAAAAAACGAGCCGCAAAGCCCCTTTGGCCGAATTTGTTTTCCCTGCGCGCCAAGGGGGCAAAATCGGCCAAATCGGCCCCTTTTTTTATTTGGTAAAGAAAGACAAACAAAAAAGTTGGTTGAATTTTCACAATTTTGCCACAAATACGCCTTTACAAGGCGGGGCTTTGATGATAAAATATGACACAGTGGCTTTTTCTTGGATTTTTGGGAAAGAGCGCCGGCATTTTCAGGGAAAAATCGCCTGCCCTCACATGATCCGGGACGAATGCAGCCATACTATACTGGAAGGCGTGTGCTCTCCCCGCCCGCGGGCGCACCGCGCAAGCTCTTTTGGTATCCATTCTACTCCGAAAGGAAGGACCTACAAACATGGCAAGAAAAACCAAGACCATGGATGGTAACTCGGCCGCCGCATACGTATCGTATGCCTTTACCGATGTTGCCGCGATTTACCCCATCACCCCGTCGTCCAACATGGCCGAGGAAACGGACAAGATGGCCGCGATGGGGGAGAAAAACCTCTTCGGCCAGCCGGTGCGCGTAACCGAGATGCAGTCGGAGGCCGGCGCTGCCGGCGCAGTGCACGGCTCGTTGGCCGCAGGCGCGCTGACGACCACCTACACCGCTTCCCAGGGCCTGCTGCTCATGATCCCGAACATGTACAAGATCGCGGGCGAGCTGCTGCCGGGCGTAATTAATGTTTCGGCCCGTGCCGTAGCCAGCCATGCCCTCTCGATCTTCGGCGACCATTCGGATATTTACGCCTGCCGCCAGACCGGCTTTGCCATGCTCTGCTCCAACTCCCCGCAGGAGGTTATGGATCTGGGCGCGGTGGCCCATCTTTCGGCCATCAAGGGCCGCGTCCCCTTCCTGCATTTCTTCGACGGCTTCCGCACCTCCCACGAGATTCAGAAGATTGAGAAGTGGGATTATAAGGACCTGGCCGACATGCTCGACTGGGATGCGGTCAACGCCTTCCGCCGCCGCTCGCTCAACCCGGAGCATCCGGCCCAGCGCGGCACGGCGCAGAACCCCGACGTCTTCTTCCAGAACCGCGAGGCGTCCAACCAGTATTACGACGCCATTGTCGACGTGACCGAGGATTACATGAACCAGGTCAACCAGAAGCTCGGCACCAAATACAAGCTCTTTAACTACTACGGCCCGCGCGACGCCAAAAAGGTCATCATCGCCATGGGCTCGGTCTGCGAGACCATCGAGGAGACGGTCGATTACCTCAACGCCCAGGGCGAGAAGGTCGGCCTGGTCAAGGTCCACCTCTACCGTCCCTTCTCGGCCAAGCACCTGATTGCCGCCCTGCCCAAGACGACCGAGTGCATCAGCGTGCTCGACCGCACCAAGGAGCCGGGCTCCCTCGGCGAGCCCCTCTACCTCGACGTGGTCGCCGCTTTGCGCGACACCGCCTTTGAGAACGTTCCGGTTTACACCGGCCGCTACGGCCTCGGATCGAAGGACACCACCCCCGCCCAGATTGTCGCGGTTGTGCGCAATATGGAGGCTGGCCGTCCCAAGAAGCGCTTTACCATCGGCATTGAGGACGATGTGACCAAGCTGTCCCTCAAGATCAAGGAAGCGCCCGACACCACCCCCAAGGGCACCACCTCCTGCAAATTCTGGGGCCTGGGCTCGGACGGTACGGTCGGCGCGAACAAGAACTCCATCAAGATCATCGGCGACAACACCGATATGTATGCCCAGGGCTATTTCTCCTATGACTCCAAGAAGTCGGGCGGCATCACCGTGTCCCACCTGCGCTTCGGCAAAAAGCCCATCAAGGGCACCTACCTGATCAACAAGGCCGACTTTGTGGCCTGCCACAATCCTTCCTATGTCGACAAGTACGACATGGTCGAGGATCTGAAACCCGGCGGAACCTTCCTGCTCAACTGCTCGTGGGACGCTTCGGAGCTCGACGCCCACCTGCCGGCCAAGATGAAGAGATTCATCGCCAAGAACGACATTAAATTCTACACCATCGACGCCACCCACATCGCCAAGGAGCTTGGCCTGGGCGGGCGCACCAACACCATCCTGCAGGCCGCCTTCTTCCGCCTGTCCAAGATCATCCCGGCCGACAAGGCGGTCGAGCTGATGAAGGACGCGGCTACCCGCTCCTACGGCAAGAAGGGGGAGAAGGTCGTCGCGATGAACCACGCCGCCATCGACCGCGGCATCGACGGTTTTAAGAAGGTAAAGGTGCCCAAGGAGTGGGCCAAGGCCGAGGATAAGGCCTGCTGCAATTGCGGCGAGGAGGATACCTCCCGGCTCGGCCAGTACGCCAAGAGCATCCTTGAGCCGGTCAACGCCCAGCGCGGCGATTCCCTGCCGGTATCCACCTTCGTGGGCATGGCCGACGGCGAGGTGCCCCTCGGCTCCTCGGCGCTCGAAAAGCGCGGCATCGCGGTCGACGTCCCCGAGTGGCAGATGGAAAACTGCATCCAGTGCAACTTCTGCTCCTATGTCTGCCCCCATGCGGTCATCCGCCCGGTGGCCATGACCGAGGAGGAGGCGAAAAACGCCCCCGAGGGCATGAAGTTCAAGGATATGACCGGGGTGCCCGGCATGAAGTTCGCCATGACCGTTTCGGTGCTTGACTGCACCGGCTGCGGCTCCTGCGCCAACGTCTGCCCCGGCATGAAGGGCGAAAAGGCCCTGGTCATGAAGCCTCTCGACAGCCAGCTCAAGCAGGAGGAGATCTATCTCTACGGGCAGAAGCTCCCGCAGAAGGAAGAGGTCGCCGCCAAGTTCAAGGAGACGACGGTCAAGGGCAGCCAGTTCAAGCAGCCCCTGCTCGAGTTCTCGGGCGCCTGCGCCGGCTGCGGCGAGACCCCGTATGCCAAGCTGGCCACCCAGCTCTTTGGCGACCGGATGTATATCGCCAACGCCACCGGCTGCTCCTCCATCTGGGGCGGTTCCTCCCCCTCGACCCCCTACACCACCAACAGGGACGGCCACGGCCCCGCCTGGCAGAACTCCCTGTTTGAGGATAACGCCGAGTTCGGCTTCGGCATGTTCTTGGCCAACAAGGCCATCCGCGAGCGCCTGAAGGGCTATGCCGAGGCCCTGTGCGAGAGCGACAAGGCGGCCGACAGCCTCAAGGCGGCTGCCAAGGGCTGGATCGACACCATGGACGACGGCGCGGCCAACGCCGCTGCTGCCGCCGCTTTCAAGGCCGAGCTCGACAAGGTCGACTGCTGCGACACGGTGCGGATGCTCAAAGAGGATTCCGATTATCTCGCCAAGAAATCCTTCTGGATTCTCGGCGGCGACGGCTGGGCCTATGACATTGGCTTCGGCGGCCTCGACCACGTGCTCGCCCAGGGCGAGGACGTCAACATCCTCGTCTTTGACACCGAGGTTTACTCCAACACCGGCGGGCAGTCCTCCAAGGCCACCCCGACCGGCGCGGTCGCCCAGTTTGCCGCCGCCGGAAAGTCGGTCAAGAAAAAGGATCTCGCCGCCATCGCCATGAGCTACGGCTACGTCTATGTGGCCCAGGTGGCCATGGGCGCCGATTACAACCAGTGCATCAAGGCCTTCCAGGAGGCTGAGAGCTATCACGGCCCCTCCATCATCATCGCCTATGCCCCCTGCATCAACCACGGCATCAAGGGCGGTATGGGGGTCAGCCAGACCGAGGAAAAGGCGGCAGTGCTGGCCGGTTACTGGCACAACTTCCGCTTTGATCCGCGCAGCGACAAGCCCTTTACCCTGGATTCCAAGGAGCCGACGGCCGACTACCGCGCCTTCATTGAGAACGAGGTCCGTTACTCCTCCCTCAAGCGCTCCTTCCCCGATCGTGCGGAGGAGTTGTTCACCAAGGCGGCCGCGTATGCAAAGGATAAGTACGAGCACCTGACCAAGCTCGGCGCTCTGTACAATAAGGACTAAGGATTTCTGCCCGCCCCGTTGTGCGCATTGCAGACCGGCACGCGCAGGCTATGGAGGGATGACTCCCCTTTATATCGGCCGGCAGTCGCGTTACTCCCGGTACCCCTACAGCGCCGCATAGGCTACGGTCTGGCGATTGCGCCGGCCCATTGCAGAGCATAGGGTGTGCACCATGGTTTCATCCGACGGCGCAAGCGGTGTTGAATGCGTTTGGCGTGTGCCGTCCGGGCAGAGCGGCCGTATGCGGGAGCTTTTCCGGGCTACCGCAGGGCGGCAAAACAGAATCAGGCATCTCTCCGGCGGGCATTGGTCCCGCCGGGGTATACCCGGCCGGATACGGCGCGCGGGGTTTCCCCCGCTGGAGAGCGCCGCGCTGCTACCGGCAGGATTATAGAAAATTAGGAGGCTTTTATTATGGTAAAAGTAGCAATCAATGGTTTTGGCCGTATCGGCCGTCTGGCTTTCCGTCAGATGTTCGGCGCCGAAGGGTATGAGATCGTCGCCATCAACGACCTCACCGACGCGAAAATGCTCGCTCACCTGCTCAAGTACGATTCCTCGCAGGGTCGTTATGCCAAGGGCGACACGGTCGTGGCTAAGGAGAACTCCATCGTCGTCGACGGCAAGGAGATCACCATTTACGCTCAGAAGAATCCGGAAGACCTGCCCTGGGGCGAGCTGGGCGTTGACGTCGTGCTCGAGTGCACCGGCTTCTTTGCTTCCAAGGAAAAGGCTTCGGCTCATCTGAAGGCCGGCGCGAAAAAGGTTGTTATCTCGGCTCCGGCCGGCAACGACCTGCCCACCATCGTCTACAGCGTTAACGAAAAGACCCTGACCAAGGACGATACCGTCATTTCGGCTGCTTCCTGCACCACCAACTGCTTGGCGCCTATGGCGGCTACCCTCCACAAGTATGCTCCCATTGTCAGCGGCATCATGACCACCGTTCACGCCTACACCGGCGACCAGATGGTGCTCGACGGCCCGCACCGCAAGGGCGACCTGCGCCGTGCCCGTGCCGCCGCTGCCAACATCGTCCCCAACTCGACCGGCGCTGCCAAGGCCATTGGCCTGGTTATCCCCGAGCTCAACGGCAAGCTGATCGGCTCGGCCCAGCGCGTCCCTGTCACCACCGGCTCGACCACCATCCTGGTGGCTGTGGTGAAGGGCAAGGATGTCACGGTCGACGGCATTAACGCCGCCATGAAGGCCGCTTCCAGCGCTTCCTTCGGCTACACCGAGGAGCCCCTGGTTTCCTCCGATATCGTCGGCATCACCTATGGCTCGCTGTTTGACGCCACCCAGACCATGGTGACCAAGATCGACGACGACACCTATCAGGTGCAGGTCGTCTCCTGGTATGACAACGAGAACTCCTACACCAGCCAGATGGTCCGCACCATCAAGTACTTCGCTGAGCTGAACTAAGGGTAGTACCCATCTCCCTCAGCGTGGTTCGTACAAAGCCAAAGCGGGAGTGAATGATAACGCCCCCTGACGTAGTGAATCCTACGGCAGGGGGCGTTTTGCGTGTTTGCTCCGTTTTATTGTATTTTTCTAGGTCTGGTATGGCGCCCAAAAGCAAAAATGGATGATATTTTGGGAGTAATCCGGCAAACGAAATAATCACCTGAGTGCGCCGCGCGCCACGCAATGAGGGGACGATAGTTGAGAAAATTTAGAGTTTATTCTCAATAGTATATGGTTATGGTGAGGATTGATATTATTTATGGCTTTATAGTAACTGTAACTTTTTCAAGTTCTTTATTAAGATATAACTCCATCTGGTTTTCCCAATCAGGATATTCCTCAATATAATTGGCATCATCGGGTTTTTTGTAGAGTCCACTTTTCTTAACAAACCAATTTTTAAAAATACTATCCGTATAGAAATCATAGGAATAATCATATAAAAGTTGTAAATAATTCTCTTCACTCATATTATATTTATCTAAAACTTCCTTAACACTTAGATAATAATTTTCTGCTGATTTATCGCTTTTTAGATGATTGAATTCGTTATTTGTATTTTCTTTCGATAAATCATAATCGAGAGAAAGGTTTTTGGATACAAGGATAGCTTTCTTTAATTCGGCAAGTGTCAGTTCTTTTATAACTTCGTCTTGCTCAATTGGTTTGTATTGCTTTTTGATCTGTTCATTTGCATCGTCTTTAGAAAAGGTTTTTAACAGATAATTTTCATTAATAGAATTTGTAATTTTATTAATAGAAATTCTGTTTTGAATTTGCTCTTGAGTAATTTCATATGCTGTTTCGTAGCTTATAAAATTAATTTGTTTTACAACAAATACTGCTAATAGAGAACATAGAATTACTGCAACAAGTATAATTGTAATTTTCCTCACATAACCTACCTCCTAATTCTAAAAACTAAATATTGATATGTGTTTCGGCATTTACTTCATCATATGGATTGATTGTATCATGGCACATTATTGTTGCTTTAGCAGAAACTTCTGTACCTAAAATAAATTTACCCATTGATTGAAAATGGCTATTTTACCCCGCACCAGCTCTTTGAGCTGCCCTTGATAACTTCCTCATTTAGCTGTACCATTCTCGGACATGGTTTGCTCTCTCCTTTCAGAATGATGTTGTCGCAACTTCATTCTACCAGAGTTCTGCAAACCATGTCTCTTTCTATCTCTTTTTATTTGCGAAACTTATTATACCTTATCTGAGTGCGCCGTGCAATGAGGGGACGATATTTGAGAAAATTATTGTACCTTATCCCTTGTTTTTGTTACTGCATAAATTTCCACTTAAAAGAATGCATAAAAGTTCTCCATTCATTAAATAAACACCAGGACGGATGCTTTTGCATCCGTCCTGGTGCCATGGCAAAATGGTTTTTGCGACTTTTTGAATTTCAAATCTTTTTTTGAAATACCAACAGCAAAAGCTTTAATAATACATATACCACAAAAACAACAAGTAATATTGTTTCAATTTTGTTTGTTGTAGTATAAAACGAAAGCGTAAAAAATCCCAAAAACAATAATGCTATAGCCAATGAGAGAATTTTTAAAAATGTTATTGTTTTATTTTTTTCTTTTGTAAATCCATAAGTGCATATACTGTAAATTTCAATTTCTGTAATCAAAACCGGGGTCAACATGAAAATAGCTACCATACAATCCATCTTATTATTTAGAATATCGTCATTAGGTTGATTTAATAAAATCAAGCTCCCAAAAATAATAGTCACAAAAAATACCGCTATAAAAATAATTTTGATAACTTGTTTCATTATGCAGCCCCTTTTTTATATTAAATGTAACTATATGATGTGTCGCGACTTCATTCTACCAGAGATTTGCAAACCAGGTTTTTTTCTATCTTTTTTTATTTGAGAAAATTATTGTTCCTTATTGCGAAAGATAATTCGCAAAACAAAAAGGGACAATTTATAAAAATCAGTTGAAAAATTACTATTTATTATTATAATAAAACTATAGTACAATCAAGGAGGAAAAATGATGAGACGGTGGATGATCAAGCTGGTTGCCTTATTCGCTATGGTTGCCATGGCCGTGTCCTTCAGCGGGTGCGTGAAATCGTCTGGCGTTATGGAGGCCTGCTTAACCAATACGGCTCAGGCCAGCAGCATGACGTATGAGGTGGAAACGGTTATGGGAATGTCGGTGATGGGGCAGCCGGTCTCGGTGAAGTTGTCTGGGGAGGGAAGATATACCTGTGACCCGGTTCGGGTGGCAATGGTACTTTCGCAGGAAACCAGCGGCATGGAAATGGAGATGGAGACTTACACGGAATTGATGGGCGACCAATATATTCAGTATCTTAAAATTGGAGAACAGTGGGTGAAGCAGACCCTGCCGTCCGCTTCCATGACCCAGGATCCAAAACAGGCGATGGAGATCTATCTTGAGGGGATCAGCCGCTATCAGAAGGAAGGCGAAGAGATAGTGGCTGGAAAAACAGCGTCTAAGTACTCCGCCGTCATTGAGGGCGAGGCGTTGGAGAAAGTGATCCAGGCATCTGGCGCATTGGATCAGCTGGAGCAATCTGGGCTGGACGCATCCAAAGCCAACGAGCTGTATTCCGATTTGAGCGATCTGTACATTACGTTGTGGGTGGATGAAACAGCCATGCAACCGGTTAAGATTGAGATGAATATGACCGAAATGATGCAATCCATCATGGACAAGCTGGGACAAATGGAGGATTCAGCAATCATCGGTATGGAAATCACTGCATTTTCGCTGGCACTTACGATTACGGACTACAATCATGTTGATGAAATTATAATCCCGGAGGAAGCTTTGTCTGCTTCCGAGCTGGAAGCGGCGGTATAGCGCCATTTGCCGGAACAGAACGTCAAATGAAAACACTGGCTGTTTCGAGATTTCGTCCGTACCAGAGGATGGGAACTACCCCCATTGGATAGACGGTATGTTAATGCGTCAGCCATTCGGATCTCATTCCAAGGCCTGGCACGGAAAGCACAAAAACAAAACATCGTGCAGCCGATGAAAAATAGAAATGCGATGAGATTCAAGACAGCTTTGCTTAAAAACCTTGCGTACAGCTTCATTGGGATAGGAGCAACCGCTCATGGCGGATCTTGCAATTCCATCTGTGTCGATGGGCGGCCGCTTGCGGGGGATGTTTTTCTGTCTTTGCAGCAGGATGCCAACCTGAGCCTGATCCGGCTCGTGGAGCGATCGCCATAGGGCGAATGACCTCCCGGAAGCTGCTCCTCCAATGGGGCCGCTGGACGCCGGTTGGAAAAAGAGGCAATTGTAGCGCCGGACGGGCTATGCCCGATCCGGCGCTGTGTTTTTTTATATCTGCGGCGTCACGCCTCGGGCACAACGGTAAAGAGCACAAGATCATCCCCGCCGGTGCAGCGGATGCTGTGGGTGGAACCCCTGGGGCAAAGATGGCAGCAGCCGGCGGTCAGGGTCTCTGCCTGGCCGTCGCAGACCGCCTCCCCTGTGCCGCTGAGCACATAGTTGATCTCCCAGTTGTCGCGGTGGGGATGCGGGCCGATCGAGGATCCGGCCGGCAAGCGGCTGAGCATGGTCTTGCCGCCGGCATGGCGGATCATTTTTGCGTAAACCGTTCCTTCCCCGCCGTTCAGACCGAAAATCCCCATTTCTTCCAGGGCATCGAAGCAAATGAGCATAGCGGGTCCCTCCCCTGTAATATATGCAAACGTATTGACAATTCCATAGCCGCGCAGCATGCGTGATAATAGGCCCATGCTCCCATCCAAGGTACGAGCCGCTAACGACAAGCCTATCCCATGCGTCTGCAAAATGTCAAGCCGGATCCAAAGCCCGGGCCGCTGAGCGCCTGCCTATCCCCAAAATTTGCTGCGCAATGGCTGCGGCCCGCCGGGCTATCCGGGCAGAGATGGCGGCAGCCTGCGTTAGCGGCATGGCCGTACCCGATTCCCCGTTCATGGTAGCCGATTCACGTCCTCGAGCAGGCTGTTCTGGTCGAGAATAGCCAAGAATGCAAAATCCGTGCTCGATTCAGCGGAAAAGCTCGTGCAGCTCGCGCCCAAAGTATTGGCTGATAGCAGTCAGATGAAGCAACGTGATCCGGTCGGGGATAATCCCCTGTTCCGCTTGCGCCAGATAGGCATAAGGTACCCCGGTTTGCTCGGCCAGCTCCCGTAAGGTGACGCCGCGTTCATGGGCCAACGCGGCGATATTTTGCGCAAGACGGCTTAAATCCTGGTTGTTTAAGGTGTTTTCTGGAAATGTAAACCAACTCCTTCCTGGTTAGGCTGGCCTGGCCGTCAGCCGGATGCTCGCTTGGCGAATTTTATCCACATAACCGAATGAGCACGGCGCGGCAAGGGACGAACCAAAGTCCGGCTATGCGGCTTGTCCGCCGGGCGCCGACCGGTAGGACCAAAACGCTGCCGGCTGTGCCTTCCAGCCAGCTACCGCCGCCTTTTTCCGCGTCCCCCGATGGACACGGGCCTTTGGTATGCGGACAGCCGGATTCCCTCCAATCGTGGGATGTGTCGGGCGCGGCAGTAGTTAGCGCCTTTATTGTAGTCCATTTTCGGCCAGAAAGATAGTGCATGCTCTCGTTTTTTTAAAATTTTTGACTGGGTTATTCGTAGGGACAGCCGTTGGATCGGCTATCCGCCTGGATATTGCGCCCGCTTGGCACAAAAATTTCCGGTGCATTGTCAAGCTTTCGGGGCAAGCAGTCAAAAGGGCCGCCGCCCTCGAGGCCGGTAATGGCAGGGCGGTGGCCTTTCTTTTTTAATAGGCGGCCGATGCGGCCAAAACCTTAGAACAATGTCTACGACTCTTGGAATGAGGAAAAGCTCTCGCTTCCAGATGCGCTGCAAAATAGGAAGGACATAAAATTTGCGGATATAGCCAAGATAGGGCATCTTTGTGGTGTGAACCGTCGCCGGGCAGGGTATACTCCACACGGCGGCCCTAAATTAGGGAAGCAACGGCCAGAGGGTCCCTTTCGCGTGGCCTTGCCAGCGAAAAAAGCAGCCCGCCTGGTGGCTCCAATGAGGCTGTCTAAAGCCGCACATTAGGAAAACGCAGGTCGGTTTTGCCAGAAGCTCGTTTTATACCGGGCAACGGGGCAAACCGGGATCCTGATCCCGATACCGATGGGATTTGTCCGTGGGCGAACATCGGTCGAGGTTTCCGCCCGGCTGGCCGACAGCCCGTGTTCCCGTTGGCAACCCATCTAAGGCCGGCGCGGGGGTCACGCCTGCGCGGCTTTCGTCATGATGGCACACTCCGCCCGGCTTGCGGGACGGCCTGCATTCCCTACGGCAACCCATTTAAGGCCGAGGGAGCGTTACGCCTGCGCCTGCGCGGCTATCATCATGACGGCGTGTTCCGCCCGGCTTGCGGAACGGCCGATATTCCCATTGGCAACCCATCCAAGGCCGGCGCGGGGGTCACGCCTGCGCGGCTTTCGTCATGATGGCACACTTCGCCCGGCTTGCGGGACGGCCTGCATTCCCTACGGCAACCCATCCAAAGCCGGCGCGAGCATCACGCCTGCGCCTGCGCGGCTTTCGTCATGATGGCGCACTCCACCCGCTTTTGGAACAGCTCGCAGCCGTAGGCATATACCCCCTCGATCGAGCCGGTGGCATGGTAGGCGTTGGCGGCGCAGCCCCCGCTGCAATACAGCCTGGCCCAGCACTCGCGGCATTCCGGGCGGGTGCAGGCGTTGCATCCGGCAAAGCGGTCACGCAACGCCGTGTTGGTCACGCCCTGCCAGACGTCCCCCATGCGGTAGCTTTCGTCCCCCACAAACTGGTGGCAGGGATACAGGTCTCCCCAGGGGGTAACGGCCAGGTATTCGGTGCCCGATCCGCAGCCGGCCATGCGCTTGTAAATGCAGGGCCCGCCGTCGAGGTCGAGCATATAGTGATAAAAGGTAAAGCCCCTGCCCTCCTTTTCCCGGCGAAGCATTTCCACCGCCAGGCGCTCATACTGCTGCTTGAGGACCGGCAGGTCGTCCGCGGTCAGGGCGTAGGGGTCGCCGGGAGGGCAGACCACCGGCTCCATCGAAAGCTGGGTGAATCCCAAATCGGCCATGTGGAGCACGTCCTCGACAAAGTCGGTGTTGTAATGGGTAAAGGTCCCCCGCATGTAGTACCCCTGTTGGCCGCGGCTGTCGGCCAGCGCGCGGAACTTGGGCACGATCCGGTCGTAGCTCCCCTGCCCCGAGGGGGTCCGGCGCAGCCGGTCGTGAATCTCCTTGCGCCCGTCGAGGGACAGCACGACATTGTGCATCTCCCGGTTGGCAAACTCCATGACCTCGTCGTCGAGCAGCATCCCGTTGGTGGTCAGGGTAAAGCGGAAGCGTTTGTTCCGCTTTGGCTCCTGCTCGCGGGCATAGGCGACCAGGCGCTTGACCACATCCCAGTTCATCAGCGGCTCGCCGCCGAAAAAGTCCACTTCCAGATTGGTGCGCCCGCCCGAATGATCCATCAGAAAATCCAGCGCCTGCTTGCCCACCTCAAAGGACATCAGCGCCCGGTCGCCGTGGTATTTCCCCTGGCTGGCAAAGCAGTAGTCGCAGCTTAGATTGCAGGTGTGGGCCACGTGCAGGCAGAGCGCCTTGACCACCCCGCCCGCCCGCAGCGACGACAGGTCAAGATTGGCATAGGGGTCGGGGGAAAAGAGCTTGCCCGCGTCGATGAGCGACTGGATGTCATCGCACAACGCCTCTGCCTCGGCCGGGGTCACCCCCTGTTCGCCGTAGCGGGCCGTCAGACGCTTCACCAGCTCGCCGCGGTCGCACTCCTCATACCAGGCGATGGCGTCGTAGGCCGCGTCGTCGACCACATGCACCGCGCCGCTGCACACATCCAGCACAATGTTGTATCCGTTTAGTTTATATTGGTGTATCATGTCGGCTCCGTTCCATTCCATTGAAAAAACACCGCCTAGCACAGTGGCTGAGCGGTGCTTCCCGTTTTGATAGGTTATTTGCTCTCGGCGCACTTCTCGCACTGCTGGTTGGCCACCCCGCAGGAGGTTTTGCAGGCCGACTGGCAGGAGGTCTGGCATTCGCCGCAGCCGCCGTTTTCCACGCTCTTTTTCAGGTCGCGCGTGCTCAGAGTTTTGATTCTCTCCATCGTAATTCCACCCCTTCGTCCGGTTGTCGGAAAATCGGGCGGGAAAGCCTTCCCCGCCGCATAGTAACATTGTAACCCCTGACGGCCTTCTTGTCAATCGCCGAGGGGGATTTTCGGTGAAATTGTTGGCAATCCCGCCCTCCGGGGCGGATCCCAGTGCGCAGGGTGGCGCGCCGCGTCGTTATTCCCCTGTGCCGGCGGGCCCATGCATGCCGGGGGGATCGTCTTGGGCGCAGACCCGCAGGGCTTGCGGCAGCCCGTGGGAGGTCGAGTGAAGGGCCGTCCCCTGCTCGAGCGTTTGTTCCACGTACTGCACAAATTCCTGCGTGATCCGCTCGCCCGGAACCAGCAGCGGGACGCCGGGAGGGTAGGCCCACACATATTCGGCCGCCGTGCATCCCGCGCTCCCGGCCAGCGGGATGGACCGGCGGGGGGCGGTCATCGCCTCCTCGATCGAGCGAACGACGACGGGCGGCGGCAGTGCGGCAGCCGTCCCTTTCTCCGCCCGGTCCTCACAGCGCCGGTCGATATCGCGCACCGCGTCGGACAGGCGCGGCAAGGCGTCCTCCCCGTCGCACAGGCTGGTCATGGCCAGCAATCCGCCCGGCTGCGCCATCTCGGTTTCGATCCTATATTCCTCCCGCAGCAGGCGCGCCAGCCCCTCGCCGGTCAGCGGCCGGCCCTCCCACGCGGCATTGCGGCAGCAAAAATAAATTTTGCCGGGGTCCAAACCAAAAAAGGGCGGGTCGGGGGACGCCGGCCAGCCGCCTCCCGCACGGCCCGTGTGGCCGGGCGACCAGAGGCGCTCCAACCCGGCGATCGAGCGGTCAAATGCCAGCAGCCGCTGCATGTGGGTACGGGCCCTTTCGTGGCCTTTTTCCTCCATCCAGCGGATGCATACGTCGATGGAGGCCATCAGAGGATAAGAAGGGCTGCTCGATTGAAATTTGGCCAATTGCCGCTCCACCTCGTCCGGGTCGACCCGGCGGCCGTTGACATGGAGCAGGCCGGTCTGGGTCAGGGAGGGAAGGGTTTTGTGCAGGCTGTGGATCACCACGTCGGCCCCCGCGGCCACCCCGCCCAGCGGGAAGGGGCCAAAGCCAAGATGGGCCCCGTGGGCCTCGTCCACCAGCAGAGGAAGGCCGCGCGCATGGCAAATCTGCGACAGGGCGGCGATGTCGCTGAGCACCCCCTCGTAGGTAGGGCTGGTGACGATCACAAGGCGAATAGACGGGCAGCGATCCAAGGCCCGCTCGACCGTCTCGGGCGGGATGCTGCCGCACAGGCCGGTGGCCGGGTCGATGGGCGGGCACAGATAATAGGGCCGCAGGCGGCATAGCTCGAGCGCGTGATAGACGCTGCGGTGGCAGTTGCGGGCGACAAGCACCCTCTCCCCTGGCCGCACGGCGGCGCGAATCCCGGCGAGGATGCCCGCCGTACTGCCCCCCACCAGGTAAAAGGCGCGCTCGCTGCCGTACAGCCCCGCCGCACGGGCCATGCCCTGTTTTAATATTCCCTGCGCCTCGTGCAGGTTGTCAAAGCCGGGGATTTCGGTCAGATCGATGGCGTAGGGCAACGCCCGGTCAGGGGATATCCCATCGGCCGGCATGGCGTCCGGCAGGGGCGCTTTGCGCTTGTGCCCCGGCATGTGCAGGGGAAGGATCGAGCTGGCCGCGTATTCTTGCAGCCGTTCCAATAGGGGCCGGTCATCCCGGTTTGTCATAGTGGATTCCTCCCTTTGCATGCCGTCGGATTGAAAAGCGGAGGGAAAGCCGAAGCCCCTTCCGGCCGTAAGGTTGCGTGGTTTCACTACAGAAGATTTTCCTCGCTATGCAGTGATTTTGGCCGTTTTTGGCCTTTCCCTCTTACGTTACACTCTCCATGCCGTTATCATAGCAGAAATTGGCCCAAACTGCAACCGGACGGCGTGGCCGTCCCGCTTACGGCATACAAGGGAGGCCGCCTGGGTGCCCGCCCGTTGATAGCGGACGCAACCGGCTGGGGAAATGGTCTGCTTCAGAGCTTGGGACGAGGATTGTCTTTCATAAGCCATCTAAAAAGGATCGTGCAGCCAAAAGGCCCGCATGGCAAGGGCAG
>CBCTCU010000047.1:0-21008 GCA_965145485.1 uncultured Eubacteriales bacterium | reverse complement strand
GTGGTCTGCAAACCTTGTCTTTTTCTTTTTGCGAAACTTATTCTACCTTATCAATTCCTGTAGGCTAATGATTGCCTTTTATCGACAGGATATGCAGCTTGTTTCTGACACAATCTCTATCTGCCAAGCCTTATAATAAGACTGTCCAGGATACATTCCATGCAATTCGGGTGATCTCTTGAAACAGGTGGTTTATCTCGATGTACTGATACTTCTGAATTTTGTAGTCGATTATTTCCTTCTCATGGGGGTCAAAAAGCTAAATCGCACCGATGTCCGCCTTCGCCGTATGCTGCTGGGGGCCCTGGCTGCCGCCTGCTGCTCGGTCACGATCTTTTTGCCGGATGATAACCCGCTTTTGTGTACCCTGTATCAGGTGCTGACGGCGTTGCTGGTCGTTTGGGCGACCTTCGGCTTTGGCTCGTGGGGGAGGTTCCTTCGCCTGTGCGCCAGCTATTTTGGCATTTCGTTTGCCTACGCGGGTGTGATGTTCGCGCTGTGGATCGCGTTTCAACCCGGCGGTATGGTGATTCAAAACGGTATTGTCTATTTTGACATATCGCCTATGGTGTTGTTGCTCTCATCCCTGGTCGCTTACTTGGCTATCCTGCTCATACGCCGGCTGTCGGCCCGCAGCGAGCTGCACCAGCGCACGGTGGATTTGGAGGTCTCGCTCGAGGGCAGACAGGCTTCGCTGCACGCCCTCATCGACACGGGGCATTCGCTTAACGACGTGCTGTCCGACGCGCCGGTGGTGGTGGCGGAGTATTCGGTCATCGATGAGATTCTGCCAGACGAATGCAGGATTCTTTACCGCGAGGGCAATGTCACCGACGTCCCCGAGAGCTTTGCAAAGCGGTTTCGCATGATCCCCTTTACCACCATCAGCGGCCCTGGCATGCTGCCGGCGTTTCGGGCGGATGAAGTGGTTGTTCATGAAAATCAGCAAGACAAGACCCTGTCAAGCTGCGTTGTGGCCGTGCTCAACGCCCCATTGGGAGAGGAGTACCACGCGCTGGTCGGGCCGGAAATCTTTTATCACGATGGGAGGAAATAACCATGTATTCCCTGTTTCGGATACATATTGGCTGGATCGAATGGTGGAAGGAGCTGGCGGCCAAGCTCAGGCTGCTTCGCCCGATTCATTACATCAACGGCCCCGAGACCCTCCCTCCGCCGCTGAGCAAGGAGGAGGAGCGCGCCCTGATAGACCGCTTGGCCGCCGGGGATGAAACGGTAAAGGATCAATTGATCGTGCGCAACCTGCGCCTGGTGGTTTATATCGCCCGCAAGTTTGACGCGGCGGGCGCGGGGATTGAGGATTTGATTTCCATCGGTACCATCGGGCTGATTAAGGCGGTCAACACCTTTTGTCCCAGCCGTAACATCAAGCTTGCAACCTATGCCTCCCGCTGCATTGAGAATGAAATTTTGATGTATCTGCGCAAATCAACCGTACTGAAAACCGAAATCTCGATCGAGGAGCCCTTGAATGTCGACTGGGACGGCAACGAGCTGTTGCTATCCGACGTGCTGGGAAGCGAGAGCGACACCGTCAACCGGGGGATCGAGCAGGAGGATGAGCAAAAGCTCTTAAAGCAGCTGGTGGGCCGGCTTTCCGAACGCGAGCAGGCAATCATGTCGATGCGTTTTGGCCTGGACGGGCAGGGGGAGCATACCCAAAAAGAAGTGGCCGACCTCATGGGAATTTCGCAGTCCTATATCTCCAGGCTGGAGAAAAAAATTATCGAGCGCCTCAAACAGGATTTGGAGCGCGCCATGATATAAATAGCAGCAGTCGGCTATGATACTTTGAATTTAGTACGGGCCTGATGCCATGTGCATATGATATCATTCACGCCTTGCGTTCATGATATCATAACCATAGATTGTGAATCGTTCATTTAAGCAGGGCCTACAGGCATGTTCATTCGGATACCATGCATACTACGTGCTCGCATATCACGCTGTCGCACCGCAAATACCCGCGGGCGGCAGCTTTTTGTGTGGGAGTCAAATCCGGTCGGACAGGATAAGAAATCCCGCGATATCCAGTGCTTTCGTCGGGGCGCATGGCAGTCCGTTTGAGGCAGGATTGGTCGAAATACGCGGTCGATATTTCCACGCCGTTTGAAGGCAAAACAGAATGTTTTTCCCTTCCCGTGGTAATACTTTGATTGACAGCTAATGGAAATTATGCGGCTGACGATCAAAGTATTGCGGGGGGATGGGCGTGCATTATAATAAGGTAGTCATCTGCGGGGTGGATACCTCCAAACTGACCGTGCTGACCGAAAAAGAAAAGATTGAGCTGCTCAAGGCCATGAAGCAGGGCGACCCGTCCGCACGGGATAAGCTGATCCAGGGCAATCTGCGCTTGGTGCTCAGCGCGATTCAGCGATTCTCCTCTCGGGGCGAGAATCCGGACGATCTGTTCCAGGTCGGCTGCATCGGTCTGATCAAGGCGATCGATAATTTTAATACCGATCTGGACGTTCGTTTTTCGACCTATGCCGTTCCGATGATTATTGGAGAGGTCCGGCGGTATCTGCGGGATAATAATTCCGTGCGGGTGTCCCGCTCGATGCGGGATACCGCCTATCACGCCATGCAGGTCAAGGAGCGTCTGACCAACAGCCTGCAGCGGGAACCCACGGTCGATGAAATCGCCAAGGAGCTGCAGCTTCCCAAAGAGGATGTTGTCATGGCGCTGGAAAGCATCGTCGACCCTGTGTCGTTGTACGAGCCCGTTTATTCTGACGGCGGCGATACCATCTATGTGATGGATCAGATTGGCGATCACAACGACGACAGCAACTGGCTGGATGAAATCATGCTGCGCCAGGCGGTGGAGGATCTCTCCGACCGGGAGAAAAAAATCCTGTCCATGCGCTTTTTACAGGGCAAAACCCAAATGGAGGTTGCCAATGAAATCGATATCTCCCAAGCGCAGGTATCCCGTTTGGAAAAGGGCGCTTTGGAAAAGATAAAAGGCGACTTGTAGGGCCCCTCTTATTTCACGCATTCCATTATAACACGCCGGCCACATGGCGAGAATCAATGCATCCGATCAGGATATCCTATGGATGTCAGATTGATACGAACTTTACCAAATATTCATATCTTAACTGATTCTTTGAAATAAGTATGTTTTATCATGAAGACAATCCAAAAGAAAAGAGGTCATCCTGATGGACGAAAATCGTAATTATGGTTTCACCGGTTTTGAATCCAGTCAGCCGGTTGGCGATAACAATCCGACCCCTGCTCAGCCCGTCGATGAAAGGGAGCATCGTTATACCGGCGAACAGTATCCGGCTGTAACGCCGGACACCGCGATTCCAGTGCCCGAACAAAGCGAACCCAGCACCGTGCAGGAGGCGTCGGCAGGCACAACCCCGGGGGAAGTGGTGACCGATGAGGTCAACAGCTTCACACCGGCGGCCAACGTTGGTTTTATGCCCAACTATACCGGGGCGTCGCAAAACGCCCAGTTTGTTCAGAACACATCGCCGACTTATGTGCCGCCAACCTCTTATGAGCCCGCACAGCCTTCCTCAGGCGGCCAAAAGTCCCGTAGGAAAAAGAACCCGATCAATATCGGCACTGTCATCGCCGCAACGCTTGCCAGCGCCATAATCGCCAGCGGCGCAACCTCCATGGTGTTCCTCTATGCCGATGCGTTGGGCGGAAACACCGCCGATAACAGCGCGACCACAAGTTCAACCAACCAGGTCACCAACATCAACGTGGAAAGCACCGCCGAATCCCTGATCGAGGCCATCGCGGAGAAGGTAACCCCATCGGTGGTTGGTGTGCGGGTGACCTCCTCGGTGAATTACGGCATGTTTGGGGGCACACAGAGCCAGGTGGGCGAGGGCTCCGGCATCATCTATACCGAGGACGGATATATCATCACCAACTACCACGTGATCTCCGAGGCGGTGGAGAGCGACGGCACGGTAGAGATTTTCCTCTCAAGTGATACGGAAAACTCCATTCCCGCCGAAGTAGTAGGGTATGACGTCAGCGCCGACCTTGCGGTGTTGAAGGTCAATCAGACCGGCCTTCCGGCCATTGAGATCGGTGATTCCGACTCATTGAAGGTGGGACAGACGGCGGTAGCCATCGGCAATCCCGGCGGTCTGCAGTTTATGGGCTCCACCAGCGCCGGCGTCATCAGTGGGCTTAACCGCACCATTCAGCTGGAATCGTCCGGCACCATGAAGCTCATCCAGACCGATGCCGCCATTAACCCCGGAAACTCGGGTGGCGCGCTGGTCAATTCGCAGGGGCAGCTCATTGGCATCAACAGTGCAAAATTGGCCGCTACCGATTATGAGGGTATGGGCTTTGCCATCCCGGTCAACAGCGCGATTGAGATTTGCGACCGTATCATCCAGAAGATCGGGGAACCAACCAGCTACCTTGGCCTGGAAATCAGCACCTACTATGACTCCACGACGCTGCAGCGCATGGGCTATCCGGCCGGCGTGGTCGTGTACAGCGTCACCGAAGGCAGCCCGGCCAGCGACGCGGGGCTCCAGCGCAGCGATATCATTACCGAAGTCAACGGTGTGTCGGTGACCAGTTACGCTATGTTTAACAGCGAGAAAAACAAATATTCCCCAGGGGATGAGATTACCCTTACCGTATACCGTCAGGGCAGCACCATACAGGTCAATGTTACGCTCGGCACCAGCAATTCCGCCGAATGACGACGCCATCATCTTCTTTTCCTCTTTATTTCCATACAGGGAAAGGCCGGTGAATGAATCACCGGCCTTTCCTGCTTTTTAAATTTTATAAATCCCCGATTGCAGCCATACGATTTCGGTCGCCTGTACCTTCATGAAAACGTTGACCGGTTCGGTGAAAAGGTGATGATCCTCCATATGATAGTTGCGGAGATTGATCTGTACAATCCGCCCACTTTCCCGGCAGCAGACAAAAAGGATATCCCCCTCAAACCAAAGGCCATGCGCCCCCAGCAGAGCGGCGCTGGTGCCGCCGCCGTAGCGGTAGGTTTCCCGCATGGTTCGGATGTCATAACGTAATACCGCGCCCGGATGGGCAAAGGAGGCCCAAACGGCGTTGTTGGCAATCGCCACCGCCGATGGCGCGCAGCCCCGGTAAAGGAATTGTCCCTCGTACAGGCAGCGGCCATCCTGTGCCATGCGGCGGACGCTGCCGTCCGCTTCCACGAGCAGCAAATCCCCGTTGGGATAAAAAGCCGTCATACAGGTCAGATACTGCTGCGGATGATCAGCGTATCGCTCGTACAAATCCCCAAATTTCGTTAGAAGGTAAAGGTTTCGGGTGATATTTTCCAGCTTCCTACTGACAAAATCACAGGTTTTGTATTCCACAATGGCGCGACCGTCTTCGGTGCTGTCCTGTTGCGCCGCAAAAACAAACCCGTTGGTCGAAGCCACAACGTCCAGCACCGTCCCATTGTGAATCTGTTTCATACGCCGCTCCGTTTCTCGCCTGAGGCAGGGGAGGCTGCGGCCTCCCTCTGGTTGGCGCGGTAACAAAGGGTCATCATGCTGTCGCCCAAATGCACGTTTTCCACCGTGCAGTCGGGGTAGTCGACGGCAATGTCGTAATGGCTGAAGTTGAGAAAGGAGCGTATGCCCAGCGATACCAACTGGGGAACCACCTCGCGGGCGGCGTCGACCGGAACGCACATCACCGCCACGCAGGGCAGGTTTTCCCGGCAGAACTCGTCCAGGCCGTCGATATGGCGCACCGGCATGCCGCAGACAATTTTCCCGGTAATGGTTTCTTTTTTATCAAAGATCCCGATGCAATCCAGCCCTTTGGTTTCAAACGCCATGTAAAGGGCGACCGCGCGGCCCAGGTTCCCCGCCCCGATGACCACGGTGCGCAGGGAATGGTCAATCCCCAAAATGGCGGCGATCTCATTTCGCAACAGGGTGACGTTATACCCATAGCCCTGCTGCCCGAAATCGCCGAAGCAGTTGAGATCCTGGCGAATCTGGGATGCGGTCAGGCCCATGCGCTCGGACAATTCCCGAGAGGAGATGCGGGTGGTTCCGCCCTGCTGAAGCTCGCCGAGAAACCGGTAGTATCGCGGAAGCCTGCGGATGACCGACATGGAAATGTTTTCGCGTTTCGCCAACCGGTTCACGCCCTTTCCTTACATGGTTTCGATGGTCTCCATGACATAGTCGCCGAATTCGCGGCAGGTACATCCGGTGTCCCGGCCGGTGATGGTCAATTTTTTCTCGGTGAACATGCAGCGGTCCAGCGCGGCTTCCAGCTTATCGGCCTGCTCCTGATAGCCGATATGGGAGAGCAGCATGACCGACGCGCGAAGCATCGAGCAGGGATCGGCGTAGATATCGCGGCCCTCGGCCACCATACGGGGGGCCGAACCGTGAATCGCCTCAAACATGGCGTACCGCTTGCCGAGGTTGCCGCTTCCGGCCGTGCCGACGCCGCCCTGGAACTCGGCCGCCTCGTCGGTGATGATGTCGCCGTAGAGGTTTGGCAGCACGAACACCTTAAAGTTGGTGCGGCGCTTTTTGTCGATGAGCTTGGCGGTCGTGATGTCGATGTACCAGTCGTCGGTCTCGATATCGGGATACTCCTTGCCAACTTCCTGGCAGATGCGCAGGAAGTTGCCGTCGGTCGTCTTGATGACATTCGCCTTGGTGATGATGGACACGCGGCCCTTTTTGTTTTTGCGCGCGTAGTCGTAAGCCAGGCGGGCGATGCGCTCGGTACCCGGACGGGTAGCGACCGTAAAGTCGATGGCCAGGTCGTCGTTGACGTTTACCCCCTGCGAGCCCAGGGTGTAGGAACCTTCGGTGTTCTCACGGAAAAAGGTCCAGTCGATGCCCTCCTCCGGCACTTTGACCGGCCGCACGTTGGCAAACAGGTCGAGCTCCTTGCGCATGGCGACGTTGGCGCTTTCGATATTGGGCCAGGGGTCTCCGGCGCGCGGGGTCGTGGTCGGCCCCTTGAGAATGACGTGGCAGGCCTTGAGCTCCTCAAGCACGTCGTCCGGGATTGCTTTGCCCACCTCGGCGCGGCGCTCAATGGTCAGGCCATCAATATCGCGAAACACCACCTTGCCGCTGTCCACCTGATCCTTCAGCAGGTAGCGGAGCACGCGGGCCGCCTCCTTGGTGATGGTCGGGCCGATGCCGTCGCCGCCGCACACTCCGATGATGATCTGATCCAGCGCCGCGTAGTCAATAAATTCCTTCTCGCTTTTGAGACGCTCGGCCCGTTCCAGTTGAGAGCGCAGCAGGGACTCAAAATGGTGGAGCGCATTTTGAATATTCTGTTCGTTCATTTTGAACCATTCCTTTCCGTGAAGCGTATTTAACCCTGTTCCCGGGTGTAATTGAGCAGGCCGCCCGCCAGCAGGATATCCCTCTGCCGCTCGGAAATGTCGCAGCACAGCGCAATTTCACGATCCTTGGTCTTATTATAAAGCACGATCGGCTCGCCCTTTTGCAGACGGTCGCGAATATCGGGCAGGGCCAGAAGGTCGCCCTGGTCAATCGCATCATAATCCTCCGCCTGGGCAAAAGTCAGGGGGAGGATGCCGGCGTTCACCAGGTTGGCGCAGTGGATGCGGGCAAAGGACTTGACCACCACCGCCTTGATGCCGAGATAAAGCGGCACCAGTGCCGCATGCTCGCGCGAGGAGCCCTGGCCGTAATTGCTCCCGCCGATCACGATGCCCTTGCCTTCTTCCTTGCAGCGCTCGGCAAAGCCGGTGTCGCATACCTGGAAGCAGAACTGGGATAAGTAGGGAATGTTGGAGCGGTAGGGCAAAATCTTCGCCCCGGCCGGCATAATATGGTCGGTGGTGATGTTGTCGCCGACCTTCAGCAGCGCCTTGGCCTCAATCTGCGATGGCAGCGCCTCGGTCTTGGGGAATTCCCGGATGTTGGGGCCGCGGGTGATGGTCAAATGAACCGCTTCCTCCTCCGAAGCGGGGGGGTCGATCATATTGTCGTTGATGACAAAGGAAGACGGCATGGAAATCTCCAGCGGTTCGCCGAGGGTACGGGGGTCGGTCAGCACGCCGGTCAGGGCGGAAGCCGCCGCCGTTTCCGGGCTGACGAGAAACACCTGTGCGTCGGCCGTGCCCGAACGTCCCTCAAAGTTGCGGTTGAAGGTGCGCAGCGAAACACCCGCCGAGTTGGGCGACTGCCCCATGCCGATGCAGGGGCCGCAGGCGCATTCCAGGATACGGGCGCCGGCGGCGATCAAGTCGGCCAACGCGCCGTTTTCCGCCATCATTTGAAATACCTGCTTCGAGCCGGGCGCGATGGAAAGGCTGACGCTGGGACAAACGGTCTTTCCGCGGAGAATGGCCGCTACCTTGAGCATGTCGTAAAGGGAGGAATTGGTGCACGAACCGATGCAGACCTGGTCTACATGAATGGGGCCGATGTCCTCAACCGACTTGACCGCATCGGGGCTGTGCGGCATCGCCGCGAGCGGAGCCAGTTGACTGAGATCGATATCGATGACCTCGTCGTACTGGGCGTCGGCGTCGGCCGACAGGGGAGTGTAATCCTCTACGCGGCCCTGCGCTTTCAAAAAGGCGCGTGTCACTTCATCGGAGGGGAAGATGGAGGTTGTCGCACCCAACTCGGCCCCCATGTTGGTGATGGTCGCCCGTTCGGGCACCGACAGGGTAGCCACCCCCTCGCCGCCGTACTCGATGATCTTGCCCACGCCGCCCTTGACGGTCATGCGGCGCAAAACCTCGAGGATGATGTCCTTTGCCGCGACGTAGGGGCTGAGCTTACCGGTCAGATTGACGCGCACCATTTTCGGCATGTTGATGTGATAAGCGCCGCCGCCCATCGCGACCGCCACATCCAACCCGCCGGCGCCCATGGCCAGCATGCCGATGCCGCCGCCGGTGGGGGTATGGCTGTCCGACCCGATCAGGGTTTTTCCAGGAATGCCAAACCGCTCAAGATGCACCTGATGGCAGATGCCGTTGCCCGGCCGGGAGTAATAAATGCCGTGCTTTTTGGCGACCGATTGAATAAAGCGGTGGTCGTCGGCGTTTTCAAATCCGCTTTGCAGCGTATTGTGGTCGATGTACGCTACCGACCGCTCGGTTTTGACCCGCGGCACGCCCATGGCTTCAAATTCCAGATAAGCCATGGTGCCGGTTGCGTCCTGCGTCAGGGTCTGGTCAATGCGCAGACCGATGTCGCTGCCCACCTTCATCTCGCCGGATACGAGATGGGAACGAATGATTTTTTGTGCAATTGTTTCACCCATCGAATCAATTCCCCCTTGCTAGATTACCCTCTATTATCGTACAAAATCGATCCTTTGTCAAGAAATTAACGCAAACCGAATCCTGCAAATCGAGAAAAAATCGAAAATAGGAAACGTGTCATAGACAACCGCAATAAGGATCATATAAAACTTATAAAATAGTTAAATTTTTGTAACAAAAATTGACGTTTTAGTTTTGTACTGTTATAATATAGGTACTAAATTTCAGTAAAAAGGAGCGATTAATAATGAAAGGTTGGAGAAAGACTCTTTGGAGCACTTTACTAAGCGTGAGCCTGATACTGACCGGTTTTGTGATATCCACTTCCGCTGAGACAGAGATAGAACCCTTTACCGAGGGCGATTACCGGTACACCGTGGCCGGCGGGGAGATTACTATCGTCCAGTACCTTGGACAGGACAGCGAGGTCGTTATCCCCGCGTCTTTTGACGGCCTTCCGGTAACAACGATCGGAGAAAGCGCCTTTTATCGTTGTGAAAACATGACGCGCATCTACCTGCCGGAAAGCATAAAAACGCTGGAGACCGGAGCTTTTTCTTGGTGTGACCATCTCGAATCTATCCATATTCCCAGCGGTATCACAGAAATCGGCGCGTATGTATTTGAACATTGCGGTTTTGTATCACTGGCGATTCCCGATCATATTACCGCCATCGGAGAGGGTGCCTTTTTTAATTGTGAACAGTTGCTTGAGGTTGTGATTCCAGACAGCGTAACGCAGATAGGAGCAAGCGCTTTTGAAAATTGCTATCGCCTGGAAACCGTCAAACTGCCGGACGGAATTACCGAGATGTCGAACCGAATGTTTCTGGCTTGTTACAATTTGCGCGATGTGACGTCCTCGGATAAATTAACGCGAATCGGCGATCAGGCTTTTTCCGGCTGTGCCAGCCTTGAAAATTTTGTGATCCCGGACACCGTAACCAGTATTGGATACGACGCTTTTTCGGGATGCAAATCTTTGAATCCCATTATCATTCCCGAAGGCGTGACTTCTCTGGAAGAGTATACGTTCAGTGGATACGACGACAACACCATCGTCATATTCCCCGGTACCACCGATATTCCTGACAATGCTTTTTCTTACTGGGTGCATATCCACAGCAATGGAGGATGCTACCGCGAGACTCGAGTTAATCGGCGATTCACCCTGTGGGGATATGAAGGTTCCCGTGTGTATGAATTGGCGATGGAAAATGAGATCCCGTTTGTGACCATGCGCGACTTTGACGAGGAAGACAGGGGCGACGTGGACAGCGACGGGAGCGTGACGGCCGCCGACGCCCTTGTCGCCTTGCAATTCAGCGTGCGTTTGATCCGCAATATTTTCGCAACAGCCGATATGGATCAAAACTATTCGATTAACGCCTATGACGCTCTGCTGATCTTACAGCAATCGGTCGGGCTCTGACCCTGTCTCATTCTTTTTGCCCCAAAGCATCCCTTTACCGGACGCTTTGGGGCTTTTGTTTGTCTGAGACAAACGTGAAAATTATCCACTGGAATGTAGAACAGGAGGATACCGCTGAATAGCAAGCGGGTACCATAGAACGAACATCGGCGTAAATGAAGTCAGAGCATACGGACCGAACGCCTCATCATGCTGGTAGCTGATGACGGGAGAAACCCGTTTGCGGGAAAAGGGGACTACAATGGTAAATGTTGTCCGCCATCTCCTTGGTGGCCTAGTCGGGTGTCCGTCCTTTGCAGTGCCTGGCAAGCCGCTGTTTGTGGGACAGTCTTGACCGGCCGAATATAGTTGTCAGCAACCCCTGCCATATGGTATAATAGCCACGAGCAGCTATTATACTGTGATTTTGAGCACGGACCTACGGCCATGTGCACAGGATACCATTCACACTACGTATTCATGGTATCCTATGCCGCGAACGGCTATGATACTTTGATTCAAAGCACTAGCTTACGACCTGCATAGCATACCTCTCACGTTTTGCGTTCATGGTATCATGAAGATCAATCTCTTTTCGCTTCAGGAGGCGGTAAGATGGAGCGGGTGAACCATAGCCTGGAACCGGTCTTTGACCAGCGCTCCCAGGTGCTGATTTTGGGCACCATGCCCTCTCCCATCTCACGCCGCGAGGCGTTTTATTACGCCAATCCGGCCAACCGGTTTTGGAGGGTTCTATCGGCCGTGCTGGGAGAGGATTGCCCCGGCGATAGGGAGGGAAAACGCCGTTGGCTGCTTGACCATCGCATCGCCTTGTGGGATGTGCTGCGCTCCTGCGACATCGAGGGGGCAAGCGACCAGAGCATCCGTAATCCGGTGGCCAACGATATTCCCGGGCTGCTCCGCGTTGCTCCCATCGCACAGGTCTTTACAACCGGGCGGCGGGCGCACGAGCTGTATCGTAAACTGCTCGGGGGAGAGAGCGTCTGCCTTCCCTCTCCCAGCCCCGCCAACTGTGCGCGGTCTCTTTCTCAGCTGGTGGAGCAGTATCGCTGCATTCTTTCTTATTTGAACGATTAGAGAAAAGAGGGATGGCATGCCGGCGCTTGTATTTCTTTTGCTTCTGCTTACCTTTGCCACCTTGACGGTGCTGGACCTGTTGAAAATCATCCGATTATCCCATCCGCTGGTGATGGGGATCGGAATCCTGTTGACAACCAATGTGCCGCTGGTCCTATGGTGGCTCGAGGGGGTGGCAATGGCCCCTTTTGGTAAGGCCTGGCGTTTTGTCTGCCTGGCTGTCGTTTGCTGCATGATCTTCTACCTTTGGGTGCGCGCCAACGTCTTTCCAGTCATGGATTCCCAGCCGGTTGGCATCCGTCTGAAGATCATGCGGGGCGGGGTGTATATCAGCAGGCTCGCCATGTGGACCCTGCTGGCCCAGGCGGTGTTCTTATGGATTGTTTATGCCAATTGGGGCGGCGGCTTTATCCCGCTGTGGCTGTGTATCGGCAATGGGATATACAGCTTATGCGCTCTGCTTTTCCTCTTTTTCAATGGCGGGCTGCGCATTTTTTGCACCTCACGGCGGCTGAGCCTGTTTCCCCGGCTTTTGATTTTGGCCACCGTGTGGATTCCGCTTGTCAATCTAGTGGTTTTGGGCTATGCTTGCCGTCTGGTGCAGGAGGAATATCAGATCGCCTGCGAACGTGAGGCGCTGCACAGCACCCGTGTGGAGAGCCAGCTTTGCCGTACGCGGTATCCGCTGGTGCTGGTGCACGGCGTGCTTTTTCGTGATTTAAAGTATTTCAACTACTGGGGGCGTATTCCGCGGGAACTCATCCGTAACGGCGCGACCGTCTATTACGGCGGGCAGGAGGCGGTCGGCACGGTGGAAAACAACGCGCAAGAGCTGCGGGAAACCATACAGCAGGTGATCGCACAAACCGGCTGCGAAAAGGTGAACATCATAGCCCATTCCAAGGGCGGGCTGGATGCGCGTTATACAATATCCAAGCTGGGCATGGCGGAGCAGGTTGCCTCGCTCACCACCATCAACACGCCGCACCGTGGCTGCCGGTTTGTGGACAAGGCGTGTCGCTTGCCGGAAGGATTTTACCGTTTTGTCTCGCGGGTGGTCGACTGGGTGTTTCGTAAAATGGGCGACCAAAACCCCGATTTTTATACCGCTACCCATCAGTTTACCACAGCCAGCAGCGAGCGGTTTAATCAAGAGGTACTCGACGCTGGCCCGGTCTATTACCAAAGCTATATGAGCCTGATGAAAGGGGGATTGAGTGACGGTCTGCTCACCCCGACCTATTATCTCATCCGCTCCTTAGAGGGGGCGAACGATGGACTTGTCAGCCTTGCCTCCGCTTCGTGGGGCGAATTTCGGCAGGTATTCACCCCGGCCAGGCGCCGCGGGATATCCCATGGGGACATGATCGACCTGAAAAGGGAAGATTACAGAGGGTTTTCTGTTTTGGAAACTTACATTCATATCGTGGCCGATTTAAAGCAGAAAGGGTTTTAAAAGTGGGACGCGGCTAGAAGCGGCGCATGGCTCTCCCGCTTGGCCTTGTCGCGGTGCGTGCGCCGGTTTGGCGCGAAGGGCCCGGGGCGTCCAAGCAAGCCGGCCCGGCGGGCCTGGAGCAGTGAGAAACGCCCCAAGCCCATGCGGGTTTGTATGATCGTCCAGGGCCTGAATCCGTGTCCGTTTCCTTGACAAGCTATCGCTGGGGTGATAGACTAATTAGGGTTTTGCCTGATTAGAATGAACCGTGACATAACAGGGGGGGATTCTCTGTGACCTTAACACAAACGGGCATAGGAAAAGAATATACGCTTTGCGGCATTTGGCTGCAGCAGGATGTAACCCGCCGCCTGCAGATGCTGGGTATGACGCCCGGCAGCCGCATTCTGGTGCTCAACCGCAAGCGCAGCGGCTCGGTTATCATCAAGGTGCGCGGCACCCGCTTTGCCCTGGGCAGGCGTTTTGCGCAGGGGATGGATGTGGAGGAATGTTCCCATGGCTGAATTGATCCATGTCGCCTTTGTAGGAAACCCCAACTGCGGCAAAACCACCCTGTTTAACGCCTATACCGGGGCCCGCCTGAAGGTGGCCAACTGGCCGGGAGTTACGGTGGAAAAAAAAGAGGGGGCTTTCCGGTACCATGACCATCAATACAAGCTGGTCGACCTGCCGGGAATTTACTCGCTGACCTCATATACGATGGAGGAAAAACTCTCCCGGCAATATATCATGGAGGACGAGGTGGACGTCAATGTCAATGTGGTCGACGCCTCGGCGCTGGAGCGCAACCTGTATCTTACGTTGCAGCTGATTGAGCTCGGCAAGCCCATTGTGATCGCGCTGAACATGATGGATATTGTCCAGGAGCGGGGGATGGAGATCGACCTGCACCGGCTGCAGGAAATGCTTGGCGTGCCGGTGATCCCGGTTTCGGCGCGCAAAAGGACCGGGCTTGACATTCTCATGCATGCCGTCGCTCACCATAAGGATCAGACGGTAGTGCGTGTGGAGCACCATCACCGCAAGGGCGGTCATGTCCACGACCATCACAGGGAATACACGGTCGTATACTCGGACGATATCGAGGACCGCATTGACGAGATACAGCAGGCGCTGGTGAAGCGGTATCCGGATATCGACCGGATTCGGTGGCATGCCATCAAAATCTTGGAAAAGGATCAGGAGATCACGCAGCGATACCCCCTTGAGCTGCCCTTTTTGTCGGACAATCGCTATGAGTCGGTGATTATCAGCCAGAAATACGATTTCATCGAGGAAGTCATTGACGAGACGCTGGTACACAAAAGCCGCAAGAGCGAATCGACCGACCGCATCGACCGTCTTCTGACCCACCGCATTTGGGGGCTACCGGTCTTTTTGCTCATTATGGCGCTGGTGTTTCTGCTGACGTTTACGGTGGGCGATTGGCTCAAGGGGTATTTTGAAATCGGGCTCGACTGGGTGACGCAGGAGGTAGGGGTGCTGCTTCGGGCCGTCGGGGCGGCGGAATGGATCACCTCGCTGGTGGTCGACGGCATCCTGTCCGGCGTGGGCGGTATCCTGACTTTCCTGCCCAATATTGTGATCTTGTTTTTTGCGCTGGCTGTGCTGGAGGACAGCGGCTATATGTCCCGCGTGGCCTATGTGATGGATGGCGTGATGGGGCGCATCGGGCTGTCCGGGCGGGCTTTTATCCCCATGCTGCTCGGCTTTGGCTGCACGGTTCCCGCCGTCATGGCTTCGCGCGCGCTGGAGGATCCGCGCGACCGCCTGAAGACCATCCTGGTTACCCCTTTTATGTCCTGCAGCGCCCGGCTTCCCATTTATGTGCTTTTCTCTCAGGTCTTTTTTGGCCGGTATGCGATGGTGGCCGCCTATTCCATGTATGTCATTGGGCTGGCCGTGGCCATTCTTGTGGCTTTTATCATGAGCCGGGTGGGCAGCTCAAAAACCGAAAACAGCCTGCTTATTGAGCTGCCGGAATACAAAACCCCCAACGCGCGCACCATCCTCATTTATGTGTGGGAAAAGGTCAAGGATTACCTGACCAAAGCCGGGACCACGATCTTTCTTGCGTCGATTGTGCTTTGGTTCCTGCTCAACTTCGGGCCGCAGGGGATGGTATCCGATATGTCGGACAGCTTTGCTGCCGTTGCGGGCCGCTGGCTTTCGCCGCTGATGGCGCCGGCGGGGTTGGGCATCTGGCAGGTCGTGGTGGCGCTGATTTCCGGTCTGGCGGCCAAAGAGGTGGTCGTCTCCAGCATGGGGGTGCTCTATGGCATCGGCAATATCGCTTCGCAAGAGGGGATGGCCGCCCTTGCGGGGTATCTCGGGGCCGCGGGCTTTACGGCGGTCAACGCCTATGCGCTCATGATCTTCTGCCTGTTGTATATTCCCTGTATCGCTACCGTCGCCACCATTCATCGAGAGACCCGCTCGGTCAAATGGACGCTGGCTTCCATCGGCATGCACCTGGCGGTCGCATGGGTTGTTTCCACCCTCTTCTTCCAGATTGCCAGCCGTTTGGTGGGAGGGTGAGTCCATGTATAAGTTCGTGATCGACGGCGTTATTCTGGCGGACATCGCCGCCCTTTGCATTTGGATTGTCTTTGCGAAGTTCCGGAGATGGAGGCAAAAGAGAGGCTGCGGCCAATGCTCTGAGTGCCCCGGATGTCGCCCGGCTTCCCCTTGTGCCGGCCGACGGAAGGCTGCATATCCATCGGGCAACATCCTGCCCCCAAACGCTTTGGAGACCATAGGTATCCAGGATTCGGATAATAACCCGGTGCATGAGGGCAAAATTGTGTAAATTAGTCCAATCCGCCTCGTCTTCTATTTCCATTCATATTTCCATGCTGATACATCATCGCGGCCGTGGAATGCCGGAGCTTGTGCGCCGATATGCCGCGGTTCCCCGAGAAACTGGGCATGTCGGCTCGCGTTTTGTTCCCGTTTTCTCTTGTGTAACGTACCGTTTTCCATGTGGATGGAAGTGGCCGTTTGGAACGTCGGGCGGGCTCTTTTGGTTCGTTTTTCCCAATAAGCCGAAAAAAACAAATCGCAGGCACAATGCGTTCCTGCGATTTGTTTTTATGGACTCACCATTCGGTTTAGGCTAAAAACGGGAGAGCAGCCCCACCGAGTACTGAAGGATCATCAAGGCGTCCACCGCATTGATTTTATCAGCCAGGCTGACGTCGGCCAGTTCATACTGCATCGGCGTCAGTTCGGCCAATCCCACCGAATTTTGCAGCACTAGGAGCGCATCCGAAGCGTCAATACGGGTATCCTGATTGATATCGCCGATATCGTAAACGGTTTGACGGGCGCTGCCGGCACGATACAGCTTGATATCTCGAATGGTAACGGTAGCGGCATTATACGCCTGGATACGGCCGATATACGTTTGATCCGCCTCACCTTTTACCGAGAAGGGGAGCCGTACGGTAGCGTAACCATCCCTACCCTTGTAGTTGACCTCATAGGTCAGATGGGTGACGGGCGTTTGCTGCTGCGTGATAATATTCCCCGCCTCCAGCCGGGCTAGCTCCAGCATAAAGTAGTCGGTATACACCGGATATTCCGGAAGGTAGGTTACCTCCAGATAGTAGTCGCCGTCCTCCAGCCCACCGGCCTGAAAGCCCATCAGATATCCCAGCGGGGCATTGGGGGCGCTGCTCTGGATGTAATTCCAGCTCAGGGTTTGCGACGGGCCGGGGGTTCCGACGTTCCCGTACAACTCGTCACCCGTGGCCTCGGCGATCAGGGTGTTGTCATACAACCGGTTGCTGTATTGCTCCTGCGGCCCCCACTGGGTGTTGAGCCATGCGACCCGCTGCTCGATGTAGCTTTTGAGGTATTCCACCTCTTCAGCGTAGGTGAAGTAGGGGGTTCCCTTGCCGCGGACGTCGGTCACCTGCATGGCGTCGGGCCACACCTGCAAATCTTTGGCCTCCGATTCGGCCAAGTAGGCGGCAGTCTGGTCAATTTCGTCGAGCATGTCGGTGAAATACCCATCGTTAACCAGTTGATTCCAACGCTCCAAGAGCATGGTTACAAAAGTCTCGTCCTGGAACAGGGTGCGATACCATGCCCCCTTGTCCGCACGGTAATTATAAGGGTACAGGCCGTTGTCCACCGAATCGGGATAGGTGACATCCTGGTTGCCAAAGCAGACGTCAAAATCCCAAACCGGCCCCATATGGAGGATACCGTCCTCCGAACGGTAGCAATAGGTGCTGGTCCAAAAAGCCGCGTCAAAGTTTTTGACCAGCTCGTTGACGATATACCAGTCGATGAAAGAGGGTACGTCGATGTATTGGGAGTAGACGTCATAGCCCTGATCGAGCTTATCCTCAATGCCATTGAGATAGTCCAGGCATTCGGCGTTGAGAGCCGCCTGCTGCTCTGCCGTGTCGACCTCCGGTTCCTTGACCATGGCGTGTACGCCGTCGTTGGTAACGACGCAGGTGGCGCAGCCCTCCTCCAGATGGCGTACCTGTACTTCCAGTTCAAAGAGCACGCCGCCGTTTTCCTCGTCCTCGTTGATGCGCTCTTTCCCCAACTCAACCTTTTCGGTCAGCAAATAATTGCCCTGATACACGCCGTTGATCACCACATCGACGAACCGGCATTCGGTGGTATAGTCGAGCCCCATGCGCATGGCGAGGTTATAGGCGATGTAGTTACGCATGAGGGTCTTATCCCAATAGTTGGCCAGCAAAATCCACTTTTTGGCTTCTCCCATTCCAAGCATATCGGTCTTTTCTTCAAACTTGATCTGATATGGCTTTTTGGGTAGCCCCCAGGTCGAATTCCCCCGGCCTTTAATGGTGATGGGCGCGTCGACGATCGGCTCATACCCCTTGGCTACAAAGTTGACCACGCCGGGGAGCTGTTCGCCATCTTTGGTGATCTCGCTTTGATCCGCCCCATTGTCCAAGTCGATGTATAGGGTGGGAAGATTGGTCAGCTGTTGCGGGGATAGCTCCTGCGCAAGAGCGAACCACCCGCATTGCATGGCGGTTACCGTCAACAATATGACCAAGCCAAGCGATAAGGACCTTTTCCATTTGGTTATCATATATTTCCCTCCAATCCATCCCTATGGTAACAGGATTTTTCTCCATTGTCAAGCAATTGTAAAATCGACGAAAATCGCTCCGCCGTCGATCAGCAGCGTGAAATGCGAAAAAACGGGGTGCGGATGATCTATCTTAAAAATTTAGTGGAAATTGGCTGTTTCGGGGAGCTTTCCTGTGATTTTGGAATATACTGATGATGGAATGGGCAACAAGTTTGTCTATTTTTCTGCCTTGCAATAGAAGGACAAACAAAGTAAAATAATATAGGTATGGTATGCCAAAGATTTCACACAATAAAGAGAGGTGAACGGGAATGGACGCAGGGAGTAGTAGCAGCACGTCTGTGGGCCGAAGTAGGCTCGGAATCGGACGCAGATACCATGCGTCCCATTTCCCGTGCTGAGCATTTCTCGCGCCCATAGGCCTGCTTTTTCATTCTACTTATTTTATGGATAAGGAGCAGAAGCTTATGGAGAAAAAAAATACGGTTACCTTAGATAAGACCATACTCGCTCTGCTGGAGGAGAAAAAGTACGCGGCGCTGCGCGATATCCTGATCACCATGAAACCGGTGGATATCGCCGCTTTGTTCGACGATCTTCCGCAGGAGCGGCTACCCATGCTCTTCCGGTTGCTGCCAAAGGAGCTGGCGGCGGAGACCTTTGTCGAGATGGACGAGGATGCGGAAGAGATGCTCATTACCGGCTTCAGTGATAATGAGCTCAAAGAGGTGATCGATGAGCTGTATGTCGACGATGCGGTCGATCTGGTGGAGGAAATGCCGGCAAATGTGGTCATGCGTATCCTGCGGCAGGCTGATCCGGACATGCGCAAAATGATCAACGAAATCCTCAACTACCCGGAGGACAGCGCCGGCAGCATCATGACCACCGAGTATGTCAGCCTGCGCTCGACCATGACGGTGGAGGAAGCCATCAAGCGCATCCGCCGTACCGGGGTAGATAAGGAGACGATTTATACCTGTTATGTCACCGAGCCCAACCGTAAACTCATCGGTTCGGTCTCCATCCGCACCCTCCTGTTTGCCGAAGATAAAGAGTACATCGGCGACATCATGGAGCAGAACGTCATTTCGGTGCACACCCTGGACGACCAGGAGGAGGTTGCCCAAACGCTGAACAAATACGACCTGCTGGCCTTGCCGGTGGTTGACCGGGAGAACCGGCTGGTTGGCATCGTCACGGTGGACGATGCGATGGACGTTATGCAGGAGGAGGCCACCGAGGATATTGAGATCATGGCGGCGATCACCCCCTCGGATAAGCCTTACCTCAAGACCGGCGTGTTTGAGACCTGGCGCCAGCGCATTCCCTGGCTGCTTTTGCTGATGGTATCGGCCACCTTTACGGGGATGATTATCACTTCCTTTGAGGATGCCTTGGCCGCGCAGGTCGTGCTGACCGCTTTCATCCCCATGCTGATGGATACGGGTGGTAACTCCGGCAGCCAGGCTTCGGTGACCATCATCCGCGGGCTGTCTCTCAATGAGATTAAATTTCGTGATTTGCCCCGTGTTTTGTGGAAAGAGATGCGGGTAGCATTGTTGTGCGGTATAACCCTGGCGGCTGCGAATTTCTGCAAACTGATGTGGTTTGACCGGGTGGGCGTATGGGTCTCCCTGGTGGTGTCCCTCACCCTGATCGTGACGGTGTTTTTTGCGAAAATTGTGGGCAGCGCTCTGCCCATCCTGTCCAAAAAGATTGGTTTTGATCCGGCCGTTATGGCCAGCCCGTTTATCACCACCATCGTGGATGCCATCTCCCTGATCATCTATTTCCAGATTGCATCCTTGCTGCTGGGTCTGTAGCGGGACATCGCCCTATTTCGCGCCTGCGCGGTGGGAACGCCGGCCATGGCGCATCCCCTGGCCAATGCGCAAAACCGGCCGTCGGCGCAGTATGGCTCCGGCCGGCTTAGCCTAGTGGATTGAGAGGAGGCAAAGGCATGCATGAGCTGCCAACTCTGGCTGGCTGTGAGATCGTGTTGCGGAAAATCAAGCCGAGTGATATCGACGACAGATTGCAAATCGGCAGGCATCACGAGTTCGTCCATATGTGCGGCGGCGAGACTTTGGAAAAGCCGGATTATCCTGACCGCCAGCACTGGGCCGATTGGTATGAAAGCCACAAGGACGTCGCGTTTTTGTGGATCATAGAAAAGGACGGGCATTGTATTGGCAGCGCAGGGTTTCACCATATATCCGAGGAAGATCACTCCGCTACCTATTATATCGGTATTTTTGACCCCAAGTACCACTCCAAAGGGATTGGATCGGAGACGACGCGTCTTCTGCTTCAGTATGGTTTTGATGTGATGCAGTGGCATCGCATTGACCTTAGGGTCTTGGACTATAATGCTCGCGCGATCCGGTGCTATGAAAGATGCGGCTTTCGCAGGGATGGAATATTGAGGGAAAGCGCTTATATTGAGGGGAAATATTATTCGGATATCATCATGAGCATATTGGATTATGAGTACTGGGAGTCCTCACAGGAAGAGAGCAGGCTCGGCCCATCGGTGTGATTTTGAGGTGTAAGGGCTGCTTTTTTCAAACTTATATATTTAAAAACGCGCGCGGCCGAGCCACGCCGCGCGCGGTTTCGATGCAATTAAAAACGTAACGCTATTTTTGATATAATGGGAGAGCGC
>CBCTCU010000046.1:0-21068 GCA_965145485.1 uncultured Eubacteriales bacterium | reverse complement strand
TTCATTCATCCCAAACCCTGCAAACCAATTTGCGTAAAATCCTTGACACTACCCGTTGTCTTTTTCTGCACTGAGCGTGGTAACTGCCATACCATGCGCCACAGCGGACGCACCGGAGAGTGGTGCAGAAATCTCCCGATGGACGAAGACGGTCAGGCGGCCTTTCTCACCGGCGGCTCTTTTGGCCTCTCGCAACAGGGGAAGGTGGCGTCAATAGGTTGAGGGCAGGGCGGCGTGATCAATGGGTTTGCACCTCGAATCGGGGCTATATCGCTGTCTGGGGCATCGTGTTTGAATGAAAATCGGGGCGCAAAACGCGGCCTTTCACACAGGAAAACAAAGATTTATGTTGAAAAGGGAGAAACGATAGGTTATAATATTCTGGTATTGATTTCTAGAAATAAATTTGAAAGGCATGAGAAGCGATGTCGCAGCAATCCGGTCAGAAAAAACTGGTGGAAGAAATCACCTCCATGCAGGTGGATTTTGCCAAATGGTATACCGATGTGGTCAAGAAGGCCGAGCTGATTGAATATACCAGCGTAAAAGGATGTATGGTCATTCGACCGTATGGTTATGCTATTTGGGAGAATATGCAGCGAATCCTGGATGGCATGTTCAAAGCGACCGGCCATGAAAATGTCTGCATGCCAATGTTTATCCCCGAAAGCCTGTTAAATAAGGAAAAGGATCACGTCGAGGGGTTTGCCCCCGAGGTTGCCTGGGTTACCCACGGCGGCAGCGAGCCGTTGGAGGAGCGGCTTTGTGTGCGCCCAACCTCCGAAACCCTGTTTTGCGAGCATTACGCTAATATCATTCATTCCTACCGCGATCTTCCCAAGCTATACAATCAGTGGGTGAGCGTGGTCCGGTGGGAAAAAACCACCCGTCCATTCCTGCGCAGCCGTGAGTTTTTGTGGCAGGAGGGGCACACCATTCACGCCACGGCCGAAGAAGCTGTGGAAGAAACGGTGCGGATGCTCAATGTCTACGCCGATTTTTGCGAGCAGGCGCTGGCTATGCCGGTCGTAAAGGGAAGAAAGACCGACAGCGATAAATTTGCCGGGGCGGAGGCCACCTACGCCATAGAGGCGCTTATGCACGACGGGAAAGCGCTGCAGGCGGGAACCTCTCATTATTTCGGCGACGGCTTTGCCAGAGCCTTTGACATTCAATATACCGACAAAGACAATCAGCGTGTTTACCCGCATCAGACCTCCTGGGGGGTGACCACCCGACTGATCGGCGCCATCATTATGTCGCATGGCGATGATAACGGGCTTGTCCTGCCGCCGGCGGTCGCGCCCATTCAGGTGGTCATTATTCCAGTCGCCATGCACAAGGACGGCGTTTTGGAAAAGGCGCGCGAACTGGAGCAGCAGCTTAAAGAGGCTGGCGTGCGGGTCAAGGTAGACGACAGCGACAACAGCGCTGGTTGGAAATTCAGCGAATACGAAATGAAGGGCGTGCCTCTGCGGCTGGAGATCGGCCCGAAGGATATTGAAAAAGGGCAGTGCGTCCTGGTAACCAGGCACACGAGGGAAAAGACCTTTGCGCCGCTGGAGCAGTTGGAATGCATTGTTGAGCAGAAATTGCAGGAGGTACACGACGGCCTGTACCAGAAAGCATTGGAAAACATGCAGTCCCGCACCACGGCTTGCACGACCATGGAGGATATCCTTTCAGCGCTGGAAACCAAGGGCGACGGTTTTATCAAGGCCATGTGGTGCGGTGACGAGGCGTGTGAGGATATGGTGAAAGAAAAGACTGGTGTCGGCAGCCGCTGTATCCCGTTCGAGCAAGAGCATTTATCGGATGTCTGCGTGTGCTGTGGAAAGCCTGCCAAAGCCATGGTATACTGGGCAAAGGCTTATTAAAAAGTTGGATCGAGATAGAAAAATAGAGGAAATGGGAAGTTGAAGCTAGGGGGAGAGGATGTTGCGCCTTTCGGATAAATTAATTTGCACTCTGCTGGTGACGGTGCTGGCAGTTTGCTCGATGCTGCTGATCGTGACGCAGGCTGAGGGAGAGGATCCGGGAATTGGAGCGGATTCGGAGGTTTATGAGTCCTTTGCCCCGGTGTCTTCGTCGTCCTCAGCACTGCCGTCATCGTCATCATCGCCATCGTCAGCCTCTTCCTCCAGACCGGACGAAAGCAGCAGTACGTCCAGCGGCGGCACATCCAGCAGCCGGCCGGACAGCACACCGGAGAGTAGCCAGCCGAGTGAAAGCTCGAGCGTAAGCCGGCCGGAGAGTGAGACGAGCAGCCAATCGCAGTCGCAAACCTCATCCCAGGCATCTTCTCAGGCAGAAAGCTCCTCTAGCAGCCGTGCTCCATCTTCCTCTGCCTCGTCAGCCCAATCCACCTCTTCCCGAAGTGAAACTTCCTCACGAAGCCAGGGGGGGACAACCACCTCTCAACGGCAGGAATCGAGTTCATCCTCCCGGACCTCATCCTCCTCGCGCGTATCCTCACGTGAGGATGCTTCTTCCGAGGCCATATCATCGGAAGAGTCACAGGTGGCATCCAAAAACATCACCGATGTTGGGGCTATTGCGCAGAGGTGGATATTTTTACCGATCCTGACGGCTCTCGCCTCCATCGCCGTGCTGGTGGTTGTCAACGTCCGCGCGGCCAAGCAGCGCCGCATGGAGCGCGCGGCACAGGCAAGGCGCGCCCGCCGCAGGTATAGCCCGGCGGATTATTCGGATGATGGTGGTTATGATATCTTTTCCGACAGTGCGAACGAACGGCCGGCTCCCAGGCATTCCGCACCGCCGCGCAATCGTCGTGACGGCCGCAGGAGCAATTACAAAAGATAATAGGCCATCCCTGGTTTTCAAACAGATCAATTCATTTTTGACCATATCAAGCGATGGTCCGGTCGTAGCGGGCTTCCGGTAATCGATATGTTCTGGATGAAATTGGTGGATTATAGAGTATACCTCGATATGGGGCACTTATCCTTGTAGCTGTGATCCCAAATTGACGCCCCCTCGGCTGCTCAACAGCATCCCGAGGGGGCGTGGTTGTACCACTGCAGTGCAGTTGGTGGCTATGCCGGTGAATCCAAAACGGGGCAGGGGTAGATAGCGGTTTATCCTGTGGTGAAGATGTATCCATGCCGCGGCGCTTGATCTGCAGCGTTAATATTACCTATGCTTCGATTACGAGGCGATAGTCTGTACTCTCTCCTGCGTAACCGGTCAGGGTTACACGATATAGAACATCCTTCCCCCAATTGCGTGCCATATTCCCCCGGGGGTCCTGTCCGTCGGCGAGGTCAACGGTTGTCAGCAGGCAGACCGGCTCGCAAACTGGAGACAGGCTGGGATCGTATGCCATCGAGGGGCCCGCTGCAAAGCGGAGAAGGCCAGGCGTGGATAAATCCGGCTCTTCTTGAAACAGATAGTGCTCTTGCACGGTGCCCGGCTTTTGCAAACAAAACCGATCGCATACCATCACTCTGCTATCATCCAACCGGAGGGTACGGCGAAAGGAGTCGATTCCGGCGGATTCCGGATATGCGGTGCTCAGCTCCATGCTCAGCTCACGCCGTTCCGGAGAGAAGCGGACGTCCGAAGCACGATACTTCCCGCCTTCCTGTTGGGCCGCGCCATTGATATCGGGAAGGTTGTGATAGCTCGACTGCATATACCATAAGGTGTAGCGTTGCGGGCTGAATGTCGTCCGGCTATAAGTGTCTACCCCCGCGTCCACCATCCACGGCTCCCCATTGTAGTAAACCACCAAGTTGCCCACATCGTTGTGATTGTGACTTTCGCTGTTGCAGCCGCCTTTCATTGCAACAAAGAACCCGTCATCCGGGCTGGGGGATTGCCTTGCTGCCATCACCTGAATATCGTCCAGATAGTGGCACAGATCGTGCTCAATTTTTCCGCCTGTCAAAGCTGTGGCCAGGAACACGGTATCCTTTAAGATCCGGTAACTGACGGTATGGGATTTGGAATGCTCGTTGATCATGGACTGGATATGGCACAGCGCGTCGGCGCGCGCCAGGCCAAACCGCTCCAATTCCTCGCTGTCCGTACGCTGGCCAAAACGGGCGATCATGGCGTCGTAGGATGTGATTTTATGGGGCGCATCTGCAAAAGTGACAAAATAATTGCCGCAAATGTGCATTTTCATAATGTATTCCCCCATATTGCGCACCAGGGGATGGCCAAACAGACTCAATTTTCCACCAGTCAGGTCATACAGCAGCTCCAGGCAGTCAAACAAACATCCGCCGGCCATTCCCCAATAGCTGGGCCCTTCGTCGCATCCACCGCTCTCGCCATAACGATCCACAAAATTATCCAGCATATGAAGAATGCGCGCGATCATCCCTTCCCGCAGGGGGAGGCTATCCTCACAGGTGGCCAGACACAACAGGGCGTTGGAAAAAATCCAGGGGTTCCAGTTGTTGGCGGTACGGCACATCCATGCCATATCGTATCGATAGATGGGCAGCAGGACACGGCGGTGGATTTCATACCGCATGCGCCGGGTTAGCAGCTGGTTTTGAAGGCCAGCGTTGAGCCTCTCGCCCAACAGGTACAGTGACAGGGACAGCAAGCCGGCTGTGGCGGCGGAGAACAGGTCGACGTTGTGGATGTCCTCATCGTACTCGGAACAAAGCTCTCCACTATTGTGCGCTGGCAAAACCCAGGTGCTTTCTTCCAGTATCATCCAAATTATATCGACGATGCGGTCAAGGAAGCGGCCCTGTTGCTCAACCGCTTCGGCATAAACCAGACTGTGAAGCAGCGCGCGCCGACGAAAATATGCGTCTTCGTATTCCACCCGATTGCCAATGCGTCCAAACTGCCGGTACAGACTGGCGGGAAGCATGGGAATTTCCATTCCAAGGCATTTCTCGCCGGCGCGGAGAATTTCCTGCTGCATGTCGCCAGTCAAATTTTGCATCGACCATCCGGGGGCGAGGTCGGTGAACAAACGCACCTGCTCGAGCGGTAATACGATACCGGTGACATCTACCGTTTCAAATAGCTTCATTGCAATAACCTCCTGATCGGCATTCGGCTGTTTTCGGTCATTATATCGGCCGGAGAGTATAACGTCAATCAAAACCAGCCAAAATAATGCCCAAAATGCTTTTGGATATTTTGTCGTATTTGTATGCTCGCAGGAGCGCCGGTACCATGGGCGGAGAAACCGAATGGGTTTTGCTATATCAACGTTGTTACAAGGTGCTTGTAATTCATTGTTTTTAAGAGGAGTCTGATGTCATGTCTTTTCGTTTTGAGCTTCATTGCCATACGGCAGAGGTCAGCTATTGCGCATCCTGTAGGGCAGAGCAGAGCGTCGCTCTGCTGAAGGAAGCGGGTTATGACGGCGTCGCTGTCACCAATCATTACTACCGAGACTGGTTTACTTCCAAAGAGGGGAGCTGGCCGGAAAAAACACAGGTCTGGCTAAGCGGGTACCGATTGGCCAAAGAGGCGGGAGATAGGCTTGGTCTGGCCGTTGTTTTGGGGGTGGAGCTGGCTTTTGATTCCTGTCCCAACAACCACTTTCTATCTTTTGGCATGGAGGAAAGCTTTTTTGAACTGCATCCGAGACTGTATGAAATGACGCCGGCCGACTACTGGGAGCTCGCCAATCCCTTGGGATTTTATTTTGGGCAGGCGCATCCTCTGCGGGGAGACCACTTCTGCTTCCCAGAGAATCCATCCATTTTACATGGTATGGAGTTTTATAACGGCCATGGCGGGCATGGAAATCATAATGCGCAGGTCTATGAACTGGTGGAGCAAAATGGATTGATTGGCACAGTGGGTTCCGACTTTCACCATCCTTATCAGCTCGGTACGACGGCGATGCTGTTTCCGGAGCTGCCTCGAAATTCCCATCAGCTCGCTTATCTACTGCGGAATGGACTCATTGACGGCTATTTGATCCGGTATGGGGAAAAGGAGGGGATTGATCCGGTCTTTCGGCAGGATCCGCGTTTTACTTGTGCTAGGATATAGGACAAGTAGGAGGCGATTGCATTGGCTAAGACGGTACTATATTATTTTTCAGCAACTGGAAACTCATTGGCAGCCGCTCAGGAACTCGGTTCTCTGCTGGAGGACTCGATTTTGGTCCCTATTGCTTCAGCGACAGGGGAGGAATGTACCTACCAAACGCAAAGAATCGGTCTGGTGACGCCGGTTTATCGGTTGGGCTTACCGCGTATTGTAGTGGATTTTTGTGCGAATACGCTTGCATGCGTCGGGCAGGCGTATTATTTTTTCGTGCTGACCTACGGCTGCATGACGGGGGGCGCCGGGATACAGGCCTCCCGATTATTGGAGGAAAAAGGGATCGCCCTATCCCTTTGCGCTTCGGTAAAAATGGTGGACAATGATATCCGGCACTATCGTATTCCACAGGAGGACAAGCAGCAGGATATCCTGATATCGGCAGACGAGCGCCTGCGGGGGATCGCCGCGCAAATTTCCGAGCAGGATTTTTCACCTGCGCATGGATGGATGGCCTCTTCCCAGCTTCGCATCCACGATAGGAGCATGCAAAGCTGTCCCTCGGCCGACCGTACGTTTGTGGTTAATTCCCATTGCACCCGTTGTGGGATCTGTGAAACAATATGCCCGGTAAAAAACATTCGAGTAGATCAAAAACAGGGCGTTCAATTTTTGCATCATTGCGAGCAGTGCCTGGCCTGCTTGCACTGGTGCCCGCCATCGGCGATAAACATAGGGGCCAAGACAGCTTCTAAGGGCCGGTATCATCACCCCAGAATTCGTTTGCAGGACATTGCGGGCCAAAAGAGCGCTTCAGAATGTTAAGAAACTTTTAACAATTAAAAAGTTGGGAAAAACCCCCTTGATTTTTGGAAAGATGCTGGTATAATAGGATTTAGCACTCGGGGAGTTGAAGTGCTAAATCTTACGTTTATTATATTTAGGAGGAATAAACATGACACTCAAACCTTTGGCAGACCGTGTAGTAGTAAAAATGGTCGAAGCGGAAGAAACCACCAAGAGTGGCATCATTCTGGCCGGTACCGCAAAAGAGAAACCCCAGGTAGCGGAAATTATCGCTGTCGGCCCGGGCGGTATGGTAGACGGCAACGAAGTGAAAATGTACGTCAAGGTGGGCGATAAGGTCATCACCAGCAAATATTCGGGCACAGAAGTTAAGGTAGACGGCGAGGAATACACCATCGTGCGTCAGTCGGATATTCTCGCGATTGTGGAATAACTAATCTTGAACAGGAGGATAAATCATTATGGCAAAGGAAATTATTTTTGGTGAAGAGGCGCGCAAGGCGCTTCAGTCCGGTGTCGATCAGCTTGCGGACACCGTGAAGGTTACCTTGGGTCCGAAAGGCCGCAATGTTGTACTCGACAAAAAATACGGCGCTCCTTTGATCACCAACGATGGCGTAACGATTGCCAAGGAGGTGGAGCTGGACGATCCGTTTGAGAACATGGGCGCTCAGCTGGTGAAAGAAGTTTCCACCAAAACAAACGATGTGGCCGGCGACGGCACCACCACCGCGACCCTGCTTGCCCAGGCTCTCATTCGTGAAGGAATGAAGAACGTCACTGCGGGCGCCAACCCTATGGTCATCAAGAAGGGGATTGAAAAGGCTGTGTCGGCAGCGGTATCCGCCGTGGTTGCCAATTCTGAAAAGATCAAGGATTCGCACGACATTGCCCGTGTGGCCGCGATCTCTTCCGGCGACGAGACTATCGGTAACCTGATTGCCGAGGCGATGGAAAAGGTCAGCGCCGACGGGGTTATCACGGTGGAAGAGTCCAAGACCTCCGAAACCTATAGCGAAGTCGTCGAGGGCATGCAGTTTGACCGGGGATACATCTCCCATTATATGGCTACCGATACCGACAAGATGGAGGCCGTGCTCGACGATCCGGTCATCCTGATTACCGATAAGAAGATCTCCAATATTCAAGAGATTCTCCCCCTGCTCGAGCAGGTTGTGCAGACGGGCAAAAAGCTGCTGCTGATTGCGGAGGATGTCGAGGGCGAGGCCCTGGCCACGATTATTGTCAACAAGCTGCGCGGCACCTTTAACTGTGTCTGTGTCAAGGCTCCGGGCTTTGGCGACCGCCGCAAGGAGATGCTGCAGGATATCGCTATCCTCACTGGCGGCCAGGTGATCACGGAGGAGCTCGGCCTGGAGCTGAAGGACGCTACCATGGCTCAGCTTGGCCGTGCCCGTCAGGTAAAAGTGACCAAGGAGAATACCATCATTGTTGACGGCGCCGGCGATAGCGCTGACATCAAGGCTCGTGTCAACCAGATTCGCAACCAGATTGAAACGACGACCTCTGATTTTGATCGTGAGAAGCTGCAGGAGCGTCTGGCGAAGCTGGCTGGCGGTGTGGCTGTGATTAAGGTAGGCGCTGCCACTGAGATCGAGATGAAAGAAAAGAAGCTGCGCATTGAGGATGCCCTGGCTGCAACCAAAGCGGCTGTGGAGGAAGGCATGGTTGCCGGCGGCGGCGTCGCCTTGCTGGATGCGATCCCTGCGGTCGAGAAGCTGGTCGCCGACGCGAAGGGCGATGAAAAGACCGGTATCAATATTGTGCTCAAGGCGCTGGAAGAGCCCATGCGTCAGATTGCTGCCAATGCCGGCCTGGAAGGCTCGGTCATCGTCAACAACGTCCGTGCAAAGGGCACGAAAAACTACGGCTTTGACGCATACAACGAGACTTATTGCGATATGCTGCAGGCTGGTATCATTGACCCGACCAAGGTTACCCGCTCGGCACTGGAAAATGCCGCTTCGGTTGCCGCTATGGTTCTGACCACCGAGAGCCTGGTTGCCGACAAGAAAGAGGATGCTGCTGCTGCGAACGCCGCTGCTGCCGCTGCCGCTGCTTCGGGCGGCGGGATGTATTAATCCCTTTTGGAAAATCAACATCCGGGAAGTCTTTGCACTTTCCGGATGTTTTTCTGTATCATTTTCCGAGAAAGCAGGGGACGCAACCGGGCGCTCCTGCCAGCATAAACCGACGCTATAGCGATACTGCCTGTATCATTGCGGCAGTTTACGGTGGATTAATGGCCCTCCACTGTCCCGTACAAGGTGGGGATATGTTGTCTCTTCCCAACAGAAAGCTCTAGTATGCCAGCCGGGACGCAGGGAGCAGTGGACTGTACACAGCAACTTTGTGAGAAATTGCGTCGTTGTTGACATAACATTAGCGTCTTGTTATAATAAAACTATCATTGAAGGATCATTGAGGGAAATTGCCATGCAGATATCCAGCCGGTTTACCATTGCTATTCATATTTTTGCCTGTATTGAGACCTTTGAAAAGGAATACAAAGTGACCAGTGATTTTTTGGCATCCAGCGTCAACGTCAATCCAGTCATCATTCGCAAGCTATTGGCGCAACTGAAAAAAGCTGGCCTGATCGCCGTGCGGAGGGGGAGTGGGGGAGCCTCTATCGCAAAGCCGTTGGAGGATATCACCTTTTTGGATGTATACCGCGCGGTGGATTGCGTGGAGCAAGGGACGCTCTTTCATTTTCATGAAAATCCCAACCGGCAATGCCCGGTGGGGAAGAATATCCATAAGATTTTGGATGATAAACTTCAGCGGGTACAGACTGCTATGGAAGATGAGATGAAGAAAATCACTATGGCGGATGTGATACGTGATACCGAAAAATACATTGCATTGGATAACAACTGACTTACTTTTTGCTTTGATGCCCTGTCCCTGTCGAGGATAGGGCTTTTATTTTGGCTAAAAACCCATCTTCCCCAAGAAGGGCAGTCGGCGTAAGACAACTGGAGTCGCCTTTTCCATTTAGCAAAAAAATCACGATGTAACTATTGACATTACATCATTAATGTGCTATACTCTAGATGTAACATAAATAGTTACAATATATAAAACAGATTTCTTGGAGGTATCGCTATGAAAATCGCTGTTGTTTGCGCCAATGGCAAGGCCGGTAAGCTTATTGTCAAAGAGGCTGTTGGCAGGGGGATAGACGTTACCGCGGTTGTCCGAGGACAGAATCAGACCGTTGCACAAAAGGTGCTGCAAAAAGATTTGTTCGATTTGACGGTTGCCGATCTGGCGGGGTTTGATGTGGTCATCGACGCGTTTGGAGCCTGGGCGGAAGAGACTTTGCCTCAGCACAGCACCTCACTGAAGCATTTATGCGACATTCTTTCGGGTACACAAACCCGGTTGCTGGTGGTTGGTGGTGCTGGGAGCCTCTATGTGAATGCAGATCATACCGCATGCGTCGCGGATGGCCCTGGTTTTCCAGACATCTTTAAGCCCCTGGCAGCTGCCATGGCCAAGGCGCTGTCGCAGCTGCGCCAGCGCAACGATGTAAAATGGACGTATATCAGCCCCGCGGGTGACTTTCAGGCCGATGGCCCCAGAACCGGCAAGTATATTTTGGGCGGTGAGGAGATAATCCTCAATTCCAAAGGGGAGAGCGTCATCAGCTATGCGGACTATGCCATCGCCATGGTTGACGAGGCAGTCGATGGGAATCACATTCGGCAGAGAATCAGCGTTGTGGCCGAGTGATAAAAAGACGATACAAAACGCCCCGCAGGCATTCGGTCTGCGGGGCGTTGGTTTGGAGAAATCGGCTCAAACTCAAAGAGGCCTCTGATATAGAGCGCGGCGTATGGTGCGTGATATACGCCGGCACAAGTTTGATGCCCTCAAAACGGAATCATCGCAGTGCTGACAGCGTTACCCCGCATACGACGAACTTAGTCATCGCCAAAAAAGGCAGAGACGGCCTGGTATGTCATATACACATCCAGCTTGGACACCACTTCAAACGGCGAATGCATGGATAGCACCGGCACGCCAATATCGATCACGTCCACATTGAGGGCGGCAATATACTTTGCCACGGTGCCGCCGCCACCGGCGTCGACCTTACCCAGTTCGCCCGTCTGCCAAACGACATGGTTTGCGTCGAGCAACCGGCGAATCCGGCCGGCATACTCGGCCGAAGCATCGGAGGTATCGTATTTCCCTCTCGAGCCGGTGTATTTTGTTACCACGACGCCACGGTTGAGGAAGCTGGCGTTGCGCCGTTCAAAGGGTTCCGCAAAGGTAGCGTCAAAAGCGGCGTTGACATCGGCCGAAAGGCACTCTGACCTTGAGAGCACCTCCCAGGCGTCGGCTTCCTGCATCCGGCAAAGGTCCTTGACAAAGTTTTCAAGATAGGCCGAGTTGAGGCCGGTGTTGCCGTCCGATCCGGTTTCCTCTTTATCGGTCAGGATGGTCAGAACGGTTTTCTCAGGCAGCTTGCAGTCAAGGATCGCCTGCAACGAGGGGTAGGCGCAGACACGGTCGTCGTGCCCATAGGCCCCCAGCATGGAACGGTCAAAACCGATATCCCTCGCCTTATAAGCCGGCACCGCCTCTAGTTCCGCCGAGATGAAGTCCGATTCAATCAAACCGTATTTTTGATGGAGTATATGGAGTATATTCAGCTTGACCTGCTCGCTTTCGGGGTCGCGGTTAAAGGGCCTGCTGCCGATCAGGATGTTTAGCTCCTCACCACGGATACCGTCGGATAGCTTGCGCTTGGATTGCTCCGCCGCCAGATGGGGCAGCAAGTCGGTCACAACAAAGCATGGGTCGGATTCCTCCTCGCCAATCGAGACGGTGACCGCCGTGCCGTCGCGCCGGATCACCACACCGTGGAGCGCAAGGGGGATAGTAGGCCACTGATACTTGCGAATCCCGCCGTAATAGTGCGTCTTAAAAAAGGCCAGGTCGCTGTCCTCATAGAGCGGATGCTGCTTTAAATCAAGGCGCGGCGAATCGATGTGAGCCGCTGCAATGCGCACGCCGCTGGCAATGGGCTTGCGGCCGATCACGGCGAAGATGACCGATTTGCCCCGATTGCACCGGTAAACCCGGTCGCCGGGCTGGTAGACCGCCTCACGGTCGTATTCCACAAAGCCGGCGGTTTCGGCCAACTGAATGGCCGCCGCACAAGCCTCGCGTTCGGTTTTCGCCGCATCCAGAAAAGCCTTGTAGCCCTCGCAAAATTCAAATGCCCGTTCGGCTGTGTTGTCGGTGACAATATTCCAACCGTTTTTCTGCTGCTCAAAAAGCTCTTCCTTGCGTTTGGCCGCCACAGTTTTCTCTTCCATAGCTTACACTCCATTTCTATCTTAATATAAGGTTTCGTATACCTTTTTGGCTTCGGTTACTTTGGAAACATAGCTTTGAGTATCTTCGTATTGTATAATTTCGGTGCTGTTCGCACTCTCAGCCTCGTCAATCCACTGGTTCACCCGGCCGCGGCCGGCGTGGTAGGCGGCCAGCGCCAACGACAGATCGCCGAATTCATCCAAATGCATCCGTAACAGCATGGTGCCGTATCGAATGCTGGTTTCAGGGTCAAACAGGGCGGTGGGTTCCATGGATTCTTTGGTTTTGGTTTGCAGCCACTCGAACGTCTCATCGGTTATCTGCATCAATCCCTTGGCGTCCACAACCGATACGGCCTGAGGATCAAAGCCGCTTTCGCATTTAATCACCGCATAGACCAGCTCCGGCTCAAGGTTTTGCTGGCTGGCATATTCTTCTACGTATTCCTCATATTTTATAGGATACATCTGCTTCATCACCAGATTGGAGCCAAAAAAGACTGCCGCTACAATCAGAACGAAACACAAGAGATTTCTAAGAAGACGCCTCTTTTTTTTCATTCGCACGCCTCCTTCAGCATGTGGTACAATCGCTCGCTTTGCCGTTTTAGCTCGTCATATCCGCCGTTATTGACGACCGTAAATGTCGCCCTTTTTTGGTATTCCTCACAACTCGGCTGGGCCCGCATCCGCGCCAGGGCGGATTCACGGTCGGTATGGTCGCGCTTTAGAATGCGCCCCAGACGCACTGTATCGTCAGCCACCACAGCCACGGTAGCACCGCACAGCGGCTCGATCGGGCTTCCGAACAACAACGTAGCCTCCACCACCACGGTGGCAGATTCCGGCAGGGCTTCGATTTGACGAACAATCTCCCTTGTAATATAAGGGTGTGTAATCTGGCCCAGTTTGCGCTGGTTCGTTTGGTTGGAAAAGGCGACCGCAGCGAGCTTTTTGCGATTGAGCGCCCCATCGTCCAAAATCCCCTCACCAAACGCCTGCGTCAATTCTTTAAGACAATCCGAGCCCGGCATGACAACCTGGCGGGACACAACATCAGCGTCGATACAGTGCATCCCCATTGCCTGCAGCAGGGCGGATACACTCGATTTACCGGCGCCGATCGGGCCGGTAAGGCCTATTACCATTTGCTTCATCTGGAAATCACCCGTTTAGTTTGCGCAGCTTTGCTTCTTTTATAGCGCAATCAATTGAAAAGCCGCCGCCCGCTGCAACCGGTTATAGACAGCAAGCCCTATGCCGGATGGATCAGGGCATCGGGCATACACCTTTGTCGCGCCCCGTTCGTCCAGCTCCCGCAGCGCGGCAAAAAGGCGCTGGGACTGCTCCTGCGGCCGGTCGGCGTGGCCATACGTGACGCAGGGGAGGGGAAGCATAGCTTCCTCCCCGTCGAAGCACAAGGCAAAAACGCCTTGTGTGTGATCGAGCGCGGCGGTAAATTCTTGAAATTGCGCCAGAGAACCCTTCACCATAATGACGTCGGCGTTGGGCGAATAATGCTTGTATTTCATTCCCGGAGAGGAGGCAACCGAGCTGACCATCTCTCCCGTGACGGCGGGATCGATCTCAATCTCGCCCAGGACATCGGCCAGTTGCTCCGGCGTGATCCCTCCCGGCCGGAGCAGGCGGGGCTTCTCCGAAACCAGGCTGATCACCGTCGACTCCACCCCCACCGTGCAGGGGCCGCCGTCGGCTATGGCGTCGATACGTCCATTCAAATCGCTGAGGACATGCTTTGCCGTAGTCGGGCTGGGGCTGCCCGAACGGTTGGCGGAAGGGGCCGCAAGAGGTAGTCCGCAGGCGTGAATGATGGCCGCGGCGGCAGGGTGAGAGGGCATACGGACAGCGACCGTATCCAGCCCCGCACTCACGCAGGCCGGAACCTGCGGATTTCGCGCCAGCACCATGGTCAACGGGCCGGGCCAAAAACGCTCGGCCAAAGCCATTGCGTTGGCCGGCGCCTGGCACACCACTTTTTTGAGCATGTCGATGGTATCAATATGTACAATCAGGGGATTGTCCTGCGGACGCCCCTTGGCCTCAAAAATACGCCGCACCGCATCTTCATCCAAGGCGTTAGCAGCCAGGCCGTATACCGTCTCGGTGGGTATGGCCGCAAGACCGCCCTTTCGCAGCAGCTCGGCAATCCGGTTAACCGCCTGTGGATCGGGAGGGGTTCCGAGCGGTACCCATTCGGTCGTCATTGTTCAGCCCCCCCGGTCGCCTGTGCCTGCTGTAGCTTCTGCGCCCGGTCGGCCGTGATTAGAGGGTCAATCACCTGGTCGAGATCGCCGTTTAATATCGCCTCTAAGTGATACAGGGTGAGACCGATGCGATGATCGCTGACCCTTCCCTGCGGGTAATTGTAGGTGCGAATGCGCTCCGAGCGGTCGCCGGTGCCGACCTGAGAACGGCGCTCACTGGCGATCTGCTCGGTCTGCTCGGCCTGCTTGATGTCATACAGGCGCGAACGCAGTACCTTTAAAGCCTTTTCCTTGTTCTTATGCTGGCTTCGTTCGTCCTGACACTCCACGATGAGCCCGGTGGGCAGGTGGGTGATGCGGATAGCCGACTCGGTTTTGTTGATATGCTGCCCGCCAGCGCCGCTCGAGCGGAAGGTGTCGATTTGAAGGTCAGACGGGTTAATCTCAATCTCCACATCCTCCGCCTCAGGCAGTACGGCCACCGTCACCGTCGAGGTGTGAACCCTCCCTTGGGTCTCGGTCTCAGGCACCCGCTGCACCCGGTGAACGCCGCTTTCGTATTTGAGCCGGGAATAAGCGCCCTCACCCTCGATCATAAAGCTCACTTCTTTGAATCCGCCCAACTCGGTCTCGTTAGCGCTGACCAGCTCGGTCTTCCACCGCCTGCTCTCAGCATACAGGGTATACATTCGATAAAGCACGGCGGCAAAAAGCGCCGCCTCATCCCCGCCGGCGCCACCGCGTATCTCGACAATAACATTGCGTTCATCGTTGGGGTCGGTTGGCAACAGCAGTATTTTGAGCTCCTCCGACGCTGCCTCCATGCCGGCGCGGGCTGTTTCCCACTCCTCCTCTACCAGGAGCTTAAAATCATGGTCCAGCCCACCCTGGTCGAGCATCCCCTTCGCTTCCTCGGCCGAGGCGCGCAGTTTCTCATACTCGCGGTATTTTTCTACGATGGGGGTGAGTTGCTTATATTCTTTCATCAGGCTTCGATAGCGATCCTGCTGGCCGATTACGGCCGGATCCTGAAGCTGATCGGAAATATCTTCATAATGGCGCACAACGTCGCCGAGCTTTTCAAACATGACGGTCCTCCAACGGCTCTCGAATTACTTTTTTGATGTTTTTTTCGCATTTTGCCCGCGGCACCATGACCTCGCGCCCGCACCCGGTGCAACGGATGCGAAAATCCATCCCAATGCGCAGAACCAGAAATTGCTGACTCCCGCAGGGATGCGGCTTTTTCATCCACAGAACATCGCCTACACGGATGTCCATACTTTCACCTCAGCAACCATTCCGCCGCCTGGCGTGTAATAAGGCAACGCTTTTCCCGCCGTGTGTCCATGGAGCAACACGAACGCTGCAAGCACAGGATATGAATGCGAACAGCATCATTGCACATGGAATAAGGTGGCGCAAAATTCAGCTATTGGTAATCATTATATCATAGGTGTGTTAACAAAGGCAATTCTTTTCTGCGATATTTTGCGTGCGTCGGCCAACAATAGCATTACAGACCATCATTTAAAGGAGGAGAATAGCATGAGCATCCAAGTCAAAGCAGAATTTGAATCGGTCGACGCAGCCGAGATTGCTTCGCGTTATATGCGGTCTCACTTGAATGGGATAGAGCATATCCATATTCTGTCCCGCAGGAAGTCCGCCAATCATCAGAGCGCGCGCACCGATGGTTCGATCGGTGGATATTACAACCAGGCGAATCGCATCGTATACGGCGCTACCAGCGACAACAAGGGGATGGAAGATCACGGAAACGACGCGCAGGGGACCATCGAACCGGACCTGCGCCGGGACGCGGTGCTTTCTGTCACAGTGATCGATGATATGGGGCGCGCCTGCGCCAGCATGATGCGCAGCCTTGGCGGACTGCACATGGAAGAAAGCGTTGCGAAAGGGTAGGACAAATTCATTCATATCTCATTTCCCACCGCCATATACTCTGATAGACGCAGCAAAACAGATTGCATTTCCGTGCGTTGCAATGCTGTGCCGCATCGTTGGAAGCAACGACAAAATAATGGCCGTGCGCGGAGGCGGAATGGATGACAAGAATGAAGCAGTTTTTTCCCGAAGGATGGCTGATGGAAACCGATCAAAACAAACGCGCATTCCTATCTCTTAACTCGCTGGCGGAAGCGTGTGAAAAGGAAACGATCCTGGAAGCGAGAGCGCTCGTGTGCGATACCGAGCATAACCTCATTGTCGACCTTGGGGGAATCCGCGGAGTGATTCCACGCGACGAGGGAGCATTGGGAATCCGGGAAGGTACCGCAAGAGACATTGCGCTGATATCCCGTGTCAATAAGCCGGTGTCCTTTATCATCACCTCGCTAAAGGAAGACGCGCAGGGCAATATCATCGCATGGCTATCTCGCCGGATGGCGCAACAGCAATGCCTAGACTTTTTTATAAACCGGTTGACCAGCGGCGACGTCATTCCCGCGCGCGTGACCCATTTAGAGCCGTTCGGCGCCTTCTGCGACATTGGCTGCGGTATTGTATCCTTGATCCCCATCGACGCGATATCCGTGTCCAGGATATTCCACCCCTGCGACCGTTTTTCACCGGGCGACGATATTCGCGTGGTTGTCCGTGGAAGGGACGATAAGGGCAGGATCAGCCTGACTCACAAAGAATTGTTGGGCACCTGGGAAGAAAATGCCGCCGATTTTTATCAAGGCGAAACCGTATCCGGCATCGTTCGGACGGTGGAGCCATACGGCGCTTTTGTAGAGCTATCCCCGAATCTGGCGGGACTGGCCGAGCCAAAGGAGGGGATAGAGGAAGGGCAGTTAGCCAGTGTTTACATAAAAAGCATCCTGCCCGATAAAATGAAAATCAAGCTCATTATCATCGACGCTTTTGACGGGGAATGCAAACGCCGCCCACTGCAATACCGTTTTTTTGATAACCATATGGATTTTTGGAGATATTCGCCGGAATGCTGCTCCAAAGAGGTAGTAACCGATTTTCGTATTTAACCGCTCATTGCTTTGGCTTGACTTGAGCCAGCGGGTTGGAGCTGGTGGCCTGCTCCATCTGAGCATTGGACAGGTGCGTATAAATCTCAGTGGTTCCCAGGTTTTCGTGACCCAAAACGTCTTTGATGACTCGGATATCCACATGTCCGTGCTGATACATCATCGTAGCCGCGGTATGCCGGAGCTTGTGCACCGACATGCCGCGGTTTCCCAATCCAGCTTTTTCCAAATAAACATAAACCAAATGCTGTACCGTTTTGTTGCTGATGCGTTTTTTTCGGCAGCTGAGAAAAAGGGCCTTTTTGTCAATTACTCCATCGTGGGGGCGTACTTTCAGATAAGCCTCCAGAGCGGACAGGCAGGCTGCATTCAAATAAACCATACGTTCTTTATTGCCCTTTCCCACCACACGGAGGGTATGGTCCTGCCCAATATCGGAGAGATTGAGCCCACATAGCTCGGACAAACGCAATCCACAATTCAAAAAAAAGGTCATGATGCAATAGTCTCGTTCTCGATTAGGCCCGTCGATCACGGATAAAAGCTCCAGGCATTCGTCCAAAGTCAGGTATTTGGGTAGTTTTTTTTGCTGCTTGGGCACTTCCAATTCCTGTACCGGATTGACCGAAAGCAGGCCCATTTTATTGGTCAAATATCCAAAAAAAGTGCGCAGGGTAGAGGTCTTGCGAGCGCGGGTAGCCGCTTTATTGCCCCGCTCATTGATGCAGTATGTCATAAATTCATACACGTCCGACAAGCTGATCGTTTTGATGAGCGCGATATCCACGCCGCTCCAGTCAATCTCATCCCATGGGGTGGATTTGTCAACCATCTGTCTATGAATTTTAATAAAGCGAAAAAATGTTTTTAAGTCCAAATAATATTCTTCTACCGTTAACTTGGATTTGCCTCGTATCACTTGGACGTAATGCAGAAAATCACGAACGATCTCTGGCGCCAAAGATATTTCGTCCTGATACACACGATCACATCCTTTCCATTCAATGTTTTTTTCTCAAGGTTGTAAGGAGATAGAATAACTCGTCGAACCAATTGTATAAATTGTAAGCGTGCCGGGGGGGGATATTGACCGGCGCGCGATAATTGTCGAGTGGGCAATTATACAAAATGATTATTTTGTATAATCCGGGGCACGCGGCTACACCGCGCTCGCGTTTTGCCAACAGTACCTATCATGTCCACATCAAGCTGTGTGCACCGTCTCCGCGCCGCATTGCGTCGCGTCGAGATACCGCACCGCTGCGGCGGTGCACAGCCGCGCGTTTTTGTCGATTGCTACGCAATCGAGCAAAGCCCGCGACGGCGTAAACATAGCAAAGCGAAGCCTTTCCACCGTCCTTTCTACAGTACATATCGATCATATATCTCTAGCTCTCGCTCTTTAACCCTTGCTGTTTCCATGTCGTCCGCTTCCAGCGCCTTTTTCATTTCAAGGTAGCATTTTCGCCTTTTTTCTCTTATTATTCTGCGCAACTCAACTTTGCTGGCAAACCTCAAAATGCTTACCGCATTTTCCCAGTCGCCGCATTCGATGAGCGTTATCACTTTTTCCAGCGTTTCAACTTTAATACTCACGCGGGCAACTCGCTCTTTCACTTTAATTCACCTCGTTTGAGTTTACCACGTTTGCCACGATTTGTCAACTGATCGGCCATAGCGTAGATCATGGTGACAGTTGGCGACGCATGGTTCATTTTCTTCTGTACCGCGTTCAAATCGCCTGTTTTGTGAAACTGTTCCACAGCATACATTTTGCGAATGCTGTGTGGGCCAATGTTACCGTCGATGCGAAAGAGCTTGGCCGCCCGTTTGATATCCTTGTAAACGGCTTGGCGGGTTCGGTGTTTTTTGCCATCGGTGCGGTGTGGGAAAACCCACACCTTCCCGGCCTGTTTGAGCAATTCCTGATATAGCCCCTTGCCGATGGAGCAACGCTTGTTCTTGCCGGTTTTCTGCTCCTGCACGGTAAACCGCGGCGCAAGCTGAGAGGTTTTCAAAGAGAGCACGTCCCCTACTCTAAGCCCGGTCGCCATGGCAACCCGGATCACAAGTTGATTTTCATAGGTCAAAGCACTCAGTACATGATTCAGATTTGCCCTGCTGATATGCGCTGTCACTGCCATTTTGCGCGTCACTTACCTTTCCCTAAAAAGTTAACTCGCATTTATAAAAACAAAAATATACAAAAAATACGCGGGCCTGCGAGCGAGGCCGACGATGCCGCGCGCGCGACAACCGATGCCATCACCAAGGCGGATCGCAGCGGGCGAACGGGCCTTCGGTGTCGCGGTAATGAATCAGGTAAAGCCCGACCAACCGGCAGCGGTCAGCATCGGCATAAAGGCAGCGCAGCCGCCGGGAAGCCTTGCCGCGCCGGTTGGAAGCCTGTCGCTCCAACGCCCAGCATTGGCGGTAAAGGGCATCCGATCGATCCAGATACTCCCTGCCGAGCTCTTCGAGGGTCAAAGGTGGTCACCTCCTTCCCCCAGAGCTTTGACAAGCTCGTCCTGATTGCGGAACCAACGGATTTTGACATACTCGTTGATATAGTCCCATTCGAGGTCGGGCAGCTTGCCGGGTGCGGAGGGCCGCACCTCCTGCCTGCCGTTGAGACCTTGGCTGGCGCAAAAGAGATGCGCGCCGCTGCGGAGCATCCCCTCCGACCAGTCTTTTGAAACATACTTGGTGATATAGCGGCTACACGCTTCGTGGGATCGTATGGGGCTTAGCGAGGTAAATCCAAAGCGCCGGGCATGGCTTTTCCATTCGAGATAGCCAAAGCGGTTGCGTATGAGGTCGTCATCACGGATACCGCGCACAAAGCCGTGAAGATGCCAAGCGCCGTCCTTGTGCTGCTCGGGCACCAGCAGGTATTTAATATCATAGCCATCCTTGCGGTTGAGGTTGCGAACCATCATGCCAAGCTGGGAGCGGTAAAGGTCAAGATCGTGCCGATCCTGTTTCAAGCGGTCTAAGGTCAGCGTAATAAAGTAGTCCCATTCGTTACACCGTGCAAGCTCAAAAACGCGGCTGCGGGCGCGGCTGATGGACTGAGAAAGGCGACAGGACGGCGGCGCGTCTTTGCGGGCCATGCGGGCTAATTCCTCCCGCCTCCAAAGCTCGAACATATGTTCTGACGCGGAGCAGTTTTCCACAAGCTCCACGCCCTCAGGGTGAAAAATGATATCGCCATCTTCCAAGAAATACGCGTCATAAAGATCATGGATTCGGGCGCGAGTTGACTTTTGCCCACCCAATGTATTACAATTGAACAAAATAAGCTTAAATTCATCGCCGTACCGTTCGATCTTCCAAGAGCCTTTCGCCGCCATAAGCCAACAGGACTACCGCTTTGTGTTACTTAGTCAAGTATAAGAGACAGCGGAGGAACAATAGGCTGAGAGCAAAGGACTAGCTATCAAGGCGGGCGCGTCGCCCTTGCGCGCTCCGCACACCGCCAAAAAGAACCAAGTCCGCGCGCGTAGCCGCATAGCCCCGGATTACAAGCCTCCGGGCGGGCGCGGCGTTGGCGAGCCGCCGCGCCCACTCCTCCGGTACAAAATATAAGCGTTTTGTATGACCGTTGCGACGGACAAACAAAACGCGATATTTTGTATAATCCGGGGCACGCGGCTACACCGCGCTCGCGTTTTGCCAACAGT
>CBCTCU010000045.1:0-22442 GCA_965145485.1 uncultured Eubacteriales bacterium | reverse complement strand
GCAGACGTGGATCAGTACAGTCGAATAGGTCTAAGAGTTTAACAAGAACGTCGTAGGATGGTTTTGTCTTTCCAGTCTCCAGTAGTAAAATCGCTGATTTTGTCACACCGGCTTTTTCAGCGACATACTGCTGTGTCCATCCACGTCTTAATCGTTCTTGCCGCAACATAAGTTTCATCTTTCCTCCTTTCTCTTTGATGTTGAGTGTTGCTTAACTCTTGTGGCCTCATTATAGTTGAGCATCACTCAATTGTCAAGGGGGTATTTTCGTGTTTTCAAAAGAAATTTTTGCGCAGCGTCTCCTAAACTTACGTAGATCGTCAAATGTGACCGTTGCTAGTCTTTGTGAAGCTGTGGGAATTACCAAATCTGCTGTTAGCCGTTTTGAGCATGGCAAAGATAACCCAAATTGCAATACCTTGTGTGCTCTAGCTGACTACTTCAATGTATCTCTGGATTATTTGGCCGGTAGAACCGATAACCCCGAAATTAACCGATAAATAACCTTCCTTACCGGCCCTGCCTTTGGCGGGGCTTTTATTTTTGGTGAAAATCGCTCACATTGCTTACTGCTTGTAATTTTGCTTGACCCAAGCTTGCAAAATTTGAAGGATCAGGGCATTCCTTGGAAAACCTAGCTTTTTGGCGCACTCTTTCAGGATTTTTTGCAGTTCATCCGGTGCGCGGACTGTCATTATCTTTGCCATGGTTTCACCTCTTTATGATATCTTTGATATCTATACTATCACATTATTTTGTGGATGTCAATATCTAAATGATATCTATTTGATTACTTTACGAAGATGTCATATGGATATATAATTGATATCAAAGGAGTGGTGATTATGGCCATACAAGCGAATCCCTATCCATTGCGTATTGATAGAACCGTTATGCAGAAAATAAAAGTGATTGCTGCATACAGTGGCAGATCGGTAAACAAGGAAATTGAATTCCAGTTAAAAGAGGTAGTTTCCGCTTACGAAAAGGAACACGGCCCTATTCAGCTTCCAGAGCTTTCCGAAGAAGAACAATAACCATTGTATTAAAGCTTTGCCACGTATCATCCGCTTTCCGCTGTATCTGTTGTTTGAGATCAGCCGGGAGGCGGATTGTTATTTGCTCCCTATTTAATCCTCCTGTATTCATCTTGCACCTCCTTTTGTGAAAATCGCTCAATTTATCCGCTTAATTTCTATATATGGAATATTGTATTAATTATTGGAATATGGTAGTATTTGGTCGAAGGGGGGATAAATATGCGCTATGTGGGTATGATTATAACAATTTTGGCTGCCATTCTATTCTTGTCTCCAATGGTGTATCGCGTCGATGCATTTGATGCAATATTTAAAATGTTAGCAGCAATGGTGATAGCTTGTATTGGCATTCCAATTTGGATAATCGGCAATGTGAGAAGAGATGAAAAAGCATACAAAATACAACTTGAATTGGATCGTGCTGATGATGAGCGCCGCAAACAAGCAGCTGAGCAACGTAAGCAAGAATTGTTGGAAGAACGTCGTATGGCAATACATGCAATCCCAAGAGCTTCACTCAGCATAGATGATTGTAAAGTTAAGCTCCATAGAACGTCTGATATTGCAGAGCTAACCTATTCAAACATAACCAAAAAAAGCAACCTAGACAAAATAAAAGACTTTACTGTGGTGGATGTAGAAACTACAGGTCTATCTGCTTATTCATGCGGCATAGTTGAAGTTGCCGCTGTCAGATGCCGTGATTTTATACCCGTCGAAATATTTTGCACTTTAGTTAACCCGGGGCATGAGATTCCTCTTACTGCATCTGCAATCAATAACATCACCGATGATATGGTAAAAGATGCTCCGCAGTTTAGTCAGATCATCCCGAGCTTGCAAGGGTTTATAGGTAATGATAATTTAGTCGGGCACAATCTGAAATTTGACCTAAAGTTTTTATACCGATATGGGTTAGATGTACTTGGCAATCGTAAATACTATGACACTTTAAAATTGGCTAAATATTCACTTCAATCATCGAGAGACCATCCAAATTCATACGATGTAGAAAGCTTTTCTCTTGAAAACCTATGTAAATTTTTTAGTATCACAAACCTATACCCACATCGAGCGTTAGGCGACTGCATTAGTACAGCTGAATTATTTTATGACCTCATAGGTTGGAAGTTAGATGACACCGATATGCTCACAACCAATTGGCTCATAAAGCTTTATGCGGAGGTTAATAAGTATCCAAACAAGATATCATTAACAAAAGAAGAAGTTTCGATACCGCCTGTATGCGCTGTTAGCCCCAAACTCGCCATACAAGATATTAATACGGATTAATACAATCAAAAGTATCCTTGTGTTTTTTTACAGTCTTGGCAGTGGTTGGAGTAATTATCGCCATTGCCCTGTTGAATCCCATCTTCCTAGCTATGTAACTATTTCTTTCCTCCCCGCTTCGGCGGGGATTTTTTATGCCTTGATACGCGCTAGAGTGGCTACTATGCCTTCGTCCTCATATTCAAGGTTGATTACGCGCCATTTCCCCGTTGCCAACAAGGAGTTCGTTTCTTCTTCTCCTCTTACCGTTCTAAACTCCCGGATGCTTTCGTGGTTCATTTTTTATGCTCCTTTCTGGTCTACGTCTTGGTAGAATCTTGTCCAGTCAAAACCCAAAGCTTTGGCTATCTTTTTGGCTACATCCACATTTAGAGGATTTCCGCGAACCCCTGCCTCAATTGATGCGTAATAGCTTTGAGAAATGCCGGACAGCTCTGCCGCCTTATAGGTGGAATATCCCGCAGCTATACGGAGTTCTTTTAGCCAAGTTCTCAAGGTGTCACCTCCTGTAAACTCATTTCGCGGTTATTATATCATCTCTAAATGCGTTTGTCAACTCATTTAGAGATTATTTTCTTGAAAAATTTATTTTTTTATTGATAATGATTACGATTTGTGATTATATAGAGACAAGAGGTGAGAATAATGTTTCGCATACGCTTAAAAGAGCTAAGAGAACAAGCCGGTTATTCCCAATATAGTTTTGCCGACAAATTTGGGGTGGCCCAATCTACAGTGGGGAGTTGGGAAGCTGGGAAGCGCGAACCCAATTTCGACACCATGCAACGTCTTGCAGACTTCTTTGGTGTGTCGGTAGATTATCTACTTGGGCGCGAAACTACTCCAGGAGGTCCTCCCGAGCCGTCTGTGCCGGGAAGCAAATGGATTCCTGTTCTGGGAAAGGTGGCGGCCGGAACGCCCATCGAGGCGATTGAGGATATATTGGACTATGAAGAAATCGATGCCCAAACCGCTGCGTCGGGTGATTATTTTGCGCTTCAAATTAAGGGGCAAAGTATGGAACCCAAAATATCCAATGGTGATGTGGTGATTGTCCGCCAGCAGAACGATTGCGATTCTGGCGACATTGCCGTTGTATTAGTCAATGGCGATGAGGCCACAGTAAAGCGCATAAAAAAAGAGCCCGCAGGCATTATGCTGATTCCCAGCAATTCGGCCTACGAGCCCAAATTTTATTCCAATGATGATATTGAAAGTTTGCCTGTTTCGATTATAGGCAAGGTAGTCGAGCTAAGAGCGAAATTTTAAAGAATATAAAAGGAGGAGGAAAACATGGGGTTATCTCACTCGTTAAATGAGAATGAGCAAATCATACTTCCTGATGGAAAGCTGCTCATCAAAGCAAAACCTGTAGAAGAATTAAGCGAAAAAGATTATGGAATGGCACTAGTCGAAGCCCTCGAACTACAGAATTTTTTTAAAGGGGACAATGATACAATTTATGGCGGGGATAATGTTCTATACATGACGCTGGCCGATTTGAAGCAGTGCGCATTATTCTATTATCAAACCAAGAAGCCTACACTTGACCACATTGTCAACCTCATCAATGGGACGAAGAACATAAATACTTTTTTTGAATCAATTGATCGTCTTATAGAAATGACGGATATTTTATCAAAATTCGAAAAGCTAAATATTTTTTTGCCTGGGCATTCGCCAAGAGAACAATTAATAGACAATATGTCGAATATGTCAAGCATAGAAGGCCGTTTTATAGAAAGAAATTATGCTACGTTTATGGAAAAGCTTGAGCAATTAAAAACAGAATCGGCTAAAACAAAACGCTTTGAAAAATATTTTGCTGAGTGGAGTCTGTACTATTATAGAATGTGTCCTGAGTCTATAAAGTGTATTGAGCAATTAAAACAGCAGTGGGAACAGGGAACGCCGGCCCAAATCACGGTGGTGGAACACCAACAGCCTACAGTTCAGCCCGTTGAACAGTTCATTTCTCAGCCTCAGCCGCAAATTATCATTAACAACAATGTCAATCCCGTTGATGGTGGGTATAGGCCAGGCGTTAGCAACAAAAACAAAATTGCCGCGCTAATTTTGGCTATATTCTTAGGGGCTATAGGGATTCACCGATTCTATGTTGGCAAAGTGGGAACAGGTATCATATGGCTATTCACCGCAGGATGTTTCTGCATCGGCTGGATTTATGACATTATTAAAATAGCCAGCGGAACCTTTCGAGATGGGGCAGGCCTCGTCATAAAATAACGGATCGAACATATCAAGTGCCGCCCGTTTTTGTTCTAGCAAGAGCGGGCGGTGTTTACGTCAAAAGGCACATCAAAGGAGGACAAAGGAAATGCCGATCCAAAAGGCAGGCGGCAAAAAGGACGGAAAACAGCGCTACCGCGTCCGCGTCAATTTCACTGATAAGGACGGCAAGGCGCATCAGATGGAGCGGGTAGCCTATGGACTGGCCGAAGCAAACGAACTGGAAATCAAGTTAAAAGCGGAGATAGGCCAGCAGGAGACGGTAAAGCGTATGACCGTGCAGGGGCTATTTGATGAATATACCGCTTCCATGTCCCACGAACTCCGGGAAAGCACATTGGATAAATCAAAGCGCATACTTAAGCAGAATGTACTTCCGACTTTGGGCGAATACAGGATTGACCGTTTAAGTACCGCCGTTCTACAAAAATGGAAAAACGAGATCGGCGGGCGGGATTTGTCTATCTGCACAAAGCAGAATATTTTCGCGGCTTTCCGGGCGTTGCTCAACTACGCAGTCAAGATGGAGTACCTGCCTAAAAACCCGCTCGCGAGCGTTGGCAACTTCCGCGAGGCGTACTTTGATAAACCGGCCGAAAAGCTTCAATATTACACGCCGGAGCAATTTCGAGCATACATAAAGGCAGCCCGCGATTACGCCGAACAGGACGGCACCATCACGGGCTGGGGATACTATGTGTTTTTTGCAGTTGCATACTATACTGGCATGCGAAAAGGGGAGATCAACGCGCTCAAATGGTCAGATATAGAGGGGGAAATCATTCACGTAAGGCGAAGCGTTGTGCAGAAATTAAAAGGCCCCGACCGGGAAACCCCGCCTAAGAATCGATCCTCCTATCGCGACCTGCAAGCGCCTCAGCCGCTCCTAAAAATATTGGCGCAGTACAAGTCCATGCAACAGGAAATCGACGGATACAGCGAAGAATTCCGCGTCTGTGGCGGCTCCAAATGTTTGAGGGACACCAGTATTGAAAACAAAAACAAAATGTTTGCCAAGGCAGCCGATTTGCCGCATATCCGCATCCACGATTTCCGGCACTCTCACGCATCGTTGCTTGCAAACGAAGGGATTAATATACAGGAAATTGCCAGAAGACTTGGACACTCAAAAATTGAGATCACATGGAACACATACAGCCATCTTTACCCCCGCGAAGAAGAACGCGCAATTCAGGTTTTGAACAAAATTCAGTAATATTCGGGGATATTTCGGGGATGAAAAGAGAAAACCGCCTGAAAATAGGCGGTTTTTCTGTGTTTGGCGGAGAGTTAGGGATTCGAACCCTAGGTCCCTTTCGGGACACAGCATTTCGAGTGCTGCACCTTCGACCACTCGGACAACTCTCCATATATCAATCCGAAAATCATTCCCAAAACTTTTGGAAAGAACTGACGGAAAGAACTGCGAAATATTCGGTTTTTCGAACTGCGGGAGCCCGCAGAAACACTGGATTTTAGGTGGACAAAACTGACACTTTTTCGAAAATTTTCGAGTCAGTCCCGTTATGACCACTTCGATACCGCTCCATGTATGTTAACTCGCACCTGCGAGGTTAACGCTTATGCTGTGTTGCTGCCATTCGCATCCGGCTGCGCCTGTATCTAACCATAGGATGCGCAAGCTTCCGTGCTGTACCAGTGTATCATGGTACTCTTGGAACGCGACCCACGATAACTGGATCATTCGCGCTGTCATCCAACCGTTTCCATTTTCCAGGCAGCAAATCGCATCCCATATTGGGCGGCACGCCTTTTGCAACATGCAAAAGCCAAAAAGCTAATTTATTATAGCAAAGGGGCTATGGTTTGTCAAGCGCGCCCCCTCATTTTGCGGACAAAAACATCGCGTGGGGAACCCCATCCTGCCCCCACCCCTTAATTTTCCATGCCCAAACAGGCCGCAGCGGCCTACCCGCACCCTGCCAGCTCATGTCTATGTCCTATTTCTATGGTTTCTACACAACACCGGCCACAGCGGCCTTTTCGGTGGAAATGCCCCCAAAACGCCCCGCTTCACGCGCTGACGGCCATGTTTTTTGAAGCGCTGGAATGGTAATATTTTTAGTGCCAAACCGCCGGATCGTCCCCACTGTGTGCGGCATGTTTTCGCATGAGGGCGCAGGGGTTCCCCGCGGCGGCGAAAACCATAGGATCAAGGAGGCCGCAGTATGATTTCGCTCGGCTCGCAGTTGTGGGAATCCGTCCGCCGGCGTGCGAATTCCAACGCATTGAACGATGATGACGACCCGGGATTCCTTTCTTACCGCTCGCTTTTCGAGCAGGCCCAAGCGCAGCGTCGGGAACCGGCGAGGGAGGGGCGGGGCGAGCCGGTTGTCCTGTGCTCGGACAGCGCTTTGGAGAGGGCCGCCGCCATGCTGGCCGCTGCCGCGGATGGCCTTCCATTTTTTGTTGCCGGGGCCGGCGTCATGAGCGAGGAGGAGGCCAGGGCACTGCTGCCCCGGCCCAAAGCATTGGACAACGCCGGGGCAGCGCAGGGGACAAACGCCGCTTCTCCACGGAAGCCCGACCAACACGCCCCGCCCTTTTGTTACCTGCTCGAGCCATGCTCCTCTCCCCCTCTTTGCGTGCGGGGAATGGAAAGGCATACGGCCGATGAGGGACTCAAAAGCCGGATCAACCGGCTGTCCATAACCGCCGAAAGCCGCGTGCTGTCCCTGCTCGATCCCCTTTCCCCAGGGTATCCCTATGTGTTATGCTCCTGCCTTCTGGCCGGCGCGCAGTGGATCGATGCCGGCGACGTCCAAAGCGCGGCGCTCGAGGCGTTGCTCGACGGGGCTGTCACCCACGTCGAGGGCCCGCCGGACCGGGTGGAGGAGCTGCTCTCCCTGTGTGCGGCCAGTGATTTGGCTGCCCTGCGGTACGTCGTTTTGCATGGGCCCGCGCCGGATGCGCCATGTTATCGATTCGCGCGGGAGTCTTTACCGGCGGCGCGCTGCCTGCGGTCGACGGCCTGCTCGCGGGGGGAACGGATAGAGGAGCTTACCCTCCCGGACGCTCCCCAATCGGAACCAAGCCTCTGGCTGCACGGGTGCGAAATCTCCCCGGCAGCCTATGCAGTGTGGATGGAGGGCTACCCCGGCGTCCGGGAGGCGCTGGTAATCCAGTCGGAAGGGGGCTACCTCGAATGCTTCCTCGACCTGGATGGGGCGTGGGATCCCGACGCGGTCGGCTCCAGGCTCGAATGCCTGCCCTCCTTTGCCCGGCCGCGGGCCTTTTACTCGGCCTCTGGCGTTCAGCGGCCGCTTTCTCTGCAAAGCCCGGCCGCGCTGCGCGAGCACAGCGCCCTTCTCCCCGCGCCGGGGCGAGCCGGTACCGGCGACCCGGTCCTTCGGGACGTGATGCGCATCTGGGCCGATGTGCTCAAGATGGAGATCGCCCCGGAGGACAGCTTCACGAGGCTGGGGGGGACCTCCTACCAAATGACCCAGGCCTTTCTGCGCATCAAGGAGACCTTCCCGGTGGAAATCCATATTGTCGATCTATATAAGAATATCCGCGCCAACGCCCTCGCTGATTTTCTCAAAGCACAGATGCAGCGGCAGGGGACCTACCAGGACTACTGTGCGAAGGAGCCGGATGCCGTATGAAAGTCGCCCTCTTATCCATGCCCTTTGCCCGGCTTGACTTTCCCTCTCTCGCGCTGGAGCAGCTCAAGACCCTCCTGCGCCGCCGGCTTGGCCCCCGCCATACGGTCGAGCTGCTCTATTTGCAGCACGATTTTCTCGACCTGATCGATGTGGAAACCTATAAGCATTTGGCCGGAACCTCGGTCTACATCAACCATAGCCGGCAAACCGAAAGCAGCCCGGCCGGAGCCATGGAACGCGCCATGAAGCGGGGGCGTCTCAGCGGGGTGGGCGAATGGCTTTTCCGCCCCCTTGCCTATCCCGACAGCCCCGACAACACGAGGGAATTTTTAGCCCGCTATTTTCGCAAGCATCCCGACGCGGCCGCGCAGCTGCTGGCAATACGGGAAAAGCTTTCCGGCTTTCTCGACAGCCTGGTCGGCCGCCACGCCCTGGCCGAATACGACGTGCTCGCCTTTACCTCCATGTTTGAGCAACACAACCCCAACCTTGCCCTCATCCGGTCGATTCGCAGGGTCAACCCCAACGCTTTGATCCTGCTGGGCGGAAACAACTATCACGACGCGGCGGAGGTTTACGCCCGCCACTGCCCGGGGGTGGATATCCTTCTCTCCGGGCCGGGATACGGGGCCGCCGTCGAGGCGATCGCCGCCTTTGCGGAGGACCGGCGGCGGCCTCAAACCACTCTTCTGTTAAGCAGTGAGGAGGAGGACATCGACCGCGCGATCGATCTGGATTACGGGGATTTTTACCGTTCCTTTGCGCAAAGGCGGGAGCTGGAATCGATGTCCCCCGTCGTCTTTTTTGAGACCTCGCGGGGCTGCTGGTGGGGGGAGCGCAGCCAATGCACCTTTTGCGATTATAACAAGCGCATCGAGTTTCGCGCGATGGAACCCCAGCGGGCGGTCTCGTATTTGCAGCGTATCCTCGATCAGGGCCGGGGAAGGGGAGGCTATTTCTGGTCGGTCGATTCCATCCTGCCGACCGATTATATCGACCGGGTCTTCCCCCGTCTGAGCATCCCCGACGACGCCCGTATTTTTTACGAGGTGCGCGCCTGCCTGAGCGGGGCGCAGCTTGACGCGCTGCGCCGGTATCGCGTCACGATGGTGCAGTGCGGCATCGAGGCGCTCGACACCCCGACGCTGGGCCTGCTCAAAAAGGGGATGACCGGGCCGGGCAACCTGCGCTTCCTGCGCGACTGCTGCCAAAGCGGAATTTCGGTGCTGTGGAATCTGCTGTGCGGCATCCCCGGCGAGGAGGTCGGGCGGCTGTATCGGCTGCTCGAGCTCATCCCCAAGCTCCGGCATCTGTATCCCCCGACCGGGCTGTGGGGCATCAGCTATGACCGCAACGGCGACTATGTCCGCCGCCGGGAGCTTTACGGCCTGGCGCTGTCCCCGTCGACCGAGTTTCTCGAATACGCCTTTCCCTTTGGCATGGACGAGCTGAACCAGATCGCCTATTTTTACCAAAACGACCGCATCGAAGAGGTTATGACGCGGGAAAAAATCAAGCTGATTCAAAAAATCAACGGCGAAATCGTCCGCTGGCAGGAGAGTTGGAAAACCGACGACGGCCATCGCCTTCCCCGGCTGTATCTGGCCGACCGAAAGGACCGGCGGCTGATCGATACCCGCGGAGAAGCGCGCGAATACCAAATATCCAACCCCGCCCTGGCGCTGCTCGACAGCCTGCAAGCCCCCCGGCCCGACGCGGCGCTGCGCGCCCGTTTTGCATCGGGCGAGCTGGAGACGGCCTGGCAGGAGTGTCTGCGGCACGGCCTGATCTGGAGGGAGGAAGCCACCTGCCTGACCGTCAGCCTGGTGACCATGGGCCGCCCGGCGCTGCCCAAGCCTTTTTCCACGCTGGACAGCTGGGTTTGGGAATAGCGGCATGGGGCATCTCGCCCGTCATGGCGTACCGGTCCCGGCCGTGCCAGCCTCCCGGCCCGACGAACCCGCGTCCCTTTCCCAACGCCCCCATTTGCCCCAAAACGACCGACCACGAGGTGACTACCCTTGCGCCAACATCTCCATTGCCATGCCCTGTCGCACACCCAGCTTGCCATGATGCAGCGCTATTTTGCCGAGCCGGAATCCTACTGCAACTTTGAATTTCAGCATCTCTTTCTGCGCGGGCAAGTCGATATCGGCCGGCTGAACGCGGCCTGGCAGGCGGTTTTCCGGCGGCATCCCATCCTAAACAGCGTGATACGCTGGGGGAGGGATGGCGGCGGGCCGCGCCAGATTTACCGCCCCGGCCCGCCGCTCATACGCCAAATCGAGCCAACCTGCCCCGCCGGGCGAAAGGCCCTGATAGCGCAGCGTCGGACCCACCGCGTCGATTTGCGGCGCGGCTGCTTTGAACTGCTCCTTCTGCCCGGGCCGGGCGGCGTGGACATGCTCATGAATACCCACCATATCGTTTACGATGGATGGAGCTGTTCGGTGATTCTCGACCGGCTGCTGAAGGAGTACGGTTCCCAAAGGCCGCCAGCCCTGCCGCCTGCGCCGGAGTATACCTTTGAAGCCTTTCAGGCATGGCAAAGCCGGCTCGACCCCGCCCCGCTCCATGCAGCCTATCGGCGGATGCTGCGGGGATACCGCCACCCGCCGGTCAGCCGGCCAAAGGGGCCGGCGGCCTTTTCCTCCAAAAGCTCGCTTCAATCGGCCCTTCCCCTCTCCTACAAGGAGGTCAGGATGCTTTGCGGCCGGTTTCAGGCGTCGCCCGGCGCCATTCTCACCGCCCTGTGGGCCAGGGAAGCCCTGCGGCTTTACCATGCCGACGACCTGGTTATCGGCGTGGTATTTTCCTGCCGCAGCCTCCCGGTGCCTGCTATCGAACAGGGCGTCGGCCCCTTTTTAAGCGTCTTGCCGCTGCGCGTGCGGGCGGCCGGCCTGCCCCAGATGATAGCGGCTGTGCACCGGGACATGGCCGAGTTTCAGCAGCTACAGCACATTCCCTTTGACTATGTTTCGATGGCCGAAAGCATCCCCTTCTTTTCCATCGACAGCGTGGCGCTGATTCAAAATTATCCCGCCGCCACCGGCCAGCCGCCGGAGGGGATAACCTTAGAGCGTGTGGAGACCCTTTATTTCCCCGACAACCAGATTACCTTTGAAATCCAAAACCGCAGCACGGGGTTGACGCTAGTATACCGCTATGACAACCGGTGCTTTTCCCGCCAGAGCATCGAGCGCTCGGCTGCCCGGGTGAGCGCCGACATCCGTTTCCTGGCAGGCCGGTAGCGCGGCCCCACGGCAACCGGCGGGGCGGATTCGGCTGACGCCGGCGATGGATTGGCCGGCGCATGGCAGTGCGGCTGTCCAATGCGCCGTACGGCTAGCCCCCCGTTTGATTGCCGTGTCGCCAAAAAGAGGACGAGCGATAGAGGGCAGGCCGTTGTAGCCTTGGTTTTGCCTGTTAGGATGAACGATTACGGCCCTTTTGTCGGCCAGCCGCACAGCGGGCTTGAATGACCCGACGGCCGTACCTCCCAGCACGATGGGGGCAACCCCCGTGCCCCAGGCCGGTTGCGGGCTGCTGTGACCAATTGGGCGGGTGTTTGCTCGGCCCGTAGGGCGGCCCACGCCCCGACCGCCGTATTGCCAAAGGCGATGGGCGCCGGCCGGTGGACCGGGCTGGTGATCGGCCAAGGCAACGGGGCCATCCCTGCGGCTGAAACAGCCCGGGCGCACACGGGGCTTGAATGACCCGACGGCCGTACCTCCCAGCATGGTGGGGGCGAAACCCTATGCACCAGGCTGGTTGCGGGCTACTGTGACCGATTGGGCGGGTGTTTGCTCGTCCGGATGCGGGGCGGCCCACGCCCCGACCGCCGTATTGCCAAAGGCGATGGGCGTCGGCCGGTGGGCCGGACTGGTGATCGGCTATGGCAAGGGAGACATCCCTGCGGCTGAAACAGCCTGGGCGCACACGGGGCTTGTATGACCCGACGGCCGTACCTCCCAGCATGGTGGGGGCGAAACCCCGTGCACCAGGCCGGTTATTCCAGCCGGCGTACCGCCTTTTGCGCCGCACCGGAGCTTGGGCCGCCCGGCCGCGGCCCTCATTTGCCAGTCCCCGCGTTTTGAAAGGAGAGTTATGAATTACTACTGCGTTGCATCCGATTTCAAGGCCGATGTGATTGATGAATACGCAAGGCTCAATCAATCCGACGGCCGCAGCCGCGTGAGCGAGACCTACGGCCAGATCACGGTGGGAAACGAGGTGGAGGCCGGGCGCGACTGCCATGACATTCCAAGGGTAGACCTGTACGAGCTCAAAGAATACATCGCCTACTCCCGCTCGCGCGGCATCGGCTTTCACTATGTGCTCAACAGCCCCTGCATGGGCAACCGGGAATTTACCTCCGACGGCGTGCGGCAGCTTCGCGGTCATCTCAAACGGCTGTATGAGGCGGGCGTGCGTTCGCTGACTGTGGCGCTGCCCTCTGTCCTCGAGATTGTACGCTCGACCGGGCTGGGATTTCAAACCAAGGCCTCGATCATCGCTCAGATCAACACCCCCAACAAGGCGGCGCAGTACAAAGCCATGGGGGTCGACCGCATTGTGCTTGACGAGGCGGCCGTGCGCAAATTTGACCTCATCCGCTCGATAGTAGCCGCCTTTGGCCCCGGCGTGGAGGTCATCGCCAACTCCCTGTGCCACAAGGACTGCGTATACCGCGCCTATCACTACAACCAGACCGGCCACGATTCGCTCGAGGGGCCGGACGGCGCGATTCGCAGCTTTTATAACCACAAATGCATGCTGCGCAGGGCGCAGGCGGCCGAGGAATGGCTCAAGCTCTGTTGGATCCGGCCGGAGGATATCCCCTTGTACAACCAGGCGGGCATCCGCTATTTTAAGCTGCAGGGCCGCCACACCGTGCAGAAGGGGGATCCGGTGCGGGCGGTGGAATGCTACTTTGCCCAGCGATACGACGGCAACCTCATCGACCTGCTCGAGCTGTTTGGATGCCCCTACGAATTCAAGCCGGCGCTCGACAACCGCAGCCTCGACGGCTTTCTGACCCCCTTTGTCAACCAACCCGGCTTTTGCCGCAGCGACTGCGTCCACTGCGGCTACTGCGCCCGCGTCGCCGGACGCTGCATGCCCGAGCCGGAAACCGGGGGGATGCTGTCCATGGCCAGGGAATTTTATAAGGAATTCGACCCGTTTTCCGCCCTGTTAAAGGAGTGCAAAAAGGAGGATATGGCATGAGTGTATCCCGCCGCGACCCGGCTTCCAAGCTCGCGCGAGAGCTGCTCGAGGGGGATTTTCGCCCCGCCCCGCTGCCAGCCGATGGCATTGCCCAGCCGGCGGGTGGATGGGAGGAATGCTGCCTTCCCCTCGATGAGCCCCTTTTTCGCCGGTTGGAACATCTTGAACGCAGCGACGCTTTCATGCCAGCCGCGCTGATGATGGTATCCTACGCCCTGCTTTTTTCCCTGTACTCCGGGCAGGATTCGGCAGTGGTATGCCTCCCGGTATCGGGCAGGGAGGGCAGCCGCCCTGTCGCGGTGCGCGTACCGGCCGGCTCCCAACGCAGGCTGGAGGAGCTGACGCAGTCTACCCTGCAAAAGCTCCATCGCCTAGCACAGGCCGGTCAGGAGGCGTGGGAGGGTCTTGACCCCCGGCTCTACCGCTTCGCGCTCGATATGCCTGACCGGTTGTCCTTTGCTTCTCCCGCCGGCCCAAACAGCGGGCAGGGGCCGGGCGGCAACCCCACGTCCGGCCCATGGGATGGGGCCGACGCGGCGGATCGCTCCCTTTCACCGAAAGAGCGGAGGGTGGACGGCCCATCCCCCTCGCAAAGCGGGCAAGGCGGTGCGGGGTCGCCCATACATGGCTCGTTGCGTGGGGTTGGCCCTGACGGGCCGTCGCCCGGCGTTTGCAGCGGCCTCCTCTCGTCCGGCCTGGATGGGTGGGATGAACAATATCCGGAGATGGGGCTGACCGCCCGCCTTACCGCAGACGGGCGTTTGGTGCAGCGAAACCGCGCCGGGCTGATTTCTCCGCCGTGGGCCCGCCAGATGGGGCGATATGCCCTGCGCATCCTTTCCCTCGCCGTGCGGGAGCCTGGCCTCCGCGTGGGCGATATCGAGCTTGCACCGCCCGCCGTCGCCGTGTCCGCGCGGGCGGGCGCCCTCGCGCCACGCAGCCCTCTCGCGCAGTTTGGGCAAATTTGCCGGAGCATGCCCCAGCACATCGCCCTGTGCGAGGGCGAACGCAGCGTGAGCTATGGCCAGCTTTGGCAATATGTACAAGCCCTAAGCCGCCGCCTTTCGCTTTGCGGCGTGCAGACCGGCCAGACGGTCGCCGTGCTGGCCGGCCGCTCGATGGAGGCAGCCTGCGCCATGCTTGCCGTCTTTGCGGCCGGCGGGGTCTACCTGCCGGTCGACCGTTCGCTGCCGGCGGGACGCGTTCGCGCCATCCTCGACGACAGCCGGCCTGCCGCGGTACTGTGCGCATCGGGTCTCGAGCAGCGCCTCCCACCAGGGCTGCCCGTGCTTCCCATCGAATGGCAGGAGGGCTCGCTCCCTGCGGCCGGCACGTATCCATCCCCCGGCGATGGGAGCATTGCCGAAACCCTTGCGCCCCAGTCGCCGGCCTATCTGATCTACACCTCCGGCTCGACCGGGCGGCCCAAAGGGGTGCTGCTCCCCTGGGAGGGAATCGCCCGGCTGGGGGACTTTTTCCGCCAGGAGCTGGGCATCGGCCCAGGCGACGTGGTGGGCCAGTTTGCGAGCTTATCCTTTGACGCTTCGGTGTGGGAGATGCTGATGGCCTTTCTCACCGGGGCCAAGCTGGTTATCCTGCCTGAGCAATCGCGGACCGATCCCCGGCTGTTTACCCGTCAGGCTGCCCAATATGGCGTGAGCGTGCTGACCCTGCCGCCCCATTTTGCCAGCCTGCTTGAGCCATCCGATCTTCCCACCCTGCGCAGGATGATTACGGCCGGGTCCTCCCCCTCGGCCGCACTGGCCGGGCGGTGGAGCCGGCGGATGGACTATTTCAACGCCTACGGGCCGACCGAGACCTCGGTCTGCTGCACCGTCTGCGGTTACCCCAAGGGGAGCGCCCCGGCGCTCAGGATCACAGCCGGCCATCCCATCGGCGATTACACCATCCACATCGCCGGGCCGGACGGCCGGGCCCGCCCCCCTTATCTGCCGGGCGAGATCGTGGTGGAAGGCGACGGGGTGGCGCTGGAGTACCTCCACGATACGCAGCGCAGCGAACAAAAAATCCGTACCGGCCAGCCGGGGAAACGGCGCTATTACACCGGCGACATCGGCCGGCTGGTGGAGGGAGGCCGGCTGGAAATCCTCGGGCGCGGCGACGCGCAGCTCAAGCTGCGGGGCTACCGCATCGAGCCGGAGGAAATCCGCCAGACCCTGCTGTCACTCGGCCTGGCCGGCGACGCGGCGGTCGTTGCCAAGCCCGACCGCTCGGGCGACGAGAGGCTGTGCGCCTATCTGGCCGCCCCCCGCACGGTGGACAAAGGGGAGCTCGACCGCCGCCTCGGGGAGCTTCTGCCCGCCTACATGCTTCCCGATCATTACCAGAGTATCGACGCCATTCCCCTGTCCCCCAGCGGCAAGGTGGACGCGGCGGCGCTGCCCAATCCCTGGGTCGGCCCAAAGCCGGCCGTCCCCTCCCCATGCGGCAAAACGGCGCCCACGCCCGGCCAGGATTCCCCCGCGCCGGGGCAGCAGCATGCGGATGCGCGCGCGGCCGGGGGGCGGCCAGATTCGCCCCCCTTGCCGGAAGGGGACGCAGACCCCTGTCATCCCTCGAAAAAAACGGAGGAGAACTCCTGCGCGGTTTCTCCGCCTCAGACCGGCGAGATTCTCCCGCGCCTGAAAGCCTTGTGGGCCGAATTATTGGAAGTCGAGGACATTGCGCCGCAGGACGAATTTTTCCGGCTGGGCGGGCAATCGTTAAAGGCCATACGGCTGCGCGCCAAAATAGAGGAAGCCTTTTGCATCCGACTGGATATCAAGGAAATTTACGCACACCCGTCGCTGCAGGGCATGGCCGGGCGAATCGCCTCGCGCCTGCACCACCGGACGCCGGGGCAACCGTACGCACACCATTAGCATAAGGAGAGAGCCGCATGCAAACCCTGCCCGTCTACTGTCTGCCTTATACCGGGACGTCGGCCAGCTGCTTCTACGCCTGGCAGAGGCGGCTGCCCGACTGGATCGCCATCCGCCCCGTTGAGCTTGCGGGACGCGGGGACCGCATGGACGAGCCCTTTTACGATTCCTTTGACGAGGCTGTCGACGACATCGCACGGCAAATCCGCCCCGGCTTATCCACCCCTTACATGCTGCTGGGCCACTGCATGGGGGCCGTGTTGTGCTATGAGCTGGCGGTCCGGCTGCGGCAAGACGGCGCGCCTTTGCCCTGCCATCTGATGGCGATCGGTCAGGGGGCCCCCGCCCGCCGCTGTGAATTCGCCCGCCTTGCTTCGCTGCCCGATCCCCAGCTCATCCAAAAGGTGCGGGAAATGGGAGGCGATCCGGAGGGCCGGCTGGACGACCCCGAGCTGTCGGCCTTTTACCTGCCGGTGCTGCGGGCCGACTGCCGCATTTACGACGACTATACCCCTTCCAACCAGCGTCTGGAGTGCCCCATTGCGGTCATAGGAGGGCGCGGCGACGCCCTCAATCCGCCTGCGGCGCTTTGGGAATGGGGAGATTATACCACATCCCGGCTGACCGTTCAGCAGATGGACGGCGGGCACTATTTTGCAGAAGATCACACCGAGGAAATCCTTGCGTCACTGCTGGACATCGCCCGTCGGTATGCCGGCCCGAGCGGCGGCCCCCCCTGACACCGGCGGGGGTGTCGTCCAAGCCGGGTACGTAGTCCAAGCGGGATATCCAGCCAAACCGCGCCGCTATCCCGCGGCCGAACGGCCATTGCGTAGCAATGTGCACAGGCGCCGGCTCCCACCCGCACGCCGGCCGGATGCAATCCCGCCCCTTTCGAGTACGCGCCCTACGCCCGGGCGTGGAATCACCCTGCGCTCGTATGGACATAATGGGGGCGCGGACGCTGGGAGACGGCTTACGCCCTCCCTGGCCTTATCTGCAATAACATCCGGACGCAACACTGCTTTCTGCAATCTCCGCGCGCTGGGGAAGCGCATATTATTCCCATGGAAAAAGCAGCGGCACAGCCATAGGCCACGCCGCTGCTTTGTTTTGTTACGTCATCTCCCGGTGTAAAGGAGAGAGGAGAACTGGTCGAGCAAGGTCCCCACCGAGGAGGCGAGCACCAGCGCGCTGCCTTCCCCATTGAGGGTATAGAAATAGCGCCGGCTGGAGTATTCGCTCAGGCGGATGACGTCGGAGGAGCCATCCAGGTACTCCAGGGTAATGGTCAGCTTGGGGGTAGCCGACTGCTGGCCGTCATCCACCCAGGAGGCTGCCGTCAGCCCGATGATCCCCTGGTAGAACTCACGGAAGTCATCCTCCACAATGGCATTGCCCTCGCTGTCGTTGACCACCAGGGTAGCGGTCGACCCGCTTTCGGTCTCTTCGGTCGAGTGGCGCAGGGTAAAGGTTTCGCTGATGAGGTTGCCGCTGTCGTTGACGGCGTCCACCGTCAGTTTGGCCACATCGGTGATACTGGTGACATACAGCAGGATGCTGCGGTAATCATCCGCCGTGGTAAAGGCAAAGGGAACCGACGACTCGGCGACCCGGAAAATGCTCTGATTGCCGCTGAAAGAGGCCGCGTAATACCCCTCCTGTACCTGGGAGCCGACCCTCAGCACATAGGTCTCGCCGTCGATCACATAGCGAACCTCGCAAATCGGGCTGTCAAGGCCGTACTGCTCCATATCAGCGCTTGTCGCTTTCATGACCAGGCATTCGGTGGCCTCCAGGCCATTGGCCAGGGGGGAGAGCAGCGTCGTGACCGTATCGGTATCCGCCGCCTGCTGCACGGGAGAGGTCATGCGGTAATCGGTCGGCACGGCGATTTGCGAGCTGTCGGCCATCTCCAGCACGATGGGCTGGGCAAAATTGCTGCCGCTGATGGTGATTTCATCAAAACGGTTGAGCAGCCCGTCGGCAAAATAAGAGCTGTCGACGTCGCCCTCCTCCAACAGGGGCACCATCTGCTGGGAGACATAATACGATACCCCCCGCAAGAAGTAGCTGACGTCCATATCTTCGGCGACATAAATCGTGTCGTCGCCGCTTTGCATCAGGTAATAGGAGCCACCGGTCGGAAGCTCGGAGCCAAGGTAAATGGTGTAGGTCTTCCCATCGTTAAAGTTGACGGTCATGGTGGCGGTGGGGTTGTCAAAGCCGCATTCCTGCCGCAGGGTGATGCCCTCGGCGTTGAGGGAATTGGCGTCGCGGTTATAGACGGTGGTGTAAACCACCTTGAGCAAGTCGCCTACCAGATACTGGATCGTATCCGAATCGAACCGAACCCCTTCCTGCCCGGCAATGCTCCATTCGATGGCCGGACCGGTCTCTTCCTCGCCGGTAACGCTGTTGGTCTGGGTCTTCTCCACAATGGAATAGACAACCTCATAGCTGCCGGTAGGGTTGGTGACCAGGATGTTTTTGACCCCCTCCGACTCGGTCAGGGAACTGTCGTAGGTGACGTACTGGGAATAATCAAACAGAGACAGGGTCATATCCGAGGAAGAGGTGTTTTCCTCCTCCTGCTTGGGCAAAAAGCGGTAAATCCCAAAGGCGCTGCCCGCCAGCGCAATGCACAGCACCAGCGTCAGGATGACGTTGCGCGCGCCGCGCGACAGCCTGCGCTCTTTCGCCTGCTTACGGTTGGTGTGGTCGGGCTTGTCAAAGATACTGGGATAGGTATGCTCCTGCTCGGGATTCTCCCCGCCGGATTCGCCCTCCGGCGTTGGAACCGGCGGCGCGGCATCCTGTGGGGGAACATCCGGCGTACCAGCCTGCCCGGCAGAGGGCTCAGGCCCGTTCGAGGGCTCTTCGGCAGGGCGGCTCAAAGGCTCCTTGTCGGTCATAGATTTTTCCTCCTGATATAGATAACCAGCCCGATGACGAGCAGCAGGATGGGCAGAACGGCGACGAAAACGATCTGGATAATGAGTGTTGCCGGGGTGCCCATGATCTGATCATAAAAGGTGGTGGTGGCAATCTCCCGCGAGCGGATCTCGATGGGCGCCTCCACACCGGCCACATCGTTGAGAATATTCAGCGCCAGCGTGCTGTTGGAAAAGCTGGTGTTGTCGACAATCCCGCTTTGCAGGAAGTTTTCGCTGGCAAAGACGATCACATGGGATTCCACCTGCATCTGAGTGGTGCCCAAAAGGTCATACTGGGTGGTCATCGCTACCAGGGCGAATGGCCCATGGGAGGTGGCGTCGCTTTCCTGCCAGTTCTCATCCGCGTCCAGCGGCATGCCGACCGACCCCTCGTCCGACTGCAGGATGACCTCGGCGGTGCGTGTGCCGCTGTCCTCAAACAGCAGGCTGCACACCCGGTAGGGAACGGGATAAATACGCCGGCTGGAGTCGAGGGTCATAAACTGGGTATAATCGGTGTCGCCTGCCTGCCCGAACACATAAAACGGGTAGGTATTGTAGCTGCCCGCGGTGGAGGTGTAGACGGCCTCGTTGGTGAATTCAAAGCCCCATTCCGCGAGGAAATCCTCCAGATTGGGCAGAGACGGCTGGCTGATCGAGGCGACATAAAGCAGATCCTTGCCCAGATTGCCGTCGTTGTTGAGGAATTGCTCCAGCTTGGCGATCTCGGACGGATCAAAATCCTGCATCGGCGCATAGATGACCGCTATCTGCGTCTCGGCGGGAATCTCCTCGGTCATGAGGTCATTGATGGTGGTAAACTCGTAATTGTTTTGCTTGAGCAGGCTCTCGAGCCCGGTAATGTCCCCGCTCGAATGGCCGCCGATGACGGCAACCTGGATCGACTCCTCCGACGTGACGACATAAAAGGCGGAAACCAGCGAGGTCTCGAGCTTGGAGCCGGCCACCTTGTAAGTATCCATCCCATACTGGGCGTAACCGGAGGTATCCTGCTGGTCAAACAGGTCGGTAGCCTTGATGACGCGATAGCGTTCGATCGTATCGCCCTCGGCATTCTCAAAAGAGCTCTCGACAATAATATCGCCGTACTGAATGTTCTCGGCGGAGTACTTCTGCGACAGGGATGCAAAATCACTGCTGGACATGGGGTTGCGCCAGGTGACATTGATGTGGGGGTTGATTTTGTGGAAGTCGTCGAGGAAAACCTTCATCTGATTATAGTAGCGATAACCGACGGTGGAATCCTCCAGCAGATAGAAATTGTACATATACTGCGCGTACATGCCGCTGTCGATATCGTCGGCGCCGGCGCAGACAATGACGTTGATGTCGTTGTCAATCCCTTCCACAAAGACCTGATGCTGCTCGGCCAGGGTAATGGTATAGTCCCGGTTGGCCGTCAGGTCAATCGTGAGGGGAAACCTCTCGCTGAGCGCGGTGGCGACAATGTTGAGCAGCACCAGCGCCACGGCGAACACCACGGTAAACAGAACGGCCATGCTCCCATGCCGGAATTTTTTGGAGGAGAACAGCCCTTGTTTCTTGCTCATTGTTTCATCCTCCCTTACGCGTAGCGTTTCCGGTCAAGCACCCGCACAGTTAAGAACAGGAACAGCGCGGTGAAGCTGAGGAAAAAGATCATGTTGGCATAGTCAAAGGTGCCCTGGGTGAAGCCGTTATACCGGTTGTTGAAGGAAATCCAGCCGACAAAGGTGGTTACCCAGGATACGTTGATAATGGAAGCCACCGTGTCGATGAGCCAGAGCACCATCGAGACGGCAAAGCTGGCCACCGCCGCGACCAGCTGGCTCTCGGTCAGGGACGAGATAAAGACGCCGATGGAGATCATGGCGCTCGCCAGCAGCAGCATGCCCAGCAGGTTGCCGATGTAGACCAGCCAGTCGGGCGTGACGTAAAAAGCGGTGATGATCTGAAAGACGATGGTTATGCCCAGCGCGATGCCAAACACCGTCATGGCCGCCAGGTATTTGCCAAACACCACGCCGGTCAGGCTGACCGGGGCGGTATAGAGAAGCTGGTCGGTCTTCTGCCGCTTGTCCTCGCTGAAAATGCGCATGGTCAGCAGCGGAATGACAATAAGCACAATGACAAACATCGAGCTGAACAGCTGGGTCTGGTCGGAGCTGCCGCTCTGGAACAGGATGGAGAAGAAAAAGGATGCAAAAACGTAGAAAATGGCCAGGATCACGTAGCCGATCGGGGATGAAAAATATCCCTTTAGCTCCCTCTTGTAAATTGCGCCCATGGATTATTCCCCCTCCTTTGGTTCGTTCTCAGGCAAGGCGGTGTCCCCGCCGCCGTCCGCGCCGGCCTGGGCGGCCGTATCGCCTTGCGCCGCAGGCGTCTCGGATGCAGATTCCGTCTGGTTCTGCGCATCCCCGCCCTGGGCGGGATCCCCGGTTTGCGCCGGATGGTCGGTATCCTCGTCCGCCTCTTCCGGCTCGAGTTCAACGCCCGAAGCGCCGAAGAGCTTGACCGCCTCCTCCGGCGGCTGGCCGACCATTTTCAGGAAGACCTCTTCGAGCGTCATGGCGTTGGAGGTCAGCTCAAGCAGCTTCCAGCCCTGGGCCACCGCACAGTCGAAAATCGCGCTGCGCACGTCGATACCAGGCATCGGCTCGATACGGAACTCGGTCGAGCCGAGCTCCCTTGTGCCGAGGGCGCGTGCCCCTTTGACCCCAGCCATTCGCTGGATCGCCGAGAGCACCTGCCGGGCCGGGCCGATGATTTTGACCGTCAGGCTCATGTCCTCCGAAATATGGCGGGAAAGCTCCTCGTGGGTGCCGTCGGCGATGAGCACGCCCTGGTTGATGACGATAATACGTTCGCAGACCGCCTCAATCTCGGTGAGGATGTGCGAGCTGAGGATGACGGTGTGGGTGCGCCCGAGCTGGGCGATGAGGTTGCGGATGTCGATGATCTGCTTGGGGTCGAGCCCGACGGTCGGCTCGTCGAGGATGAGCACGTCGGGATTGCCGATGAGGGCCTGGGCGATGCCCACGCGCTGCTTATATCCTTTGGAAAGGTTGCGGATGAGCCGGTTGTAAACATTGTCGATCTTCACCAGCCGGGAGATCTCGGCCAGATGCGGCTTGCGCGGCAGGGTGGTGCGCTTGAGATCGTAGACAAAATTCAGGTATT
>CBCTCU010000044.1:0-23447 GCA_965145485.1 uncultured Eubacteriales bacterium | reverse complement strand
CATCCGCCTTATCGGCGTATTCCAGCTCATCCACCGCCGGCAGCGCGTCGATCATGTCATCGACCGCCTTGGCCGCAGCGATGTCCTCATCGCTCGCAGCTACCAGCTTCTCCATGCGTGCTTCGGCCGCCTCGAGCACGCTCAGCGTACTCGCACTGACCAGCTCTTTTTGCGCGTCGGTCAGGGCGTCGTAAGCGTCGCGAGCCGCCTCTACCGCGCTTTGATCCGTTTTGGCCAGTTCCTTCACCGCCGGCAGGGCGTTGATGGCTTCATTCACCGCGGCCGCCGCTTCCTCATCGGCTTTTCCGGCTTCGGCTTCCGCCGCGTTGTACGCCGTGCGGAAATCGGCCAGCGTCTGCGCGTTGGTGATCAGCGCAGCCGTATCCGTTTCACCATACTCGGCCAAAAAGGCGTTGTACAGTTCTTCGGCTTGCTCGAGATTTTCGGTGAACTGCGTATAGTTGCTCGCATTGACGTCCGTCGCCGCGCCCAGCGCCGTGATGGCGTCGATGACGGCCTGCGCGCTGGTCTGCGCCTGCTCGCAAGAGGTCAGCTTGGCTGCCAGCTCGTCGCCAACCCAGGCCTTGCCGATGGTGTCAAGCGCATCGTAGGCATCGCGGGCCGCCGCAATGGCCTCCGTATTGGTGATGTCCAGATTGGTGATCATGTCGATGACAGTTTTAGCCTCATCCGGAGCCTCCGCATCGGCGGGGACCAGCAGGTTGATGGCCACCTGCGACAGGCTGAAGTCGTTGGAATCATACAACTGTACCTGGAAAGTAATGTTGTGCCCCGCGCTCTCCTGAGGCACGGTGAAGGGCACACGGATGGTGCAGTATCCGCCGCTACCCCCGCCAGCCGCAACAACCATCTCCTGCAATACGTTGCATTCGGTCAGCTTGGTTTCGCCGTCCCACACCGTAATCAGACACTTATCGGTCGTGCCCAAGGCCTCCACTGTCTTCATCTTGAAATCCATGGCGTAATTACCGGCATCCAGCTCCATGCCCAGCGAATCCATGAGGTTGGCATAATTCCCGTTATGATCGAACCCAAGGGCATTATAACAATACGGCTCGGCATCGTTGCGGGTTCCAGGATACTGACCCATATAGGAGATAATACCGGAAATCTGATCGCCCTCGGCATAAATATTTTCAAAATAGTTAATAACACCTGTCCTATCGCCAATTGCAACCCCATCCAGCTCCATAAGCATCTGCTCTGTTGTAGTGTTATAGCATGAGTAATAGTAGAGGCTGACCGACGCCTCGTTGGTGCTCATAATACGTGCCTGAGCGACGTCTGTCGGACGAGCCGGGTTATCCCAGGCGTCCCCCTCAAGAGTTACGTCAAACACAAACTCCTTATACTCAAAGCCATAGATCGGGTCGACGAGAGTCTCCTTAGCCTGATAGTCATCATAACCTACTATCAGATCAGTTTGGTAATCGGCGCCGTTATCGTTGAGCAGCCACTCGATACGGCATAAATCACCATCTACATAAATATCGTCGGCCATGAGGTGAAATGTCAAACGAACCGTATCGCCGACAGCCAGCGCCTTACGACCACCAAGATCAAAATCCTGATATGGAATGTTCAGGCCATAGATCATATAGTTGCCCATGTTGGTTGACCGACGTCCGATGGTATCCTGGTAAGTAGTGAAAATAGGATAATCCTTCGAATTAACGGTACCAGCCTTCTCAGCGGCGGCGGCCAGCTCACTGGCGGTAAAAGTCCGCAGCTTGAGGTCCTTTGTGTCTTCAGCCATAACCCCAAAGCCGCAGACGGTGAACATTCCCACCACCATCAGCATGGCCAACAAGGCGGTCAATGGCCGACGAAGCATTGATTTACGCATTTTTAACTCCTCCTAAAAATAGCCGGTAGCTTACCAAATGCCTTGATGTGTATTCTAGCCGGCTTATTGGTCAACTGGGACTTGTATCCCAGTAGTACCCAGAATGGAAACGCCTGGTGTTTCGTGCCCTTTCCCTTGTCAACTGCCATCAACTCGTTTATACCTGTATATTTAAAAAGGCCCGATATTGACTACCGTCCCTTTCTTTTACTCTTTAAGATCAAATATAAAAGATGGCAGCGTTTGATAAAATCGATAAAAACCGATGGCTTATCCATAATTATTTTATGTCATTTTTAATATTAAGATATTTCCTGCTAAATATCAAGAACAGGTTTTAACACTTTTTTGCTTTAATTTAGCATTTTATTGCTTCAAACAAGCCATACCCCCATATTTACTGTTATTTTCGATTGACTTACAGCATTTCACATGGTAATATATGCGCAATGGCATTTGTTTTGTCCATTTTGTATGGAAAAGGAGAGGCGAACTTATGAAATCACCAGGGAAATGTCTGCTATCGTTTTTGCTGGCGGCCGTCCTGCTCGTCTGCCCGCTACCGCAGGCCGATGGGGCGACGGCTTCGCTTGTGATGGGCGATGTCAACGCAGACGGCCAGATTGACGCAGCCGATGCTTTGATTTGCCTGCAATACTCGGTGCAGCTCAATGTGATGTCGGCGGAAGAAAAGTCCATGGGCGATGTCAACGCGGACTACACCATCAACACATCCGACGCTTTGCAGATTTTGCAGATGTCGGTCGGGCTGATCGATGAATTTGCCAACAAGGGGGATGGAAAGGTGAACCTCGACCTCTATTATGGCGTAGACGGCTCGGACTTTACCGAGGTACAGACCATTGACAACATCGATGACTCCAAGGAGGTCATCGACAAGCTCGGCGGCACCAACGACCCGTCGGAGGTAGAGAAATATCCATTGGACGAATATGGGAAGATGATTTACAACCCCATTTCCGCCGAATCCCAAAAGACAGGGAACCTGCACAAATACAACAACGCTGAGAAGGTCAGCGGCACCCTGACGGTCGACGGCATTACGGTTGACTACTCCATGCCGACCAATATCACCGCCTATGACGCGGTGCCCATCACCTACACCGTACAGGGTGAGGGGCTCGACCCCCTCCACCTGGAGGCGGTAGCGTTTGAAGAGGCCGACCGCACCGGCGGCAATAATTACTATGACCTCAACCTTCCCGGCATTGTCGACATCGAGATTACCTACGACGGCTATGTCACCGCTTCATACAACAACAGCTACAAACCTCAGCTTTCGGGGCGCACCGATGATAAGCAGGGCACACAGTACCCCTCCTTTGACGCCACCGATCTGGTACGGTCGGGCAACATCAAAGCCGAAGACCTGACCTGGATGAAATTCTCTTATAAGAATGTGGGCGACACCATCCTGGACGGCGACGGCAACGGCACCTTCTGCTTCCAGCCGCTGCTTTACAAGAAAAACGCCGAAGGCGGCTGGGATCAGATCAGCGAGACCGAAAACCTCTTTGAGCGGGTATATGATTACTTTTATCCCGGCGAGACGGGGGAGATGTACGTCAATTTCGTCAACCGTACTTACAGTGCGCCCGGAGAATACCGTATTGTAATCAACTCCCTGGTTCGCAACGAGCGCAGCGGCGGACCCAACTGGCCCGCTACCATCTGGCACGGCTATGTGGCCGCTTCTTCCAGCTTTGAGTTTATTGTCGACGACACCGGCGCGATCACCGAGCCCAATCCGGTTTCCAAGGACGCGGTCAATCCCCCCTCCCGCAACGAGTGGCTGCGCACCTATGAGGAGTTCATGAGCTCCTACGAAACCATTCAGTCTTACAGCACCCCCGTGACCGGCACGATGTATGTGCAGCCCGCCCCCTGGACGGAGGAAATCGTGCTCAAGGTCATGACCGGCTCCAATTACAACCTGAAGACGGTGCGCATTCCGGTGAACGTGGAAACCGACTCCATCAAGATTTACCTCAATGAGGACAACGACAACTACGTCGTAACGGAAGACGGTACCCGCACGCCGCTGATCGCCGCGCAGACCATGGCCGACATGCGCTCCAACGTCGCCCGGGGCCCCGACTGCGCCAGCACCATCATCAACGACCTGACCGATATGAAGGAAGCCGGCATCAACTACCTGTCGAGCACCATCGCCTTCGGTTACGACACCACAAGAGATCCAAGCTACTATGCTAAGGACGCCAACAAATTCATGATGGACGTCGCCCGGCTGATGGGCTTCAAGCTCGAAGGGTACAGCTCTTACCCCTACAATAACGCCGTCTCGTTTGCGTCGGCCATCGGCGGAACGGACATCAACGCCAGCATGACCGGTTGGAGCGATCCCAAGCTTGACCGCGCCAACGCCTATTGCGCGAATTACACCTATCAGCGTTACGGCGATCTGTTCTGGCAGGCGGGCGACGGCACCATCCCCATCACAACCGAGGATACCCGCGGCTGGATGCGAGTGGACATCGGACTGCGCTATGCGTTTGGCACTCGTACGGAAATGAATTTTGGCGAATGGCTCAAGAGCAAGTATCCCACCATTGCCGAGCTCAACGAGGCCTACGGCTATGGCGCCAACTACGCTGATTTTGACCAGATTCGCATCGCGAAGGAGGCCTCCAACAGCGGGGACGGCAACTACGCGACCGGATACGATTTTGAAAACACCAGCCTTCCCTTCCACGACTGGTCGACCGCGATGATAGACTTTGACCTCTACCGCACGGTCGAGCGGGCCAACAACTACAAAAACCTGCTCAACAACCTGGAATCCTGCACCCCGCCTAAGAACACCGAGGTATCGGTGCCCAACGCAAAAATGACCATCCGCACCGAGGGCGCCAACTTCCTGGTCGCCGGCATTGACCCCGACACCACCAACTCTCATTACCGCCATGTCTATTACTCCCAGCGGCGCTGCGCGATGGTGGCCGAGATCATGCAGTCTTCGGGAACCACCTTTGGCCACTCCGATTACACCACCCTGCCCTATTCCCCCTCGGAGGTGTATGAGCTGACCAAGAAAGCAAGCGAGCAGGGCATTGTAGAATTCCCGCTCGCCCAGTTCAACCGCATGCGCGACATCGCCATCAACAGCCTGTACGGCGAAACACAATACACCACCGAGTACAACCTTCCTGAGGATGGCATGACCAGGGGTGCTTACATTTCGACCTGCACCGCCCTCTTCCCCTGGTTCAAGGCGGTATACGAAGGCGGCGGCGTGCCCGGTATCCTCTGGCAGGATTATCTGTGCGACGGGATGACCACGAGCACGCAGTTTAAAGAAATGAAATTCTACAAAGAAAAAATTGACGAAATGCTCGCCACCGACGAGGGCAAGGCCTGGGCGACCAACTTTGAGCTTCCCGACCAGTCCTGGAAAGATGAGGTTCCCGGTGCATGGAGCTATCCAAAGGAATACATCGAGTCCATGGTCGAGAATAATGAATATCACTGCATCTTTGAGCATTGATAAAGGGCGCCATTTCGCCTAAGCAGTAGACAAAATGCCCATCACGCGCCATGCGTGATGGGCATTGCCTTGATTGCCCGAGCGGATGAATCCCTGCGCGCCGTGATCGAAAACTGTCTTTGCCAGCGCCGGACGATACGCGCCGCAAGCAGGGGGGTGTCATATTGGGTGGCTAAAGAATGGGATAGCGGCCGGTAAACGGGCGGCAGGGGCATTGATACGGCGGAAAATAAACGGCGTTATGCTGGCATCATCTCAAGTCCCGCTTTTGCTGCATGGTATTCTCATCTCGTTATGCCCTGTAATAGCATCGAAAGCTTTAGAATGTGGAATCCCCACCGACCAAACCAAAGGCTTGGCACAGCCAACAAAAAACAGGAGCTTCCATAAAAGCTCCTGTTTTTTACTTTGGCGATGCTGCCGGATCACAGCCTTTTGACAAAAAGCGCCCGGATCGCGTTGAGCACCGCGATGATCATGACGCCCACGTCGGCAAAGATCGCCAGCCACATATTGGCAATTCCTAACGCGCCCAACACCAGGCAGATCAGCTTAATCCCGATGGCAAAGACAATATTCTCATAAACTATGGAGAGGCACTTGCGCGAAATGCGGATGGCCTTGGATATCTTCATGGGGTCATCGTCCATAAGCACGACGTCGGCCGCCTCGATGGCGGCGTCGGAGCCCATGGCCCCCATGGCGATGCCGACGTCCGCCCGCCCGAGCACCGGCGCGTCGTTGATCCCGTCGCCGACAAAGGCAAGGCTTGCCCTATCCGGTTTGTGCGCAAGCAGCTGCTCCACCTTCTCTACCTTCCCGGCGGGTAGCAGCTCGCTGTATACTTCATCGACCCCCAGCGTCTCGGCCACCTGGCCGGCCACCTTGCTCGAATCGCCGGTGAGCATGACGGTCTTCTCCACGCCGGCCGACCGCAGCGCCTGGATGGCTTCCTTGGAATGCGGCTTCACTACGTCCGAGATGACGATATGGCCGGCGTACTTTCCATCCATGGCCATATGGATGATGGTGCCGACGCTGTGGCAGGGGATATAAGGCACGCCCAAGCGGTCCATCAGCTTGTCGTTGCCGGCGGCTACCGTCACCCCGTCGACCTTGGCGATGACGCCGTTGCCGCTGATCTCCTCGATATCCGACACCCGGGAGCGGTCAATCTCCTTGCCATAGGCTCTCTGCAGGCTTTTGCTGATGGGGTGGGAGGAGGCGCTTTCGGCAAGGGCGGCGTATTCCACCAGCTTGGCGTCCTCGGTTTTGCTGTGATGGATGCCGTTGACCTCAAACACGCCCTGGGTCAGGGTGCCGGTCTTGTCAAACACCACCACCTTGGTATTGGACAGCGTCTCGAGATAATTGGAGCCCTTGACCAGGATTCCCTCTTTGCTCGCGCCGCCGATACCGGCAAAAAAGCTCAGCGGAATGCTGATCACCAGCGCGCAGGGGCAGCTGATCACCAGGAAGGTCAAAGCGCGGTAAATCCAAACGCCCCACTCGGCCGCCATGCCCAAACCCAGCAGCCGCACCAGCGGCGGAAGGATGGCCAGCGCCAAAGCGCAAAGGCAGACGGCGGGTGTGTAGAATTTGGCAAATCTGGATATAAAGGCTTCCGAGCGCGCCTTGCGCGAGCTGGCGTTTTCCACCAGGTCGAGGATTTTGGACACGGTGGATTCGCCAAATTCCCTGGTCGTCTGGATTTTCAGCACGCCGGACATATTGATGCATCCGCTGACAATTTCATCGCCCTCTTTGACCTCCCTCGGCAGGCTCTCGCCGGTTAACGCGCTGGTGTTGAGGCTGGATTCCCCCTGCACCACCACGCCGTCGATGGGCACCTTTTCCCCGGGCTGAACGACGATGATACTCCCCACCCCCACTTCGTCCGGGTCGACTTTCTCCAAGGCTCCGTCACGCTCTATGTTGGCATAGTCCGGACGGATATCCATCAGGTCGCTGATGTTGCGCCGGCTCTTGCCCACGGCGTAGCTCTGAAACAGCTCCCCCACCTGATAAAACAGCATCACGGCAATGGCCTCGGTATAGTCGCCGCTCCGGTCATAGACCGCCAATACAATGGCGCCGACGGTGGCAATGGCCATGAGGAAATTTTCGTCAAAAATCTGCCCGTTTTTGATGCCCTTGCCCGCTTTGATCAGAATATCATACCCGATGACCAGATAGGGGATCAGATAAAGGCCCAGCCGAAGGATTCCCGTCACCGGGATAAAGTGCAGGGCAACCAGCATAACGGCCGCGCAAAGAATGCGAACGAGCATCCTTTTTTGTTTTTTGTTCACTTTGGTTCCTCCCCTTTTACGATCAGCGTGGGACATTTTTCTATTTAAGACAGATAAATCTCGCAGTCGTCCTCCACCCTTTTGCAGTTTTTGCGGACAGCCTCCATCACGTTCCGGGCGTCACAGCCCTCCTCAAATTCCACGTTCATTTTTAACGTCATAAAGTTGACGGTAGCATCCTTGACGCCGGGGGTACGCTTTGCGGCGTCCTCCATTTTGTTGGCGCAATTGGCGCAGTCCACTTCGATTTTGTATGCTTTTTTCATATGGTATCGGCCCCTTTCTTAAACCGGGTATATTATTAAACGATTGCTTAATCGTTTACTATATAATATCCCTATTGCCGGGCCGTGTCAACCGGGCGGGAGACAAAACTTCCGTTTGGGTCAAAACTGTTTCCAAACGGATCAAGGGCCGGTTTCGGCCGCCTGGTATCGTTTGAATGCCTGCGGCCCGACGCTATGCCCCTCCTCGAACAGGCGTTATTTGCCCTTTGCCGGTCGTATGGCATGGGTACGCCCCCCGCTCAGCTTTAGGGCCGACCGTTCCCCTTTTCATAGAATTTTGGGTTTCTCACCACCAAGGAGAAGGGCGCAGCACAGGCACCGTCGCCGTCAATAGGCCGCAGCGTGCACCGCTGCTTTGCCTGGATGGAGGATCGTCACCTTTCGTTTTCACGGTATCTGTGATATAATAATTGTAAACAACGCTGTTGCTCTGAGTCGAACACCATCCCACAGACCATGCGCATAGGATGCTCATTCAGGCTTTGCGTTGATATCATAGCCGCAACCGGCAATGCTGCTCTGAGTCAAGCACCAGCCTACAATCCATGGGTGTAAGGTATCCTTCTTTGGCGTTCATGATACCATACCTACAAACGGCTATGAATGCCATATCAAGACAGGCCATACGGGCCGAATGCCCTTCACACTCCGCATCCATCGTGCTATAATCAATCACGGTATTGTTTTCACTTTGAGGCATAAGCCTATCCGCTGTGCAACCCGGCAAGCCCATTCGCGCATGGGGTTGGGGCAGCCCTGTCCCGGGAGGGAAGGCCGAGCCCGGGCCCTCCCCATTCTTACCGCTTGGGTTACCAAAAACGGCCGCTGTGCCGAAACCGCCACGATATTGCAACAGGAGGGAATGTTGGATGGATCGTATATCCCTGCCGCACGACCATGGGCAGCGTATGGAACAACAACTCGACCACATGCCCAAGGTGGAGGATTTTCAGGTTGTGTCTGATATTTTCAAGCAGCTTTGCGATGGCAACCGCATTCGCATCTTCTGGCTGCTGTGCCACTGCGAAGAATGCGTCATCAACCTGTCGTCGTTTGTCGGTATGAGCAGCCCCGCCATATCCCATCATTTGCGGCAGCTCAAAAGCAGCGGCCTTATCGTAAGCCGCCGGGATGGAAAAGAGGTATATTATAAGGCCGCCGATACCGAACAGGCGCAGCTTCTGCACCTGATGATCGAGAAGATGGTGGAAATCTCCTGTCCATCCGATCAATAAGCCGGCGGCTGTGAGGTGTGTTATGAAAGACGCTTCCTTCCTCTCGATGGAAACAGCATTGCGTGATTTGGACGACGGCGCTTTTGTGATCGACCGGCGGCATGGATGCGGCGGCGCCCAGCCGCCGTTGACAGAGCATCTGCGCGTGCAGTCGCAGGGCAAGGGGAGGATCGAATCCTTTTCGATTTTCCCCGGCATCGAGGTCTCCTTTCATCAATATCTGGCGCATCAGGTTTCCTTCCATCATCCGGCCTTGCGCCCGGTGCTGGAAATTCACCACTGCCGCCTGGGAAGGATCGGGTGGAACATGCGCGGCGGCGTTGCGGTCTATCTGGGGGAGGGAGATTTGTGCCTGCACTCCATGTGCTGCTGCGCAGATTCGGAAATGACCCTCCCGCTGGGGTATTATGAGGGTATTGCCATCGCCATGGATTTAGAAAAGCTTGCCAGACACCCCGTGCCCATCATGAAGGAGGCGGGGGTGGACGCCAAAAGGCTGTACGAAACACTCTGCGCTGGTGACAAACCCTACGCCATCCCCTCGTGCAGGGAAATTGATCGGATTTTTTCGGTTCTCTACGGCCTGGACGAGCCGTTGCGCATCCCCTACTATAAACTGAAGGCGCAGGAAATGTTGTTGTTTTTGAGCCAGTGGGACGCCGAAAAGCATATCGAGGGCAATCGATATCCATCCCAGCAGACCGAGCTGATTAAGGAAATCCATCAGGAGCTGGTCGGACATTTGGATCGCCGGATTACCATCGAGGAGCTGTCGAGGAAATATCTGCTCAACACCTCGACACTGAAATCCGTATTCAAAGCCGTATATGGCCTGCCCATCGCCACCTACATGAAGCAGCGCCGTATTGAGAGAGCTGCGGAGCTTTTGCGCACCACCGGGGCTTCGATCGCTGATATCGCGCAGCAGGTCGGGTATGAAACACAGGGCAAGTTTACCAAAGCCTTTAAGGAAAGGATGGATATGCTGCCGACGCAATACCGCAGGCGGTACCAGTAAGCCGGAGCGGAGCCCATGGAAGTTTCTTCCCCCTTCCTTCTTGTACGGCAAGGCATTCCAACAACGAACGGGCAGACGAAATGATTTTCGTCTGCCCGTTACTTTCCTATCGTCAGTCTTCCACCACGCGATAGAGCAGCGCGGCCTCCTCTTTTTTGGCGTACTCATTGACCGCCAGCACCTCCACGACCAGCGGACGCTGCCCGAGGTGAAGCTCCAGCCGGTCGCCTACCTTGACGTCGTATGACGCGCGCGCCGTTTTGCCGTTGACCGTCACGCGCCCGGCGTCGCAGGCCTCGTTCGCCACCGTGCGGCGCTTGATCAGCCGGGATATTTTGAGATATTTGTCCAGCCGCATCATGACCTCCTAAAAACAGAGCCGGCCTGCTAAGGCCGGCTCGGATTCACAAATACGATTAGTTGTCCACAACGTCCTTCAGGGCTTTACCAGCTTTAAACACCGGCAGCTTGGAAGCAGCAATGGTGATCTCCTCTTTGGTCTGCGGGTTGCGGCCCTTTCTCTCGGCGCGGGCACGCACCTCAAAGGTACCGAAACCGACGAGCTGAACCTTACCGCCGGCCACCAGCTCCTCCGTAATCGCATCAATCACAGCAGCAACCGCCTTCTCGGCGTCCTTTTTAGAAACATCGGCTTTTTCCGCTACCGCAGCAATGAGTTCGGTCTTGTTCATTGTAAATTCCTCCATTTTTTTATTATTCCACAGGCAAAATCCCCGCCTGAGAATTGCACGCGATTATTTCCCCTTATCGAGCCCCTTGGCCTGATCCCACAATGGGTCGAGCTCGGCAGGCGAAGCATGTTTCATGTCCAGCCCCTGCCCGGCAGCCAACTGCTCCACCTGGGCAAACCGGCGTATGAATTTTTCCGTCGCGCCCTGGAGCGCCTCCTCGGCGTCAATGTGGGCAAACCGGCTGACGTTAACGGCGGCAAAGAGCACATCGCCCATTTCCTCGGCCATCCGGTCGGCCGCCCCCTGGTCACAGGCCTGACGCAATTCAGCGCATTCCTCCTCCAGCTTGGAGAAAGCCCCGCCGATCTCCTCCCAGTCAAGCCCGGCCTTAGCCGCCCGCTTTTGCACCTTTTGCGCCTGCATCAGGGCGGGGAACACCTTGGGCACGGCTTGCAGGGTCTGGGTGGCGGTATCCTGCTTTTTGGTTTTTTGCTTGATGGCCTCCCAGTTGCTGAGCACCTCGTCGGCGCCGTCGACCTGAACCTCGCCAAACACATGGGGATGACGCTCGATCAGCTTGTGGCAGATACCGTCGCAGACGTCGTCGAAAGTAAACTCGCCCGCCTCCTGCGCCATGCGGCTGTGAAAGACCACCTGGAGCAGCACATCGCCCAGCTCCTCGCACAGCGCCTCGCGATCCTCCAGATCAATGGCCTCGACCGCCTCATAGGCTTCTTCAATCAGATTGCGCCGGATGGTGTGATGATCCTGTTCCCGATCCCAGGGGCAACCGCCGGGAGAACGAAGCAGCTTCATAATCTCCAGCAGATCATCCATCGTATACCTGTCTTTGAACGTAAAGTCCTGCGGCACGCTCCCCGCACACCCCTTCCATGGCCGGTCAAAAACCAAAAACCCTTGATATCAGCGGGTTTACAGCGCTATTTTACCCTATCCAATGCAATTTTTCAAGTGTTTTAGCAATTTTTTTACCTTTTGGCAGCATTAAAATATCATCTTTGGTCAAAACGCGAAGCAATACCAGGGAAATGAGGTAGATGATCCCAGCGATCACGATGGAGAGGATGGTCACAACCGTATCCGGAAGCCGGCCGGTCAGCAACCCGCTGGCCGCCCAGGCCGCCGCCGCGCAAAAGAGCCCGGAGAGCAGGGGCTTGAGGAAGGTGCGCAGCAGGTTGGGAATGAGCTTGGTGTATTTGCACAGCGCGTAGAAATTCATGACAAACATATAGATATAACACACCAGCGTGCCCACCGACGCGCCGTGGATGTTGACCGTCGGGATGCCCACCAGGAAAAAGTTGATGACAATTTTTAATATGGCGCCCACGATGAGATTCCGCACCGGAATCTTCTGCCGTCCGATGGCCTGCAGCATATTGGTGATCGGCATGCAAAGCCCGGAGAATATGGCGGCGAAGCCCATGATAAAGAGATTGGGCGCCGCGATGGCCGCCCCCACCGGCTTGTTGTGGAACAACAGGTTCAAAATCTCGCCCGAGAGCACCGACATGCCCAGCCCGCATGGGAAGGCGACGATGGAGGTGATGCGCAGCACCGACTCGACGCTCGAGCGCACCGCCCTGCGGCTGCGGGAAGCCCACGCCGTCGTCAGCGCGGGCAGCGCGCTAACGCCGATGACCGAGGTAATGGTGGGGACCAGGTTAAAAATGGTAAAGGCGTACCCCTTATAGCAGGCGTACAGATAGGTGGGGATGTGGGAGAGGATTTCAGCGTCGGTCGCATAGTCCTGCCGGAGCTCGGGGATCATGTCGGGATAGATATCCCCCATCCCCATGCCGACCTGCTCGACAATGTAGGACAGGCGGTTTTGCACGGTGACCGAGTCAATCAGGCTGGCGATCTGGTTTGCCATCGAGCCGAATACAACCGGGATGGCGATGACAGCCAGCATGCGGAGCACCCGGCCCGCAGGCATGGGCGCCGGCGACAGCATCAGGTTTTCCCTTGTGATGCCGTCCCCCGTCACCCGATGGCGGATTTTGAGGTAGATCGCCCCCAGCAGGGTGCCGATGGTCACGCCCAGTATGGCGCCCGCCGCCTGATAGGGGGCGGGCAGGCCAATTTTCTGGGCGATAAAAACAAACCCCAGCCCGAGCACCAGCTTACCCAGCGCCTCGATGACCTGGGAAACGGCGGTGGGGGTCATGTTGCGCAGGCCCTCGTAATAACCGCGGTAGGAGGACATGATACAACAGCACAAAATGGAGGGCGCGACGGCTAAAATGCTCGGGATGACCTCGACCTTGCCGCCAATGCTCCACACATACGGATAGGCGGCCGCCAGCATGATGACGAAGCCGGCGACGCCCGAGATCAGAAAAGCCCTGCGGGCGATACGAAAAACCTGCCGCGCGTCGCGATAGCGGTTTCTCGCCACACTGTCGGCCACCATGCGGGACACCGCGATCGGAAGCCCCGCCATGGCGAGGGAATAAATGGGAAGATAAAGGTCATACGCATTTTGATAATAGCCATACGCAACCGTGTCGAGCACCACGCCCAACGGGATTTTAAACAGCGCGCCGATAACCTTGACCAGGCCGGTGGCGATGACCAGTATCATCGCGCCTTCCAAGAAGCTTTGCTTTTTATTTTTCAATCCCTTCGCTCCCCCCTTAGGTCGCCGTCGCCGCTTTGGCCGGCATGCGTCAGATCATTTTATGCCGTCCTGTCCTCTTTTATGAGCGCGCGCATACTCTCAAACAGCAACGCGATCACGCCCTGGTAGAGCGAATCGTTGATCTCGCGGTAAACCTCGGCCGCCTGCTCGGACGCGTCGTCGGCCGCCTGCCGTACGACTAAGAAAGGCACCCCGCTGCGAAGGCAGGTCACCGCCACTGCCGATGACTCCATATCGCAGGCCAGCGCGTCAAAATCGTCGATGAGCCGATTTTTCTTTTCTTTGGAGCAGATAAATTCGTCCCCGCTCACGAGGCGTCCGGTTTTCAGCTCGGGGTGCAGGGCGCAGAAACGGGCGGTCAGATCGCCGCAGACCGGCAACAAAACCGGCTGGCCGCAAACCTGACCTCTTTCGTACCCAAGGCCGGTGGCGTCAAAATCGTGCTGGACAAACCCGTCGCCAACCACAAGCTCGCCCCGCGCCAGTCCCTGCAACGCGCCCGACAGCCCCTCATTGCAAATATAGTCTGCGCCGTCGGCAATCAAAAATGCAGTGGCCGCCGCCGCATTGGCCAACCCGATGCCGCACAGCACGACCCTCATCTCGAGGTTTGCCCCATCTTCGAGCGACGACAGGAGCACGCTGCGGTAACCCTGCCAGACCTCGCGTATTTGTTGTACGCCGTGCGGCCGGTACCCTTCGATCGGGGCAAATTCCCCCTCGTCGGACACCACCACGCCTACCTTCCATGTTTTTGGCATAATGATTCCTCTTTCGTCAACCAACCAAATTCGATTTTATTCCCATGATGTGTCATATTGTACCATCCGCCCGCTTCACCGTCAAGCCTCGGTATCGGACGACCGCGCAAATTCCGCCAAGGGTACGCGCTTTGCCCCCCTGAGCGCCTGCGCTCTTCCCCGGTGGAGCATATCCGGCCGCCGTTTGGTTTGGCGCGCCCGGTCCGGCCACACGTCGCAACCATCTTCAGAGCGGCGGATGGGTGCAATCCACCTTTCCTGAACCACCATCCTCACCATGGAACCGGCGGGCTGCGACAGCCCTGAGAACTATTTGGGGCCAAGGAAGCACAGTGCGTCCACCAGGTAACACAAACGATCGACGCGTCGCTTCTCTCGTTTGCGGCTCGCTTGCCCCGACGCTGGAAGCGCGTGGGTATTGCGGGATACCTCCTCCAACCGGGCCGGGGCTTCAATCTGCCCCTAAGCAGGTGGACTTGCGCAGAGGCCTATAAGGCCGTGAGAAAAGCCAGCGCCTAAAAAGGCGCTGGCTTTCACGAATGCTTTTCCTGGATCGGGTGCAGCGCGCCCTCCGGCGGCTGAACGCGCTTTGCCCCACGGGGATGAAGTGAGCACGCCAGAACGCACATATGACGCTGGCTTAGCCAGGCGCGCCGATCGGATTTGCCCGGCCGTATGCCGCGCCGCCGTAAGGCTCGGGTGGGACGCCGCTCACACAGCGCAGGAGCGCAGCAGCGACACACAGCCGTCAATGCCCAGCTTCCCGCTGTCGAGCACGAGATGGTAGTTGCGCGGGTCGTCCCATTTTAGTCCGGTGTTGGTGGAATAATAGCTGGCGCGGCGCTTATCCCACCGGCGCAGGGTCCACTCGGCGCGCCCGCGTTCGATCCCGTACTCCTTGACCGCCCGCTCGATGCGATGGGGAAAATCCGAGCGCACGAATACGCTGAGCAAATCGGTGCGCTGCCCCAGCACATAGGACGCGCACCGCCCCACAAAAACGGCCGGGCCCTGATTGGCAAGCTCCTCTATGATCTTCCACTCGGCAAGATACAGGGCATCCTCGTTGGACATGACGCTGCCCTGCGCCGAATGGCGGGACATCAGATAAAAGGAATACAACAGGCTGTTGGTCGCCGTTTCCTCCAGCTGCTCGAGGTAATCGGGCGTTTTGCCGCCCCGCTTGGCGGCCATTTCAAGGATTTCCCGTCCATAGCATGGGATCCCCAGCGCCTGGGCGGTCTTCCGGCCGATCTCCTGCCCGCCGCTGGCGTATTCCCTTTCGATGGCGATAATGTTGTACTTCATTCTTCTCGCTCCTTTCCAAAACAATGAGGAACCTTGGGTTGCCGGGGATTTGTACGCGGCCGGATCACGGCAATGGCACCGGGATCCGCCTCGAGCAGGATGTGACGGCGGCCGGGGGCCCTCTCCCCGTCAAGGGCCCATGGCATGCGGGGGTCGGCGGTCACCTCGGCCCGGCGGACCTGCTCGAGGGTAATCAGCGGGCTGTCAAACCGGCGGGTGGCGACGGCTCTCACGCAATCGGCCAACTCGGCAGGGGTGCGGGGTACCCGGATAAGCAGCAGCTCCAAAAGGCCATCCCCCGTGTCCACCATACCAGGCGCAAAACGCAGCACCCCGCCCAACGATACGGCGTTGCTCAGCGAGCCATAGATAAATTCCCCATGATACAGCTGGCTTTCGGTCTGTATCCTCAGTCTCTGCCCCCGCAGGGTGGGGAGGCTCCTGGCCCCCGCCCAGACATAGGCGGCGTGACCAAAGAGGTTTTTCAGCTTCTGCGGGGTGCGGTAAGACACCCGGGTAAAAGCGCCGAATGCAGCGACGTAGGTAAAAGCGCGCTCGCCAAACCGACCGATATCCAGCGGCTGCACAACCCCGTCCAGGATATCCCGCGCGGCCTGCACCATATGATGGGACAGCCCCAGGCTACGGGACATGTCGTTGGTCGTACCGGCCGGAATATACCCGATAGGAGGCCGCTTTTCGGCCTGCATGACCCCCTGCACCACCTCGTGAAAGGTACCATCCCCGCCGATGCAGACAATCCGGCCGGCATACCGGGAAAGCCTTCGGGCAAGCCGGGCGCCGTCCCCCGCACGGCGGGTGACAAAGGAAGCGGTCATATCCCCCGCATTTTGAAATACGGCCGCAATCTCCTTGAGATGCTTCATGGCTTTGCGCTGCCCCGCGCAGGGGTTGATAATCAAAGCGGTTTTCATCGGCGCCCTTCCTTTCCTGATGGATACGTCCCAAACCACCGAGAGGGTCGGCGCTGGGGCTACGCAGCCTCCCCCGGCGAGGGCAAATCGGCTCGTCGATGCCCCGGCGGCATTCCACCCGGCCCGTCGCGGGCGCCCCTTTGTTCGCAAGTCGCCCCTTCTGTGCGGCGGCCGGTGGGTTCCGAAACCGTGCCGCCCACGGGGCCTTGCAGCGGGTTTGCACTCGCGGTACGCACACAAACCGAGTGGTCATACCAATTGCCCGCATCAGGCGGGACATCCCTGCGGCGTCTTCCCGCGCCCTCGCTACCCACGTAGGGGACGCCGCCGATGGCATGGTTGCCATATGGCTCACTGGCCTGATGGCAACCATGTTACTTTAAGATTATGATACCACGCCTTTTCGATCCTGTCTACCGCCGGCTCTCCTTATTTTATGTGGATGGCGCCGGTTCCATGCAGCAGGGGGCCTCAGGCCGAGATATCCTCAAACTGGCTGTTGTAAAGATCGGCATAGAAGCCGCCCCGCTCGAGCAGCTCCTCATGCGTGCCCTGCTCAACGATATCCCCATCGCGCATGACCAGAATCCGGTCGGCGTCCTTGATGGTCGACAGCCGGTGGGCGATCACAAAGCTGGTGCGCCCCTTCATCAGGTTGTTCATCGCCTGCTGGATGCGCCCTTCGGTGCGGGTATCGACGCTGGAGGTCGCCTCGTCGAGGATCAAGATGGGCTTATTGGCCAAAATCGCCCGCGCGATGGTGAGCAACTGGCGCTGCCCCTGCGAAACGTTGGAGGCGTCCTCATTGAGCTCCATCGAATAGCCGCCCGGCAGGGTGGTGATAAAGTGATGGGCATAGGCCGCCTTGGCCGCCTCGATGACCTCCTCGTCGGTGGCGTCCAGCTTGCCGTAACGGATGTTTTCCATGATGGTGCCCTTAAACAGCCAGGTATCCTGCAACACCATGCCGAAGGCCTGGCGCAGCTCGCCGCGATTGTATTCGCGTACATCGCGCCCGTCGACCCGGATGCTGCCGTCCACCACGTCGTAAAAACGCATGAGCAGCTTGACCATGGTGGTCTTGCCCGCGCCGGTGGGGCCGACGATGGCAATCATCTGCCCCGGGGTCACCTCGCAGTTGAAATCGTTGATGATGATCTGCTCGGGATCGTAGCCGAAGTGGACGTGGTCAAAGGTGACCTCGCCCTGGATATGGTCCACAGGGGCGGGGTTTTCCACCGTCTGATCCTCCTCTTCCTCGTCGAGGAATTCAAACACCCGCTCGGCCGCCGCGGCCATGGACTGCAGCATGTTGGATACCTGCGCAAGCTGGGTGATCGGCTGGGTAAAATTACGGACATATTGGATAAAGGCCTGGATGTCGCCCACGCTGATCGACCCGCCGGCGGCTAAGATGCCGCCCACGATGGCCACGCCGACGTAGCCCAGATTGGAGACAAAGTTCATCACCGGCTGCATCAGACCTGAGAGGAACTGGCTTTTCCATGCCGACTCGTACAGCTCCCCGTTGGTGCGGTTGAAGGTCTCGGTCACCGCCTGCTCGCGGTTAAAGACCTTGACGATGTTGTGCCCCGAATAGACCTCCTCCACCTGGCCGTTGACGTCGCCAAGCAGCGTTTGCTGCGCGCGGAAATGCTTTTGGCTGATGCGCACAATCAAGCTGACAAAGATGACCGAAACCGGCAGGATGATGACCGCGATCAGGGTCATCAAGGGGCTGATGGTCAGCATCATCACCAGCACGCCGAGGATGGTGGCAATGCAGGTAATTAATTGGGTCACGCTCTGGTTGAGGCTCATGCCCAGGGTGTCCACGTCGTTGGTGATGCGGGATAGAACCTCGCCTACCGTTTTGGATTCAAAATATTTCATGGGCATGCGGTTGATTTTTTCACTGATCTCCCGCCGCATGCGGTAACAGATTTTCTGCGAGATGCCGGTCATGATCCAGCCCTGTACAAAGTTGAACAGGGCGCTGGCCGCGTAGATTCCCAGCACAAACAGGAGGGTCTCGCCAATATAGCCGAAATCGATGCCGCCGGCCCCGGTGACCTTGGCGACCAGCCCCTCGAACAGCGCGGTGGTCGCCCTGCCCAAAATCTTAGGCCCGACGATGGTAAAGACCGTGCTCCCGACCGCAAAGAGCAGCACAGCCGCCACCCCCGCCTTATACCGGCCGATATACGCTAAGAGCTTTTTCACCGTCCCGCCAAAATCCTTGGCCTTTTCTCCCGGCACCATGCCGCCGCCCGGGCCTCCCCGGGGGCCATGCGGCCGGCTGACACGAGTGGTATCCTTTTCGCTCATTGCTCGTCACCTTCCTTCTCTCCCAGCTCCTTGGCGCTGAGCTGGCTGCGTGCGATTTCCTGGTATGCAGGGCAGCTTTGAAGAAGCTGCTCGTGGGTGCCGATTCCGGCGATCTTGCCCTCGTCGAGCACGATGATCTGGTCTGCATGGAGGATGGTGGAGATGCGCTGCGCCACGATGATGACGGTGGCGTCGCCCACCGTCTCGGCCAACGCCCTGCGCAGCACGACGTCGGTTTTATAATCCAGGGCCGAAAAGCTGTCGTCAAAAATATAAACGCGTGGATTTTTGGCAATCGCCCGCGCTATGGACAGCCGCTGCTTCTGCCCGCCCGAAACGTTGGTACCGCCCTGGGCTATGGGGCTGTGATAGCCCTCCTCCTTCTCCTCGATGAAGCCGGACGCCTGCGCGATCTCGGCCGCCTGCTTCATGGCCTCATCGGTGATATCCTCCCCGCCGAATTTGAGGTTGGATTCGATATCGCCGCTAAAGAGGATTCCCTTCTGAGGCACAAAGCCGAGCAGGCTGTGCAGCTTGTGCTGGCTCATATCGCGGATGTCCACCCCGTCGATGGCCACGCTGCCGCCGGTGACGTCGTAAAAACGGGGGATAAGGTGCACCAGCGTGGATTTGCCGCTGCCGGTGCTGCCGATGATGGCGGTGGTTTTGCCCGGCTCGGCGGTAAAATCGATGTGCTCAAGCACATTGCCCTCCGCCCCTGGGTAATGGAACGACACGTCGTGGAACTGCACTGCCCCCCGGAAGTCCTCCCGGTCGTTGACCCTTTCCTTATCCCGGATGCTGGGCTCGGCGGACAGCACCTCGTCGATTCGCCCGGCGGCCACATTGGCGCGCGGCAGCATGATCGAGATCATGGTGATCATCATAAAGGCCATGCAGATCTGCATGGTGTAGGTGATGAAGGCCATCAGATCGCCCACCTGCATGTTGCCCAGGTCGACCCCCTTGGCGCCGAACCAGACGATCATGACGCTGATGCCGTTCATCAAAAACATCATGATGGGCATCATAAAGGTCATCACCCGGTTGGTGAATAGCTGGGTGCCGGTCAGGTCGCGGTTGGCGGCGTCAAAGCGCTCCTCCTCATGCTTTTCGCGGCTGAAGGCGCGGATCACCGGCACGCCGGTAAGGATCTCGCGGCTGACCAGATTCAGCCGGTCTACCAGAGTCTGCATCTTTTTGAATTTGGGCATGGCCACCACCATCAGCACGACGACCACCACCGAAATGGCGGCCACGGCCACGCCGATGATCCAGCCCATGCCGGTTTTGGTGCCGGCCACCTTGATGATGCCGCCGATGCCGAGAATGGGGGCGTACAGCACCATGCGCAGGATCATGACAATGACCATCTGCACCTGCTGGATATCGTTGGTGCTGCGGGTGATGAGCGAGGCGGTGGAAAAGCGGTCGAGCTCGGCGTTGGAGAAGGAGACCACCTTTTCAAACACCCGGCTGCGCAGCCGCATGGCCACGCCAGCCGCAGTGCGGCTGGCCAGCAGGCCGACAATCACGGCGGCGGCCACCGACAGTAGGGTCACCCCCAGCATCTTCATCCCAACCGACAGCATATAATCCAACTGAATTTTACCGGTATCCAGCCCGATACTTTCGTACTCCTGCTTGAGGAAGGCGACGGCCATCTGATCAATCAGGCTGTCGGAAATTCCTCCCATGGAATCGATAGCCTCGTCTTTTTGGTCAAGAAGCTGCTGCTTGGTAATGATCCCATTGGCAACCGCCCCCTTCATTTGTACCAGCGCGGTTTCATTCTCCGCCCGGAGCTGGGAGACGATGACCATGGGCACGCCAAAGATGTCGTTGAGCGCATCGAGCTGCTCCGCATGGGTTTCCTTTAATACATAATTTCCTCCATCTTCCTGTTCAAAAGCTTCGCCGACTGTCTCGATCTGCTCCTGGGTCATGAACAGTTCGAGGTCGGCGAGGGTATCCGCGCTGATTTCCTGAGGCACGGCCGAGTCAATGCCCCCCTGCTGAATGCCGATATCGACGATGTCGCTGGTATAAGATGGCAGCGAAAGATCACAAAAAGCCTGCAAAACCAAAAGCAGGACAATGAGCACCACCGTACCGGCGTCCTGTTTTAAGTAACGAAAAATACGCACGGCGTTGGACTCCCCCTTCCAATCAATATAATCTGATTTACCAACCGTGTTAGCCGAAAGGATCGTGTTTTTCCTCCGAGGAGGGGCAACCGCGTCAAGGACGTAACGCGGCGTCTAGACAAACGGCGGCGGAAAGAGGCCCTCCCCTTGAATTTCCCGCAGACGGTCAAGAAGCCGGATCAACTCCGCCGTGTCCTCTTCCCCGAGCGAGCGCAGAATCTGCTCGATATGACGGTGCATAGCCTGGCGGCGCTCTAAGATAATCTCCCTGCCCCTGGGGGTCAGGATGACCAGCGTACGGCGCCGGTCGGTGCTGTCGGCTTGGCGGATGACCTCGCCCTTGGCCTCCAGGCTGTTGAGCGCGGCGGCAACCCGAGCCGTGCTCGCCTGCATGGCCGTGCTCAGTTCGCTGGGGGGCACCGGGGTATCCTTATCGACGAGGTAGTTGAGAATGAACATTTCCCCCTTTGGGAAGTCGCTGATCTTGCGTTGCGTCGGCGTGTGCACAAAGCGAAGCATTCGGTCGATAAGCTGAGACGCCGCTTTGGAATAATCCACCTGCTCGCCACCTTTCGTTTTCTCACAATGCTAACACTGTTAGTTATTATAACACAGTTCCCTGTAAAATCAACCGGAGCGGAAAATTGTTCATAAAACGTTTTCATTCTCTTATCAAAGCCACAGCCAGCTTCCATCCTTGCGCCTGACGCGCCAAGCGTTAACCGGCGGCCATGGTAACCTTGGCACGGTTTCGGGGATTCTGTTTCCGGCTTCATTCTCTCAAGGATGAAAAAAAGACTTCTAGTCTTTTCAAAAAATCGAGCTGCTTTTGCGCCGGAGCCATTTGCCCGAATTCCGGCAAAGCGGGTCTGGAAAAGCTCGGGTAGAAAACGATTTTGTCCACCGTCATTTACTTTCCCCTTACCACCCACAAACGAAGGATAAACCATAAGGTCTGGCGTCTGCTGTGGAACAAGGTTTTTGTCCCTAGCTTCCCCTTATACAAATTTTGCAGCAAAAGCTCATCTCGCTGCATCAGCCTGAGGTTGTTATGCCTCGGATGCAGCGAAGCCATCATCTGGCCGGCAAGCATCTCAATACGCGCTAAATTTTGTTTTACTTGCATCACAACCCCCATAGCCCGTTAACCGGGGACTGCCATTCAAACGACAACCTTCTTCGGTTGGTGCTTTGTTTGTTAGCAGCTCGCTTGGCTCGGTGCTTAAAGCGACGACATTGTTACAGAGCAAAGCTCCTCCATCAACGGAATCGGCGTTTTCCCTACCCAAACAAAAAGTAGACGCCCACAAAACATGGGCGCCTACTTTCGCATGGGGAATACGCTCCCCGTATGATCTTGTTTTAGGGTGCTGGATGATCCTCCGTAGGCTGCCCGACCGCCTCATCCGGGCTGGTTTCCACATCGGCCGTCTGCGCCGGCGCATCCTCAGTACCGCTGCCCGCCGCGCCCTGCTCGTCGCTGCGATAGGAGAGATACTGATGGTAAGCCGCCTCGTTGTTTTTCCATTCAAAGGGAACGAAAATGGCATACAGCGCCGTCAGGGGAACCACCGAGGCAACGAGATGGACCCAGGTGATGTCCATCTTTCCAATCCAGCCGCCGACAAAGAGCACGAAAAAAATCGCGCAACCAATGAGGGCGCCTTTCGCGCAGGCTACCAGCCAATAATTGATCTTCCCGCCCCGCCGGCTTTTTTCCCAGCGCCTTACGGTCACCAGGTCGGCCTTGCCAAACCAGAAGGGCATGCCGTTGACAACCGACACATCGTCGACAAAGCAATCGTATTCCCAAGGCTGGTCGGAATCGCTGCGCGCGATGACCAGCACCAGCCGGTGCCCGTCGACCTCAAAATAGTGGGCCCCTCCATTATAAGGCAGCATTTTCAGCCGGCTGGACACCTGTTGGCCATCCACAGCGATATACGCGTCGCACGGACGATCCTCATGCCGGATCTGGATACGGTGGCTCTGTTCCCCCAGCATGACATCAATATAACTGTCAGTCATCGGCATCGATACTCCTCCTTTAGCATGCCTGCCGCAGCCGCCGGCATCTCCTGCGGCACAGCATCCGCCCCGGTTAGAACCATCCGGCTCGGGGCGCCGGTTGCTCCAATCTCATATATCCCCCGGAATTATCCGCCCCATCCGGCGGCACACAATCGCGGCCGGCATCGGCGCGCTTGACATTGCCTTTCGTTCGCAAGCCATACAGAAGGGGGCTAACCGTAAGCGCAGCTCGCACTCCTCCATGGCCGTAACGCCCCCTGCTTGCCATCCAAATCGACCGGCTGGCGGTGGGATTTCCATTGGTTGCGCTTATTATAGCATAGATTTGTGCATTT
>CBCTCU010000043.1:0-23507 GCA_965145485.1 uncultured Eubacteriales bacterium | reverse complement strand
TTCCTACATCAGGGGGGATTTGTCTATTGTCCGTTTTTTCTGGTTCGGTTCACTTGGCAGGGGATTTTCGTGTAGCATAGCATACCGGTTAGCAGGAGCACAGCGGCCTGGCTGCGATAGAACCCACGCGGCGAGCAGCGTAGCGCGGGATGGAATGCGCTTCGTCCGCCCAACCGTCCATGTCGGCCGCGCCTCGGGCTCAAAGCCATAGACGATTTCAGCATGGGCCTTCTGGCCTGCGCAGTTCATACCATTCACACTGCGCGTCCATGGTAACATAAGCCGCAGACGGCTATGATACTTTCAGTTTAAGGACGGGGCTATGGTCCAGTACATATGATAACCATACACACTGCGCGGTCATGGTACCATAGCCGTGGACAGCTATGGTACTTTATTTTTTTGCACCAGCCTGAGGCCCATGTGCTTATAATACCACTCACACCATGTATTCATGGTATCATAAAAGCCAGATGGCACAGCGCCATTGTATGCCACTCGCCCGGTCGCTCAATGTTATACATATTTTTCGGCGGCGCTGTGAGCACACGGTATTGCCTTTGTGCTATTCCATAATCTGCCATAAAGCAAAAGTTACCATGTGGCTTGGTCACTCTATTTCGATGCCGAACACCTCATGGGGGTTACCCCCCGCCAGAATCCCTGTACGCAGGCGCTTTGTCCGCACGCATAGACGAGGCGAACAAATGGAGAACTGCCGCCCCTTCCTTTGATAGGTATCATTCTTTTCCCCGCAAGCAGACTTGCGCCCTTCCTGCTTAAACGGCCGTACGGCAAAAAGGCCCTCCGATCGAGAGCAAATAAAAAGCTTTCCGATGCCTTATGCTCGATTAGGGTCTAAAAGCTCAAATACCTTAATGCCCATTGCGCTGCTGATGTTGCACATAACGCGCAACGACGGATTGGCCTGCGCATTCTCAATGTCGCTCATGTATCGATCGGTCACATGGCAACAATGAGCAAATTCGGATTGGGAAATCTGATGCTCCTGACGGTGATGGATGATTTTATCCGCTATGAGCTTTTGGTTGGTTAACATGGTATCACGTCCTTTTCGTCATTGTATGAAAACCTTTGCCAAATAGCCATGCAGTATAATGCATATTTGTCCCATTATTCGGAACTCTGTTTAGCTTTTTTGGAAAACGCGCGGATTATTGGTTTCGCAGGTCGTTTCGGAGGGCCTGTTTTGTGCATGGCAATCGGCATCGGCTTCCTTATATTACCATAATTTTCCTTGCATTCCATTCCATACTTTGACGCAGGAAAAATTTATTTGCATTCGACTTTTTCTTTATTAGCACCGGTACGCCGCGGCTATTTTTTGTTGCCTCCACTTGGCCTGTTCATCCTGCACCCTGCGCTATATCATTTGCTTGCCAGCCTAAAGCCACGCCTATTTTTACTGCCTGCGCTTGGCAACAAAAATGACATCCCCCGCCGGATTTTGCTCCAGATATTGAGGATTGCAAAAAAATGTGAATTTCTATATAATATCCTTTAGTTTCCCACTGTTTCAATAGGCTTTATGAAAGGAGTTCCTCACGTGAAGGTTTCTCATTGGCGGCTGACGGGACTGATTGTCCTCGTCCTGGTCTTAATTTTAACTGGTAGCGCCCGTATTCTTCCTATGGAAACGTTTGAAAATGAAAACTCGTCCTCCTCTGCGGCCGGCCAGAACAGCGCCGGCTCTTCCGCCGGGGCGGCGGGCTCCACCGATACCTCGCTAGACGAATCCGCGACGGAATCCACCGGCCAAGCGACAGCCGAGACGCAGCCGTCCGGTGCGGGGGGCGCTTCGTCGAATGCGGAAAATTCGTCTGCTGGCAGCGCCGGGGGTTCGTCCTCCGGCGGGGCGAGCAGTTCCTCCAGCGGGCAGCGGCCGTCCTCGTCAGGGTCGTCCAGTTCCTCTGCCTCCACCTCGCGGCCAGGCAGCTCCAGCGGCTCCTCCAGCGGGCAAAGCGGCGGTTCGCCCTCGCAGTCGCCCTCTGTTCCCGCCCCCACCCCCACTCCGGCAGGCAGCATCGTGGCCGCCTATTACACTGGCTGGTCGGCGTACAAGGGCTATACTCCCAGCCAGGTTCCCGCCGGCAAGCTAACCCATTTGAATTATGCTTTTGCAAAAATCAATCCCTCAACCAGCCGTATCGAGTTGGCCGACCCGGATAACGACCGAAAAAATTTCGCGGCCATGCGGACGCTGAAAAAAAGTCACAAACAGCTGAAAACCCTCATCTCCATCGGCGGATGGGATTATTCCACCTATTTTTCCGACGTAGCCTCCACCAGCGCGCGCAGGGAGACCTTTGCGCAAAGCTGCCTGGAATTTATTCTCGAGCATGGCTTTGACGGAATCGACATCGACTGGGAGTACCCGGTTGCGGGAGGGCTCCCGGGCAACAGCAACCGTCCGCAGGACAAGCAGAATTTTACCCTGCTTCTGAGCGCCATTCGCAATAAGCTCGACGCGCAGGGCAAGCAGGACGGCCGTCGCTACTATCTGACCATCGCGGGCGCGGCCAACACCAGCTACCTCTCCCGCATCGAGGCAACCAAAGTCGCCGAGCTGGTGGATCATATTTTTATCATGGCCTATGACATCCACGGCCCCTGGGACAGCTATTCCGATTTCAACGCCCCTCTCTACAAGCCGGAGGAGCATTCCCCACAATATAAAAACAGCGTCTACGACGGTGTCAAAGCGTATCGGAGCAGCGGCGTCTCCGCCAAAAAGCTGGTGCTCGGCATGCCCCTGTACGGTTATATTTACCAGGGGGTAAGCAGCCAGAGCAACGGCCTGTTCAGCCGGTACTCCTCGGCAAAATCCATCAGCTACAACACGGTTCGCAGCTCCTATCTGAGCAACCCCGCCTTTTCCAGCCTCCGCCATGCGAACGCCCAGGTGCCCTACCTGTATGGAGAGAATACGTTTATCACCTATGAGGACCCCCAATCCATTGCCGCCAAGGTCTCCCTGGCCAAGTCGATGGGGCTGGCCGGTATCGGGGCATGGGAGCTGTCCCACGACACGAGCGGCGCCCTCATCAGCAGCGCATACAGCGCCCTGAAGTCTTAAACCATGCGGAATCGTCTGCCTGTCCCGGCGCTCTGTACCAAAAAACGCCCGCTCTTTCGAGCGGGCGTTTGGCATTCTTCGGGCCTTGCCGGACAAAGGCTGCGGGCCCATCCCTCAGGGGGCATGAGGCAAAGCGATTGTATAATATGATGATGAAAAATCAGCAGACCCACAGCGGCCCGATCCCATCCGAAAACGGTTCCGGTATATCCAGTTAGAGAAACCCCAAAGGAAACAACAAAAGCACCCGCTCGTCTGAGTGGGTGCTTTTTTAGCATCGCTATCTGCGACGTGGTGGACACGCACGGACTCGAACCGTGGACCTCTCGCGTGTGAGGCGAGCGCTCTAACCAGCTGAGCTACGCGTCCCCAATGGTGACCCGGACGGGAATCGAACCCGTATTACCGCCGTGAAAGGGCGGTGTCTTAACCTTTTGACCACCGGGCCGTTTGGTAGCGGCAACTGGATTCGAACCAGTGACACTCCGGGTATGAACCGAATGCTCTAGCCAACTGAGCTATGCCGCCATATTTATTCCCTTGCGGGCAACGCAACATGTATTATAAAGGATTCCTTTGGATTTGTCAACTATTATTTCACAAATTGTCCGATTTCAAAGCTCGCCACACCCTTGATTCTTTACTTAGCGCTTGTGTTTTTGCGGCAAGTCGAGTATAATATCTTCCAATGGCTGATCTTTTTATTTTCCTATGCACATTGCCGCGTTTCCTTCCGCTCCATATTCCTTCCCGATTCGGGAACCGGGCGGCTGCGGCATCCATCGCGCCGGGGCGAAAAAGGCTTGCCCGCGAAATATCTCCTCGCTATGCGGCGTTTTCGCTGCAGCCAACCGAGAGACCTTCTGAGGGCTACGGCACGGCATCCAACAAATTATGATATTCATGGTATGCGTCTGCTCCCATCAGTCAAATATAGAATCGGCCTGTCGATTGCGGCGTAGTGGTTTTTCGGGCGAAAGACGGGTATCGAATGGTGTGCGGTTTTCCCGCGCGCACGTATACAAAGGAGGAATCGATTGCCCCCATGCTCACATCCTTGCTTCGCGGCGACGTCGTCTCTGCCATCGTCTATTTGATTTCCAGCGTCTTTGTGGTGTTCTGCACCCTGCCGGTGCACGAGTTTGCGCATGCCTTTACGGCCGATAAGCTGGGGGACCACACTGCGCGCAGTATGGGCCGCCTTACCCTCAACCCCTTTGCCCACATTGACTGGCTGGGCGCCGCCATGATCCTTCTCGTTGGATTTGGCTGGGCCAAGCCGGTGCCGGTCAACGGCTATCGCCTGCGTCATCCCAAGCGGGATATGGCTGTGGTTGCCCTCGCCGGCCCGCTGTCCAATCTCATTCTTGGCTTTTTGATGCTGTTTCTGCTGCACGCGGTCAACGCGCTGTTCACCGCCCTGCATATTACCGGCATGATCACCCTCGTCCTGCTGTTCTTCTCCTATGCGGCGCTGATCAACATCCAGCTAGCTGTTTTCAACCTGATCCCGGTGCCGCCGCTCGACGGTTCCCGCATTCTCGCGGTGCTGCTGCCCGACCGTTGGTATTACAAGCTCATGCAGTACGAGCAATATCTCTACATCATCCTGATGGTTCTGCTCATCACAGGGGCGCTGACCACCCCGCTAAGCTTCCTGAGCACCCGTTTGTATAACGGGTTGAGTACTCTCGCCGGGCTTCCCTTTTCCTGGATTCATTAAAGACACGGCGCCCAATGCCGATATCAACGAGAGGATGAAGGACGTTGGACAAGCTGTCCTTTCAACTGGAGAATTTTGAGGGCCCGCTTGACCTGCTGCTATACCTTATCTCAAAGCATAAGCTCAACATCCTGGATATCCCCATTGTGGAGCTGCTCAGCCAGTATATGGCCGCCATCCAGGCGATGCGGGAGGCGGATATGGACGTCACCAGCGAGTTTGTGGAAATGGCGTCGCGGCTGGTCTATCTCAAGACGGTCTCCCTGCTTCCCCGGCATGAGGAGGCCGAGCAGCTGCGCGATGAGCTGGCCGGGGAGTTATTGGCCTATGAGGCGGTGAAGGCCGCCGCGGCCGCGCTCGGGCGGCACACCGAGGGGTTCGACCGCATCCTCCGCCCTCCTGCCGAGCTGCCGGTCGACCATACCTATTCCCGCTGTCACCAGAGCGGGGAGCTGCTTTCGGCCTATTTGGCGGCCGCCGGCCGGGGCCAGCGCCGTCTTCCGCCGCCCGTTTCCTCCTTCAGCGGCATTGTACAGCGGCGGATCATTTCCGTGTCGTCCAAAATTGTATATGTCCTGCGCCGTTTGTGGACCAGCGGGCGGGTGCGGTTCTCCACTCTGTACGAAAAGGCCGAGAGCCGTTCCGAGCTGGTGGCCACCTTTTTGGCTGTGCTTGAGCTGATTAAGGCCCGGCGGGTGACCGTTTCGGGCGACGGCGAGGACGCCCGCGTGGCGATTCATAAAACCAGTGAGGTGCCAGAGAGTGAACATGAAACAGCTTGAGGGCAGCGTTGAGGCCATCCTTTTCGCGGGAGGGGATCCGGTGCCGGTACAGCGCATCAGCGAGGCGCTCGAGGTGGACGAGGAGACGGTCCATCTGCTGGCCAGCCGCGTTTCCGATCGCCTGGCCGACCGGGGCAGCGCCCTTGAGGTCATCCGGCTGGAGGACGCTTATCAGCTCACCGCCCGGCCGGAATACGCCGAATGCGTGCGCAAAACCCTCGAACAGAAGAGGAACGCCCCTTTGTCCCAGGCGGCGATGGAGGTGCTCTCGGTCATCGCATATCACCAGCCGGTCACCCGCGCTTATATCGAGCAGGTGCGCGGGGTGGATTGCTCGGGCGTGGTATCCAGCCTGTGCGCCAAAGGGCTGATTGAGGAGCAGGGGCGAATGGATCTTCCCGGCCGCCCCCTGCTATATGGCACAACTACCACTTTTCTGCGCTGCTTTGGCCTGCATTCTCTGCAGGACCTGCCCCCTCTGCCCGAGCCGGAGGAAGCATTGCCCGAGGGAGAAACAAGGCCGATCCCCCCCATGGCGCAGCCGCCGCAGGAGGGCGAAACGCCCTAAAGCTGCGAAACGCGGCCTTTGGGATATATTGGGGGATACTCCCCGGCATGCCCTCGGTGAAAAAGCGGGCGGCAGGCTTTTCCCTGCGCGGCGCGTGACCCGCCTATCCAGGCCGAGGGGGGGACAATGCGCCAACATTTTTCGGCCCTCGGCTGATTAAAACACCCGCAACCGGCCCATGTTGATATTGTAAGGTTTTTCGGAGGCGATGCGATGCTGATCTTCTTCATTGTTTGCGCAGCGCTTGCGCTGCTGCTCGCGTCGCCCGTCACCCTGCGGTTTCGCTATGACGGCTCCCCACGCCTGCGGATATGGTACCTCTGCTTTTTTTATACCGTGCCGTTGGACAAAGCCCTCTCAAAAAAGCCCTCCGGGCAGGGGCGGAAAAAAGCCGGGGGCAAGGCTGCGAAAAAAAGCGACCCGTTTCGCGAGCTGGTCGACAAAAAGGGGCTTTCCGCCGCGCTGGGCGACCTTTGCGACGCGCTGAAAGCGATGTTAAAGCAGGCGGCGCGTTTTCTTGCCCATGTGCGCGTCCCTCGTCTGTCGCTGACGGCGTCGGTGGGTGCGGAGGATGCGGCGCAGGCCGCCATCCGCTGCGGCGAGGTTTGCGCTGCGGTTTATCCCCTGTTGGGCTTTGCTTCGGCATGGATGAAAATACGCCCGCCCCACATCGACATCGAGCCGGATTATTCCTCGTCCGGCTGGTCGACGCGCGTCGACCTCAAGGCCCGTGTCGCCCTGTGGTGGGTGCTCGTCGCGGGCGTGGCGGCCCTGTGGGCGCTCGTGCGCAGTAAGGTCAAACAATCCAAAGTCAATCAACCCCGGGCGGTTTCATCCCGGGATGGAAAGAAAGATGCATAGAAAGGCGGCGTTTTCAATGAACGATAACAACCATGTGAGCAATATCCTCGACGTCACGGTGGAAAAAATGCGCACGGTCGCCGACGCGGACACCATCATTGGCGACCGCATCGAGCTTGCCGAGGGGGTCGTGGCCATCCCGGTATCCAAGGTATCCTACGGCTTCGCTTCGGGCGGCTCGGACTTTCGGGTGAAATCCGCCCCCAATCCCCCCCTGTTCGGCGGGGGCGGCGGGGGCGGCATGACGGTCACGCCGGTCGCATTCCTCGTATGCAAGGGGGCGGACGTCCGCCTGATCCCGGTCACTGCCGAGGAAAGCGCCGGCGCGGGAGCCATTGCCCTGCTCCCTGAGCTGTTTGACAAGCTGATCTCCCTGTTCAAAAAAAGCCGCAAAGAGGCTGAGAAAGAGCAGGAAGATTCGGCCAACGCTTGACAAACGGCTCCAAGTGTGCTATACTCGCTTTGCCGCGTGTTCCGGGCTTTTGACAAGCGGGCCTTTGCCCCGCCTTGGGAGCAGCGAGTCTGATGAAGGCAGGTGCCACATCCATGTACGCGATTATCAAAACCGGCGGAAAGCAGTATAAGGTGGAAAACGGCGACGTTCTCTACATTGAAAAGCTCAACGCCCAACCCGAGGAGACGGTCACATTCCGCGAGGTCATCGCCTATCACGACGGCGAAACCCTCAAAGCCGGCGCTCCCACCCTTGACATGACGGTCGAGGGTAAGGTGCTCAAAAACGGCAAAGCCAAAAAAATTACCGTCTTTACCTACAAACCCAAAAAGAATGAAAAGCGCAAGCTCGGCCATCGCCAGCCCTATACCAAGGTAGAGATTACGGCCATTGGCGATGTGAAAGCGCCCGTAAAGCAGGACAAGTCCGAGGAGGACGAGGCCGAGGCGGCCGAATAAGGCAAGGCATATGACGCAGATCCGTTTTGCACAGCAGGGCGGCTATCTGACCGCCTTTACCGTGTCCGGCCACAGCATGGCGGCTCAATACGGCCAGGACATCGTCTGCGCCGCCATATCGTCGGCTGTCTATATGGCCGCCAACACCATTACCGAGATTCTCGGCGCACAGGCGGATATCTCGGTGGAGGACGGTTATTTCCACCTTGCCCTCAGCCGGCAGGATGCCCAGCGTTGCGACGCGATACTGCGGGGGCTGCAGCTCCACTGCGGCGAGCTCGCCCGCCAATACCCTGACCATATTACCATGAATACGGAGGAATAGAGCATGCTTAAGCTTAACATCCAGTTGTTCGCCCACAAAAAGGGCGTTGGTTCCACCAAAAACGGCCGTGACTCCGAGTCCAAGCGCCTTGGGCCCAAGCGCGCCGACGGCCAGTTTGTTCTGGCCGGCAATATCCTCATCCGTCAGCGCGGCACGCACATCCACCCCGGTGAGAATGTGGGTCGCGGCTCGGACGACACCCTGTTCGCCCTCATCGACGGCCGCGTCAAGTATGAAAACTGCGGCCGCGGCCGGAAATGCGTCTGCGTTTACGCCGAAGAACAGTAATTTGACGTCTTTTGAAACATCCGGGCTGTATCTTCAGTCCGGATGTTTTTCACTGTTGACCGGAAAAATACCCGCCCGGCCAGAGGGGTACTCCCCCCGGCTCTATGAGGCATGAGGGCTGGGAAGCTGGATAAGCTAGGGGCCTGGCAGCCCCCCGTCTGGGAACACAGGGAAAGCGCAATGGATCATCGATTCGATTGCGCGCTAGGCATGCACCATGCATCTCCTTTCCTGCCTGCGGGCCGGACGCTCCCAGGCACGATCAAAGCGGGGCGGGGCATTACGGCATTCCCTTCCCACCGGCGCTTGCCTTAGAAAGGATGAATGGACAATGTTTGTTGACACCGCCAAAATCAAGATCAAGGCGGGCGATGGAGGAAACGGCGCGGTCAGTTTTCACCGCGAAAAATACGTCGCTGCCGGCGGACCGGACGGAGGGGACGGCGGCAAGGGCGGCAATATTGTCTTTGCCGCGGACGACAGCCTCTCCACCCTGTCGGATTTTCGCTATAAGCGCAAATACCAGGCTGAGAATGGCAAACCGGGCGGGGCGGGGCGCTGCTATGGAAAAAGCGGGCGTGATCTTGTCATTGCGGTGCCGCGCGGAACGATCATCCGCGAGTCGGAGAGCGGGCGCATCCTGGCCGATGTGTCGGACGATACCCCCTTTGTCGCCGCCAAGGGAGGGCGCGGCGGCTGGGGGAACTCCCACTTTGCCACCCCCACCCGGCAATGCCCGCGCTTTGCCAAACCGGGCGTGCCGGGCGAAAGCCTGGAGGTTACCCTCGAGCTCAAGCTGCTGGCCGACGTGGGGCTGCTGGGCTATCCCAACGTTGGGAAATCGACCCTGCTGTCGGTGGTCAGCGAAGCCAAGCCCAAAATCGCCAACTATCCCTTCACCACCCTGACCCCGGTGCTGGGGGTCGTTCGCATGGGCGAGGGCAGCTCCTTTGTGATGGCCGATATCCCCGGCGTGATCGAGGGTGCGGGCGAGGGCGTGGGGCTTGGTCATGAGTTTTTGCGCCACATTGACCGCTGCCGCCTTCTGGTGCATGTGCTCGACGCCGCGGGAAGCGAAGGGCGCGATCCCATCCAGGATTTTGAAACCATCAACCGCGAACTGGCCACCTTCCGTCCCGAGCTGGCCGACCGTCCTCAAATTATCGCGGCCAACAAATGCGACCTTGCCGACGACGGGCAGATCGAAAGGCTGAGGGACTACGCTGTCTCGCACGGGATTCCCTTTTTCCCCATCATGGCGGCCATCGCCGAGGGGACAAGGGAGCTGATCGACTACGTGGCGGCCGCGCTGAGCAAGCTCCCTCCCGTAAAGGTATACGAGCCCGAGGCGGCCCCCTTGCCGGACGCCGACGCCATCGGGCGGCAAACCTTCCGCCTGCGGGTGGAAGACGGCGTCTATATCGTCGAGGCCGACTGGCTGCTCAAGATCCTGTCGGGGGTCAATCTGGACGACTACGAATCCCTGCAATACTTCCAGAGGGTGTTGCACTCGAGCGGTATCATCGACGCCCTCAAAGAGGCGGGCGTGCAGGAGGGCGACACGGTCAGTATTTATGACCTGGAATTCGATTATGTCAATTAGCGGGCGTCCGATCTGACGAGGCAGCCCTCGCCCCGCACCGGGCGGCCGATGCCGGCCTAAGGCTGCGCGGCGGCACAGGGGCGATGACGGTTCGCGACCGCATCGCGCCCGAGGCGGCCTATCCCCCGCCGCCGGTAAGCGCCGTCAGCAAGTACCGGCCCCTCTCCCCCGTTGCCGGCCGGCACATCACCGCTTTGCAAGACACCCTCTCGGATCAGGGGAAATGTCGGAAGGAGGAAATCGATTTGCTTCATCGGTTGGAAAGCCGCGACGCGCGCGCCTACAGCCCGTTGGCCCTGGCCTTTTTGGGCGACAGCGTCTTTGCGCTGATGGTTCGCGAACGGCTTGTGTGCCAGGCCAACCGGCCGGCCGGGCAGCTCCATGCCCTGTCGGTCCAGCAGGTGCGGGCCGAGGCCCAGGCGGAAGGGGCCAAGCGGCTTTTACCCTGTCTGACGGAGGAAGAGGCGCAGGTTTACAAGCGGGGCCGCAACGCCCACACCGGGCATCTGCCCAAAAACGCCAACCGCGCGCAATACCAGGCCGCCACCGGGCTGGAGGCGTTGTTTGGCTATCTTTATCTGGAAGGCCGGGACGACCGGCTACAGGAGCTCTTCTCCCTTTTGGTCAACGAGGAAGTTTAGGAAATGCTCGCCCACGCCATAGAATACAGCGGGCGTTAAATTCGCCCGTTTCATCCCCCGAGAAGAGGCGGCATGGGAATGAAGCCTCGGCCAGACCAAGATAGGGAACTCCCGCCATGCCACGCGCTTCACGATGGGTAACCCAATGGCGATTGCGCCGACGTAGTTCGGCACATGGGATATACATAATGCGTCCTGGCGGCCGCACTTTACTACGACGGCGCAAAGCTCCATACGGCGTGCCGGTTACCGTTTTTCATTCACGGAATGTTTCAACCTGCCCAACCGCAAATCGATGCGACAGTCTGCCCCGCCCCCGGTTTTACCGGGGGCTTTTTCTTTATTTCGATAAGCGCATATTCTTTACGCTTTTCCTGCCTCTCAGAAGGACACAAAACAGCATAAAGTCTTGGAAGAAAAAAGGAGCAAAAGCGTTCGCAACATTCTTTTCCGATCCATCATCGCGCGCCTTGATGGATGCTCCGGATATCTCGTTCCTCTGTGCGGCAAAGAATGCAGCCTACGGCAACAATCATTTTTTGATAGGATTGGAAGGCGTCGGCCGGCGAACCATCCCACTGCGCCCACGATAGCCGGTGAAATTTCCCCATCCGCGCAACAGCAACCATGGCGGCATGCAAACCAACGGCCTGCCGCACCGATCGCTTCGGCGATTCGTTCCGCGGGTTTCTCCCGTTGTTGTTCTCTGGCCGTGGTCTTGAATATCATTATCACACTGCGTATAACGGGTTGCCTGCTCTCGCCGGGTTTCCCTGTTCTTGGATTCGTTATAAGCGTGGCGCCATATGCCGAGATCATGGAAAAATACGTTGAAAAAACAGCGGTTTTTATCCATGAGATTGGGCACAACTATAAAACAAGCGCCTTATCGGCGCTATAGATCAATCTTTGCGCCCGGCGCGTCCAAGCTACATTTGGCTAAATTCAACCGATCGGTCCCATCCCGCCAATCTCAAGCGGTCACGGCGAACGACGCGCCCCATCCCACCATTGCTTTCGTGCCGGCTGCAACCGGTGGATCGAGCGCCGGTGTTGCCAGCGTTCGCATACCGCGTCGCATTTGGATGGAAAAGGCCGGCGCATCGACAGCCGGGCGGCATCCCCGCCGGATATGACGCCGAGAGAAAGGATGGAATCCCATTGACTGGTAAAACAAAAAATTTCATGGCAGACGCGGTTGTGCTTTTGCTCGGCAGCCTTCTCTACGCCGCGTCGGTCAACATTTTCACCGCGCCCAACGATATCGCTCCGGGCGGCCTGACGGGTATTGGCATCATCCTTCACTCTCTGTTTGGCCTGCCCGTCGGCACGGTCATGCTTCTTCTTAACCTCCCCCTCTTCTATGCGGGCGGTAAAATTCTGGGTTGGAAATTCCTTGGAAAGACCGTCATTGCCACCCTGCTGGTATCGGCGGTCATTGACCTGTCCGCCCCCCGGGCCCCGGCATACACCGGCAACCCGCTGCTGGCAGCCATTTATGGCGGCGTACTGTCGGGGGCGGGGCTGGCTTTGATCTTTCTGCGGGGGGGCACGACGGGAGGAACCGACATTGCCGCCCGCATTATCCGGCACTATCGGCCCCACTTTTCCATGGGCCGCCTGATCTTGGTGCTGGACCTGTTTATCATTGTGGCGGCCGGCCTTGTCTACCGCAACGTCGACAGCGCTCTGTACGCCCTGATCGCCATTTTTGCCAGCACCATGCTCATCGATAATATCCTCTATGGCGCTCAAATGGGCAAGGTGATCTACATTGTATCCGACCATAGCCAGGCGTTGGCCCAGGCCATCACGACCCAATGTCAACGGGGGGTCACCCTGCTCGATGCGCAGGGCGCCTACTCGGGTAAGGACAAGTCGATGCTGTTTTGCGTGGTACGCCGGCCGGAGGTAGCCCGTCTGCGCCGGGTGGTCTACGAAGCGGACCCCCATGCCTTTATGGTCATCGCCGAAGCGGGCGAGATCATCGGGGAGGGCTTTCAGGAGGCCGCACAGTAGCGATGTCGCCCATCCGAATCACGCCGCACCGTATTTGACCGATTTTGGATGATTTTTGCTCTTTTGAAGTGGATCGCATGACCCGCCGCCGATTGGGCAATATATTCACGATGAGCGCTATCTTTGGTATATTTTCCTTCTTCTTGGCATTCTTACCAAAGGTTCGACAAGAAGTTTGTTGAGTTTTATTGATTGATTTTGATTGATTTAGTATTGACTTTGACCGATTTTGGTGTTATCCTATGTTCAGAAAGAGCAAAGGGGGATGCACATGCTGGCGGAACAACGCTTTGCGGCAATCCTGGATATCCTCAGCCGGAACCAGGCCGTGACGGTCAGCGAGCTTTGCCGGGCGGTGGGAGCGTCTGAGTCGACCATCCGGCGCGATCTGGCCGTGCTGGATAAACAGGGAAGGCTGAATAAGGTACACGGCGGCGCTACGGCGGCAGAGGGCGAGTTTCTGCGCGTGGAGCGCGATATGACCACCAAGGCGGGGATGAACGTCGAGGAAAAGGATCGTATCGCCCGGTATGCGGCGCAGCAGATAAGCGACGACGACTTCGTCTTTATCGACGCCGGAACCACCACCCAGCGCATGGCCGACTACCTCGCCGCATCCAGGGCCACCTTTGTGACCAACGGCATCGGGGTCGCGCGGCGGATGGTGGAAAAAGGGCTCAAGGCCTATGTCCTCGGCGGCCTGCTCAAGCCTGGCACCGAGGCCATTGTAGGGGCGGCCGCCCTGCGGGAGATCTCCGGGTACAATTTTACCAAGGCCTTTCTTGGCGCCAACGGGATATCCCTGCGGCAGGGATACACCACCCCCGACAACGAGGAGGCGGTCATCAAAGCCAAAGCGGCCGACCAGGCCTACATGACCTATGTGTTGGCCGACCATAGCAAATTCGGCATTGTCACGGCCGTCACCGTCTGCCCCCTCGAAAAGGCATGCATCATCACCGACCGGGAGCCCGAGGCGGCTTACGGTCAGCAAACCCACATCAAGGCGGTGGAAACGACGGAGGAACGCGACAGCAGCGAATCACATCACAACGAAAGGGGCGGCAGCCAATGATCTATACCGTGACCTTCAATCCGGCGATCGACTATGTCGTGCGCATGGAGCGTCTCACCCTTGGTGAGATCAACCGATCCAGCGCTGAAGAGGTTCAGTGCGGCGGAAAGGGCATCAACGTCTCCTGGGTGCTGACCAACCTTGGCGCCGAGAATATCGCCCTGGGCTTTTTGGCCGGTTTTACCGGCGCCGCCATTGAAACCGGGCTGTCCAACGCCGGGGTGAAAACCGATTTCATCTATCTGGACGAGGGGCTTACCCGCATCAACGTCAAAATCAAGGCGGCCGAGGAAACCGAAATCAATGGAATCGGGCCGACCATCGGGCAGCAAGCGATCGACCGGCTTTTTGAAAAATTGGACGCTTTGAAGGAGGGGGACGTTCTCGTCCTCGCCGGGAGCATTCCGTCCAGCCTGCCGAGCGACATCTACGAAACCATCCTTGCCCGCCTGCAGGGAAAGGGCGTCCTGATTACGGTGGACGCCACCAGGGACCTTTTGAAAAACGTGCTCAAATACCATCCTTTCCTGATCAAGCCCAACGACCTGGAGCTGGGCGAGATCTTTGGGCGCACATTGCGCACCGACGACGAGATACGAGAGTGCGCGGAGCTTTTGCAACAGCAGGGTGCGCGCAACGTGCTGGTATCGATGGCCGCCAGGGGGGCGATGCTGCTCGACGAGACGGGCGGCTACCACCGCATGGCCGCGCCGAAGGGAGAGGTCAAAAATTCGGTGGGCGCGGGCGATTCTATGGTGGCCGGCTTCCTTGCCGGTTATCTGACAAAGAAGGACTACCGCTATGCCCTGCGGCTGGGCTCCGCCGCAGGAAGCGCCACCGCCTTCTCGGTGGGACTGGCCACCAAGGAGGAAATCATGCGCCTGCTCGATACGATCGAACCAAACGCGGCCTCCATCGAGCGGCACGAATAAGGACATTCCGGCCAGAGAGCTGGCCGTGATAAAAACAAAGAAAGGAGACCATTTTATGCGAATCACCGATTTACTCGACGCCCGTCGGATCCGCCTTCATGCGTCCGCCTCGGACAAGGCTCAGGTCATCGATCTGCTGGTCGGCCTCCAGTGCGACGGGGGCGCCATCGCCAACCGGGACGCTTATAAGGAGGCAATCCTGGCCCGGGAAGCGCAGAGCAGCACCGCGATTGAGGCCGGCGTGGCCGTGCCCCACGCGAAAGCCGACTGCGTCAAAAGGCCCAGCCTCGCCGCCGTTACCCTGCAAAACGGGGTGGATTACGGTGCGATGGACAAAAAACCTTCCGACCTGTTTTTCATGATCGCCGCGCCCATGGACGGCGACCTGCATCTTGAGATTCTCTCCCGTCTGATGGTGCTGCTGATGGACCCCGACTTTACCAAGGGGTTGCGTCAGGCCAAGACGGCGGAGGAATTCCTCGCGGTGATCGACCGCGCCGAAACGGCCAAATATGGCGAGCCAACCTCTCAGAGCGCCCCCTCGCAAGAGCAGGGCGGCGGCCAGCCGGCCAAATACCGTTACCTCGCCGTGACGGCCTGCCCGACTGGCATCGCCCACACCTATATGGCCGCCGAGGCGCTCGAAAAGGCCGGCAAGCGGCTCGGCGCCCCGCTCAAGGCCGAAACCGACGGCAGCGGCGGCGCGCAGAACGTGCTCACCCCGGAGGAAATCGCAGCGGCCGACGGCATCATCATCGCCGCCGACCGGGATGTGGAAACCGCCCGGTTTGATGGGAAAAGGGTACTTTTCGTCAAGGTGTCCGACGGCATCCACAAAGCGGACGAGCTGATTCAAAAGATGCAGACCGGCGACGTGCCCGTCTATCACCACGAGGGCGGCGCGGTCGTTTCCAAAGAGGAAGAGGGCGCCGGGCGCAAAATTTACAAGCATCTGATGAACGGCGTCAGCCATATGCTCCCCTTCGTCATCGGCGGAGGCATCCTCATCGCTCTGGCCTTTCTGCTCGACGACTATTCCATCGATCCGAGCAACTTCGGCATGAACACCCCGCTGGCCGCCTTCTTTAAAACGGTTGGCAACGCGGCGTTCAACTTCATGCTGCCCATCCTTGCGGGGTATATCGCCTACTCGATCGCCGACCGACCGGGCCTGGCCGTCGGTATCGTGGGCGGATACATTGCCAGCATGGGTAACTCCTTCACCAACATCACCGGCGAAAACGCCGTCTCGGGCGGATTTCTCGCCGCGCTGCTCGCCGGGTTCGCCGCAGGATACCTCGTGGTGGGGCTGCGCAAGCTGGCAAGCTACCTGCCCAAAAGCATGGAAGGCATCAAGCCGGTGCTGATCTATCCCCTGTTTGGCATCCTGCTCATCGGCGTTCTGATGTTTGCCGTCAACCCCATCATGGGCGCGATCAACACCGGCATTACCAACCTGCTCAACGCCATGGGCGGCACCAGCAAGATCCTGCTTGGGTGCGTGCTCGGCGGCATGATGAGCATCGACATGGGCGGCCCCTTCAACAAAGCGGCCTATGTTTTCGGCACCGCCTCCATCGCCACCGGCAACCTCGACGTCATGGCGGCGGTCATGGTCGGCGGTATGGTGCCGCCCATCGCCATCGCCCTGTGCGCCACCTTTTTCAAAAAGAAGTTTACCAAGGATGAGCGTAAATCCGGCCTGGTCAACTATATCATGGGCCTGTGCTTCATCACCGAGGGCGCCATTCCCTTCGCGGCGGCCGACCCGCTGCGGGTGCTGCCCTCCTGCATCGTTGGCTCTGCCGTCGCCGGCGGCCTGTCCATGGCTTTCGGCTGCACCCTGCGCGCCCCGCACGGCGGCGTGTTCGTCTTCCCGGTCGTGGGCAATGTTCTCGGCTATATTGCCGCGCTGCTCATCGGCTCCCTCGTCGGCATGGCGCTGCTCGCCCTGCTGAAAAAGAACAAGGCGCAGGAGTAATCCCACTTAACAGCCGGCCGCCCGCTGATTTTCGCACGGCGGGCCGCCGGTGAATGGAACCCAATTTGCCGCACGGCGGGCAATGGAAAACGCCGGCGGCTTCCACCCCCGCCGGGTGGCGGCCGGCTTGGAATCGGCAAGCCGACATAGCCACCGGGCCATACAAACCGCCGTGCAGCGGAGGCTAACGGGGGCCGCCGGGTCACCCCATCCTCTCCTGCAATCCGGGCAACCCGATGGAAAATGCGCAGCCGGGCGCTGCGCTCTCAGCCAAAAAATATCGTTGCAAATGGAGGAAGCATCATGGTATCGGCAACAACAAAGGTAATCAATCCCATGGGGATGCACATGCGCCCCGCTCAGCTTTTCATCAACACGGTCACGCCCTTTGCGTCGGACGTCACCATCGTCTTCAACGGCAAGGATATCAATGGGAAAAGCATTATGAATCTCATGGCGGCCTGCATTAAGCAGGGCAGCGACATTGAAATCCGGTGCGACGGGCCGGACGAGGCCGAATGCCTCAAGGCGGCGGTCGCCCTGGTCGATTCCGGCCTGGGCGAGTAAAAAGCCCTGCGCGCCACGGCCAGGCCGTAGGCTGGCTCGGCTGCCGGGCAGCGCCAGCGGCAAATACGGCCCACCGGGGGATGGGGGATTTTCCCGTTTCGCAGCGCGGTTCGCTCCACAAACCTTCCGGCCGCTGGAACGGTTTGGGGCCGGCGCCGCGATGACGACAGGATGCGATCCGCACCACAACGAAACGGATCGAAAGGATGGTCTCAATTATGATGTTTCACGGTACAGGGGTTTCTTCCGGTATCGGAATCGGCAAGGTTGCCGTCGTCCGGGAGGCCAAGCTCGACTACTCCAACGTGCAGTTCTCAGGAAAGGAATCCGAAAAAGCGAGGCTGGACGACGCGATAAAAAAATTCAGCCAAATCATCGAAGGGATGGCCGATACCGTACGAGAAAGCGTGGGGCCGAAGGAGGCCGAGATCCTGCTCGGCCAGATCACCATGCTCAACGACCCGTTTATGATCTCCCAGATGACCGAGCAGATCGACGCGGGCTGCTGCGCCGAGGCGGCGGTCGACAGCGTATGCAACATGTACATTGAAATGTTCTCGGGGGTAGACGATGAGCTCATGCGTCAGCGGGCCACCGATGTGCGCGACATCCGCCAGCGCATGCTCAAAATCCTGCTGGGCGTAACCGAGGTGCGCCCCTGCGAGCTTCCCGAGGGCAGCGTGCTGGCAGCGCACGACCTGACCCCCTCGATGACCGTCGGCATTACCCGCCAGCGCATTGCCGGCATCCTGACCGAGACCGGCGGAAAGACCAGCCATTCGGCCATTCTGGCGCGCGCCATGGAGATCCCGGCGGTACTGGGCATATCCGGCCTGTTGGAGCAGATATCCGATGGCGACAGCGCCGTACTCGACGGGGACGAGGGCCTGGTCATCCTGTCCCCGGATGAGCGCACCACCGCCGAGTACCGGCGCAGGCAGGAGCAGTGGCTCGAGCAGCGCGCCCAGCTTTCGGCCTATCGGGACAAGCCCACCCTGGACGCCGATGGCAACCGGTATCAGCTTTATGCCAACATCGGCGGCGTTGCCGACGCCCGCGCGGCGCTCGAAGCCGGCGCCGAGGGGATCGGCCTGTTTCGCACCGAGTTTCTGTTTATGGACCGATCCAATCTCCCGACCGAGGCGGAACAGTACGACGCCTATCGCGAGGTGTCCGAGATCATGGCGGGCAAAGAGGTCATCATCCGCACCCTCGACGTGGGCGGCGACAAGGATATCCCCTATCTCGGCATGGAAAAAGAGGAAAATCCCTTCCTCGGCCATCGCGCCATCCGCTATTGCCTCGACCGGCAGGATGTCTTTTCCACCCAGCTTCGCGCCCTGCTGCGGGCGGGGGCCAAGCACAAAAATATTAAAATCATGCTTCCGCTGGTGACCGGTATCGAGGAGGTCCATGCTGCCCGCGCCCTGTTGCAGCAGTGCAAGGCCGACCTTCAGCGGGAGGGGGCGGAATACGACCAGGATATTTCCCTGGGCGTGATGATCGAAACCCCCGCCGCTTCCCTGATCGCCGATCTTTTGGCAAAGGAATGCGACTTTTTCAGCATCGGCACCAACGACCTCACCCAGTACACCATGGCGGTCGACCGGGGCAACCCCAGGGTGGAAAAGCTCTACACCACCCTGCATCCCGCCGTGCTGCGCTCGATCCAGCACATCATTGCCGAGGGCAAGAAGGCCGGGATTGCGGTCGGCATGTGCGGCGAAGCCGCCGCCGACCCCTGCATGATCCCTCTTCTGCTGGCGTTTGGCCTGGATGAATTCAGCGTCAGCCCTTCCAGCGTGTTATCCACCCGCAAGTCCATCGCCCGCTGGAGCACGGCCAGCGCAGCCCGCGCGGCGGAGGAAGCCATGCGTCTTTCCGACCCGGCCGGCATCGAGGGATATTTGAAGGCGGCCGTGCGTTCGTAACTCGGTTTTGTACACTCAAACAGCCGGCAGCCGCCCGTCACGCCTCGGGGATTGTGAGGACGACGGCTTCTCATTCCAGTTCAAAAGCGCCCGCCAATAGGGCGGTGAAATAAGAAACTCTTTATAGGGGAACGGCGTACGGTCGTTCCTCTGTTTGTTTTCTTAAAACAACGCGCATAATGCGGGCGCTTTTTTAATGTCCCAGTAGCCGATCGGAACCGAAAGGCCGATCTGCCAAAACGCGCGCTCGTTGGTAAAAGTGGCAGCATGAGCCGCCAACGATGGGAATCATACTCCCTATGTAAACCGGCGCGGGAAGCCCTTCCACACGCCAGAAGCTCCGGTAGTCCTCACGCCTTATCGCCCGACTTGGAAAACAGGGCCGCAATCAGGCCGAACAGCACGGCCGCGGTGATCCCACCGGCCGTTGCCGTCAGCCCGCCGGTCAAAATTCCAAGAAAGCCCTTTTCGGCCACGGCCGCTTTCACCCCCTCGGCCAACGAATAGCCAAAGCCGGTCAGCGGCACGGTCGCGCCAGCGCCCGCCAGTTCCACCAGGGGCTTGTACACCCCCACCGCCGTCAGAATGACGCCGGCCACGACATAGCCGGTCAAAATGCGTGCCGGGGTCAGCTTGGTAAAGTCGATGAGCAACTGCCCGACGACGCAGATCAAGCCTCCGACGACAAAAGCCCATACGTAGGTCATTTCGATCTCTCCTTCCAACGGATATCTTTTGGATTCCTATTCATTTTGCGCATCTGGGCGAAAAATATGTATGGGCGGGCGCAGCGGGCAATCCCCCGGAAATGGAAAAATCCGGCGCAATCCGCCGCTATGCCGGCCGCAGCCATGCAGCGCTTTCCTCGTTTCGGTCTTGGAATTTTTGCAGCACTTGACATTTTGCCCTTACTAGGGTATACTGGAAACCAAAATTGAGACTAAGTCTCATATTTTGTCGAAATCGGGGTAGAAACGCCATGCGAAGCGAATATACCACCCGGCAACGGGAGCAGATTCTGCAATACCTCAAAGACCATGCCCAGGGCCATGTGACGGCCGAACAGCTTCTGGAGCACCTTCATCAAAACGGCCACCGGATGGGCAAGGCCACCGTCTATCGCACGCTGGAGCGGCTGGAGCGGCAAAACGCCGTCCGGCGGTACGAGCTGGGGGGCCGGCAGGGTGCATGCTACCAGTACATCGCCGATGGGGGCTGCCATCATCACTTCCATTTAAAGTGCATCCAATGCGGCCGCCTGTTTCATGTCGAATGCAGCCTGCTGGAAGAGACCAGCCGGCACATCGGGCGGGAGCATCACTTTGCGGTTGACCCGAGCAAGACGGTTTTCTATGGGCGATGCAGCCGATGCAGCGGCGAAACGGATGAGCCCTTCCACGACGACGGCCGGTGCGGCCAGTCATCCAATCCCTGAATCTCATTTAACGCTCTGGGCCCCCCTTCTGGCAGGGAGGATGTCCCGGATAGAAAGGATCGTTCATCGCATGAAGCGCATTGCTGTGTTGATCTTATGTATTGCCCTGCTGGCGGGCTGCCTGGCCGGCTGCGGGGAGGCGCCCGCTTCCAGCGGGAAACTGCAAGTGGTGGCCACCCTCTTTCCACAGTACGATTTTGCCCGCCGCGTGGCCGGCGACCGAGCCGCGGTGACCATGTTGCTCCCCCCGGGGGTGGAGAGCCACTCCTTTGACCCAACCCCGGCCGACCTTGTCACCATGCAAAAGGCCGATCTCTTTCTATACACCGGGGCGCAGATGGAAACCTGGGCGGGCAGCCTGCTGTCAAGCCTGCCTGAGAGCACGACGGTCGTCGACCTCTCCCAGGGTATCGCACTGTCGGGGGAGGCCCACGACGAGGGCTCGGACGGTCACAGCCATCTGGCCGACCCCCACATCTGGACCAGCCCCCAAAACGCCATGATCATGGTAGCCTCCATCCGCGACGCGCTGTGCAGCGCCGACCCCGACGGCGCCGCAATCTATGAGGAAAACGCGAGCCAATATCTCGAGGAACTTACAGAGCTCGACGCAACCTTTCGCGACATTGTGGCGAACGGCAAACGCCGAACCCTGGCTTTTTCGGGCCGGTTTGCCCTGCATTATTTTGCCGAGGAATACGGGCTTGACTGCGTGGCCGCCCTGGAATCCTGCTCTGGGGAATCGGAACCCAGCGCCCAATCGGTTGCGAGGGTGATCTCGGCCATCCGCGAGCAGGGGCTGCCGGCTGTTTATTACGAGGAGCTGTCCGATCCCAAGGTCGGGCGTTCCATCGCATCCGAAACCGGAGTGCAGCTTTTGCTCTTTCATTCCTGCCACAATTTGAGCAAGGATGAGTTCGACCATGGGGAAACCTATCTGTCATTGATGCGTCAAAACGCCGAAAATCTGAAAGTGGGGCTCAACGGATGACCATGCTGGACTGCCAGGACGTATGCGTCCGCTACGACCGCCACCGCGCGCTGGAAGAGGTGTCTTTCAGCGTACAGCCGGGCGACTATTTGTGCATTGTGGGGGAAAACGGGTCGGGGAAAAGCACCCTGCTCAAGGCTATTTTGGGCCTGATACCCGTGCAGGCCGGCCGCATTTCACTCGGTGTGAAACGCGAGGATATCGGCTATCTGCCCCAGCAGAGCGCAATCCAGCGCGATTTTCCGGCTTCGGTATCGGAGATTGTTCTTTCCGGCTGCCTGAGCGAGCGCACCCGCTCCCCCTTTTACACCTCCGAGCAGAAGCAGCGGGCGCAGGCGGCGATGGACAAGCTGGAGCTTTCCTCTCTGCGCAAACGCTCCTACCGCAGCTTGTCGGGTGGGCAACAGCAGAGGGTGCTTTTGGCCCGGGCGTTGTGCGCGGCGCACGGCCTGCTGTTTCTCGACGAGCCAGTGGCCGGGCTGGATCCGATGGTGACGCAGGAGATGTATGACATCATCTGCCGCCTGAACCGGGTGGAGGGCATGACCATTGTCATGGTGTCCCACGACATCCCCGCCGCGGTGCGTTACTCCAATCGCATCCTCCAACTGGAAACGAAGGTGCTTTTTTTCGGCTCGACAAAGGAATACCTTCGCACCGAGCAGGCAAAGCAGATGCTTCATCGCCAGTCTTAATTTCACTTACCTCCCAGGCCGCCAAGGCCGGAAAGCGGCTGTTTCTCCTCTCTTTGCCCATTGCATCGGTGCAATACAGCGCGCCTGGTCGCACGCCGAACCTCGCACCAGCTATTGCAGCGCACGTGGCGCAGCGTATGTATTCCGGCTGAGGATTGGGATATGCCCACCAGAGCTGGCGCCGGATTATCCGCGGGGGGCATCGGCCTTCCCACAATCCCCATTGTTTTGATCCCAGGCCAACGGCGTGATGCCATGGAGCCCCTCCTGGATACCACAGAGCGATACGCTGTTTCGAACACATGCTGAACCGGGAGGGACACAGGTCTCTTTCCTGCTCACTGCTGTTTTGGCAGGGATGCCACGGGATACGGCATGGTAAGAGCACGGCCGGTAACCTACGCAATGATATACTATGTACGAAAGATGGCGTTGTTGTATGGAAAAGCATGGATTTTCTCATTGCCCGGCCGTTGCCATGGCATTCAGCGGTGTGATTGCCAGCCGGACACATCCAATGGGATGCAAGGGATAGCGCTCCTGTTTGCCGGCTGTGACTGTACGAGTACGCAACCCTTCGGTTGCGGGAGCATATGAAAACGGCCCGCGATGCCAATGCTACCCCGCATATTATCGTTTTCATCTAGCAAAACCGCCCCCATGCCAAATGGCGTGGGGGCGGTTTTTGTGCCGTTAAAGGTTGTTATTCTTCCACGGGGAAGTGATCGATCAGCTCGACCGAGTACTGCAGGATGTTCAGCGCGTCGGCAGCATCCACCGTACCGTCGTTCGTCACATCCGCCGCCGTGAGGGCATCCCCTTCCAGCGTCTTCAGCTCGACGCTGTGCTGCAGCGCTTCCAGAGCGTCGCTAGCGTCGATGTTCCCGTCGTCGTTGATGTCCCCGTAGGTCACGTCCGGGGCAAGGTCAGCGATCGCTTCCTCTGCATCTTCCAAAGCCGCCAACTCGAGCACCAGGCCCTTCTGCGCCTCGGTCAGCGCGTCGTAGGCAGCGCGAGCCGCATCCACATCCGCCTTATCGGCGTATTCCAGCTCATCCACCGCCGGCAGCGCGTCGATCAT
>CBCTCU010000042.1:0-23988 GCA_965145485.1 uncultured Eubacteriales bacterium | reverse complement strand
TTGGTTTTGTGCGTCCTTTTTCGGAATGGTACTTAGATTACAATGTTTCAACCTTATTACCTTTGATAGCCAGATTTAATTTTCAATATTAATTTACTGTTAACACCTACTCACTACATCGTGCGTAAAGTGCCCTTGGTCGGTATAGTCGCTCATCTGTTAAAACATACATTTTACTTATTCTTCTTTACCAGCCTATGACAGACAACAATTTTTCAGAGTTTTATGTATATTCCTCCTCATTTTTTTAAATCTCTTCGCTCATATTCTTAATATCTGCAATAAGCATCGATTGATTCCGCGACGTATAGGCAAGCTTCAAAACTGTTAACAGCATTTCACTCCACATACAATTGGTTTTCTCAAGTTGATCTAAGAGCCGTGGAATTCCCCTTGCACCTCGTGCGTGATGCAGAAAATACGCAAATATACGCTTTTTTCGCTTGTGGGTAAAGCTGTGAATGCGTATAGCGAAAATAGTCAGAAGATTTATTACCGTGTTTCCTTTCATCGAATAGATGTTGCAACATTTTTTAAGTCCCACATAGCCAGCATTCATTGGATCATCATAGGCCTTAAAATAATCCATGCTTTCCTGCAAATGGAGCTGGATCAGGTCTTCTGTAACATCCGGCCAACCGGTTGGATTCAAGGTAAGCGAGACATATTTCAAAGCCGCTCCGGCATTGATATTGAAATTCCAGGAGTTTTCCGAGACGCGGGCATGGTGGAGCTGTTTATAATCCATAGTTCCATTATAACAACCTTTATCCAGAAGAAACGCTCGTTCCCGCTCATTGTCGAATCCATATAAAACGACGACATGGGCACCGTGAGAAATCCCACATTCCGTATGGTATGAAAGAAAAAATTGATCGACTCCCATAATGACCGGATGACCTGCATGAATTTGTTGCTTGTTGCCATTCCATATGTGCCGATGGTCGTCGCCATAAATAAAATGAGTTTGTCCCCGCAGTGCTGCAAATATTGGCATATAATCGATGACTGTGGCATAACAATCCGGTTGGTGCTCGTCACTCTTGTCCCTAAACTCCAAAGAATTGTTTAGATAGAATATTCCATCGGCAATACCATAATAATCCAATACAGCAAGAGCGGCCTTATGCGCTCAAAACACACGAAAATCCTCGTCATCCGTCAAGGTTTTATCCATCATCGGTAACACTATGCTCATAATGACAACTATTCCTCCAGCGATGTGTAACGATCCATCCAACGGATGAGACTGGATTTAGCATTCCGATCCATTGAGATTAGTGAATTGAGGTGGTAGACTATCCCGGTAGTATCATTAAGCGCCTGTTGACATGTCTGAATTTTACCGATAACAAGCCGGTAACGATGCAACGTCTCGCGAAATCCCTCCCTATATCGGGCGAGCTTAGACAGACTCCGAATTGCCAGATGTCTGCGGGCATTCAGTTCTGTCAAATTCTTTGGAACCGTTTCTAATCCGTTTGATCCCGTTATTTCATCATCGTCTACCACCGGATGGTTATCTATCATCCGGCTAAATATCTGCTGGCGGATCGAACGGCATATCCAGTCGGGTTCAAAAGTATAGGGAAACACAGGATAAGTGTACAATATGATATGATCCAATTTATGATACCATTTATCAAGACGCTCCCACACACAGGCGGCGGTCTGTACTACGAGAATGTTTTTTGCTCGGTCAAGAGTACTGATCCGAACCCATTCACCACTTGCATGTAGCCGTGCGATAATCGGATTTCTAAGGTAAAGATGCTCTAGAATCCGACTTTCAAAATATGTTTCATTGTAGACGCCGCCAAATGCAGATATAATTTCAAACTTCTCCTTCAGAAAATACAAGAAGTCCTCCACAAACCGAATCGTATCTTCTCCAGAATCTGTATACCATGCACTTTTTCCCATCGGTAGAGAAAAAATAGGGTCCCCAACAAAGCATATACGATAGAATCGTCATATTCACGGCAGAGCTTATTCAGCTCCAGTGTTGGCAGCAGAGCACGGATAAACTTATGAGCAGGCTCCGGCCCTCCACAGAAGCTCCTCCGTCCATAGCTCGTGTATTCATTCATTTTATTCCACCTTGGACAAGATGTAGTCAGCCAGATTATTCAGGCAATCAAACGTGCTGATGTCCAGGTTTATTATTTTCAAATGTTAAATCAAAACGATCCTCCAACGCGACCACAATTTTGACCGCCGCAATCGAATTAATGCTCAACGGTGATAAGTCCTCATCAGCAGTCAGTCTATCGACAGCTTCCGGATTGCAGTTTTCTTTCAAAACTTCCCGAATATTCGATAGGCATTGCGATTTATCCATAATACACCCTCTTTCTTTTAAATTAATTGTTGAATGATTTCTAGGCCTTGTTTGAAAATAAAAGTTGCACAATAGAAGCAGATAGGCAAAACTAGAGGTATGAAACGCTATGAATTAACAAGAGAACAATGGGAACGAGTCAAACCTCTTCTGCCGCCGGAAGAAACGGGGAAGCGAGGCCGTCCCCGCAAAGATAACCGGACGATGTTGAACGGGATGCTCTGGATTGCCCGAAACGGCGCCCAGTGGCGGGAACTGCCGGAAGCCTACGGCCCTTGGCAGTCAGTGTATGCCCGATTTGCCAAATGGCGGGATGACGGAACACTGGAAACCGTATGTCACGCATTGTCCGAAGATGCGGATATGGAAAACCTAAGTATAGATTCCACCTGCATCAAGGTACACGAAAGCGCCAACGGTGGGGGAAAAAACGGCGGATAAGGCAGTTGGCCGTACCAGAGGCGGTCTGAACACAAAGATTCATGCCATTGTAGACGGGCTGGGCAACCCAGTGGAGTTCCTTCTTTCAGCCGGAAATGATAACGATTGTATCCACGCCGTGGAGCTGTTGGAAAAAGTTGAACTCTGCGGGAGCAATGTGCTGGCAGACCGGGCTTATGGTGCTGGATCCATTCGGGAATACATCTCAGAGCATGGGGCTAATTACGTGATCCCGCCCCAAAGCAATATTTCTGATCCCTGGCCGGTAGACTGGTATCTGTACAAGGAGCGGCATCTGATTGAGTGTTTCTTCCAGAAAATCAAGTGATTTCGCAGAATTGCTACCAAATATGACAAGCTGGACACCTCTTTCTTGGCATTTGTTTACCTTGCTGCCATGGATATTTTGTTGTTTTAGAACAAAACGCCCGTTTTTTCAAACAAGGCCTAGCCTCGAACAGTCTGTTTATATTTTTTACACATTATCATAATGGCGGCTACCGGTTAATCGATTGTATTCCGCTCTATCATAACTGGGAATATTAATCTGAATCATGGTTATACTCTGTCGAAATCGCTTTAGCGTCTCAATCTGCTCAGCTTTGATATGCGAAGCGTTAGTATTAATCAGAACTTTCAAATCCGTTGTGGCTAAAAGTTCCAACCTCTGGATGAAATACGGGTCTAGAAAAGGTTCATTATAAAAGTGAAACGTTAGAAAGTGAGCTTGTCCATATTCTTGAATTTTCTCGATAACCTCTTGGAACAGCTCCATGGACATCACGTTGCGATCTGCCCGACTTTGATGTATCGGACAATAAAGACATCGATATTGCAATCGGTGTTAATTTCCAGCTCAAAACGGGTTACATGATGAACCGAAAAAAGCTGCTCTTCATCCATCAGCCATTGTTCGGTTATCGCCATATCAACCCTTTCCTCGCCGTAAAAACTCACTAAGGACGAATAATCCTGTGGAGCCCTGCACGCATCCAGCAGTTGCCAGGTCACTTTTTCGTCTTGGTTCACGCGCTTAGACAATAGACCATTCTCTATGTAGGATGAGTCACCAGATTTTAGAAAGGTCTTCATCACCAGATATGGTGATAACCGCACATCCACCATTCTATTTATACCATCCTCACCCTTGTGTGGCCATGACCAAATCCGAATAGTGCAAATCACGATATATTTTTTTTAACCTGCTCCAGTTTTTATCAAAATTTTGGGCGTACACCGTTAGGCTGCGTTTCAAGATTGTCTGGTAGAAACCGCATCTGGACGATTTGATTTTGAGATCGGTAGGCAAATCCTTTGTACATCCGCCCTGGCAAAAACGGTTCGCCCAGCAATGGGAACAGGTGATTCCGCGGTATACCGACTTATATGCCAGAAAAGCCTCTTGCTTTTCGCGGTCAATTCCTTCATGGAATACATCACCCCATATATGTGTCAAGAATCGGTAGCAGGGCGAAAGACATCCGTCCGGCTGAACAAACAGCATTTCCTTACCGGCAACACATCCCTTGGCTGCTGTTCGGCGATAGAGAATATTATCGTAAATAGAGGCAAACGGTTCGATTAATCGATTACGATTCAGCCATTCCTCATAAGCCATTGCGCTCAGTCTGCTGATGTCCTCATCCCATCGTTGAAGGTCTTTCTTTGTCTCTGCAAGTAATTCGTTTCCTTTAATAAAACTCAGGGCCAAATAGGAAAAGCCACAATCCATGACATAACGAATCGAATCGTATAAATTCTGCGTATATTTCGTCACCGTCATCATTGCTTTGACAGTACGAAAATAACTAGTCGGAAGACGGCGCATTTTTTCTAAAACAAGATCGTGCGACGAGGAACCGTTTGCCATTAACCGCATCAAATCATTCTGATTTCGATCACCGTCCAGGCTGACAAACAAGTCCACCTCTTTCTCTGTACAAAGGTGAATCAACTCGTCGTCCATCAGGGTAGCGTTGGTAACAAGGGAAAAAGCGACCTCATTATCCTGCTTGTACTTGCGGATCAGCCGCTTAACCATATTCATTTGCATCAGCGGTTCTCCGCCAAAGAGGCTGATACGAACAGGTCCTCCCTTAAAGGCCTTATACCAACGAATACTCTGGTCGGCCGTCTCAAAAGACATATTTTTTTCGCACACGCGTTCGACGCTTATTTTTTTCGAGTCGACAAAGCAATAGCGACAACGCATATTACACTGCTGTGAGATGTTTAGAGAAAGATCGGACGCTTTCGTCAGAGTGGTAATTTCTTTGTCTTTCACAACCGCGAGGATTTCTTTAGCACCATTTTTGGTTCTGACCAGTTGGTGACGTTCCTTGTCATAGTCTACTGTTCCGTTCTCGTCCGAATATAATGTCATCACATTGGAGGGCAATCCTGCGGTATAAAAATCATATTGAAACGCTTTGCGTCTGTCCGTTTCCTTATGGACAATATATACTGCAGCCTGATCACAATGCCATTCTACCCGTTCAACAGCATTTGAGCGTGCGTCCGTAGCAAACGAGGGATTGTCCCCGTACAGTACAAGGTATCCTCCGTCCACGGCCCAGCCAGCCAATTGTTCCATTGAGTGAGCCTCTGGACGAGACGCATCCTCGACCACCAGATCAAAAGTATCCTCTAGGTAATCACCGGGTGTACGAATATCGAAGTCCCGGACGAATACCACCGAACGGCTTTCTAGTAATTCTTCTGTTTCTTTATCAAGCATAGTAAAAAAGAGCGCGCTGACATATTTCTCGTCACCAATTTTACTGAGAATCGTACTATAAACATCCTGTTTCATCATTACCCTCACTCACCAGCATGATCAATTTTGCTTCTGGTTTTCGATACTAAATCCTGGATATAAGGGAAGAACTGAAAATTGAGTTCATCGTTTTTAAACTCAATAGCAAATTCGTCTTCAATATCGACGATGATCTGGATGAACTTAACCGAATTTGATATTATATCGGCGAGCGGTGTTGAATCACCGGTTTCCTGATCCTCGGCTAAATTCAGATTCAATCGGATAATTTTCATTATCTTGATTTCATTTGAGATTCGTTTTCCATCAACTGTCACCTTCCTTATATTTTTTGGTTATCACTTTATCTGGAGATAATCAGCTGCACAACGTTCTTCTGTCAAGGCTGCTTCCTTCATCTTATTACAGGCTGCAGACAGACACGTAACACTACCTTTTCGAAACATAATTTATTGAAAACACGATATGCCTCATACCAGCAGATACAAGTCGCTTGAAAGGAAGAAACCAGATGACTAGTATCCGGTATGGAAGATTCCATGAGGAAATACCGAAAGTTCAATCGATTGCTCACTATCCCTTTTAGCTTAATAAAAAAAGCATTGATGCATAGTACCCCACTATCTTTTAATTCTTCATATAACGTACGGTTGTCCAAAAGCTCTTGTGCAAAGTCGAAAATAGCGTTCGCGCATTTCTTTTGAATATAGTAATGCATGGCTTCTCTCAAAATAAGAAGTGGATTCTGAGTCGTTATATCGTCGGGATTATATAGGTAATGTTCAAAATGTGTTTTTTGGTAAGCAATATTCCAAGGGCAGTCATAGGCATCCACCTTTATTGTGACCGGGTGTCCCTCTTGTACCTGAGAATAAGCCCTATCCAACAGCTCCTCAATGGATTGAGCTTCCTGTTCTATGGTACGCAGCCCCGTTATTCGGCAGATTATATCATCGCGATCATCGACAAGCCCCCCAGCCTGGAAACGATCTTCCAGTTTTCTCTGACCATCTATTGGATCATAGTCAAAACCAAGACGGCATCCAAACAGGTATGGATACTGTATCGCGTAAATAAACACCGTCGTATAGATAGAGGCATTGCAACAATCGGTAAATCCATTTTTAAAATTGGGAGGTAGATTCCATTCTAACAACGATTTCAGCTCCATTCTGCCAATTCTCTATTGATTAGTCAGCTCCGAAGTTCACTTGATCCAATCATAATGATGACGCCATAGGGGCCAGGTTGTCTCTCCTTTTATTTGTGCTGATATTTTAACGACATTATAAAAAGCTCACCGCAAAGGTTAAACCGGCTTCGGGTATATTTTTTATTTCTTTAAAATTGAATATTCATACAACGCAAAGCAAAAGCCCGCAAAAGCTCAGATTCACTGAACTTTTGCGGGCTATTTTCCTCTCCAACTTTCTCTCATATCACGAGCATGGCATCGCCAAAACTGAAAAAACGGTAATTTTTCTCCACTGCCTCCCTGTATGCGCGAAGAACGTTCTCCCGACCGGCAAAAGCCGAAACAAGCATGATCAGTGTGCTTTCCGGCAAATGAAAATTGGTGATGAGAGCATCCATGCATCGAAATTGGTAAGGAGGGTAAATGAAGATATCCGTCCACCCCTCCTGCTCGTGAATGCCGGTTCGCGCCGCGCTTTCCAGGGTGCGGCAACTGGTCGTTCCCACGCAGACCACGCGATGCCCCGCCTCCTTGGTCCTGTGAATCAGCTCGGCGGTAGCTGCCGGAAGAGTATAATGCTCGGAATGCATTTTATGGTCCTCAATGTTTTCCTCTTTCACCGGCCGGAAGGTTCCAATGCCGACATGCAGGGTGACCGTACCGATTTGCACTCCCTGCTGTTTGAGGGCGTCCAGGCGTTCTTTGGTAAAATGGAGCCCTGCGGTCGGCGCGGCAGCCGAACCCCGCTCGCGGGCATAAACCGTCTGATAACGGTCGCGGTCCTGTAGTGTTTGATGGATGTAGTGCGGAAGCGGCATCTGACCAATTCGGTCAAGAATTTCATAAAAGCTGCCCTCAAAGGAGAACCGAACGACCCGGTTGCCGTTGTCAAGCACCTGCTCGACCCGGCCGCGCAGCTCGCTTCCAAAGGTAAATTCTGTACCCGCGCGCGCTTTTTTTCCCGGCCCGGCAAGCGCCTCCCACAGATCCTTTTCCAGGCTGTTGAGCAGCAGAAACTCGACCACAGCACCATCGGGGACCCGCTGCCCATAAATACGGGCAGGCAACACCTTAGTATCGTTTAGAATCAGGCAGTCCCCCGGCTGCAAATAATCCCCAATATCGTAAAAATGCCGGTGCTCGATCTCACCCGAATCGCGGTGCAGCACCAGCAGCCGGGAGTGGTCCCGCGGCTCGATGGGGCGCTGTGCAATCAGCCGCTCGGGCAGTTCGTAAAAAAAGTCGCTTTTTTTCATCTTATTTTTCCTTCTAACCTGGATATTTTCCACGCAATAGTATTTGACAATCCACCAAAGGGATGGTAAACTGAATCCATATTATTATAGTCCAGTCGCGGGTGGGAATCAACCACTTTTTCCGACTGGTTGGAGGAGTTACCATGCAATATAACGTAGGCATTCTCGGCGCAACGGGAATGGTGGGGCAGCGCTTCGCCACCCTGCTTGCCAATCATCCCTGGTTTCAGGTTACCGTGCTGGCGGCTTCGTCCCGCTCGGCAGGGAAAACCTACCGCGACGCGGTGGGGGACCGGTGGGCCATGAGCGACCCGATGCCCGAATCCCTCGCCGGCATGACGGTGCTTGACGCGGTGGCCGATATGGAAAAGGTCGCCTCCATGGCCGACTTTGTTTTCTGCGCGGTGGATATGAAAAAGGATGAGATTCGAGCACTGGAGGAGGATTACGCCCGGCTGGAGTGCCCGGTGGTGTCCAACAACTCGGCCCATCGCTTTACCGACGACGTGCCCATGGTGATCCCCGAGATCAACGCCGACCATCTGGAGGTCATCCCCTTCCAGCGCAAGCGGCTGGGCACCAGGCGGGGATTTATCGCGGTCAAATCCAACTGCTCCTTGCAAAGCTACGTGCCGGCTCTCTATCCCCTCTCCCAGTTTGGCTTCGAGCGCGCCCTGGTGTGTACCTATCAGGCCATATCGGGCGCGGGCAAGACCTTTGCGCGCTGGCCGGAGATGGTCGACAACGTCATCCCCTATATCGGCGGGGAAGAGGAAAAATCCGAGCAGGAGCCGCTGAAAATCTGGGGCAAGGTCGTCGATGGGAAAATTGTCCCGGCCGTCTCCCCTTCTTTTACCGCCCAGTGCCTGCGCGTGCCGGTGTCTGACGGGCACATGGCCGCCGTCTTCGCTGATTTTAAAGAGAAGCCCTCGAAAGAGCAGATCTTGCAGGCATGGAAGGATTTCTCGGGCGAGCCGCAGCGGCTTGGGCTCCCCAGCGCGCCCAAACAGTTCCTCCATTATTTCGAGGAGGACAATATGCCCCAGGTTAAACTGCACCGCATGCTGGAAAATGGTATGGCCGTCTCGATCGGGCGCCTGCGGCAGGACAGCCAATACGACTACAAATTCGTCTGCCTCTCTCACAACACGCTGCGCGGCGCGGCGGGCGGCGCGGTGTTGCTCGCCGAGCTGCTGTGCGCCAAAGGGTATATGGAGCGATAAGCGCCGCGCTCAGGCCCGGCTGCCCGCATTGGAGCATCCGGCATGGTACCAAAGCGAAAGCATGGTCCGCGCATAACATCACAACGCAATCTCAGCCAGCGGCCTTTACGGCCGCACGGGAAAGGAAGGCATCGAATATGGCTCAACCTATTTTTCGCGGTGTCGCCACCGCACTGATTACCCCCATGCGCGACGACGGCTCGGTCAACGTCGAGCGTCTGCGCTCCCTCGTTAACGAGCAGATCGAAAAAGGGGTCAACGCCCTGGTGGCCTGCGGCACGACCGGGGAATCGGCAACGCTGGATCACGAGGAGCATGTCACGGTCATCCGCGAGACGGTATCGGCCGCCGCTGGCCGGGTCCCGGTCATTGCCGGCACAGGCAGCAACGACACGCGCTATGCCGTCGAGCTGTCCAAAGAGGCCGAGCGCCTGGGCGCCGACGCCCTGCTCATGGTCACGCCCTATTACAACAAAACCAGCCAGGATGGGCTGGTGGCCCACTACACCTATGTGGCCGATCGAGTCAAGCTGCCGATCATCCTCTACAATGTGCCCTCCCGCACCGGCACCAACATACAGCCCGCCACCTATGCACGTCTGGCGGGGCACCCCAATATCGCGGCCATCAAAGAGGCCAACGGCGACCTCTCAGCCGCCCTTCAGACCATGGCCCTGTGCGGCGATCAGATCACCCTGTATTCGGGCAACGACGATCAGACCATCCCCTTTTTCTCGATTGGCGGGCAGGGAATCATTTCGGTTTTCTCCAACCTGGCGCCCGATCTGATGAGCCAGATGTGCGCGAAATACCTCGCAGGCGATCAGGCCGGCGCGCTGGCCATGCAGATGAAATATCTCGCGGTGATGAACGCGATGTTCTGCGACGTCAACCCCATCCCCGTCAAGGCCGCCATGAATCTTGCCGGCATGCAGGCCGGCCCCTGCCGTCTGCCGCTGGTCGAGCTGAGCGACGATAAAAAGGCCAAACTCGCCGGTTTGATGCGCGAGGCCGGGATGCTTTAAGGCGTCCCACGGTTGGCATTTCCCGCCCCGGCGCGCTGCATATGCCGGGGCGAAGTAGGAAAGGACGGATTTTCATGATACAAATTGTTTTGGTCGGTTGCGCCGGCCGTATGGGCCGCGTCATTGCCGAGTGCGTCGCGGCAAGGGACGACTGCCGCATCGCCGCCGGCGTTGATCCCGTTGCGCCGGGGGGCGAGAGCTTTCCGGTTTACCCCTCCTGTAAGGAGGTCGCCGAGCAGGCCGACGTTGTCATTGACTTTTCCCATCCCAGCGCGCTGCGCGGTACGGTGGAGTTTGCCGTCGGGCGGGGCATTCCGGTCGTCATGGCGACCACCGGCCTGGAGCAGGAGCACAAGGACCTGCTACAGCAGGCGGCCAAAACCATCCCGGTCTTTACCAGCGCCAACAGGTCGGTCGGGATTAACCTCATCCTCGAATTGTGCGCCAAGGCAGCGCAGATTCTGGAAGACGGGTATGACATCGAAATCGTCGAGGCTCACCACAATCAAAAGCTGGACGCTCCAAGCGGCACCGCGCTCATGCTGGCCGACGCGATTGTAGACGCTTGCAAGGAGCCGAAAACGCTGGAGTACGACCGGCACCCCAAACGGCAAAAGCGCTCCAAAGAGGAGATTGGCATGCACGCCATCCGCGGCGGTACCATCACGGGCGAGCATTCGGTTATTTTCGCCGGGCGGGACGAGGTCATTACCATCTCCCATTCGGCGCGCTCGCGGGAGATTTTTGCCACGGGGGCGCTGCGCGCCGCCCTGTTCCTGGTGGGAAAAGCGCCGGGCAGCTACAGCATGCGCGATCTGATCCACGATTAATTTCGTGCGCATATCCGGCGAATCGGCCGCGATGTTAGGGAGCCCCGCTTTGGAACCACCCGGCATGCACAGTTCCAGTATAAAAGCCGTCCGCCGGCGAGGTCATGCGCAAAGACGGCAGCGCCGGTCGGAACACGCCGGATATGGGAGCTGCGTTCCTTCCGGTATGGCCAAACGCAGCACGAATGGCAATTCACCCCGCCGCTTCCCAGCTTTGGCGAAAAACCGGGGCGGCAAGCCCGCTTTATAAGGAGGGTAAAGACATGGCATATACTATCTCCGTTCGAGAAAACGTGACCCTGGTCGTGCTGGGGCCTCTGTCGAGCGATTTGGACGCCGTCGCCTCTGTATTTGAGGATATGGCGGCCGCAGGGGTTAACGTCGATATGATATCCCAGTCCCCGCCGCAGGGGGGAGCGACCCACCTGTCCTTTACGACGGCCGATGAGGACTTAGACAAAACCCTGGAAATCATCGCCCGGCTGCGAAAGGCCAACCCCGCATTCAAATCAGCGGTCAGCAGCGGCAACCATAAGCTGACGGTGTATGGGGACGCTATGCGCAGCCAGCCGGGCGTTGCGGCTACGGTCTTGCGGGCGGCCGCATCGGCGATGGCGGACATCCGCCTGGTAACCACCTCGGAGGTGGATATCTCCCTGCTGCTTACCCCAGCCTCAGCCGACGACGCCGCTCAGGCGGTACGCTCGGCGCTCGATAGGCTGAAGGAACCCAATGCATAATCTCCGCTTTGCGCAAAGGCCCTAGACCGGACAGCATCCCTTCTATTGGACGCGCGGCGGCATGGGATCATGGGCGCATCGTCATGGCGATGGACGGGAGCCGGCACGGGCCTTTCCAATCAACTATGCGGGGAACCATGGGTGTAGACCAATTGATGTGTATAAAAACAAAGGGGGATGGCATTGAACCGGTGGCTATGGGCAATGATGGCGGTGTTGGCCTGCATTGGCATGCTGCAATGGATCGAGCATCCCGTCATCATCAACTATCTCGGGCTGGGAGCGGCGGTCGTTCTCGCTATCATGGGTTGCAGCAAAAAATGCAGGGAATCCGCAAACAGGGGCCCTGGGGCAAAGCAGCCTTAACCCCCCGTCATGCTCAGAGCTTGCGCTCTTCTTTGTAGGCTGCAAGCGGCGTGTTCTTTCCTGGGATCACGGCCGACTGGGGGCGATGTTGGTACCAATGGTGGAAGGGCAACACCGGCACAACTCTTGTATGGATGAGGCTATGGGCTGTTGTTCGATTCTACATGGTCTGTATGCAACCAGATGCAGGGGCGCTTTGATTATCGGCCCGGCTAAGTTTTATGCGAAAAAGGCCGTCTCTTCCAAGAGGCGGCCTTTGGGTATAACGTGGTCTATATCACAATAAAGCCGGGAACCAAATTCCATCCCTTTGGCACGGCGGCGCTTTGACCCCACATCCACGCGCCACATACTGGCCAAAAAGCCAACCGCGTTGGCGAGGCGATGGCTTGGCGGCGGTCCGGAGGGCAAACGTTTTTTGCTGCCCCCGAATAGTGCGAACCCTTACAGCGCTCCGTGCAACGCATTGCCAAAAGCGCTCCCCGGCAATCCCCTGCGCCCTAGCGCCGGCGGGGTTGGAAGATGCTTCGATACTGCTTGCTTTGCGCAAGGGAGACATAGTCGTTATGCGCCACAATGATATGGTCGTGAACGGCGACATTGATGACCGCAAGCCCCTCCACCAGCCGGATGGTCGTGGCAATATCGCGGTCGGAAGGAATGGCAAAGCCCTGCGGATGATTGTGCGCAAGCACCACCCCTGCCGCCTGGCTGCCCAGCGCCGCTTCGACCACCTTACGGGTATCCACCATCACCGAATCCATGGACCCCTCGGCGATGAGGATGGTTTGCAGGATTTTGCAGGTGCGGTCGAGACAGACCAGGTAAAAGCGTTCGTTGGTGCAGCCGGTAAAAAGCTCCAGCAGGAACTCGCCAATATCATCGATGCTCTGCACCGTGCGGCCGTGTTGATACTTGTCGTTCATGTACACCCGCGCGATGCCGGGGATCATCTTTAAAAAGACGGCGCTTTTCATCCCCAGGCCCTTGACCGCAGCCAGATCCTCCAGCCTGGCGTCCAGCACGCCCGAAAAGGAGCCAAATCGCTCGATCAGCCGGTGAGCGATCTCGTTGGTATCGCAGCGTGGTATGACGTTGTGCAGCAGCATTTCCAAAACCTGATGCGGCTCCATATTTTCCGCGCCGTTGCGCAGAAAAAGCATGCGCATCCGCTCGCGGTGCCCTTCATGAGGATTTTTCGGTTTCGCCTTTTTCACGCGGGATGCGTCAGGCGGGTTGTCCGCGCCGGCATCTTCCGGCTTTGCACCAGCAGAACGTTTTTCCTCATCGCTCAATCCGGGCCACCTCCCCACGCTCCCGCGTTATTGTCCTCCCACTTTTCCCGGTAACAGCCGAGCTCTTATCGCCGAAACCGCCTAGTCCAATTTGCGGCTGCCCGGCTTGACCACCTCGAGATTCCCCTCTTTGCACAAGGGGCAGTCCTCCGGCTCCCACGACTGGACGTTCATCGAAATGACCGAGCGCAGCGGCACGCCGAAATCGATCTTCCCGCCCGTGCGGTCGACCACGACGCCAACCCCGACGATCTGGCCGCCAGCGGCGCGCACAATATCAAGCACCTCGCGGACCGACCCGCCGGTGGTAACCACATCCTCCACGACCAAAACCTTCTGCCCAGGCTGTACGGCAAAGCCGCGGCGCAGGGTCATCTTGCCATCCTCGCGCTCGGCAAAAAAGTTTTCACAGCCCAACTGCCGGCTGACCTCATACGCCATCTGCACCGCGCCCAGCGCCGGACCGATGACCAATTCCACCCCGTCGTTTTGAAACTGCTCGGCCAGAGCGCCGCAAAGCTCTTCGCTGTATTTGGTATTTCGGAAAATTTTTGCGCACTGAAGGTATTGGTTGGAATGCCGCCCCGACGTCAGGCGGAAATGCCCCTCCAGCAACACCCCAGCCTCTTTCAGAATTTCCATAACTCTCTCTTTTGTAATCATGCTGCTCTCTCCTATCTGTTCCGGCGCGGGCAATACAAGATTATCCCGGCCAAGATTCCGGTGTTTTTACGATTCTCACCCCGCCCGCCTGATCCACGCGCCCGTTTTTACCACCATCGGCTGCGCCGCGCGACCAAAACAATCGGCGGTTACTCCCCCGCACAAAGCATGGGATGCGAGCCAAAGACGCGGCAAAGTTGGAATACGCTCTGCGACTACCATAAGTGGAAGCCTAATCGCACATTCCTAAGACCGGTGCGCATGAATCGTATCACAGCCGCCATGGCTACGATACCATGGGCACAGCGGGAAGGATATCCTCTGCACAGGGCCGTAGGCAGGTGCTCAAATCGAAACGATCATAGCCCTTTACGGCTATGATACCATAAACACGCAGTGTGAATGGTATCCTCTGCACATAGCCTCAGGCCCATGCTCAAATCAAAGCATCATAGCCTTCTATAGCTATTATACCGTATTTTTCGTCACTTTGCTAGCGCCTTACCAAATATTTATCCGGCACGCAGCAAAGCAGGAAGAATGTATAAAAATCACGTTGGAATGCAAACCCGTTCTTATAACGCAAGTACGCTATCGAATCTTAAAATCAGCATTGCCTGGGTATACGGCGCGCATGGCGCAACCCGGCCGCACGCCGATTCTTTTACACGCAGCTGGCCCACAGACGGTTTCGGCCACGACAGCATGGAGGTTGGTATGAAAAAAATCGATATCACACAAAACGACGCGGGGCAACGGCTGGACAAATTTCTGACCAAAGCCTATCCGAACCTGCCGCAGTCTCTGCTTTATCGTTCCATCCGGCTCAAGCGGATCAAGCTCAACGGCAAACGGGCTGAAATCTCCACCCGTCTTGTACCGGGCGATGTGCTGGAGCTGTATCTCAACGACGATCTGCTTCAGCCCGCTGAGAAGCACTACGATTTTCTTCACGCCTCCAAAAAGCTCAACATCGTCTATGAGGACGAAAACCTCATGCTGTTGGACAAGCCCGAGGGGGTGCTCTGCCACGAGGATCGTGATACCTACGGGGACACCCTCATCGGGCGGGTTAAGCGGTATTTGTTCGAAAAGGGTGAATATGACCCCGACGGGGAGCAAAGCTTCTCCCCCGCTCTGGCCAACCGGATTGACCGCAACACGGGCGGCATTGTCATCGCGGCCAAAAACGCGCAGGCCCTGCGTATTTTAAATCAAAAAATCAAAGATCGGGAATTGACCAAGGGCTATCTCTGCCTGGTGCACGGTATCCCCTCGCCGCGCGAGGCAACCGTGCAGGCCTACCTTTGGAAAGACGCGAAAAAAAACCGGGTTTACATCTACGACCGCCCGCGCCCGGGTGCAAAAACCATCGTCACGCGCTACCGCGTGATCGGTGCCAAAGACGGCCTGGCCCTGCTCGACGTTGATCTGCTTACCGGCAGGACCCATCAGATCCGGGCTCACCTTGCCTTTTTGGGGCATCCTCTGGTCGGGGATGGAAAATATGGAAAGAACGCCGCCGACCGCAAGCGTGGGTACACCCATCAGGCCCTTTATTCCTACCGGCTTCGCTTTGATTTCACCACCGAGGCGGGGGAGCTGGAATATCTCAACCATCGTGAATTCATGGTACCCCGCGTCTGGTTTGCCGAGGGGATCGAACCCATTTCTGGAATGGACGGCATCGCCCGCTGACGCCCGGCTGGGGAGGCAAAAGGGCTCAGGAAGCAACCGCAAGGAGGGAGCAGCGCGGCCCCATGCCGCTCGCTGCTCCCTCGCGCCCTTCCATTCAGCCATACCGGCGAAACTCCATCACGATCGAGTTTCCGGTGCCGCCGGCCGGGCCACGACCCTTTCCTCGTAGGAAATCACCGGAATGCCTCTGTCCCCAACCGTCTGCCCTTCACAGCAGCCTAATGCCTGCTGTTGAATTCCTCGACCATTTCGCCAACCACCTGAATGCGCTCCAGCTTACCGTCGGAGGGGAATTCGTCCGAGATGCCCAGCACGAGCTGCCCCTCAAAGAGGTTGAGGACATCCCGCGTTTGTTCCTTCAGCTTTTCAATAGGATAGGTGTCGTTGAAATAGATCGAACAGAGGCCGTCAATTAAGAAGATGTCGTCTCCCAGTGCCTTCTTAGTCTCCTCCAGGGTCACGTCGCCCTGCGGGATGGGCGTTATGGCCTCGATGCCGTCGAGCGCGCTGACCCGAGCAAATTGCAGGATATCCTTGACGTCCCCATCCCAGTGGGAAAAGACGAATTTTCCCTTTTTGTGCAGAATATCCCCCCGCTTTTCGTATTCGGGCAGAATATACTTCCGATACAGGTCGGGCGGTAATATTTTGCAATGCAGGTTGTCGCCGTAATTGATCCATTCGAGCGGGGAATCCCCCACCGCCTCGAGCATCCCTTCCTGGCTCTTGGACAGGGCCCGGAAATAGGCCTCCACCGTGTCGGGGTAGTCGGCAAGCAGGAAGATGGTGTTGGTCACGCCGGCAAGTACGACAAACAGGTGCTGGATATTCGTGCGCGGCAGGCACATCGAGGGCAACCCAAGATGCCCCTGCTCCCGGAATATCTGGTTGTAAATGTCCATATTAAAGGAATAGGTGGTGGCTTCCTCAATATAGGTGAAAACCTTAAGGTCCTCCTCGGTTTCGATGAACCATTTTTCGGGCATTTGGCCAGGGTTCTCCTCGTTGCCCTTGACAATTTCATAGACGCTTCCCACCGGGGTGTCAATCTGATGCCGCCAGGTCAGGTGCCCGATCTCCTCATTGTGAAAGGACACGGAGGAGTCGTAATGGGCCTGCAAGCAGGCTCCGAAATCATACAGGCGGTTGGAGCAGCCCAAACGCTCATACAACTGGTTAATACTGCATCCCTCATAGCCCGCCGGAAGGGGCTCGCCCCGATACGCGCGGTCCTGATACCAGCAAATGATGCGCGGCTGCCAAATGGTTTTACCGCCGGCCTGCCGGCGGATGACTTCACGGTTGAGTTGATTGAGATCCATATTCTGTCCTCCCTGATCGCATACTTTTCCTCAGTTTAACAAAGTAGCACAGCATATGCAATCCTTTTTTCGCAAAATTTCTATCTCAAAACCGCCCCATGTTCGCAATGTACATGCCGGCGTCGCTATAGGAAGGCTGTGTTCGCATTGCGGTCGCGTCTTTTTCCCGGGCTATAGCATACCGGCGCCCATTCAGGACAGGATAACCGGTGACAGGAGGTTGGAATATGGAGACTTTGTATTTTGGCGGCCCCATTCTCACCATCGAAGGCACAACGGCCGAGGCGGTGCTGGTGCGCGATGGGATCATCCGAGCGGTGGGAAGCCTGTCGGAGGTAGCCTGCGCGGCCTCTCCCGACGCCCAAAGGCGCAATCTGGAAGGAGCCTGCCTGCTCCCCGGGCTGGTGGACGCCCACAGCCATCTATGCAGCTTTGCCCAGAGCCTGCGTCTGTGCGACCTGTCGCAGGCCGACTGCCTGGACGATATAATCGACCTTCTTCAGCAACAGAGCGCCTCCTGCGGGTGGATCGTCGGTTACGGCTATGACCACACCAAGCTCAGGGAGGGAAGGCATCCTACCCGTGAGGTGCTCGATCGGGTCAACGTGGATACGCCCGTGCTGATCTCCCACGCAAGCGGGCACATGGGGGCGGTCAACTCCAAGGCGCTTGAGCTCCTGGGCATCACCCGCGCTACCCCCAACCCGGAAGGGGGCGTCATTGAGCGGGAAGCCGACTCAAAAACGCCGAACGGCTTTTTGGAGGAAAACGCCTTTTTTGCAGCAAGCGCCCAGATACCGCCCGTTACGCAGGGGGAAATGCTCGGTCTTCTCGCGCAGGCCGAGCGCATTTACGCCTCCTACGGGATCACGACGGCGCAGGAGGGGTTGGCCAAAGCCGCCGAGATGGAGCTGCTCAGCAGCGCAGATCTCACATTGGATGTCGTTGCCTACGCCGATCAGAAGGAGCACGCGCAGTGTTGGGAGACCTATCGGCTTTACCGAGGCGGATACCGGCGGCATCTCAAGCTGGGAGGGTATAAAATTTTTCTGGACGGTTCCCCTCAAGGGCGAACCGCCTGGGTCAGCCGGCCCTATCTCGGCGGGGAGGAAGGCTACGTTGGTTACCCCACCCTCACCGATGAACAGGTCGCTCACTTTGTCGAGCAGGCCCACCGGGAAGGGGCGCAGCTTTTGGCCCACTGCAACGGCGACCGGGCGGCCGAGCAGTACCTGCGAGCCTGCCTGCACGCCCGGCGTGAGGGGACGCCGCCCCGCCGGGATGTGATGATCCATGCCCAGCTGCTGCGGCGGGACCAGCTCGCCGAGGTCAAGGCGTGCGGCATGATCCCCAGCTTTTTTGTATCCCACACCTACTACTGGGGGGACACCCACCTCCAGAACCTGGGATGGGAGCGCGCATCGCTCATCAGCCCGGCGGCTTCGGCCGCCCGCGCCGGTATCCCCTTCACACTGCATCTGGACACACCGGTGCTGCCGCCCGACATGCTCGACTGTATCTGGTGCGCCACCCGGCGGGTAACGCGAAAAGGGGTACCGCTCGACCAGAGCGAGGCATTAAGCGTTTCTCAAGCCTTGCGCGCGCTCACCCTGCATGGGGCCTATCAATACTTTGAAGAGGCTTCCAAGGGCAGCATCTGCGAAGGAAAGCGGGCCGATCTGGTCATCCTGTCCGCGCCGCTATATGACAGCATGGATTTGGAGGAGATCAAGTCCATCCGGGTTCTCGAGACCATCAAGGACGGCGAAACCATCTATCGGGCCGATCATGGTTAAGCGCCCGTGCCGCCAAATATTTCGGCCCATGCCAAAAGCAATCCGATACTTGCGCAAACCCAAGAGGAACCGCTCCCAGTTTACCCCGTCTGCTCTCGGTAGGATCGAGGGCTTGCCAAGCGAAAGCGGAGCATCCCCCGGGATCAGGGCCGGCGAGGAAGTATGGATTGGTGGTATAAGCCCCATCCTTTTGCAGCGCCGAGGCGCCCGACCGGGGCAAGGTGATAAGCACTCGTGCGGCAAGCCGAGCGCATACTCCAAAAGGCGCGCAAAAAAACAAGGGCGCCAGCCGGAATCCGTATCCGGCTGGCGTCCTTTTCGTCCGCTTTGGAGAGAGAAAGCCTTGCATCCTGCCCTGCCTAGTCATAACCACCGGTAAAGCCGGGGGCTACGCAAGCGACCGTTTCTTTGATGCTCCCGGCCTGAATTTCCCAGGAAAGCAACCGATTTCCCCGGCCGCCTCATCCGGCGACACAGCATGGAGGCCGGCGGCCCCCATGAGCCCTAGAGCTTTGCTTTCGTTACCGCACTCCCGATGAATCCCAAAAATATGGGAATGTGGTAAAGACCCATCCCCGGTCTATTTTCTGGCAGATATATTCATAGGTCTCCTGCGTGCGGGAGGTCTCGTTGCCCTCGCCATCCAGCGAAACCCGGGTCACCCGGGCCTCATAGCGCACCTCGCCCTCATCCCGCCCGGTTTCCACATAAGTCACCTCGGCGATCGTGGGGTCGATGAGGTAGTCAAAATTATCCGAGTAAAGCTTGCCCTCCCATTCCAGATAATGCCCCTCGGCCAGAAGCGAGTCGCAGATTTCATCTGAGAAATAGCGCTCGGCATAAGCGCGAAGGTCCTCCATACTGGAAAAGCGGGCATCGATCACCGGGCGCATGGACCGCCCGTCAATCTCCACCTCGCCGGTAAGGGTTTGGTCCACCTTGAGAGAAAACTGCACAAAGCACTGATAGGCCAGCATGGCCTCGCTCAATAGCATCTCCGCATCCTGCTCGGGGCCATCGCTCCGGCACCCAGCCGCGCCGGCAAGCAGGCAGAGAGCCAGCAGCAGAGAGACCGCACGTAGGCAGCGCATGGTCAGTGTCACAGCCGCCCCTCCTTAATCCAGCAGAAAGCCGATCTTTTTGCGCGCCTTTTGGAGCGTGCGCTCGGCCAGCCGGCTGGCCCGTTGGGCCCCCTCGCGGTAACATGCGGCCAGATAATCCTTGTTGTTCATCAGATCGCGGAAGCGTTCCTGCACCGGGCGCAAAGCCTCGACGACGGCCTCGCCCACGGCTTCCTTAAATTCACCGTAGCCCTTGCCCTCAAACTCCGCCTCGATGGCCTCCATCTCTTTGCCGGTCACGGCGGAATAGATGCCCATGAGGTTATTCACCCCATCCTTCCCCTCGCCGTAAGCGACGCGGGCCTCGCTGTCGGTCACCGCCCGGCGCAGCTTACGCAGGATGACGTCCGGCTCGTCGAGCATGGCGATATAGCCGTTGACGTTTTCATCCGATTTCGACATCTTTTTGGAGGGGTCCTGCAGGGACTTGATGCGCGCCCCCACCTTGGGGATCATGGCCTGGGGCACCACGAAGGTGGGGGAATAGGCGTTGTTGAACCGCTCCGCGATGGTGCGTGTGATCTCAAGGTGCTGCTTCTGATCCTCGCCCACCGGCACAAAGTCGGTGTTGTACAGCAAAATATCCGCCGCCATCAGGGCGGGATAGCTGAACAGGCCGACGTTGACATTATCGGCATGCGTTTTGGCTTTATCCTTAAACTGGGTCATGCGGGAAAACTCGCCGAACTGGGCGTAGCAATTAAGCAGCCAGGCCAGCTCGCTGTGCGCCGGGACATGGGACTGAATAAAAAAGATGCTTTTGTCCTTATCGATCCCCGACGCCATGAGGAGCGCGTACGTCTCCAGGCTGCGGCGGCGCAGCTCGGCCGGCACCTGCCGCACCGTGATGGCATGCAGGTCGGCCACGGCATAGATGCAGTCGTACTCGTCCTGCAATGCCACCATATTGCGCACAGCGCCCAGATAGTTTCCCAAAGTCAGCATACCGCTCGGCTGCAGCGCGCTGAACACCCTCTTTTTGGGAGCGGTGTTTTCTGAATTCATAAATCCTACAACCCCTTTTTGTTAAATGAAATGGTTCCGCCTTGCTACGGCGCGGCCCCCGCCCCGGGCAGTTCCCGGCAAAAAGGGAGCGGGCCGGCGAACTCCATGCTCTACATGTTTCGTACCAGATCCCCCAAAATGGCCATTCCCTGCTCGAGCTGCTCGTCGGTCGGCGTGGAGAAGTTGATGCGGAAGGACTGGCACGGCTCCTCCTCGTCCATCAGGAAGGCGTTGCCCGGCACCACGGCCACCTTATGCTGCACCGCCTCCTTACAAAAGGCGGGCATATCGATTCCCTCGGGCAGGGTCGGCCAGAGGAAAAGCCCCCCCTCGACCCGGTTGCAGGTCAGACGGTCGCCAAGCTCCCGGTCAAAGCAGTCCATCATCAGCCCGGCCTTGTGCTCGTAGATTTTACGGATACGGCCGAGATGGGCCTCATAATCATACCCGGTCATAAATTCATATGCCACCATTTGCGACCAGATGTTGGTGTGGACGTCGGAGGTCTGCTTGCAGACCGTCATCTTGGCAATGATGGGGGCCGGCGCGATGGCATAGCCCACACGCATGCCGGGAGAGAGCACCTTGGAGAAGGAGCCCACGTAGATTACAATCCCCTCCTCATCCAGGCTTTTGATGGCCGGGATGTGCTCGCCGGCAAAACGGATATCGCCGTAGGGGTTATCCTCCAGAATCAGGATGCCATAGCGCTTGGCCAGCTCGTACACCTGGCGGCGCTTTTCCATGGACATGGTGATGCCGGACGGATTTTGAAAATTGGGAATGGTGTACAAAAACCGGGCGCGCTTTTCCCTCTTCATGGCCTGCTCGAGCGCGTCCAAGTCCATCCCGTCGTCCTGCATGGGGATGCCGCACAGCTTGAGCCCGTAAGAGCGAAAGGCATTCAAAGACCCGATGAAGGAGGGGCTTTCACACAGCACCGTATCCCCCTCATTACACAGGCTTTTGGAGGCCAGATCCATCGCCTGCTGCGCGCCGGACGTAATCAAAAGCTGGTCAAAATCCCGGCCGATATTGTGCTTGCGCTTCATATATTCGCTCAAATGCCCGCGAAGAGGGGTATATCCCTCGGTCACGGCATATTGCAGCACGCCGATGGGATTTTCCCGCATCAGCTTATCCGAGATTTCCCGCACTTCCTCCACCGGGAAAGCCTCGGGCGCGGGGTTCCCAGCGGCGAAGGAAATCACGCTCGGGTCGCTGGTGTATTTGAGTATCTCACGGATAGCGGAGGGCTGCAACGAAGAAACACGGTCGGCAAAAACATACTTCATACCAAATATCGAACCTTTCTTTGAGAGGATATATTTCATGCTCCGTTTCGATGGGAGTCCATGATTACGGCAATGCAACCTTGGGCCATACCGGCACAATCGCCGCCCCGCCGGCAGGGGCGATTCCTCTGTTTTAGCTCCGAAGGATATTTCACAAGCCGGCGCGCACCATCCCGCCGCACGGCGCTGGCGGCCCCAGCCGGCGCAGGCCCGCTCAGGCTCTGCAAAAATCGCGGTCATGGGCAACGCCGTCTCTCATGCGCGGCGTTGCCGGGCAAAGGAGGCCCGGCCGCAAGGGATATCCCTATTCTCAAGCCCCAAGGCCGCCAAGCCATTGCGCAGGGCCGAAACAGCAATAGGGCGGCTGTGACATCTTACTCCAAGTAAACATACTGACAGAGGGTCTCGTATAGCTTTTCACCGATGCCTTTGACCTCGAGCAGCTCCTCCAGCGAGGAAAGCGGCCCGTAGGTATCGCGGTACTCGATGATACGCCCGGCAAGCACCGGGCCGATTTTGGGAATGGCGCACAGCTCCTCAGCCGTAGCGGTGGCAAGGTTGATGTCCGGCTGCGCGGGCGGTGTGGTCCGCTTTGGCACGCTGGAGGCCCTGACGCTTTGCGAAGAGTCGGGATTTTCGGCCGCGACGGACGACGCCGGCGCAGCCGACGAAACCGATGGCGTCGAAGAGACCGGCGGGGACGACGGCGATACAACGGCACCGGCCGCACTGGCTGCGCTGGTCAAACTGCTGGATGCAGACGACGTACTGGCCGCCGCCACACTCCCGGCGGATGCGGAGGAGGCCTGGCTGCTCTCGCTATCCAAGCTGGAACTGTCCGAAACGACGGCACCTATCTCGGCCGTTTGCGTCGTCAAGGGCGGAGCGCTGAGCGCATTGTAGGCGACCAGGGCAGCGGTCAACAGCAGAAAGACGGCCACGACAGCCGCTGTATGCCGGCTATTCGCGTCCATACCCTCACCCCCGGCAAAAAATTGGGAAAGCGTCTTGACAAATCGAACAAAAGAAGCTATAATAAGCCCTGCAATGCGGATTTAGCTCATCTGGTAGAGCGCCACCTTGCCAAGGTGGAGGTAGCGAGTTCGAGCCTCGTAATCCGCTCCAACCTATCCCCGGGCCAGTTGGCCTGGGGATTTTTGCTGTATTTGTACTATAGCACACTCGGTTGCCGCGGTCAAGAGGAGAGGGTAAAAATCCCCCTTTGTCAGTACCCCGCACGGTAAAAAGGCATGGCCAAATCGGATTCGACATGCTATAATAGGGGCGGCGAACGGGCGCCCGGCAGTCATGGGGGGACTCCCCATGGGGCGCCTGGCCATGACAAAATGACCATTTGGGCGACTCTGGCCCGTCGGGTCTTTCCACTATCATTTCATGTCAGGAGGAAGCTTCTATGAACGAGCAAATGCGAAACAAGGTCGGGCATGATTCCCAGCTTTACGGCGCCGAGGTACACCGCCTGTGCGGCGGACGGGCGGAGGGCATGAAGGTGGTCGTGCTCCGCAACGGCCGCGGGCTGACCGCCACGCTGGCGGCCGACCGTTGCCTCGACCCCATGCGCCTGGAATACAAGGGGGAC
>CBCTCU010000041.1:0-24960 GCA_965145485.1 uncultured Eubacteriales bacterium | reverse complement strand
TACCTCGGGCTTCATCCAGTAACAGCGCCCGTCCGCACTATTTCGTTTTGGTAAACTCATATCAGGCCACCTCTTTCCGAACAATAAAAAATGCCCCGCGACACCCTGTCATTTGGACAGGCTGACGCAGGGCGCGAAAAGGCCGCACAGAACCAAGACCTGTATCCCAAGGCTCTGTGTCTGACGATATTCTGCTGTCTTTCCCGTCCGCTTGGACATGGGTACTCATCTCTAGCCATTTGCTTTCACCTGCCGCACATCCTCTTTTACCCGCTCCATCTCGTCCACCAGAGCCCTGACCTGGAACTCCACCATGTCCTCCGCCACTTCTGGAAACAGGAAGGGCATAGTGTCCGGAATGGCCTTGTGCACCATCATCATGCTGAGGGCCAGATTGCCAAACAGCCGGGGATCAATACTGTCCACAGGGAGGCCAAAGATGGAGAGCAGTTTCCCATAAAAACTGACCTGGTCCTGTCGAAAGGCCTGAAAATTCTCCTCGGAAAGGCAGCGGCGCGCCTGCTGCTCCTCCTCAATGGACAAAACAGCAACTCCGCTTTCGGCCCCGTAGCAGCAGTTTTTCAGGAAGGTTTCCACGCCCGCCCGCCAACTGAGCGCCGGGTTCTCCATCAGCTGCCGGGCATAATCCAGCAGCCTGGGCTGCTGATATCGCAGGGCGTGGAGCACCAGTTCCTCCTTGGATGAGAAGAAACTGTAGAAGAAAGTCTTGGAGATTCCCACTTTTCCGCACAGAACATCAATGCTGCTGTGAATCAATCCCCGATCCGCGATACACCGGATCATGGTGACCATCAGGGCTTCCTTTACCTGCGCCCTCTCCTCATCGGAATACGCCTTTCTTGCCACAAGCCGTCACCACCCTGTATAAAATATAAAATTAAAAAATGGTCTTTATTTGTATTATAGCGAAACTTAAATGAAATGCAAGACTGTTCACAAAAATAAGTCCCCCGGTGCAACACACCGGGGGCATAGTAGGATGCGTTTGAGATGTCAGAGTAATCTTTGCTAATGCCTGCACAGATAAACCGCCGAAAACTTTGCTCTCGTATTTACCAAAAGAGGACGATATGATATATTAACTACATACACATATCGTATGACAGGACGGTGATTTTATGGCCGCTGTGCGTCCAATCGTAATCTACTCCCGAAAATCTAAATTCACCGGTAAAGGGGAGAGCATCGAAAACCAGATTGAAATGTGCAGGCAATATATCCGGCTGCAGTTCGGAGACGATGCCGCAGAGCAGGCCCTGGTATATGAGGATGAGGGCTTCTCTGGTGGCACGCTGGAGCGTCCCCAATTCAAAAAAATGATGGCCGATGCAAAAGAAAAAAGTTTCCGTGCCATCGTTGTCTACCGCCTGGACCGAATCAGCCGCAACATCGGCGATTTTGCCAAACTGATCGAGCAGTTGAACAAGATGAAGATCGACTTCATCTCCATCAAGGAGCAGTTTGACACTTCCTCCCCTATGGGGCGGGCCATGATGTATATTTCCTCGGTTTTTTCCCAGCTGGAACGGGAAACCATTGCCGAGCGCATCCGCGACAATATGCATGAGCTGTCCAAAACAGGGCGCTGGCTGGGCGGTAACACCCCCACCGGCTATGAGTCGGAGAGTGTCTCCCATGTGACCATCGACGGCAAGACCAAGAGGGCCTGCAAGCTGAAGATTCTCCCGGAGGAGATCGGCATCGTCAAGTTGATCTACGACAAGTTTCTGGAAACCGGCTCGCTGACAAAGACGGAGACATATCTGCTTCAGAATGGCTATACAACAAAAAACGGCAAACAGTTTACCCGCTTTGCCGTCAAGGGGATTTTGTCCAATCCGGTTTATCTGATTGCCGATGAATTTGCTTATGACTACCTGACGAAAAGTCATGTCGACCTCTTTGCTGAGCAAAGCGACTTTGATGGTGTCCACGGCATCATGGCCTATAACCGCACCTTACAGCAGCCGGGTAGAGCCCACCAGATCAAGCCAATGGAGGAGTGGATCGTGTCGGTGGGCAAGCACCAGGGCGTCATCGAGGGGAAGGCATGGGTCAAGGTACAGACGATTTTGGAGCGGAACAAATCCAAAAGCTACCGCAAGCCCCGCAGCAATGTGGCCTTGCTCTCCGGCCTGCTTGTCTGCGGCAACTGCGGCGAGTATATGCGCCCCAAACTGTCCAAGCGCCGGAATACAAAGGGCGAGTTTATTTATACCTACCTCTGCTCCATGAAGGAGCGCAGTCGGGGCCATGTCTGCAACATGAAAAACTGCAACGGCAACATGTTAGATGCCGATATTATAGAGCAGCTGAAGCATTTAAGCGAAGACGGCTCCGATTTTATCCGTCAACTGGAGCAGAGCAAGCGGGCGCTGCTGGGCAACCGGCAAAGCTATGATGCGGAGATCTCCAACTTGGAGTCCGAGATCGCCGCAAACGAGGAGGAGATCAAGGGCCTTGTCTCTGCCCTGGGAAAGTCCTCTGGTACCTCTGCTGAAAGTTATATTATGCAGCAGATTGATGAACTGCACGCGAAAGGGGAGGGCTTGAAGCGGCATTTGGCGGAGCTGAAAGAACTGACCTCCAGCCATGCCTTGGCGGACATTGAGTTTGACCTGTTAGCGCAGATGCTGTCCACATTCAAGGACACCGTTGACAAAATGACGGTGGAGCAGAAGCGGGCAGCCATCCGTACCTTTGTCAAGGAAATCATTTGGGATGGGAGGGACGCCCATGTGGTGCTGTTTGGCTCGGAGTATGAATACGAGTTTCCCAAGACGCCAGCGGGCATAGGGAAACAAGTCGCAGGCAGTAAAACAGAGGAAAATCTTGAAGGAGCGGCGGAAGGAGGGCTTGCGGAGCCGTCAGGAGAGGATAGCAAAAGGGAAGCAAATGGCATCTGATGACCATCCCCGCCGTGGCGGGCAATTATCTGCTGATGATGTTTTACACCACCGTAGGGGGATGGATGCTCGCCTATATCGTCAAGATGCTGCGCGGCGAGTTTGAGACGGCCGCCGCGGCGCATGCCGCCGGCCAAGCCTTTGAACATCTGCTGCACAGCCCGGCACAAATGGTATTCTGGATGCTGCTGAGCGTTTTTCTGGGGTTTCTGGTATGCAGCTTCGGCCTGCAAAAAGGGGTGGAGAAGGTCACCAAGGCTATGATGAGCTGCCTGTTCCTCCTGCTGGTGGTTCTGTGCGTGCGCAGCCTGACCCTGCCGGGCGCCTGGGAGGGGGTGGCTTTCTACCTGCTGCCCGACTTTGGCCGCCTGATGTCCAACGGGCTGGCCGATACCCTCTTTGCGGCGATGGGGCAGGCTTTTTTTACCTTGAGCGTGGGCATTGGCTCGATGGCCGTCTTTGGCAGCTATATCGGGAAGGAACGCACCCTGCTGGGGGAATCGGTCACCGTCTGCCTTCTCGACACCGCCGTCGCCTTGCTCGGGGGCCTGATCTTTTTCCCCGCCTGTTTTGCCTTCGGCGTTGACCCGGGAGAGGGCCCAGGACTGGTTTTTGTCACCCTGCCGGGCGTTTTTCAGCAAATGCCGGGCGGCCGGTTCTTCGGCGCTCTATTCTTTCTCTTTTTAAGCTTTGCCGCGCTGTCCACCATCATCGCCGTATTTGAGAACCTCATCCGCTTTTGGATGGATCGCTTCGGCTTCTCCCGCAGGCGTTCGGTGGGGATCAACCTGCTGCTGGTGTCCCTCCTTTCGCTTCCCTGCGCGCTGGGGTATAATCTGCTGTCCTTCATCCAGCCCATGGGCCCGGGCAGCACCATTCAGGACCTGGAGGATTTTCTGGTATCGGACAACCTTTTGCCGCTCGGCAGCCTGGGCTACCTCTTTTTTTGCACCAGCCGTTCGGGCTGGGGATGGGAGGGCTTTTTGAATGAGGCGAACACCGGTCGGGACATCCGCTTTCCATGCTGGGCCAGAGTCTATGTCAGCGACGTGCTGCCCATCGTCATACTGGTTCTCTTGATCGCGGGCTATTGGCAGCGCTTTTTTGCATAGGAAATGCCGTCTGAATTGGTCATTCAGGCGGCATTTTGTTGTTTGGGAAACTTCCCGTTCCACGCACAGAGGTATCCCCTAAAACAGCTTTCGCTTCCAGCATGGAGCAATAGCGAGTCATAATTTCAGTAAACATAGGAGCGGTAAGGCAATGGCAGCACGCGAAATCATATTTCAGTACATCATACGATGCTTGCCGGTGCCAGCCTCTTTTGGTGTTGCTTAGGTCTCCGACTCAGCCGGAGACCACGATCACCATTCCACGACCGGCGGCAGAAGAATGCCGTTGGGACGCAGCTGGTACTCGCTGCTGCGTGCCTCCCCCTGCGTAAACCACCATCCCGGGCCATACCCCCGAATGGACGTATCGAGAGAATGCACCGGCCCGAAGCCGTTGTGCCGGTTGCCGTAAAGGGTGATGTCCAGCCGGTGATCGCCCCTGGCCGGAGCGCCGAGCGCCAGCCGGTAGGGCGCAAACGCAATGCGGCCCACCGGTTCGCCGTCGAGCGCCACCCCCAATACGGGGGCGCGGAAGGACGGTGCGCGCAAAACACAGGGGGAGCCGGGCGCCTCAAGGGCGGCGTGGTAAATCACGTTTCCAGTGTAAAAGGGAAGCCCCTGCCCGACGATATCGCCAAAGCGAAGGGAGCGCACCGGCGCGGTCAGCACGGCGCGATGAGCCCCCAGCTCCACGCCGAAATCCCCCAGCAGATAGCACCATTCCACCGCCGTCTGAATGCCAAAGGGCATGGTCAGCAGCAGCTCGGTCTCCCCCGCCGGAATGGGCGGCAGGGGCACGGTGCGGATGGCCTCGTCGACATACCAGCCGTCGGGCCGGGATTCCACCCTGCGGCCGTTGACGCAAATTTCAACCCTTTCCGGATGCTCCAGAGCCAGGCGCACGCCCTCCAACGCCATGGCGCTGGTTACGCTCATGCGCAGGGTCAGGGTGTTGTTTTCAGGCAGATCGGGCCACAGCCAGGGCTGGGCGGCCGAATTGCACCGCCGGGGCAGGGAGAGGAGATCGCGCACCTTGTTGTCAATGAACAGAAGGTCCTCTTTGTGCTGCCAGGCGCCGCCGTCCAGCCGCCACTCGGCCTGGTCGAGCAGCAGCGCGTTGGGCTCGCTGAGCGTGACCGCAAGCGCATCCTCCCCGGCGGCTATGGCTTTGGTATGCAGCGGCGGCGTTATCCCTCCGGCACGGCTGGGCGCGGGGCAGGCTCCGGCATCCTGCGCTCTCCCGCAGCCAGAGGCGGCGCTTTCCTCCGCATCCAGGCGCAGCAGCAGGCTGTCATGGCAATAGCAGCTCCATTCCACACGGGTCGTATCCCCCTCCTCGACGGACGGCAGGGGGGCTGTTTCCCCGCTCAGGGTGTCGAAAAGGGTGACCTTCCACCTTCCTGCAATCGACAGGATATACCGCTCGGCCGGCGGATCGTCGGGGCTGGCGGGGGCGCGCACATGGCTGACAAACAGCCAGCGCCCGCCGTCGTCGCGCATCTGATAAATCAGGTTGTCGCTCCTCTCCCCCTGCGGGGTGCGGATGTCCAGCTCCCGCACCTCATCCAGCGCGTCAAGCAGCGCCTCCCGTTCCCAGGGGACATGCTGTGCTGCCTGCGCCAGGGCCCCGGGGCGGTCGGAGGGGGACGCATCCACCATACAGGGGGCCTTCCCCGCAAAGATCACCCGCCCGCCGCGCGCGACGAATTGCTCGAGCATATCGACCGTCGTCCCCCGCAGGGTCGTGCAGGAGGGCACGACGATGACGTCATAGGCCATCTCCCCCACATGCAGACGGCCGTCCTGCGTCTGCCGGTAAAGCTGGGGCAGGAGGGATTCGCAGAGGAAGTCAAAGTCGATCAGGCCGTACAGCAACCAGTTTATCACCGATTGGAACCGCTCCTCCATCCCCTCGCAGCCGGCGCGGTTGGTCTCTTGTGGCCCCCAGCGGAGCCAGAGGCTCTCAATGGGATGGATCACCCCGACCCGCACATGGGGCGTCCCCCGCGTCAGGGCAGTGTTGAGGCGGGCAAAATGATCCTCCACCATCGGGTACTGCTCATACCAGGGGGATTGGTGCCCGATGCTGGCCGGATAGTCCCGTTTGGCCTCCCCCTCCATCGACACCCAGTAGAGGTGGGGCACCCGCAGGGTGACCCCCAGCGCCGCCTGCCAGTCCCCCTGCAGCTTGTGGTCGCAAAATGGAAAATCCCAGCCGGTCACGCCATACAACTCGCTGAGCATTCCCTCGCGCCCATACTGATGGGCCGCGCTCTGGCACTGCTTGGCCGTGCTCAGCTCCCTCGCGTCGCACAGCAGGTCGATCCCCGGCAGGCCAAACCCCCGATAGGAGCGCATGGCCTCCCCCACCATGTTGGTCTGGGAGCGCAGGGTCGGCTCCTCCATCATATGCCCTGTCAGCAAAAGCCCGTTTTGATCGCACCAGGCTCCCAGCGTGTCGGCAAAGGCCGAGGCAAACCGCTCGGTCGCGTGGTCGTGATAGTGGTACCTTGCCCGGGAGGGCGCGCCGCCCTTAAAATCCCAGAATAGCTCGGGCAGGCGGTCGAGCAGAGAATAGCCGTAGGTATCTCGAAAGGTATCCTCAAAATCGGTGGTAAAGGGAATGCAGACCGGCCCGCGGTGGAAGGGATGGGGCAGGCGCTGGCGCGGAAAGGTCTGCGGCTCGTCGGTAAAGATGGCGGGCACGCCCTGGCCAAAGCGATCCCCTACCCGCTGCCGGTATCGCTCATGGGTCAGCGCGGCAAACTCCTCGATGGCCTCTTTGCAAAGGGTGTCCACATAGGTTTGGTTGTTATACCACTCGTTGGGCTCGCAGGTACAAAGGTGGGCAAACCACACCCCGTCGCCCGGGGCGGCCGATTCGGGCAGTTTTTGGTAACCGGTCAGGAAGCCCGCTTCGTCCAGCTCGACCGCATACGCGCCCAGGAAAAGGGCGTCGCCCCGCCTCGCGTCATCCGAAGCCGTCGCATTGGTATCCGCCCCGATGCTCATGCCCCCTGCCGCCGGGTCGGGCGACAGGCAGAGGTATTTCTGACGGTAGCGAACCTGCCTGGTCACCATCCCGCCCGCATAGCCGGACGGCCACTTATCCTCGTCGTATAGATAGGACAGCATCCCCTGCCGCTGGGCCTCGTCGGCGCAGTCCTCCACCAGCTGGAAGAAGTCGTCGGACAGATAGGGGGTGCGCATACCCACCCGGGGATGCATGAAAAAACCTCCCATCCCCATCCGGCGCATGACGTCGATCTCGCGCAGCAGGGTCTGCCGCTCGAGCGCGCAGTTCCAGGCCCAGAAGGGGGCGGCGCGGTATTCGCTCGACGGGGCGGCAAACTCCTTAGGATCGAGTGGAAGCTTGGATTTGGGATACAGCATGGCGATCACGCTCCTTATGCTATTTTGGTTGTCAGAATCAGGTCAACCCGTTTTAACTTTATATCACTACACAGCGCCGCCGGCGCATCCGAGGGGCCCGCGGCACAGACACGAATCCACATGGAAAAACTGCATGTTTCATCCAGCCGCCGTCATAGCTTAAGCCGGTCTAGTGCGACTGGAAGCCCGCAATCCATGCAGAAGCCCACAGCCCGCACGGCGGCCTCAGTTTCGTACCAAATCTTTTGCTGGGAGGTCGTCCTTCACCGCCCGCTGGCCGGGTCGAGAAAACGCTCGGGCAGCGACAGCCCAAAATCCGCGTGGCCTCCGCCACCCGGCGCTGTTGCCAAGGCCGTCTTGCACGGATTGGCCGCAGTCCACCAGAAGCCCGCAGCCCGCACAGCGGCCCCAGCTCCTTTTCGCACCAAATCTTTTGCTGGGAGGGCATCCTTCACCGCCCGCTGGCCGGGTCGAGAAAACGCTCGGGCAGCGACAGCCCAAAATCCGCGTGGCCTCCGCCACCCGGCGCTGTTGCCAAGGCCGTCTTGCACGGATTGGCCGCAGTCCACCAGAAGCCCGTGGCCCGCACGGCGGCCCAGCCCTTTTCGCACCAAATCTTTTGCTGGGAGGGCATCCCTCACCGCCCGCCAGCCGGGTCGAGAAAACGCTCGGGCAGCGACAGCCCAAAATCCCGCGCGACCGCGCGCAGATCGTCGCTGGTCATCCCCTGGCGTTTTCCCCCCATGGACAGCACCTTCACGAGCACCTCGGCCGATTTTTCCACCGTGTCCATCAGCCCAAAGGTGGAGTCGAAATCCTCCCCCGAGCAAAACAGGCCGTGATGGGCCCATATGGCTACGTCGTAATCCTCCATCAGGCGGGAGGTGGCCAAAGCGATCTCCCGCCCGCCGGGGACCATCCAGGGCACCACGCCAACCCCGCTGGGAAAAACCACCGGGCATTCGGTCATGGTGCTCCACAGCTCGCGGGTAAAGGTCTTGTCGTCGAGGGGAAGCACAAAGGTCAACGCGATGACGTTGGCCGGATGAGCGTGGTAGATCACCCGGTGCCGCCCGCCCGACACCCGCTTTTTCACCGCGTGATTCATCAGATGGGAGGGCAGCTCGCTGGTCGGCCGCCCCTCCCCCTCAAGGCCCCAAACGACCCGGTAGCGCTCGCCCGCTTCGTCAAGCTCAATCAGCCCCAGGGTGGATGCGGGCTGACGGAGTACATTCCCCATATACCGGCCTGTGCCGGAGACAAGGAAGGTTTCTCCGCCCAACGAGGGGACGCTGGCGCCGACCGGCTCCCATTCGCGGGGGGCAAATCCCTCGCGTGCCGCGGCCGCCTCGGATGCCTGCAGCCGGTAGGACAGATTGCCCCCATTGCGCTCGTGCCAGCCGCGGGTGTAGCCCTCATGGGCCATACCGACGGCCGAGCGTAGAAAGGGCAGATCCAATATATTCATATCATGTCATCCTTTCGATTACTTGCTGCACCCGCCAAAAGCCAGACAGGCTGGTGTGCAGTCTGGCGCCGGCGCGCATCGCTTAGCGACGCCGGGCATTGCCTTAATCGCGCGCTGAGAGGACCTCCGACTCATACCGCGCGATTTCTTTCATATAATCGCATCCCACCGGCACACCCTGACGGCGGCAGAACTCATCCCAGACCGCACCCCACGCATAGCCCTTGAGCTCCTCCTGCAAGGCCATGAGGGTAGCGGCGTCGCCCTGGGCTTCCAAAGCGCGCAGCCGCTCATACGGGGTGAGCAGAGCCGACAGGATGGCCTTTTGCGCGCTCCTCGCGCCGATCACCCAGCCGGCGATGCGGTTAAAGCTCGCGTCAAAGAAGTCCAGCCCGATGCAGGTACGCTCCAGTGCGCCGCAGGCAACCAGCTCCCCGGCGATGTCGCGGATTTCATCATTGAGGCGCACCACATGATCGCTGTCCCACCGCATGGGGCGGGTCAGATGGAGGGCCAGACGGTCAAAAAAGCAAAGCAGGGAGGAAATTTTGTCCGCCACCTGCTCGGTGGGATGATAATGCCCGTTGTCGAGCAGGCAGAGCGCCCGTCCTCGCGCGGCGTAGCTGAGGTAAAACTCCAGGCTGCCCACCGTATAGGCTTCCAGCCCAATGCCGAACAGCTTGGATTCAAGGGAATCGATCAGTTCGCCCTCGTCATATTCGACCGCGAAAATCTCATCGAGCGACCGCTTGAGCCGTAAGCGGGGGGATAACCGGTCGACCGGCGCCTCCTTGGCCCCGTCGGCGATCCAGAGGTTGTGCAGGCAGGGGCTTCCCAGCTCCCGGCCGATGCGGGCCGACAGCTTACGGGTGGCCTTGCAGTGATCGATCCAGAAACGCCGGATGGATTCGTCCGCGCTCGAGAGGGTGTACCCCGAATCGGCCTTGGGGTGGGAAAACAGGGTAGGGTTGAAGTCCACTCCCAGGCCCCGCTCCCGGGCGAAATCCACCCAGGGGGAAAAGTGGCGGTATTCGAGGGCGTCGCGTCCAACACCTCCCCCATCCGGGATCGCGTAGATGGCATGGAGGTTGATGCGGCGCTTTCCCGGGACAAGGCGCAGCACCTCGTCCATATCCTGCATCAGCTCCTGCGGGTTGCGGGCCCGGCCAGGGGTGTTGCCGGTGACCTGGATGCCGCCCGACAAGGCCTGATCCGACTCAAAGCCCCGGATATCGTCCCCCTGCCAGCAGTGGATGGAAAGGGGGGTACCCGCCAGACGCTCGATGGCCTGCTCGGTATCCACCCCTACGCTGGCGTATTGTTCCCTGGCGATGGAATAACTGTCCAAATCGATCATCCTTTCTCTATCGTAATCTGTCAGAGTATTTTTATTGAACCAATGCCGCCGGTTAAGCACGGTGCGGCCACGCGGCCGCGCGTTGCCATCAGCCGCGCAACAATCCCGCCGGATACTTCCGTCATCCCCGGCAGGACGCAACAGGCAGGCCGAGGCCCGATGTGCCGGCTTCCATACCCGACGGCTTATCGCAAAGCTTGGGCAGGGGGCGCTCCGGTCAGCCGCTAGCTACGGGCCAGAGCCACGGCTTGTTTACCGCACGACGATTCAAAACAGGCGCCGTCTTAATCATCTAATCTAAATATCCAACCAACGCTTGTTCTCATCGGCAGCATATACTTTCCGCAGTCCAACGCGCAATTTTCCATCTTGCGGCCACCCCGCCCACACGCGCCGCCCCCGCCGTTGCGGACGGATGCTTTCGCAGCGCCGGGGCAATGCTCTAACAAGCCGCTTTTCACCGGCCGACCAGGCGGATTTCACCCGACCGCCCGATCGCGGCGCGGGCGCTTGCCCAATCCGGGAATTGCCCAAAATGGAGCATTTGAACCAGCAGATTGCCCAATGCGGTCGCCTCGGCCGGGCCGGCGTACACCCGCCTTCCCGTGGCCTGCGCGGTCAGGGAGTTGAGAAAATCATCCCGGCTGCCCCCGCCCACAATGTGCAGGCAGTCGACGCGATGGCCGGCCATTTCCTCCAGCTGGAGCACCGCCGCGCGGTATCCCTGCGCCAGGCTCTGGGCAATGACCCGCGCCAATTCGCCCGGAGAAACAGGAGCCTGCTGCCCCGTCTCGGCGCACATCTCGCGCAGGACGGCGGTCATGCTCTCCGGCGCAAGCAGGCGGGAATCCTGCGCGTCGATGACCGCGTCAATGTCGGCCTGCTGGGCCAGGGCGCTGAGCTGTTCAAAGCTGTGGACGTCCCCCAGCTCGTGCCGTACCGACTGGAGCATCCAAAGCCCCATAATATTTTTCAGATACCGCCAGGTGCCGTCCACGCCGCCCTCGTTGGTAAAATTGCGCTCGCGGCTGGCCTCGCTGCAGTCGGGCGCGGTGCGCTCCATGCCCACCAGCGACCAGGTGCCCGAGCTGATAAAGACGGCATTTTCCCGGTCGGCAATGGGGGTGGCGGCCACGGCCGACGCGGTGTCGTGGGTGGCGGGGAGCACAACCTCGCAGTCAAATCCCAGCTCCCGGCTCAGTTGCGGCCGCAGCGTCCCCACCCGCTCGCCCGGCGGGCTGAGGGGGCCGAACAGACGGCGAGAAAGACCCATGGCGTCAATAATATCCCAGTCCCAGTCCCGGCTGTACGCGCCCACAAGCTGGGTGGTAGAGGCGTTGGTGTACTCCCGCTTGATCGCCCCGGTCAGCCGGTAATGCAGATAATCGGGGATCATCAGCAGATGGGAGGCCCGCTCGAGCAGCCCTTTGTCCTGCTTTTGCACAGCGGCAAGCTGGCAAATAGTGTTAATCTCCATCTGCTGGATTCCGGTGCGGGCATACAGCTCCCGCGCGGGGATATGTTCAAATACTTCCGGCTGGATTCCAGCCGTCCTCCCGTCGCGGTAAGATACGGCCTCGCCCAGCATCTCCCCGTCCGCGCCGAGCAGGCAGAAGTCAACCGCCCAGGTATCCACCCCCATACTGTCGGGGATACGTCCGATCGCAGCACATTTGCGAAGTCCCTCCACGACCTGGTCATACAGGCCGTCCAAATCCCAGCAAAGCCGCCCATTTCTGCGCACCAGCCGGTTTGGGAACCGGTGAATCTCCTGTGTTTGAATCCGGCCATCCTCCACCCAGCCCACAACATGCCTCCCGCTCGACGCGCCGATATCGACGGCGAGATAAGTACCGTTTTTCATCCCATCCCCTCCAATCGGGTGATTGCTTGCCCTCATCATAACCAAACCGCGCCCCAATTGCAAGGACGCGGTTTAATTTTTTATATTCTTTTATGCCAGTCGGGATAAAAATCTCTTTCATCACGATTATCCATGGCACAGTCAGACACCATGCCACGAACTCATTCCACCTGTTGCCGAATTCCGCGGAAGAGGTCGAGTACCTTTCGGTCGTTTTCGAAGACCCTTTGAAAAAGCTCTTTTAAGATTGCCTTATTCTTATCGTCACAAAGCCGTTGACCCGCATCGGCCGGCGTTTTCAGGCCGGTTTGTGGCCCGATGCCGAGAGCGCCCCAGATTTGCCAGCACACGCCGTGGGTTTCGCCCGTGCCGTCGTGAATATAGAGGTCAAACAGCTGGTTGCGCACCGACTGCCAAAGCCCGCTGCCCTTGAGCAGGACGGACACCGGGCTTTCAACCGAATCGTATGCCTCGGCCGTGTGCCACCTCGCCTCGATCGGGACGCCGGCGATCTTCCCGAGCATATCGGCCCGCTGCTGGGCGTTGTCGGGGCCGGCCGTGTCGATCAGGTTTAAAATTTCGGCCTCCAGCTTGTCGCGCGCGGGATGGGTTAACACCTCGATGCTCCGGTCGAGTATTTCACCAATGGTCACGTCGGTCGGCCGCCGGCCGGTGATCACTACCGCGTCGAGCATCCGCTCATGCCAGTCGTCCATGATAAACAGCCCATCGTCGGTATAGCGGCAGCCCGAATCCGCCAGCGACCGGTCGCAGGAATCCAGCCCCACGACCGTATCGCCGTCGTAGCCGGCGATGATCTGCCAGGCGGCGTCGGGGCCGAATTCATTCCTGCCTCCCAGGCGCACCAGCACGGGAAACCCTGCGTCAATCGAAGCTTTGACAGCCGAATCTGCCTGCGCCTTGCCCTCTTTGGGCGACAAGCGCCTCCATTCCAGACCGGCAAAGCGCATGATAAAGTCGATAAACTCATCCGGCCAGCGCCACCCTTTTTCCACCCCGGGCAGGGTGTGCATGAGCACGCTGTCATCCTCGGGATAGTCGAACGCGTAAGCGACGCCGGTGGCAGCGAGCAGGGCGTGATACATCAGCCGCTGGTGCTTTTGTACCACGCTTCCGCCGCAGCGTCCGCAGTGGATGCAATACGTCCGATTCATCCCGCACCAGAAGGGGGTATGGTCGGTCAGCCCCAGCACATAGGTGAGCGTGCTGGCCACCGCGCTGAAAAACAGGTCGCTCTCGGCATCGAAGGGAAAGGATACCAATCGGTCAGTTTGTAGCATGGTCTTCATGTTGTCCGCTCCTTTCAATTACGCTTGGGGGTTCGCTTCTACTGCCCGGGTCACGTCACGCGGAATAGCGCGATGCGATCGACCCACTGCCGCTCCATATGGCATACCACATGCCCATGCCGCCACCGACAGAACAAGGGGACGTCCATCCAGCTTTGCCTTCCAGTGATTGGCACAATCGGGTTTTGTAGTACTGATTTATTGTACCATTTTTCCCTCTCAGCGGTTATCCGTTTTTGTAATGTTAGCAATTGTAAAATTCATGATAAATATTTCCTATGTCTTTCTTGACGTTTCTGTCATCATACTGTAAAATAATAAAAATTAAAACTATATTTTGTGACCATTTAAGTTTTGGCAAAGGATGGTGACCACCATGTTTCTGCGTAAGTTCCTACCCCTGGCGCTGGCAGCCGCGCTCGTACTCATGGCCGGCTGCGGCGAGGAGCCAGATTCCACCGAGCTGTATGTCGATCCCCCCACCGCCCAAATCACCGTGCCAACCGGCGATGGGCTGCCGCTGGGCGAGCGTCTGATTCGGGTAGACGCCTTATCCAATGGAAAATTGCTATATATGATAGACCATACCGATCCTACTATAGAACAAGCTTCTTCCGAAACGCTGGACATGAGATACTATATATATGATACTTCCACCAAAGAAAATGTAGAATTGGGCCAAATGTTATGGAATGTAGCATCAAACGATAATGCCGTTTATATGGAGAATGGAAAGGCATATTTATCCTTTGATGATTATGAAAATAATAATCCGACATGGATAAGACTTGTAGAAATTGACATGCAAAGCAACACCATGACCGACCCGCTGCTGGTCATGGAGGCCGACAACCCTCTGTCCAATCTGGCCAAAATCAGCGATACCGAATTTATTTATAATGTCGGCAAGGGAACCGATATACGCAACTTTACCCTGTATATTTACAACACCGAGACCAAATCCAACACGCCCTTTTTGACCATGCAGTACGATCCCGAGCAGGATGAAGGAAAAATCCCACAGCGCGCCCGCCGGGTGGGGGATGAGATTTACGTACTGGTGAACGTGAATGAAAATCAGGAGCAGTCGAATGTATTGGAGCGATATTCCCTCGACGGCAGCTTCGTGGGCGCCATCCCCCTGCCGGAGAAGCTGAGCCCTTATGTGGATGATAGGGATGGTGAAACCTACCGTGTCAGCCATTTCCAGGTCCGGGGCGATCAATACTATTTCTATTCGGATGGGACGGGGGGCGCCTTTTATTACACCCGAAAGGGCGATGAATTTATCGAGGCTTCTTCCCCTGAATACGGCTGGGGCACCCTCTACCCCGAGTCGGACCCCCGCTATCTCATTCAGACCGACCTGTATGAGAATTCCCGCATGTTTGTCACCGACCTCGAAACAGAGAAAACGACCGAATGCCATTTTAACATCGACAGTGAATACAACTCCATCTACCGGCTTCAGATGGACCATAGCGGCCAAACCGACCAGATCGCCCTGATTTGCGCCACAACCAACCCAGACCCTCAAAAAGCTTTTACGCCGCAGTATCAGGCGTATTTTATGAATTTCACCGACATCCTCAGCGCCATGCAGCAGGCTGAATCCTGACGCGCAACAAAATACCTCCTGCCGCCCCGCCCGGGTTGCCTGTCCCGGGCGGGGCGCTTTGCCTAAAAAAAGGCCGGTTTTTCGCCGGGATTTGTCCTTGACACAATGACGAATTTATGCCATAATATTTAGCACAAATACACAATTAGGAGGAAAAATCCATGGAGCCACGTCTGATTGAAATAGCACAGCGAATTCGCGCTTTGCGCGAGATTATGGAGTTTTCACCGGAAGAGATGGCGAATGCCGCCGGCGTCAGCGTGGAAGAATACGAGATCCTGGAATCCGGCGAACAGGATTTTTCCTTTACGTTTCTTTACCGCTGCGCACAGAAGTTTGGGGTGGATATGGTCGAGCTGCTCACCGGCGAGAATCCCCACCTGACAAGCTATACCGTGGTCCGCGGCGGAAAAGGGCTTCCTATCCGCCGCCGCGAGGGGTTCGAGTATTTCCATCTCGCCTCCAATTTCCGCGATAAGCAGGCCGAGCCGTTTTACGTCAAGGCCCCTTACCGCGCCGAGGAGCAGGATCGTCCCATCGCCCTGTCGACCCATAAGGGACAGGAATTTGACTTCATCCTGAAGGGGAAACTGCGGTTTGCCCACGAGGGCCACATCGAGGAGCTGGAGGCCGGCGATTCGGTCTTTTACGACTCGGGCAAGGGCCACGGGATGATTGCCGTCGGCGGCGAGCCCTGTGAGTTTTTAGCTATCATCCTGCGCTGACGGCCTTGACAGGCGGAGATTGTCTCCGGCGATTCCAACAAGGCCAGAATCGGAGAGCGCTGCTTTCCGACGGCGGGCCTGCCGGCAAATGAGCGGGTTATCGCGCAGAAAGCCGGCACCTGCGGCTGAAAAAAGAAGGGATGACCAACCAATGAGAAACATCAATTTGCGATATGTGGAAGAAACCTATGACGACAAGGGGATACTGTCCACCTACCGGCTCAAGTGCCCGGACAATTTTAATTTCGGCTACGATATCGTGGACGATATCGCGCTCAACGACCCCGACCGCAAGGCCATGGTCTGGTGCAACCCCGAGGGGGAGGAGCGCATCTTCACCTTTGCCGACATGAAGAAGTATTCGGATAAAACGGCCAACTACCTGCGTTCCCTTGGCATCCAAAAGGGGGATATGGTGCTGGTCGTGCTCAAGCGGCACTATCAGTTCTGGTTTGTCGCGACCGCGCTGCACAAGCTGGGCGCAGTGCTCGTGCCGGCGACTTATATGCTGACCGCCCACGATGTGGAATACCGCATCAACTCCGCCTCTATTAAAGCGGTCATCTGCACCGCCCAGGGCGAGACGGCAGCGGCGTTCGACGCTGTACTCGACGTTTGCCCCTCCCTCCAAACCCGCATTCTCGTCGGCGGCAAGCGGGAGGGCTGGCATGATTTCAACGAGGAGATGGAGCAGGCCTCCGATCAGCTTGAGCGGGTGGAAACCCACCTTCATGAGCCCATGCTGATGTATTTCTCCTCCGGCACGTCGGGGTATCCCAAGATGGTGCTGCACGACCATTCCTATGCGCTTGGCCACATCCTTACCGCCAAGCACTGGCATAACGTCGACCCCGAAGGGCTGCACTTCACCATCGCCGACACCGGCTGGGGAAAAGCGGTCTGGGGCAAATTCTACGGCCAGTGGATCATGGAGTCCTGCGTTTTCACCTACGATTTTGACAAGTTTGTGCCGGCGGAGATCCTCTCTCTGATCGGCAAATATCAAATCACCACCCTGTGCTGCCCGCCCACCATGTTCCGCTTTTTCCTCAACGAAGGGGTGGAGAAATACGACCTGTCCTCTCTAAAATACGCCACCATCGCGGGCGAGGCGCTCAATCCCGATGTGTTTTACCGCTGGTACGAGGGTACCGGCATTAAGCTGATGGAGGGATTCGGGCAGACTGAGACTACCCTCACGGTTTGCAACCTCGTGGGGATGGAGCCCAAACCCGGCTCGATGGGCAAGCCCTCTCCCCAGTTCCAGATTGACATCATCGACGACGAGGGCCATTCCTGCCCTCCCGGCGTCACCGGCGAGGTGGTCATCCGCACCGATCCCTACCCGGTTGGGCTGATGAACTGCTATTACCGCGACGAGGAAAAGACGGCCGCCGCCATCCACGACGGCTTCTATCACACCGGCGACACCGCCTGGCGGGATGAGGACGGCTATTACTGGTACGTCGGCCGCGCGGACGATATCATCAAATCATCCGGCTACCGCATCGGTCCTTTTGAAATCGAAAGCGTGCTGGTCAAGCACGACGCGGTGCTCGAGTGTGCGATCACCGGCGTGCCCGACCCGGTGCGCGGCCAGGTGGTCAAGGCGACGGTGGTGCTCGCCCAGGGCTATTCTCCCTCGGAGGAGCTCAAGAAGGAATTGCAGCAGTACGTCAAAAAAGAGACCGCTCCTTACAAATACCCCCGTGTGGTGGAGTTTGTCGACGAGCTGCCCAAAACCATCAACGGCAAGATCCGCCGCACCGAGATCCGGCAAAACGACAAGCAAAAATAAAGGCGTTGTTTGGGATGCTATGCTCTTTGCCGCTGCGCGGCCATCCTGTGTCTGTACCGGAAGGGCCGCCTGTATGCGGGCAACGTTTCGTTGGATCGCTAGGGCTACGCGATGCAAACGCCTGCGCGTTTCGCTTCTCACGGGCGGGGCGCGCGGGCGTTTTTCCATGCCTGAGCAAAATGCCCCGCGTACAAAGAGGCGTCCGCTATGGATATCGAGCGAAGCAAGCCGAGAGCAGAAGCACCGTTTCAGCAATGGCGCTTGCTTTTACCAGGTCCAATCCGTCGACCGGCCATAGGGAAGCAAAAAAAGCCACGAGCGGAAACATTGTTTCAGAAAATGAGCTTGCTTTTACCGAGTCCAATCCGTTGACTAGCTATAGAGAGACAAACGACAAAGCCCGGTTTCTTGAGAGGCGATACCGCCCCATCCCAGTGCCCGCCCCTGCGCCTTTTAAGGGCCGGACCAAACAGGAGTAGGAGATGACGCTATGAACATTCGCAGGGCCCTGCCATCCGACATACCGGGCATCAACCGCCTGCTGCGCCAGGTGCTCATGGTGCACCACGACGGGCGGCCGGATTTGTTTAAGGCAAACGCGAAAAAATACACCGACGAGCAGCTTGCCGGGCTGCTCATCGACGACATGCGGCCGGTTTTTGTCGCCGTCGATGAGAATAACCATGTGCTCGGATACGCCTTTTGCATCTTTGAGCAGCACATCGGCCACAACGTTCTCACCGACATCAAAACGCTTTACATTGACGATTTGTGCGTCGACGAATCGGTGCGCGGCAGGCGCATCGGCCGCAGCCTGTACGACTATGTTTTGGATTTTGCCCGGCAGGCCGGCTGCTACAACCTCACGCTCAACGTTTGGGCCTGCAACGAGGGCGCGATGAAATTCTACGAGCGCTGCGGCCTCAAACCGCAAAAAGTGGGGATGGAGCAGATTCTCCCACCGCGCTGAGCCTGTGGATAGGCAGCGGCGCATGCCCGCGCACCAAAGCCTTGGCTCATAAGCGCGGGCTTTGGGCATATACCCCGCGAGGGCGCGGGGGCGACCCGAATCCACAAATCAAACAAGGAGGTTAGAGCCCGTTGGGGCTCTAACCTCCTTGTTGCTAAACGCCTTTATCACAGCACATCCTTATCGGCAGGCGGCAATGCGATGCCCGCCGTCCGGTCTTTGCCTGCTATAATTCCTCGATCAGGCCCACCGAATATTGCAGTATTTTCAGTGCGTCGTTGGCGTCAATCTTATCGTCGTGCGTGACGTCGGCCGCTTTGGCCGCATTTTCCTCCAATGCAATCAGGCGCACCGAATGCTGCAAGACCTGCAAGGCGTCGGTGGCATTGACGTTACCATCCTCGTTGACATCGCCCGGTTGTACTTGGAGGGCGGCCTCGGCCTGCTCCAGCTTGGCCAGGTTGCTCACCGCGCCCTTCTGGAGGATGCCCAGCGCGTCATAAGCCGCTCTGGCCTCCTCCACAGCACCCGCGTCGTCCGGGGTCACAGCGTCGGGCAGGGCGGCAATTTGGTCGATCACAGCCCAGACCGCCGGGATATCGTCGTTGTGCACCATGGTTTCCATCCATGCGCCGATATAGGGCGCCAGCCGGTCATAGCCGGCCGCGTTGGGATGCACCCTGTCGGCGATGTATTTCGTGGTGGATACCTCCAGCAAAGTGTCGCTCACATAGGCATCGTGATAGAGATCCAAATACTGGATTCCCCATTTTTTGCAGACCTGGATGCCGACGCTGTAGTACGGCTCCATATCCGCCAGGCTGCCGATATCGGTCGCAAGAGGGGTCGCGTAATTCAGGATGTAGCCGATTTTGGCGCTGGGGAAATATTCGTAGGCGTAGTAAAACAGCTCCTCCAGAGCGCCGGCATAGGTGGAGATGTCAAAATCGGCCACGTCAAAGGAATCGGAAACCGTACCCGGAACGGCATTCTCCCACGCGTCGTTAACCCCGCCGTGAAGGATGACATAATCGTACAAATGATCCTTGACCATCCGCATCTGGTCCAGGATGCGGGCGCCCCGGGCCGTGGAAACCGACCAGCCGCTTTGCGACTGATTGTCAACGATCATATGATAGCTCTCGCCAATCCGGCCGGCCCAGGCGCGTCCCCCAACCGAATCGCCCGAGCCGTAGCTGATCGAATCCCCGCAGAACAGGGCGGTTTTATTGTACAAGGGATTCTCCTTGATGGTCTGGTTATCCACCAACGTCTCCATCCACTGGGCGATATAGGGCGACAGACGGTCGTATCCGTCCGCATTGGGGTGAAGGGGGTCGGCAAGATAACGGTTGGTGTTGGTTTGCAGCAGCGTATTGGTCACATAATCGTCGTGGTAGAGGTCAAGGTATTGAACGCCCCATTTTTCGCAGACCTTGATGCCCACGCTGTAATAGGGCTCCATATCGTCGGTGTGGCCAAAGCCGGTCGAGCCCGGGGTTGCAAAGGTCAGGATGTAGCCGAGGATGGCGTCGGGAAAATACTGATAGGAGTAATAGAACAATTCCTCCAAGGCGCCGGCATAGGTCGTGACGTCAAAATCGGCGACGTCAAACGAATCGCTTACAACCCCCGGATCGGCCCAATTGCCAGGCTGGCCGTCGGTCCCATACGCGTCGTTGACGCCACCCTGCAAGATCACATAGTCGTACGTGTTGCCTTTGGCGCGGTCGACCAGGTTGATGATGCGGCCGACGCCGTCCCCGACCGCAGGCCCGACAGTCGAGATGGACCATCCGCTGCCCGAAAAATTGTCGACCGTCATTTCGTATGCGTCGCCGATTCGTTTGGCCCAGCCACCGTAGCCGATTGGAGTGTCCCATTGGCCGTAGCAGATGGAATCCCCGCAAAACAGCGCCCGCTTGTGAAGAAGGGGGCTGTCCGGGTCCACATCAAAATCTTCGGAGGTGCCCGGGCGCTGTACGCCGGTTATCTCACGATAAAGCTCCTCGGTCAATGCTTTGTTTTTCGTGACGACATAAGCCTCCATATAGCGGACGTCGCAGATAAACCGCAGATAGGCCACCCCCTCCGGCACAACGAATTTCATAATGGAAGTGACATCATCCAGGGTTGCCTCGGTCGAAAGGCCATTGTGGATGGTGATGGAGCCCGTTACCTTCTGGCCGGCGTCCAGGGTGATGATGTGCCAGCCCTGATTGGATACCGCCGCGCCAAAGTAGATCTCATCCCCCTCTTCCACCGGGATAGCGGCGCTCGTGCGGAAGGACGCGTCCGGGCTGTGCACGCCGCCGCCATCGATCCATCCCACCTCGCAGGAAGCAAGGTCAAACAGATTGGTCACCGGCGTGTCGTCCGGCGACGGGCTGCCGGTCATCTCACGATAAAGCTCCTGCGTCAATACCTGGTTTTTCATAACAACATATGCCTCCATATAACGGGCGTCGCAGACAAACCGCAGATAAGCCGCTCCCTCCGGCACAACGAATTTCATAATGGAAGTGACATCATCCAGGGTTGCTTCAATTGAAAGCCCATTGTTGATGGTAATTTGCCCTGTCACATTTCGTCCGGCATCCAGGGTGATGATGTGCCAGCCCTGATTGGATACCGCCGCGCCAAAGTAGATCTCATCCCCCTCTTCCACCGGGATGGCGGCGCTCGTGCGGAAGGACGCGTCCGGGTTGTGCACGCCGCCGCCGTCGATCCACCCCACCTCGCAGGACGCCAGATCAAACAGATTGTCCCCGAGCGAATCGGCCACAGCGAAGGGCACGGATGAGACGATACTAAAAATCATGGATAGCCACACAACCATGGCAAAAATACGCTTTTTCATCTCATATCCTCCTCATTATCCTTTGGCCTTGACGTTTTGGCAATCTTATTATACAATCTTAACAATTCGTATTTCATTCAACATGATATTTAATACAATTTGAAAGATGGTGGGGAATATGCCGCTGCTGCCAGACGGAGAATATCGGGATGAACCCAGTGAAAACCCTCATCAAAAGCTGTATGTATACAACGAGATCAAAATACAGGGCATCAAAACCTTGGGCCGGCAGCGCGCCAAGCACGTCGCAGGGGAGATTCCCTGGCACTTTCATCGCAACTGTTTTGAATTTCACTATCTGCTTCAGGGCAGCATCTCCTTTGTCGTCGATCATCAGGAGTACCATCTCAAGGGGGGCGAGGTGTTTGTCACCTTTCCCAATGAGTTTCATCGCAGCAGCCATCAGGACGTCATGATCCGCAAAATGTACTGGTTTACGGTGGAGGACAGCAAGGCGCTTTTAAATCTCGACCCGCTGTGGTCAAGCTACCTGATACAGTCGCTGCACCGGCTCAAAAACCGCATCATTCCGGTGGGGAACGAGATGCGGCAATCCATAGAGGCGGTCTTTCAAAATATCGCTTCGGACGAACGGGGGCCGTCCTTTTACGCCAGCATGCAGATGGCCTCCTTTTTGTACCGGCTGATTGAATACGACCGGTTGGCGCAGCGCCCGAGCATTTCCAGGGAAATTGCCTGTGGATTGGAGTTTATCCAGCAAAACAAAACGCGGAATCTTGCGCTGGAGGAGGTCGCACGGCACTGCCACCTGTCCCTATCCCACTTCAAGCGCCGGTTTAAAAACGAAACAGGCACCACACCGGCCGCGTACATCCAACGCCAGCGAATGGAATGCGCCAAAAAATTGCTCCAAGCCGGGCATTCGGTCACCCAGACCGCCCACGAGCTGGATTTCAGTTCCAGCAACTACTTTTCGGTGGTGTTTCGCCGCCACACCCTGATGACGCCATCCCAATATATCCAGACGATCGCCGGCAAACCGGAAGAGGGTCAGCAGGATGCGTCCGATTTTCCTGGCACACCGCCCATCCCCCTTGCGAGAAAATAGGCGGCGGTTGATTCCGGTTTGATCGAAATCGCTTTTTTTGCGCTTGTCTGACTACAGCGCGCCTACTCGAGCGATCCCTTTTCGGCCTAAATCATTTTTCCCGACGCTTACAGAAAAGGGCTTTCTTTCCCTCCCCGCCTGTCGCCCAAGCACCCAACGACAAAATCAGCCCGGTCCCCATCGTGTGGGGACCGGGCTGATGGATTATATAGTTCCGATTAATAGTTCTGTGCGCGCATCTGGAAGTAAGCCTTCGGATGGGAGCAAACCGGGCACATCTCGGGGGCCTTGTCACCGTAATGGATGTGGCCGCAATTGAGGCAGATCCAGCCGATCTGCTCGTCCTTCTGGAACACCTTGCCGTTGTCAACGTTGGCCGAAAGGGCGTTGTAGCGCTCCTCATGCTCTTTCTCAATCTTGGCGACCGCCTCGAACAGGAAAGCAATCTTATCAAAGCCCTCCTCCTTGGCCTCCTTGGCAAACTGAGCGTACATCTCGGTCCACTCGTAGTTTTCCCCCGCCGCAGCGTCCTTGAGGTTCTCCGCCGTGCCGGGCATACCGTCGTGCAGAAGCTTGAACCAAATCTTGGCATGCTCCTTTTCGTTGTTGGCCGTCTCGGTAAAGATGTTGGCGATCTGCTCATAGCCCTCTTTCTTGGCCTGAGACGCATAATAGGTATACTTGTTTCTCGCCTGGGATTCGCCCGCAAACGCGGTCATGAGATTTGCCTGAGTTTTGCTTCCTTCGAGTTTCATACTATCAACCTCTTTTCAAATTCTTTTGAGGATACCGACCGGCAGGATGCACACCGGCCGTATACCATCAATTGATAACCAGTTACCTGCATCCCGCTCAGGCCGCCAACCTCCCCCTCAAGCGAGGGAATCGCCTCGGATGGGATGTCGAAAACGCGGCCGCAGCCCTCGCAGAGAAAGTGGTAATGCGGGCTCAGGTCGCCGTCAAAGCGGTCCCCGCCGCCTGGAATGGTCAACCGGCGGATCATCCCCTGCTCGGCAAACCGGTTGAGATGGCGGTAGACGGTAGCCAGGCTAAGCTGCGGATGGTCGGCTTTTAGCCGGGCGTAAAGCTCGTCCGCCGACGGATGGCACGCAATGGCCCGAACTCCCTGCAATACCAATTCCATTTGCTTGGTTTGTTTCATGGAGCCCCGCCTTCCAGGAAATAATAATGATAATCATTATCAATATCGATATTATATCCCGTTTGGTATGATTTGTCAAGGGTTATTGTATGATATTTTTCGGTTATTATGTATGAAGCAACGTCCGATTCGTCGCCCGGCATTTCCATGCGGCCGGCCAGGCCACACGGCGCAGGCCGCGTGTTACCCTGCGCCGGCGCAACCGCCTGTGGTATGGTGCTCTCTTGCCATACATGCCCTTTTGCTTGACACAGCCTATTTTTCCCCATCACACAAAGGCCGCGCGACGGCCGGATGCGGGGAACCGGGTGTTTTGCGTCGCCTTATCTCTTTCACATTGGCGCTGGGTGTGTTATAATAGCCGCAGAGGGTTGTGGTCCAGCACAGGCCGACGGCTAGGCACTCTGCCTTTCAGCACCGGCCTACGGTCATGTGCATCTTTCGCGGCCCATGGTATCATCCCCAAAAACGGCTATGGTGCTTTGGTTTTAAGCAACGGCCTACAGCCACGTGCAGATTACACCATACACACGGCGTGTGTTCGGTGTGATACAACAATCGCTATCGAGCCTGCCGCGCCGATGTTGCCGCGCAGGAAGGAATTGCGCTGCCGGCGATGTGTGCCGGCGGCCTGCAAAGGAGATTGAGAAATTGGATAAGGAACGCATCCGCGCCGCCGTGCGCGAGATCATTGAGGCAATCGGGGAAGATCCCGACCGGGAAGGCCTGGCCGATACCCCCCGCCGCGTAGCCGATATGTACGCCGATATTTTCGGCGGGCTGGAGGAGGATCCCCGCCAGCATTTGACTTTTTTTCATGAGGACCACAACGAGGAAATGGTCATCGTGCGGGATATCCCGCTCTATTCGATGTGCGAGCACCACCTGCTGCCTTTTCGCGGGGTGGCCCACATCGCCTACATTCCCGCCCACGGCAAGGTCATCGGGCTGTCCAAGCTGGCGCGCATTGTCGGCTGCTTTGCCCGCCGTCCCCAGCTTCAGGAGCGCCTGACCGCCCAGGTCGCCGATTTTCTGGAGAAGGAACTTCAGCCGATGGGCATCGCGGTCGTGATTGAAGCCGAGCACCTGTGCATGACCATGCGGGGGGCCCGCGCCGCCGGGGCGCTCACACAAACCTCGGCGCTGCGGGGCACCATGCGCTCGGATGCGCGCAGCCGCTCGGAGGTCATGACTTTGTTGACCGGCAGCAAGAACGCCTAGAGGCCATGGGAAAACGGCATCATTGGGCTGCCAACTCCCGATTGGGACGCGGCGGCGGTACGTCGGGTTACTGGCTTTGTATCTGTGCAGGACGATATCGCCGATT
>CBCTCU010000040.1:0-25645 GCA_965145485.1 uncultured Eubacteriales bacterium | reverse complement strand
ATATGGTCGGAGGTATCCCAAACGGCGGGAACCGACAGGCCGATCGGAAGGTTGGGGCGCAGCGCGCGTACGGCCGACAGCGCTTCCCTCACGGCGGCGGTGACGCTTTCCCGGCGGTAGGCCTGCGTACCCATGCCGCCCCCCTCGGCAAGATAGCGGGTGACATCCAGCGGAATGTCCGCGGCCATGCCGGCGTCCTGCAACAAAACGCCGTCGATCTCATAGCCACGGACCACGCTTGCCAACGCGCTGGCCGCATTCTCCCGCTGTTCCGGGCTGGTCAGGTCGACCGGTTGGCCCAACGGCGTGTTAAGCGAAAACACCACATAGCACAGCAGCCCGTTGTCGTGGCAGGCGGCCACCGCCTGGGCGAGGGGATCGTCGCCTTCCTCTTCCTGCTGCTGCATGGCCCGGGCGATCACATTGCCCTCCTGGTCGTACAGAGAGATAAACAGGGTGTTAAAGCCATACCCGGCCGCTGTTTCGGCGGCCGAGCGCAGGGATGCGCCGCCGTCCTGAAGTGAAAAATCCACCCCTGCACGCATTTGGGCGCCCAGCAGCTTCTCGGGATGGGAGTAAGCCTCCAGATCGGGGGGAGGGTCGCCGCCGCTTTCCTCCTCCGGCTCCGACACCGTCGCCAGGGCGGGAGCGGTTTGCCGCCACAGGCCGAAGCCCTCGGTCAACAACGCGGATATGGCAAGGCCAGCCAGAAGAAGGGCGGCCAAAGACAAAATCAGTATCTTTTTATGACGCAGTAATGCTCTCATTTTACTTCCTCGTCTATTCACACAATGCTTTGGTTAGACTTTCTCGTTCAGCCGCAGCCTGCTCGGTGTCGGCGAAAAGGGTAGAGGCGTTGTAAAAAACCACCCCTTCGCACCGTCCGCATGCCATCAGCGATTCCACCTGCCGGGCCAGCAGATCGGTGGTGCCGATCCACTCCTCGCTGCCGGCGTCTGAGTTGCCCAGCTTATAGGGGGCCAGGCCCACCCAGAAAGAGACCGATGGATTGGTAACCAGGCTGCACCACTGCGACAGCAGGTGGTCAAACTGATACTCTTCCTGCGGGTATTCATAGCCAAAGTAGATTTGCGGGCAGATGTAGTCGACGTAGCCCTCCTCGCTGGCCCAACGCTCAACGTCGGCGAAGCAGCCGGTCTGGTTTTTTTCCACCGAGGCCTGCGGGCTGACGCCGAACAGCACGTCGGGTTTGACCTGCTTGATGGCGCTGTATACCCCGCTGACGAGAAGATTGGTCTGGGTGCGGCGCCAGGCGTCGAGCGGCATGGCCGCATCCCCGGCCTCGGCCTGATAGGCGGCGTAATCCTCCCGGTCAAAGTCCTCGTTGTCGGTCGGGTAAAAATAGTCGTCAAAATGCACCCCGTCGACGTCGTAATTCTCGACGATTTCGCGCACCCCCTCGATGATGAGCCGGCGAACCTGCGGGGCGGCGGGATTGTAATAAATGCCGTCGCTGCGCTGGACGACCAGCCCTTTCCCCTCCCCCTCGGGGTCGGAAAGCCATTTTTTGGCCGGATTATCCTCCGAGAGCACCGAGGGATCGTTCGAGGGACTGAGCACTCGGTAAGGATTGACCCAGGCGTGAAAGGAAACCCCCTTGGCGTGCGCCGCTTCGATAAATATCGCCAGTGGGTCAAAGTCGACGCCCACCCCCTGCTCCCCGGCAATCTGCACCGACCAGGGGAAGAGGGAGGAGGGGTAAAAGGCGTCCGAGTGGGAGCGCACATGGGCGATGACGCTGTTGAGCCCGAGGGCAATGGTTTTATCCAGCAAGGCGTCCACCGCCTGACGGTAGGTTTCGGCCGTTTTGTCCCTGCACAGCTCGCCCATCTCATAAAAATTGACCCAGACGGCGCGGATTCCCTCATCGGAGGTAAGCGACACCGGTTCATGCGGGGCCTCCGACGCGACCGGAGTATAAGAGGAAAGCCCGGACACCGGGGCGTCAACCTCCTCCACAACCGGGTTGCGGCTTCGCAGGGCGATGTATGTAACGGTGGATACGAGCAGCGCCAGCACGACCACCAGGGGAAGATATCGTTTCATAAGCGTCCTCCTTATGGGAATCATCCGCCGCAAGCACGCGGCGGCAAAACGGCCTTTGGCACGTCCACAAATGCGGTACCCCGCTTTGTTATCTATATTCACTCAGGAGGCGAATTATTTGGGGAAAGCAGTCGCCCGCGCAAGCCGGCCCGCCATGCGCCGGGGATTTGGCCCATATGCGGTTGGATGGAGGCCGTACGGTTTCGGGCCGGCCAACCGGTCAAAGTTCGGATAGGACACCCGTGGCAATTCAAAAATACGGCAAAGCGGAGGCGCTGCGATGTACCTGCCGGCCTGGCATGAAGAAAAGGGCAAATAGACTCAAGGCCGGTCTATCGAAGAGAAGCATCATAACCGTTGTCGAAATGGGATAGAAAGGGTCTTATGATACCTCCGCCAACCGGTATGAGGGACTGTGGGGGAAGCGTAAGCAAGGAAGGCGACCGCCGGCCGTCCCATCGAAGTGCCGGGGCGTCGAAATCCAACCGATGAATCAGCCAAAGCCCCGCACCTTGTAAAAGGGGCGGATAGCGCGGGTCAAGTATTGGAACCTCAGCCAAGCAGGCGGCAAAGGCAACTGATAGCACAAAAAATCCGGCAAACCGTACCAGCCGGCGGGACGGGGCATACAAAGCGGCCCGGCTAAGGGTCACAGGTAACGCTCGAGCACCTGCGTGACCCGGTTACCCACCTGCTTGATCCCCTCCTTATTGAGGTGGGTGTAATCGTCGCAGATCCAATCGTCCACATGGGGGCGAACAAAGCCGTTGAGGTCGTTGATTTCAATTTGCCTGGTCTGCATGAAATGCACCGCGCGGGAATTGTAATAATCGATATCGAGGTTGGCCTGGATGGGATTTTGATCCCGCACAGGGGTGGAGGTAGCAAAGATGATATGGGCCCCGGTCTTTTGCAGATCGCGCAGGATGCGGCCGAGGGTCTCGATATATTCCTCCACCGGGGTGAAGAGCTCGTAGCCGTTGTATTTGGTAATATCCCATATCCCGTTGTTCCAATGGACGACGTCAGGCTTACCCCCGCAGAGCTTGAGCCAGTCGCTCAGGCACCAGAGGGTATATTTGGCATACCGGCAGTTGTCCTCCGGCCCGTAGACCTCGGCGCGGCCGTACAGGTTTTTGCAGACCATGGGCATGTAATTCAGCCGGATGGAGTCGCCCAGAAGCAGGATTTTTTTCATAACGTATCGTCCTTTCCAATGGGATGAAGCCAAAAGATACCCCCGTGCCGGTCGGGGACGGCCGCCCAAGGATGGGCGCGCTCGGACGGGCGCGTTGGATAGCGTTGTAATAAAAATGCCGCGTGCGCGAAACAGCCCTGGCCAGCATTCTGTTCGCCCCATGGGCCTGTCGAACCGGCGGGAGGGTGCACGGTTACTCTTTGGCGCGCGAGGAAAGCGTTTTTTTGATTTGCTGCTTTTCCTTCTTGACGTCCGCAAGGATATCCTCCAGTTCGACAAGCCGGCTTTCCAGCCATTCGGTCGGGTAGGAGGAAACCTTGTCGCGGCCGGACGGCTGATAAATCCGCTGGTAAATCGGGCGGGTTTTCAAGGTGTCGGCAGAGAGCTTCTGGATTCTCTCCAATCCGACGTCGATATACTCCTGCATTAATTCCGTGCCGTATGCCTTCCGGTTGTTTTTCAGCGCCGCGATCAGCGAGCTTCCCACCCCGGCATAGGGGTCGTAAACGATGTCGTCCTCATTGGTCAGCGCGAGCACGCAACGCTCCACCAGCTCAATCGGGAACTGGCAGGGGTGGATCGTTTTTTCGGGATGCTGCGACTTGACGTTGGGTACGTCCCACACGCAGCAGTCCCAGTCGTCGTACAGCCGCTCCAGCGTAGCCTGCCATACGTCCTCCGGGTTCTTACCCTTGGGATTGCCGGACAACTGCCCCTTATTTGCGCCTTTGTAGGCTCTTTTGCCAGGATATTTGGCCGGGATGCGGACGTCGTCCAGATTGAAAACATAATCGTCCGATTTGGTGAACCAGAGAATGGTTTCATACCGGCCGGAGAATCTTTTTTCGCATTGCAGGCCGTGGCCAAAGTGCCAGACGATCCGGTTTCGAAGCTGTAGCCCAAGCTCTTTCATCAGCGGGTAAAAATAGATGTCAAGGGGAAAGACTTCGCTCGTTTGAGGGTCGATATAATTCCCGGTTTCCCAGCAGATGCTGCCATTGTGGGCCAGCACCCGGTACATCTCGGCCAGGGCGGGCCTAAAATGATCGAGGTATTGGGTGAGCGTGGTGGTGGTCTCGTATTCTTTCCCGATGTTATAGGGCGGCGAGGTTACGATGAGCCGGATGCTTTCATCCGGTAACGTCTTGAGAAATTCGAGCGCGTCCTGCCTGTGATATTGATAGTCGTTGAGTATCATTCCCATATCCCCATGATCTTTAAGCAATTTTTGATCTTATCGATCCTATTTTTGGCTGCCTGGCTGATGTTTCTGCTTTCCGCTTTCGCAATTTGGCTTTTCGCCTTGTGGATATCGGAATTGCGCAGAATGTCTATATACTCAGCGTCGGAATAATCGGTTGCTTCCCGGCTTTGGATGAGCTCGGGCTCGATGCCCAGCATCAACACGGGCACCGGCGGGTTGGTGCGGCCCTCGCGGATGACGTTGGCGACCTCGTTTTCAAACCAGGGCACGCCGGTGTCCATATGCTCCTCCATGGCTTTGGTGGGGATGATCTCGACCCCTACGTCGATATCGTTCCGGGAGTAGAAAAAGGTGTGCTTGACATGGAGGTCGTATGCGACGCTGAAATACTTGCCGAATTGAACCTCCATAGCGATGCGCTCTTTTTGAAAATCCACCTGGTTGTTGGATAAAAAGGCTTGAAACCCTTTTTCTTCAATCTTCTTTTTTTGTTGCTTTTTGTCGTGGATGGCAATGATATCCCGCATGGTTTGCGCGTCGTCGGTAACGTAGTAGCTGACCCGGCGTTCTCTCCATCCGAGGCCATTCAATAAGTCCTTAAAAGCGGCATTGATCTTACTCTGGCTATAAAATACCTGCCCCAGCTTTGGTATTTCGCAGCTGATTTTCAAAAACTGGTTGGCGTCAATCTGCCGTATGCTTCGCTTGATTTCCCCAAATTCGGAGGGCCGGTTCACAATAAGGAATTCCTTTGCGTTGAGGTGGTTGTACTCATGGGCGGTTTTCATATTTCCCATCCTCCTTTTGTGTCGTGCGGTGTAACAGGCGGCGAATCCGGTCCAACTCCCTCGACGCAATTTTGGATCGGAAAGGCTGGCAGGAGCGTGTGGACAGCGGCCCGGAGAACGGCGTTTCGGATGATTCCATGACAATCCCCCGTCGCCGTTTACATCCCACCTGCGCCGAACACCCCGCCGGCCAGCATGGGAAAGAAGGCGCGCGGCGGTCACCGTACATCCCGTTTTTGGGGGATATTGTGTGACATTGCGCCGTCGGTCAAAGCGTTGTTTACATTATAACATTCCATCCCATCACGCGCAAGGAGGAAAACGACAGCCGCGGACAAATTCCGCGCTGATTCGCCCAAAAGCGCAGCGCGAAGGACGGATATCGGGGGAATCTGTTTGGCCGCTTGCCTTTCTGCCACAAAAAATAAAAATTTGAAGGAAAGTTGCCCATGTATGGGCAACTTTTTATCCAGTTGGCGGTAGGGGTGAATTTTTGGAAAGGAGCAAAGCCATGAAGGAACTCAACGAGCACGAAAACCTGTTTTGCCGCTACTATGTCCAGACCCGCAGCGCGCGGGAGGCGGCCGCACGGGCCGGATACTGGATCAATCCGGAGCGAAGCGGCCTGAAACTGATGGCGCGCGAGGAGATACGCTCCAAAATCGCCCAGCTGAGCGAAAAGGAACGGCAATGGGACGACGGGGTGGCGGAGGGCCTGGCCCGGCTGGCTTTTGGAGGGGTTTCGGACGCCCTGCGCCTGATGCGCCGCTGGGAGGAGATGAGCGACGAGGAGCTCGAGCGGCTTGACCTGTTTAGCGTCGCTGAGGTCAGGCAGCTCCGGGGCGGAGGACTCGAGATCAAATTTCACGACCGCATGGCGGCGCTGCGTGCGTTGAGGGAAATCGCCGGGGGGACGCGCAGCGAGCGCCTCCATCCCTTCTATAAGGCGTTGGAGCAGAGCGCCGCTCAATGGCAGGGTGGTGACACGCCGTGCGGCGAGAGAGACTGAGGATATATTTTGGAGCGTCGGAACCAGCCGACTGCGGGAGGCGGGCAGGGCGCCTTTTGCGCGATATTTCTAGAGCAAAAGGCCAAAGTCGGGCCGGGGGATGGGCTGGTGCTGTGGAAATCAGCGTTACGGCATGCCGGATCGAGAGAAAGTGCAAAGAGGTTGGCCGGCATGCCCACTGTATCGCGCAGCGGCCGGCGGTACCGCCAGGCGTGGGAGGCGGATGGGATACCCTGCGCCCTGCGAGCGGTACGGTGGCGGGAAATGGATTATTCTTCCGCCGGTTGCCGCGGCGATGGCATGAAGGGGGGATGCGCTACGGAATTTCAGCCCTTTTCCCAAAAGCAATACGCCGCCCTGACCTGGTGGTGCCGGTCCAGCCCATACAAGGACTATGACGCGATCATCTGCGATGGAGCGGTGCGCAGCGGAAAAACCTTTTGCTTGAGCCTGTCCTTTGTGGCCTGGGCCTTTTCGGCCTTTGAACAGGGGAGCTTTGCTCTGTGCGGTAAAACGCTGGCCTCTCTCCGCCGCAATCTGGTGCGGCCGCTGTGCGCGCTGCTGAGAGAGCTGGGGGTCGAGTGCGCGGTGCGCGAGAGCACCCACGAGGTGCGCATGCGGCAGGGAGGACGGGAACTGATTTTTTATCTGTTTGGCGGGCGGGACGAGTCGTCGGCCGCGCTCATCCAGGGCATGACCCTGTCGGGGGTGCTGTTCGACGAGGTGGCGCTGATGCCCCGCTCGTTTGTCGAGCAGGCCCTGGCCCGCTGCTCGGTCGAAGGCTCCAAATTCTGGTTTAACTGCAATCCCGAGCACCCGCGGCATTGGTTTTACACCGAGTGGATTCAAAAAAAGGAGGCCAAAAAGGCCCTTTATCTCCACTTCACCATGCAGGACAACCCTTCTTTATCCCCCTCCATCCGGCAGCGGTATGAATCGCTTTACAGCGGGGCGTTTTACGAGCGGTTTGTGCTGGGGAAATGGGTCGCGGCCGAGGGGCTGGTGTATCCCATGTTTTCTGAAAAACGGCATGTCAGCGAGCCGCCGGCTTCCCCTCCCGAACGGGTTGTTATCTCCTGCGATTACGGCACCTCCAATCCGGCCTCGTTCGGCCTGTGGGGGCTGTGGGAGGGGGTGTGGTACCGAATGCGGGAATATTATTACGATTCACGCCGGCAGGGCGTTCAAAAGACCGACGAGGAGTATTACCGCGCGCTCGAAGCGCTGGCGGATGGGATGCCGGTGGAGATGGTGATTTGCGATCCGTCGGCAGCCTCTTTTCTGGCCTGTATCCGGCGGCACGGCCGTTTTTCGGCCGTAGCGGGCCGAAACGAGGTGCGCGACGGCATCCGGCGGGTGGCGACGGCTCTCGGCGAGGGGCAGATCCGCATTGCCCCCTGCTGCGAGGATACCCTCAGAGAATTCAGCCTCTACCGCTGGGAGGAGGGGTCGGACGACCGGCCCCGCAAAGAAAACGATCACGCGATGGACGATATCCGCTATTTTGTCTCCACCCTGCTCGACGGGGGAGAGGAAGCCTTTGCAGCCGTCGCGATGTCCCGCGGCGGGGACGGGCAGTGGGGATAGCCATGCGGTGGTTTCCGCCGGTGGAACGGTCGTTTTCTGCGAGTTTACTCGGCGGGCGCTCACGGCGCCATATACGACACAAGCTCAACCATAGGATAGACGAAAGGAGAATGCAAATGGCATGGTGGAAACGAACATCCCGGGAGCCGGCCGGCGCTATCGCCGCCACGGCGGTGCAAACCGGGCGCGGCGATTTATCTGCTGGCGCATCGGCCCTCGGCGTGCCCCTCATGCGCCCCGAGGTGCGCCTGCTGCGCGCGATATGCGACGCGGTCCCCCTCGTGGGGGCGGCGGTACAAAAGCTGGTGCATCTGGTGGGGGAATTTCATGTGGCCTGCGAGGACCGGCAGGCGCAGGAGGAGCTGGGGCGCTTTCTCGAGGAAGTGCCGGTAGGGTGCTGCTCGTCCGGGATTGCGTCCTTTATCGCGCGGTATTTAGAGCAGCTGCTTGTCTGCGGCACGGCAGTGGGGGAGATGGTGCTTTCCCCCTCGCGGGCCGACATTGCCGCGCTGTATAACGCCCCTTTGGAGGCATTGGAGCTGGGGACGGGCGCGTCGCCGCTCGAGCTTCGAGTCTGGGTCCACCGAGGGGGCGAACGCATCCCGGCCCCCTGCCCGGAGCTGCTGTGCATCAGCGCGCTCAACCCGGAGCCGGGGCGGGTGGAGGGCACCTCGCTTTTGAGCGGGCTTCCCTTTGTCAGCTCGGTACTCATGCGAATTTACCAGACCATTGGGGTGAATTTTGACCGGGTGGGCAACCTGCGGTTTGCGGTGACCTACAAGCCCTCCAACGATACGCTTGACCGCGCGATGGCCAAGGAGAGGGCAAACGAGATCGCCCGTGAGTGGGGGCGCGCCATGCAGGATGGGAAGGTCAGCGACTTTGTCGCGGTGGGGGACGTCGACATTCGGGTCATCGGGGCCGACTGTCCGATGCCCGACACCGAGATCCCCGTGCGGCAAATGCTCGAACAGATTGTGGCCAAGCTCGGTGTTCCGCCGTTTCTGCTGGGATTGTCCTGGAGCTCCACCGAGCGCATGAGTTCCCAGCAGGCCGACATTTTGACCAGCGAGCTGGACGCCTATCGCCGGCTGCTGGAGCCGGTCATTTTAAAGATCAGCCGGCTTTGGCTCTCGCTCCATGGTTACCGATGCAGGCCGCAGGTGGTCTGGGAGGCGGCCAATTTGCAGGATGAGGTCGAATTGGCGCGCGCCCGCCTGATGCGGGCGCAGGCGGCCCGCATCGAGCAGGAGCTGACGGCGCAGGCTGCGGCCGGGGAAGGCGTTTGAGCGGCAACGCGGAATAGGGCCCCGGCAGCCGTGCCGCCTCCCTAGCCGGCTGCGGCCCTTTGGGCCGGACGGCCGCGCACAGGAGGTATGCGGAGAATGGGGGCGCGCCGGGGCGAACCTACAACCGAGAAAGGATGATGACAGCATGCAAAAAGAAGGCTACCTTCAGGGAGACAGCGCCACGGCCAGCCAGGAAGAGCTGGCTTTGATCAACAAGCTCTCCCGCCGTAAGCTGACGGCGCAGGAGGTCTATGTATTTACCCTGACGCTGTGCGACAACGAGGTCGACCGGGATTACGAGCGCTTTACGATTCAGGCGCTGGAGGAAATGGCGCCGATGTTTGTGGGAAAAACCGGGATTTTTGACCACTCCATGAAAGGGCGCGATCAGATCGCCCGGATTTTTGAGTGCCATGTCGAGCGGGTGGAGGGCGCAAAGACCAGCACGGGGGAGGATTACCACCGGCTTCGGGCGAGGGCCTATTTGCCCCGGACGGCCCGCAATGAGGACATCATCATGGAAATCGACGCGGGGATCAAAAAGGAGGTGAGCGTCGGATGCTCGATGGGCAAAAGCCGCTGCTCGGTCTGCGGGGCCGACCTGCGCGCCGGCGCCTGCTCGCACATCCGGGGGCGCGAGTATGCGAAAGCGGGGCAAAGGGTCATTTGCTTTGCCGAGTTATCCCAGCCTAAGGATGCATATGAGTGGTCGTTTGTCGCCGTCCCGGCCCAGCCGCGCGCGGGAGTCTGCAAAAGCTACCGCCCAGGGACGATTCCCTTGGGCGGCGACGGTTGGGACGAGCGGTGCGAAAGCACCATCAAAAAGCTGCAAGGCGGCGGCCCGGTCCATCTTGGCGAGGGAGAGGGGCGGCGGCTTTGGAGATATGTAGAGTGGCTCGAGAAGCTCTCCAAGGCTTACCTGGACGAGCTGGGGGAGGAGATTGTACGGCTGATGGCCGTCGTCCATCCCGAGTTGGCCAGGGAGACGGTCGAGCAGATGGTCGGCAAGCTGGACGTAGGGGAACGGTTATCCCTGTGCAAGGCGTACAGAAAGCAGCTTGACCGCCAACTGCCGCCCGTTCCACAGCTGGCGGGGGCTTCCGCGCCGGAGGACGGAAGCAACCAGGGATTTGTAATTTAAAGGAGGAAATACCATGGCAGTATCGTTTCAGGGATTTCAGGAGACCGTGGCTACCTTTGACGTCAGCGGCGAGGTGACCGAAGGCGCGCCGGTCAAGATGGCGGGCAACGGCGTCGTTTCGGCCTGCACGGCGAAGGATGATTTCTGCGGGATTGCGCTGGCTGTGCGCGACGGCTACGCTACAGTGCAGCTGGGCGGCTATGCCGTCGTCGGCTACAGCGGGACAACGGCCCCTACCGTGGGGTATCAGAATCTGGCGGCCGACGGCGACGACGGCGTACAGGTTTTGGCCGGGAGCCGCCAGAGGCTGGTCGTCGAGGTGTTTAGCGACAGCACGGTGGGCGTCATGCTCGATTGACGCGCCGCTCTCGCCTTTTCATTACCCGGGCGAAGCCCGGCCGGGTTCCCCCACGCAAGACGGGGCGGTATTCCAGCCGTCGGTCCATATGCAAAAAAACGAAAGAATATATTAGGAGGAATGACTGGATGACATACGATACCATTCGACTCGAAAAAGGCATGTACGCGCAGCCGGGCGGGTTCACCGCCGCGCTCGAGCGGCTCGACCCCTCGGCCAACTACGCTGGCACCGAGCTGCAGGGGCTCGACGCCTTTCAGCGGCAGCTCAAACGCTTTGACATCAAGGTGGGCGGCGCGGCGAGCGACGTGGTGGAGAAGTTTTTCCGCACCACCGACTCGGCGGCCCTCTTTCCTGAATATGTGTCCCGCGCGGTGCGCAGCGGGCTGGAGCAGGCCAATCATCTGCCCGACGTCGTAGCGACCGTCACCAAAATCAACGGGATGGATTACCGCACCATCACCAGCGTCCCCGACCAGGATCACAAGTCCCTCATGGAGGTGGGCGAGGGTGCGGTGATCCCGCAGACGGCGGTGCAGACCCAGGAAAACCTGGTGCGGCTGCACAAGCGCGGGCGGATGCTGGTGGCCTCCTATGAGGCGCTGAAATTCCAGCGCCTCGACCTGTTTACGGTCACCCTGCGCCAGATCGGCGCCTACATCGCGCGCCAGCAGTTCAAGGATGCGGTCGACGTGCTCATCAACGGCGACGGCAACGACAACGCTGCCGAGCAGATCGCTCTGGCCGAGGCGGGAAAGTTTACCTACGCCGATGTGCTCAACCTTTGGAATGCCTTTGAGGAATATGAACTCAATACCCTGGTCGCGTCGCCGGACATTATGCTCAAGCTGCTGCAAATGGAGCAGTTCCAGAACCCTCTGACCGGGCTGAATTTCCAGGGGACCGGCAAGCTGTCCTCCCCGTTGGGGGCAAAGCTGATCCGGTCGTCCGACGTGCCGGAGGGGACCCTGATCGGGCTGGACCGACACTGCACTCTGGAAATGGTGGTCGCCTCGGACGTGGCGGTGGATTACGACCGCCTGATCGACCGTCAGCTCGAGCGGGCGGCCGTGACCACGACGGCGGGGTTTGCCAAGATATTTGCCGACGCATGCAAGGTCGTGGAGGAAGAATAGCGGCCGTTATGACCGCCTGGTAACGGTTTCGGCGCGGCGGGCCGGGAGGCCCGCCGCGCTCATTCGGGAGGTGTTATCAAATTGATTCCGGAAATCTGGCAGGAGCTGCGTATACTGGCCCAACTGGAGGAGGACGACGCGCAGGAATGGTATGAGCTTTGCCGCGGCTGCGCGCAGCTCGTGGAACAGCGGCTGCGCCCGGGTGTCGACCGCGACAGGATAGGCCCGCTTGTGTGCCGTGCGGCGGCGGGCCTTGCTTTTTATGAGGCCACCATGATTCTGGCCGCGAGAGGGGAGCTTGGAACCTTTTCGGCCGGGGATTTAAAGCTCTCTCAGGATATATCCTCGCTCAAAGCGTCGGCCGAGGCGGTTCGGGACGCCCGCCTTGCGGAAATTGCGCCTTATCTGCGGGACGATTCCTTTGCGTTTTGTGAGGTGAAGGGGCATGGTTAATCAGCGGGTATGGAACCGGCTGTTTCGCCGCTATGGATCGGATGTGGTGCTCAGCGACGGGCCGGGGACGGCGGTAAGCCTGCGCGCGATGATTCACCCGCTGCGATATAAGAATAAAATGTACCTTCAAGGGGCGTACACCGACATTGGATACGTCGACCCCGGGTTTTATCTGTACATTGGGCCGGGCGAATACGCCTTGGACGAGCTCTCGCGCGACGCGACGGTGCAGATGGGGGAACGCTCCTTTGTCATTGATCGGGCAGAGCGGGTGTTTTATCGCGGCGAAAGCCTTTACTGCTGGGCGGTGCTGCGCTCGATGATTGAGGAGGAGAGCGATGAAACAGATTAACGGCCTGATCGAGTCGGTGCTCGAGCTGCTGCGGGAGGACCAGCAATGCATCGGTTATCGCTTTGTCAGCGCCTATCCCGATAAAACGGTACAAAATCCGGTTGAGCAGGCGATCGTGTCGGTGGGGTTGGCCTCCCTCACCATCCGGCAGTCCGCCCTGGGCGAGGTGATCGGCCGAGATCAAACGACCTTTCAGACCGGGCGGCAGGCCGACTGGGAGCTGCACATCCACATCTACGCCCCCCGCAGTCTGGGAGGAAAGGGCTGCTACGATATCTTTTCGGCCATCGCGGCCGCTCTGCTGGAGCGGCAGAATGAGTGGAAAATCGGGGATATGTCCTGTGGAAAGACGAGCTATAACCGGGATACGCGGACGTTTGTGCTCGAGGGTGTTGTGCAGATGACCACCTTAATGAAAGACGGCGTTTAAGGAGGGGCGTATATGGAGACGGAAAGCGTAACAAACAACGCGGTACTGACTATAGCCGGTCAGATGGTTCCCATGGTGGAAAGCGTTGTGGTACGGGTAAAAAGGGATACCCGTCCGGTGTGGGGATACGGCATGAGTTCTCCCCAGGCTTATCTCAACGGACCGGCTTCCTATGAAATCGAACTGTGCCGAGTCCGTTTGCCGGTCAGCGAGGGCTTTGATACATTGGACTTTTTTACGATGGATGATTTCACTTTCAGCATGTACCGCGACGGCCAGGAGATCGCTTATACCGGATGCCGCTGGGCTCAGGTGGAAGAAACCCTGTCGGGTGGGGAACGCCTGGTTCAAAAAGCGGTTTTGACGGCGACGGGACGGGGGGTGGCATAATGCAGTATGGCGATTTTACCTTCCCTTTGCGGCCGGAAACCTTACAGGTGGAGTTTCGGCGGGAAATCAAGGAGACGGCGCCCGACGGGGAAACGGTGAGCGAAGCCTCGGTACAGGACCTCGGCGCGCTCGCCCGTGTGGTCACGGGGGAAGGCGTTTTTACCGGCAGCGGCGCTGCCCAGAGCTTTTCATCGTTGGCGGCGAAAATGAACAGCGCGCAGCTGCTGATTATCCCCGGCGTGGGACAATGGCAGGCGTACTTGAGCGAGCTTACCTATCTGGGCGAGCCGGGATATGAATCGGTGGGCTATACCTTTCGGTTTGTCGAGGCGCTTTCCTAAAGGTGGCAAGGGCCGTCCGCGGTATGCGGGCGGCCTTTTGATGTAGCTTTAGCGGCGGCCTGTAAAAGTAATGCGATGGGCAAACCAACCTATGCGGTGCCTCCTGAAAGGCGTGCCAGTAATACGCCCTTCTAGGGCTAGGGCATACCTCGCGTTCAACGCGTGGTTTTGATTTGTCATGCTGAATCCTATCGACGGCCTCAACCGCATGGGGCCAAAGGCTTTCGTTGTAAGAATCGGGCGTAGGGTTGCTCTATCCGGAGCGCCCGCACCCGGTATGATACGGCGTCGGCCCCCCGAGGCAGAATGGACGCACGCGACGCGATGATGATCCCTCCGCATCCGGCAAGGCAGGGGCCGTTTTTCGGTGGAATCGGGCCACATAGCGCGTAACGACTTTCGATTGTTTTTCAAGGGAGGCCGCCCCTATCCGGGCGGCCTCCCTTTGTTGTTCTGTTTTCCCCTGCCGGCGCATAATTTTATACGAAAGGGAGGGGTTAGCGTGGCCAGCAGAGGAGAGGAAAGAAAAAAACGCCGGCGTGCGGGAGAGCTGATCGATGCGGCCCTCGAGCTGCCGCCCGGGCTGTTGGGCGGCGGGGCGCATATCGAGATCGACGGAGGCCGCGAGGTGGTGGTCGACGGCTGCAAAGGGGTTTTGGAATACGAAGAATGCCTCATCCGTCTCAACATCGGAACCGGGCAGGTCAAGTTTACCGGGCAGAAGCTTTTGATCCGGTCGCTCACCGCCAATCAGGCCCAGATTGAGGGATGCATTGAAAGCATCGCCTTTCTTCCCTGACATCCCGCATACCCGAGCCGACGCGACGCAAGATAAAGGAGGATACCGCCATGATGTTTTTGGGCTTATCCCGGCTGCTGTCGGGTTACGTTCGCTTTTCCCTCAAAGGGGATTTCCCCGAGCGCTTTTTTAATCTGTGTGCCGTGCACGGCCGCGCGGTGTGGGATATGCAGCGGGATGCGGACTGCTACTATGCCTATATCCTGGCCAAGGATTATCCCCGGCTGCGTCAGGCGGCGCGGCGATCGAGGGTGAGGCTGCGTGTGCTCGAGCGCCATGGCCTGCCCTTTCTGGTCCATCGCTATCGGCTGCGTTTTGGCATGGTGGCCGGCTTTGCGTCTTTTTGCTTTTTGTTATGGTTTTTATCCCTTTTTATTTGGAACGTCAAGATTGTGGGCAACGACGCCATATCCACCGGCGATATGCTCGCGCTGCTCAAGGATTACGGCATAGCGCAGGGGGAGCGCATATCCGATGTTGACGTCAAAAACCTGCCCCAGACCATCATGCTGGCCAACCCCGACATCTCGTGGATGTCGATCAACGTCAACGGATGCACCATGACGGTGGAGGTCAGCGAACGGGTTTATCCTCCCGAAAGCATTGACCGCAAGCAGCCCTGCAACATCAAAGCGGCCCGCGACGGACGAATTTTGGACTTTCAGGTTATGCTGGGAGAAGTCGTAGTCAGCCGGGGCGACGCAGTGGTGCAGGGCGACCTTCTTGTCTCCGGAGTACAGGAATATACCAACGGGCTGACCGCCATGCATCATGCGTCTGCCGTTGTCATGGCCGAAACCGAACGCGTTTTGTCGGTTGAAGTGCCCTATGTCCAGCGAATCGAGCAGCCAACCGGGCGGGAGTGGACCCGGAAGGTGTTTCAGCTTTTTCACTTGAAAATCCCCCTCTTTTTGGGAAGCGTGCACGGGGATTACGACCGCACGGTAGAAAAATCCCCCCTGGTACTGGGCGGGGTGGAGCTGCCCGTTTCGGTGACGACGGCAACCTTTCGCGAAAAGACCGCCGTCGACGTCCAGTATACCCCCGAGGAGGCGTTGGAACTGGCGAGGGCTCAGATGGTGCGCAAGGCAGGGGAAGAGCTTGCCGGCATTACGGTGCGCTCCTCGGCCGAGAGCATTGAGCAGCTCGAGCATTCGCTGCGGCTGTCTGTCAAATTTATTTGTGAAGAAAATATCGCAATGGAAGAAGAAATCTTGATTTTTTAAATATAGTGTGGTAAAATATGTGGCAAAGGTACAAAAACCGCTGGAATTTGTGTGTGAAATAAACAGTTTTATTTGATGCGTGTGGATAGAAAGAGAAGGGAAGCGAATGATGGAGCAAGTGGTCAATATTGACCGCATGGAGCAGGTAGTGGGGTTGTTTGGCAGCTTTGATACCAATATCCGCACCTTGGAAAACGAGTATCACGTCACCATTGTGGTGCGCGATGGGGAGCTCAGGATATCAGGGGAGGCGGAACAGGTGGCGCTGGCCTCCCGCGCGGTGATGGGGCTGCTCAACCTGCTGCAAAAGGGGGAAACCCTCAACGATCAGAACATCCGGTATGTCATATCGCTGGTCAACGAGGGCAACGAGGATAAGCTTGAGCAACTGTGTGACCAGGACTGTATCTGCATCACCGCCAAGGGGCGGCCGGTCAAGCCGAAGACGCTGGGGCAGACGAGGTACATCGAGGCCATTAAAAAGAATACGATTGTGCTGGGGGTCGGGCCGGCCGGTACCGGCAAGACCTATCTTGCGGTAGCCATGGCCGTCATGGCCTTCCGCGCACGGGAGGTCAACCGCATCGTCCTGACCCGGCCGGCAGTCGAGGCGGGGGAAAAGCTCGGCTTTTTGCCGGGGGATTTGCAGCAGAAGGTCGACCCTTACCTGCGGCCGCTGTACGACGCCCTGTTCGACATGCTGGGGGCGGAGAATTTCGCCAAATATCAGGAGCGGGGCAATATCGAGGTGGTTCCGCTGGCCTATATGCGCGGGCGCACCCTCGACGACAGCTTCATCATCCTCGACGAGGCGCAGAATACAACGCCGGAGCAGATGAAAATGTTCCTGACCCGTTTGGGTTTCAATTCCAAGATTGTGGTCACCGGCGACATCACCCAGATTGACCTGCCCGATGGGCGGCATTCAGGGCTCGTTGAGGTCCTTCAGGTGCTCAAGCACGTGGAGGATATCGACATCATCCGTTTCACCGAAAAGGACGTTGTGCGCCACAAGCTGGTGCAATCGATTATCAAAGCGTACGAAAAATATGAAGAAAACAGGAGGAAGTAAAGGATGGACAAGATTAAGGTCGTTATCAAGGATAAGCAAAAACAGGTTAAGATTCCGACGGGTATCCGCATGTTGGTTCGCCGGTGCTGCAACGCCGTCCTTTTACAGGAGAAGTTCGAAGGCCCGGCTGAAATTGACGTTACCTTTGTCGACGGGGAGGAAATCCGCCGTCTCAACAAGCAGTACCGCGACAAGGACGCTGAGACCGACGTGCTTTCCTTTCCTCTGGGCGAAAACGGCGTGTATGACAAAAATCCCGAAACCGGAGCCTCTATGCTGGGCGACGTGGTCATCTCCATGCCGCGCGCCGTCGAGCAGTCGAAGCAGTACGGGCATAGCCTGCAGCGGGAGGTCGCTTATTTGACCACCCATTCGGTGCTTCACCTTTTGGGCTATGACCATGTCGAGGGCGGCATCGAGGCAGTGCGTATGCGGGAAAAGGAAGAGCTTATCATGAATCTTATCGGGCTGCCCCGTACGGGGAGCTATTATCTCGACGAGGATGAATAGGCGAAGATCCATTGCGTTAACATAATGAGTAGTTTTTAACGGGGAATCTCGTAACAAACGGCCGATACGGGTGAAAAGCTGCGAAAGGTTCGCATCACGTCAGTTGGATTCCATCTTACCTAGAGGGACGCAGGCGCTCAGCAACTACTTGTTGTTTCGCGGCTGTCCGCGTCGGAAGATGGATTTTGTTGCGGCAACAAAGCAAAGGAGAACCGATTTGAAAGAGGAACGCACGGCCTTTGTGGCCATTGTCGGACGCCCCAACGTGGGCAAATCGTCCATCATGAACCGCCTGCTGGGGCAGAAGGTCGCCATCGTCTCGGACAAGCCTCAGACAACGCGCACCCGCATCATGGGGGTGCTGACCGAAGGGGCGCTGCAGATGGTGTTTGTCGATACGCCGGGGCTGCATAAGCCGCGTACCACGCTGGGGAAAAACATGGTCAAGGCCGTCTCGGACGGGATGGCCGACGTAGAGGCCTGCCTGCTGGTGGTGGAGGCCGGCGCACGGGTATCCCCCGCCGACCAGGAGCTGGCTTCCCGTTTTGCCTCCCGCAGAATGCCGGCGGTGCTGGCCATCAACAAAATCGATCTGCTGGAAAACAAGCAGGAGCTGTTATCCCAGATCATGGCGTATTCGGCGCTGTACGATTTTGCCGCGGTCGTACCGGTATCGGCTCAAACGGGCGAGGGGTTGGACGAGCTGCTCGACGAGCTTCGCCCCTTTGCCCAGCCCGGGCCCCATATGTTCGACGAGGATACCCTGACCGACCAGCCCGAGCGGGTCATCGCCGGGGAACTGCTGCGTGAAAAGCTGCTGCAGCTTTTGCAGCGGGAGGTGCCGCACGGCATCGCGATTGCCATCGAGCGTTTTCGCGACCGGGAGGACGGCATCCTGGATATCGAAGCAGTGATCTACTGCGAAAAAGAGAGCCATAAGGGCATTGTCATCGGCAAGGGCGGCGCGACCCTCAAAAAAGCGGCCAGCCTGGCGCGAAAGGATATGGAGGCGTTTTTTGACTGCCAGGTCAATCTTCAGTGCTGGGTCAAGGTGCGCGAGGGCTGGCGCAACCGGCAGGGCGTGATTCACACGCTCGGGCTGGACTGATTGCCTGCTCCTTGGGCCGCCACAGGCGAACCGGAATGGTCCCGGCCGCCCGCCCAAGGCCGCCGCGGGCCGTGCGGCGGGCTCTGTGCCCGGCGTTGGCATGCGGGGGGCGTTGACACCGGCGAAAAGATCGGGTACAATAGACCCCGGATTTTATTGGATTTAAAATATCCATAAATTACCTAACAGTATTTTTTACCTTTGATATTTCTCTCCGTGGGCGGAACACTGATAGTAACGCTCTAAGGAGGGATTCTATGAATCGGCGGCTCAACAGCGACGAGGCCTGGGATCGGTTTATGCGCACCGGGCGGGTCGAGGATTATCTTGCCTGCTGCAAGGCGCGGGACGCGGCTTCTTCCGGCCCGGCTCCGGCGGGCAGGGAGGATGGCCATGCGGATTATTACCAAGGGCTTGATCGTGAGAGAACAGCATACCGGTGAAAACGACCGGATCGTGACCGTGCTGACGAGGGACAAGGGCATTGTGCGCGCCTTTGCCTCGGGCGCCAGACGGTTGCAACATAAAAACAGCATTGGGACGCAGTTGCTGTGTTATTCCGATCTCACCCTTTTTCGGGGAAAGGACAGCTACCGGGTGGACGAGGCGGCGCCCATCGAGGTGTTTTTTGCGTTGCGCGGCGACATTGTCAAGCTGTCGCTCGCGCAGTATTTTTGTGAGCTCGCCCGCCTTCTCTGCCCGGAGGAGTCGGAGGCCGAGCAGCCGTTAAGGCTGATTTTGTGCGCGCTGAAATTTTTGTGCGACGATGCCTATCCCCCCGATCAGATCAAAGCGGTGACCGAGCTGCGCCTGATGGTTCTCAGCGGTTATATGCCCGATCTGGTCGGCTGCGCTGTGTGCGGCGGCAATGAGGGGGAGGTTTTGTATCTCGATCTCGTCGGGGGGCGCGTTTACTGCTCGAATCATCGCGCGTCCGCACCCGAGCCGGGTACGCTGGCCCCGCTCCCGGCGGGGGTTTTTGCCGCCATGCGGCATATCATTTACAGCGATTTTGCCAAGGTATTCCGCTTTACGCTTCCAGAGGAGTCGATGCGGCTTCTCAGCGCGACCACCGAGCGGTATGTGCGTGCGCAGGTCGGCCGGTCGTTTGGAACGCTGGATTTTTATCGATCGCTGCTGTAGCAACCGCTTTGGTTTTGCCCGGCAGCCCATCGCAAAAGGACAGGTATGAGTTATGATACATGAGGAAACGGCCCGGCGGCACGAACGCACGCTGGAATTACCCAAAATACTCGAACGCCTCAGCGGCCTTTGCAGCTGTGCCGACGCGGCGCAGCTGGCGCTTGCGCTGCGCCCGGAGCACACCCTGCGGGGGGTCGAGCGCCTGATGCGCGAGACGGTGGACGCGCATATGCTCATCGCTCGCTTTGGCGCGCCCTCTTTCGGCGGCATGCGCAACTGCCGCGGCAGCGTTACCCGCGCGCAGGCGGGGGGGACGCTGAGCATGAAGGAGCTGCTCGAGATCGCCGAGGTGCTGCGCGTGGTGCGCTCCCTGGTCGAATGGAGGGGGCGTTGCGCGGGTATGGAGACGGCGCTCGACGAACGCTTCCACTGCCTGACGCCCAATAAATATCTGGAGGAAAAGATCACCTCGGCCATTGTCAGCGAGGAGGAGATGAGCGACCATGCCTCTCCCGCCCTGGCCGACCTGCGCAGAAAAAAGCGTTCGGCCTCCGGCCGGGTGCGCGAGCAGCTCGATAAAATGATCCGTTCGGCCGCCTATCAAAAATATCTGCAAGACCCCATTGTTACCATCCGCTCCGGCCGGTTTGTCGTGCCGGTGCGGGCCGAGTGCCGGGGGGAGGTGCCCGGCCTGGTGCACGACACCTCCGCCTCAGGCAGCACCCTGTTTGTCGAGCCGATGAGCGTGGTCGAGGCCAATAATGAAATCCGTATGCTCGAAACCAGGGAGCAGGCCGAGATCGACCGGATCCTCACCGAGCTGTCCAACGAGGCGGGCGGTTTTGCCGACGGCATTGTGGAAAGCTACGGCCTGTGCATCGAGCTCAACTTAATCTTTGCCAAAGCCAAGCTGGCCTATGATATGAAGGCAAGCGCCCCCGCGCTCAACGACCGCGGCCGGGTGGTGCTGCGCAAGGCGAGGCACCCTCTGCTCGACCCTGCCAAAGCGGTGGCTAACGACATTCTGCTGGGGGTTGATTTTGACACGCTGGTCATCACCGGGCCCAATACCGGCGGTAAGACGGTTGCCTTAAAAACCCTGGGGCTTTTAACCTGTATGGCCATGTGCGGCCTGATGATCCCGGCGGGGGACCGCAGCGAGGTGGCGGTTTTTTCCCATGTGCTGGCCGACATCGGGGATGAGCAGAGCATCGAGCAGTCCCTGTCGACCTTTTCGGCTCATATGACCAATCTGATTGGTATTTTCGAGCAGGTGGACGATTGCAGCCTCGTCCTGCTCGACGAGCTGGGGGCGGGTACCGACCCGGTGGAGGGGGCGGCTCTGGCCACCGCCGTGCTCGAAAGCCTGCGAGAGCGGGGGGCGAAAATTGCGGCCACCACCCATTACGCCGAGCTCAAAGCCTATGCTTTGGAGACGCCGTGGGTGGAAAACGGATCGTGTGAATTTGATGTCGCCACCCTGCGGCCGACCTACCGGCTGCTCATTGGCATGCCGGGGCGCAGCAATGCCTTTGCGATTTTGGAGCGCCTGGGCATGGACCCGGCGGTGATCGCACGCGCCCGAGAGCTTGTTTCCAGCGATAACACCCATTTCGAGCAGGTGGTTGACCAGCTTCAGCGCGCCCGGCAGGAGCTGGAGGAGCAGCGGGAAGAGGCGGCCCGCCTGCGCTCCGAGGCGCAGCAGGCCATTGATAACGCCCATCGCCGCCTCCAGCAGGTTGAGAAGGAGCGGGAAAAGGAGCTGGAGAAGGCCCGCGAGCAGGCCAGGCATCTGGTTGAGCGGGCTAGAGAGCAGTCCGACCGGATGCTGGGTGAAATAGAAGAAGCCAAAAAGGCCATGACCGGGCAAAACGCGGCCGAGATGCTGCGCATCGCACGCGCGCAGGCCCGAGCGGGCATGAAAAAGCTGGAGGACACGGCCGACCCGGTCAGCGAGCGGATGAAGTCATCTTACGTCCTCCCACGCCCGCTCAAGGCAGGGGATCGGGTGCTGCTGAGCGACATTGATAAAAAGGGCACCGTGCTTTCCCCGCCCGATCAAAATGGGAACGTCATGGTACAGGCCGGCATCATCAAGACCAAGGTCAAGGTCGATTCTCTTCGCCTGTTGGAGCATGAGAAGGAGTCCCGGCCCTCGGCGCCCGCCGTGCGGCGGGGGGTAGAGTCCCGCGCGGTGCGCCGGACGGCGGTCGAGCTCGACCTTCGTGGCAAGGCGGTCGACGAGGGGCTGATGGAGCTTGACAGCTTTCTCGACCAGGCGATCATGGGCGGTATGGAGACGGTGACCGTCATCCACGGCAAGGGAACGGGCGTGCTGCGCAACGCCGTGCGCCAGCATCTTCGCAGCCATCCGAGCGTGCGTACCTTCCGCCCCGGCGTTTACGGGGAGGGGGAGGACGGCGTGACGGTGGTCGAGCTCAAATGACCGCCTGACTCGATGGATCGGCCGGTTGTTGCTGCCATGGGAGGCCGGCCTTACGTACGCCCTGAAAAAGAAAGGGGCCTGCTGCGCAGGGCTGTAGCCAGCATCTCTCCAGGCACGATCCACTGGGGGCTTATAACCCGTTGCTCCCTGGTTTGGGCGCCAACATCCGGCGCTGCCGGCCTGATATCGGGCGCCTGAATGAACTCTGTCGCCTGAGCTAATTTGTATCAGCCAGGTCTGGATATTCCCACGAGAAAAGAGGATTCCTCATGCAGATAGCATACGTATCGAATTACTTTGCCCAGCATCAAGAGGAGCTTTCGCTGGAGCTTTCCAAGCGGACGGCCGGGCAGTACCGCTTTATTGCGACCCAGCCTTTTCCCCAGGCGCGCACCATCTCGGGATATGTCGACCTCAACCACAAATACGACTTTATCATCCGGGCATACGAGAGTCCCGAGCAGGCCGCGCTGGCCAAAAAGCTGGCCAATGCATGCGATGTGCTGATGGTTGGATCCGCACCCACCCACTACCTGATCGACCGCATGGCCGAGGACCGGCTATCGGTTATTTACGGCGAACGTCCCTTTAAAAAAGGAACCTATCGCCGCTTCATCCCCCAGACCCGGAAAAAGGTATACGATCGCTTTACGCGTTTTCGTCATCAAAACGTACTGGTGCTTTGCGCGAGCTCCTATACTGCCTCGGATATTGCGCTGTGTGGCTTTCCGGTGGAAAAATGCCTGAAATGGGGGTATTTCCCTGAAGTGCGGCGCTATGACCGGAATGAACTGATGGCCAAAAAAGAGCATCCGCGGGTGGAGCTGCTGTGGGTAGCGCGTTTTTTGTCTTGGAAGCACCCTGAGCAAGCGCTGGAGGTTGTCCGCCGTTTGAGTCGGGATGGCATACCGGTTCATCTTACCATGATTGGAGACGGGGAGCTGCGCGCGCAGATGGAGCAAAAAGCGCAACGGCTCGGAGTTGCGTCTTTGGTCGATTTCCCGGGGAGCATGCCTACCGAGAAAGTAAGGGACGCCATGGAGCGCAGCAATATTTATCTGTTTACCTCCAATCGGATGGAGGGATGGGGCGCGGTGGTCAACGAAGCGATGAACAGCGGGTGCACTGTCGTCTGCTCCGACGCGGCCGGGTCGGGCCGCTATCTCATTGACAACGGCAAGAACGGCATACTGTATCCATATGGGGACCACCGCACACTATACGAGCGGACAAAGCTGCTGTGTCAGGACGCCCAGGCGTGCCGCGCCATGGGGGAGCAGGCGTATGAAACGATCGCCTCCACCTGGTGCGCGCCGGTTGCCGCTGAGCGGCTTTGCAGGGTGCTGGAAGCGAGAATGCGGGGAGAAGACGTCACCCGGATGTACGATCAGGGCCCTTGCAGCCCTGCGGAAATTTGAATATGGAAAGGGAGAACGGGGATGAAACAGGAAGATTTGCGCAGAGTGCAGCTTACCCAATTGGATATGGCGAAAGAGGTCAAGGCAATCTGTGAGCGCCATGGCCTGCAATATTTTCTGGTTAGTGGCACGCTGCTCGGTGCGGTGCGCCACCACGGGGCAATCCCGTGGGACGATGACCTGGATATCGGCATGCCCCGGGCGGATTACGACCGCTTCCTGGAATATGCGCAAGCCGAGTTGCCGGGGCAGTATTTTCTTCAGACCTGGGAGAGCGATCCGTATTATCCGTTGCCCTTTGCCAAGATACGCAAGAACGGGACCCTCTTTGTGGAGAGCTATCTCGAGCAAAAGCAGGCGCACATGGGTATTTTTATTGATATCTTTCCGTTTGACGTCGCACCGGATAGTGCTTTGCGTCGCCGGCTGCTGGGAATTCATTTGAGCGCTTTGCTTAACGCCCTGATTTTGCAGACGAATTACGTTTATGTCGCCCCCGCGCAGGGGCTGCCCAAACGGATCAAGCGGGCATGGGAACATCGGTTGGAAAAAAAGCCGCGCGAGGAGCTGATTCGAAAATACGAAAAAACAGCCCGCCGGTGGAACGGGCGGGCTGTGAAACGCTGGTATGCGCATACCGGGGCCAATCCGAGGACAGACTATAGCGTGCCAGTAGAGTTTATGTCCCAGACGGTGCTTTTGCCGTATGAGGATACAGAATTTTCATGCCCTAAAGAGTACGACGCCTATCTGACCATGCTGTACGGCGACTATATGACGCCCCCACCGGAAGACCGGCGGGGGGATACGCACCATATCGTCCAGCTTGCATTTGAGGACAGTGCCAAGTAGGCCGGGGTGCTGTTTCAAGTAATTTCGGCATGGGATGTAGAGTCTGCGGCCCTCCCGAATGAAAGCTTGCGGACTATTACGAAAGCGGAGGCTTCGCTCTAGTGCGTCAGTTGTTCGAACAGCCACAGCAGGGCGAAAATGACCGGCTGATGGGCGATATAGACGATCAGGGCGTGCCGGCCTACAAAGGCGAGCGGCCGGATGTGCAGCCGGTAGAAGAAACGCGGACATTGTTCCTTTTGCGCCGCAACGCCCAGGAAGCTGCCCGCCAGGAACAAAAACAGCCAGGGCAGCAGGGGAAAGTAGTCGGCCGAATAAAAGCTGCTCGAGTACATGCCCAGCGGGGCGAGCCAGTCGGATTGATAGAAAGCATCCGGCAGGGAAACGGAAAAAATGCCCGGCAGGCCGATTTTCCCCTGTGAGATGGGATAAAATAAGACAAAAAGCAATACGCAGATCAGCAAGCCGATCACCGGATGTATCCGGTCGAGCAACGGGCGCGCCAGGGCGAAGGTCAGCATACCGAGGCTTAATAGGTGCAATATGCCGAACCAGATCACCGTTCCCTGCATCCCCAGCCACTCGAGCAGCAGGGTGGCGGCGGTTAACGCCAGAGCGATGCACAGCAGGATGGCGCCGCGCTTTGCATTCGAGCGGGACAGGCGGCAGCAAAATCCCGACAGCAGGATAAAAAGCCCGGCAAAAAAGGGCTCGGCGGGTGTAAAAAAGTCGAGCAGAGCCGTGCCGGCCCGCATATCGAAGCTCATGGACATGGTGTAAAAAGCGTGAAAGAAGACCATGCAAAGCACGGCAAACCCGCGCACCTCGTCAAGCAGGTGCAGCCGGGCGTGGGAAGGCGGCAGGGCGCGGGATGACAATGGTATCAGCTCCGTTATCATAGGTTTGGCGGTCGACCGGGCGAGTTTTAGTATGGCCGGGATATCGTCAGAGGGCAGGATAAGCCGTCGGATGTATCCGTATGTATGAGATGCCTTTAACGGCAATGGGCCGGTCAAAGGCCGAGTTCTTTCTTGTTCGTCCAGGCTAATAGATCATGGGCCGAAGCATGAATAGCGCCTTGTACACAAGGCCACAGGCTGCGCTAAAATAGCACATTCCGGCTGCTTGCGGCCAGTGCGCCAGGGCTTCAAGGCATGCGTCGCACGCGCATGGCCGTCGGCTTGTACTAAAAATAGAATATCATCATCGTCTGCGGCCATATTATACCATGAACACGTAGTGTGAATGGTATAATATGCACATGGCCGTAGGCCCGTGCTGAAAATCAAAGTATAATAGCCGTTCGCGGCTATTATACCATGAACACG
>CBCTCU010000039.1:0-25676 GCA_965145485.1 uncultured Eubacteriales bacterium | reverse complement strand
CCCTCGATTCCCGGCCGGGCGCATCCGATGGGATACCACGGCTGTAGCCGGGCGCAGCATAGCCGGGCTGCCGTGGGCCGCCCTGCCCCTGCTCGGCGCGCTCGATTCCGGCAGGGGGACTCCCACGACCTAGCGCCGCGCCCAATGAAGCGACAAGGCAAAAAGCCGGGTGCACGCCGCCCGCCGTGCCTGGTGGAGCGCAAAGCGCACCCTCGATTCCCGGCCGGGCGCATCCGATGGGATACCACGGCTGTAGCCGGGCGCGCCCTTTCCAGTCGCAAGCCGCCCCGTACCAGTGTTCCAAAAACCACCGCTGAAAAAATTAAGACAACGCCACCTTTGCATTGTTTAGAACAGGACTGCCGGGGGTTGTCCTTCATTTTTTAGTTGCGCTATAACGGGTGGGACATGGGCGCTACCCGACAGGCCACCTGCCCAACAAGGCCTTCCCCAGCCTTCTCGCCGTGGCAAGAGCGATCTGCTCCATGCCAGCGCCCTTTTACCGATGTTACGCTGTCAGCCGCCGCAGTATTTCCCGCACCTCATCGCGCGTGCGTATCATCTGCTCATGGTCGTTGTACTCCACCTCATACACATAGGCGTTCCACAGCCCGCAGAGCAGGCAATACAGGCTTTGGCGCGTCCCATGCGCGCCCTCATGGGAAATATCGCGGCCATAGCCTGCCAAAAAGTCGTCGTTGAGCATCCAGCGAATGGAGGAAAACTCAAACTCCGCATCCCCCCACAGCGCCCGGTCGGCGTCAATGATGGCGGCAAACTCGGGCCGCGGCGTGTCGGTGCGCACGAGCAGATTGCCCTCCCACAGATCGGTGTGCACCAGGCTGGGCGTGCGCACCTCGTCGAGCAGGGGAGCATACTGGATCCAAAGCCGGCGCATTTGCCCAAGCTGATGCGGGGTAAAAATCCCGGAAGGCGCGGCTACGCCTTCCCACTGCTCAAATTCATCGAGCAGAAAATCGCTCCAGCGCTCAAACCCCTTGCCGGCGCGCACCTCCGGCAGCCGGCCAAACCGGCGTTGGGTGATGCGGTGCATTTTGGCGGTGGCCCTGCCGATGTCACGGTCAATCCGCGCCCTGTCCTCAGGCTTCAAGACCGCCTCGATCAGCGGCAGGCTGGGAATATAACGGACGATCATGACGTCGCGGCCGATCCATTTTTTCTCCGTATCGAGGGCCAGCACCTCCGAGACCGGAATGCCCTGCTGCCGGCATAAGGCATAGGCTTCGCATTCGGCTTCCATCAGGCGGTGCTCAAAGGGCATCAACCGATGCCGGTTGACCGGCCCGACCCGCAGCACCACCTTGCCCATGCCCTGCGTATCCACAAGGTAGGTGGTGTTAAACAATCCCCCCGACAGCAGCCGGGATGAAAGAATCTCGGTGTGAAGCGCCAAAGCAACCACCTTGGCCAATTCGTCCGGCGTCAGCTCACGATATAAAGACGACTTCATTGGTTTCCTCCCTCTCCCGCAGCGGGCGGCCAATCCTCTTGATCGGGATACAGCCGGGCTCCAACGGCAAAAAATAGACTAAGCTCTGCTCATCCGGCACCCTGCGTCCGCTTTCCCGCCGGGCAGGGTAAGCGCCTAGGCTCCGCCCGGAAAAGCACCCCGCCTCCGCTTTCCCGCCGGGCAGGGTAAATGGCCGGCTTTCCGTATAGTCCCGTATGGCACGCGCGCCCTTGCCGCAGGCCCTGTGATGGGCGGCCGGTATGTATGCGCTCCCCGCCGGCTGAACCGGCCGTGGGAGCGGGGGAGGCATACCTTCCAGGTTGCAGAAATCCCGGCCCGGGTCACCGGACCGGGATGCTTGCTTATTCGTCCGCCGTCTCGGCGTTTTCGTCCTGCGGAGCCTCCTGGCCGTCTTCGTCCGGCTCATCGTCCTGCGGCTCCTCATGCTCGGCGCGTGCGAGGGTAACCAGCTTCTCCCCCTCGTCCAGCCGCATGACCCGCACGCCCTTGGCCGGGCGGGAGAGCAGGTTGACCTGGTTGGCCTCGATGCGGATGATGACCCCGCCCGAGGAAATCATGATGATATCGTCCCCCTCGTCGACCGACTTGATGGCGGCCACATCGCCGTACAGCGCGGTACGGTAGTTGGTGATACCCTTGCCGGCGCGGGATTGCAGCCGGTAATCCTCATAACTCGAACGGCGGCCATAGCCTGTCTCGGTAACAGTCAGCAAAGTTGCGCCGGCGCGCACAATCGACATGCCGACCACCTCGTCGGGAGCGCCGTTTTTCTCTTCCGACAGCGTGATGGCGCGCACCCCGCGGGCGGTACGCCCGAGCGGCCTGGCGTCGGTCTCGCTGAAACGGATGGCCATTCCCTTACGGGTCGCGACGATCAACTCGTCCTCCCCGCCGGTCAGTCGAACCCAGCGCAGCTCGTCCCCCTCGTCGAGGGTGATGGCGATAATGCCCCCCTTGCGGGCGGTATTATACGCGCACAAAGGAGTACGCTTGATGATGCCCTGCTTGGTGACCATGCACAGGTACTTGTCCTCTTCAAACTCCGATACCCGGATCATGGCCGTGATCTTTTCCTCCCCCTCGATGGGCAGGAGGTTGACAATGTTCATCCCCTTGGAGGTACGGCTGCCCTCCGGCACCTCGTAGGCCTTCAGCCGGTAGACCCGGCCGCGGTTGGAGAAGAAGAGGATGTAGTCATGAGAGGAGCAGGTAAACATGCTCTCGGCAAAGTCCTCGTCCCGCCGCGACATGCCGCTGATTCCCCGCCCGCCGCGGCGCTGGATGTGGTAGGTGTCGCTCGGCTGGCGCTTGATGTAGCCCATGTGGGTCATGGTCAGCACGCATTCCTCCACCGGGATGAGGTCCTCGATGTCCACCTCGCCCGACACGGTGGTGATCTCGGTGCGGCGGTCGTCGACGTATTTGTCGCGCACGACCAGCGCCTCCTCCTTGACGATGGTGTGGATGCGCTCGTCGCTCGAGAGGATATCGGACAAATCGGCAATGCGGGCCTTGAGCTCGGCGAGCTCCTCCTCGATCTTGCTTCTCTCCATACCGGTGAGCTGGCCCAGGCGCATCTGCACAACGTAGGTCGCCTGCGCGTCGTCGAACTGGAAGCGCTCCATCAGCCGCTCCTTGCTTTCCGCGATGGTCTTGGAGGAGCGGATGATGGCGATGACCTCGTCGATAAAGTCGATGGCCACTTTCAGCGCCTCAACGATATGAGCGCGCTCCTGCGCCTTGCGAAGCTCGTATTTCGTGCGGCGCACGACCACCTCGCACTGGTAGTCGATATAATGCTGGAGCATCTCCTTGAGGTTGAGCACCTTGGGCTCGCCGTTCACCAGCGCGAGCATGATCGCCCCAAAGGTGGTCTGAAGCTGGGTAAAGCTGTAAAGCTGATTTAAGACCACCTGGGGATTGACGTCCCGTTTGAGCTCGACGACAATGCGCATCCCCTCGCGGTTGGAGTGGTCGACGATGTCGTCGATGCCCTCGATGCGCTTTTCCTTGACCAGGTCAACCATGGATTTGACCAGGTTGAGCTTGTTGACCATGTAGGGGATTTCGGTGATGACGATACGGTAGGCGTTGGAACGGCTCTCCTCAATCTCGGCGCGCCCGCGCACGATGATGCGCCCGCGCCCGGTGGCGTAGGCCGCGCGGATGCCGCTTCTGCCCATGACGATGCCCCCGGTGGGGAAGTCGGGGCCCTTGATAAATTCATTGAGCTCGTCGACCGTGGCGTCGGGATGGTCAATCAGGTAGCACATGCCGTCGACCACCTCGCCCAGGTTGTGGGGCGGGATGTTGGTGGCCATGCCCACCGCGATGCCCGACGAGCCGTTGACCAGCAGAGAGGGGAAATGGGAAGGAAGGACCACCGGTTCCTTCAACCGGTCGTCGTAGTTGGGAGCAAAATCGACCGTTTCCTTATCAATGTCCCGCAGCATCTCGACGGCCATTTTGCTCATCCTGGCCTCGGTATACCGGTAGGCGGCGGCGGGATATCCGTCGATCGAACCAAAGTTTCCGTGCCCGTCCACCAGCATATACCGCATGGAAAAATCCTGCGCCAGACGCACCAGCGCGTCGTAGACCGACGCGTCGCCGTGGGGATGGTACCGCCCCAGCACCGAACCGACCGTATCGGCGCATTTGCGATAGGGCTTGTCGGGGGTCAGGGAGTTTTCGTACATGGTGTAAAGGATGCGGCGATGGACCGGCTTGAGGCCGTCGCGCACATCGGGCAACGCACGGGCGACGATGACCGACATGGAGTAGTCGAGAAAGGACTTTCGCATCTCGCTGACAATGTCGACGTCGATTAATTTGTTGTGCGGTTCCTGCAATTCCACAAAATCACCTTTTTCTTTCGGGCGCGGCCGTCAATAAGCTGGCTCGCCGCGCAACGGTTTCCAATGCCCTGCCGGGCCTTACAGCCCGGCCTTGATGGTTGTCATGCCCGGCCTCGCATCCAAGCGCCCTGCGGCGCCGGACTGCCCGGGACGCATATGCGATTCGACTGCCGCGAAGCCCCCATCGCCCCGCGCCCCAGCGGCCGCCGTAGTATGGCGGCGCGCCCAGCGCCTTTCGCGGCGAAAGAATACCGGTTCCGGCGGCCCTGTGCCAGTTCACGGCAACCGGCTTTGATCCGCTCTGACGGGAGACGGTCAGGGGAGAGGCCGCCCGTCTTTCTCCCTTCCATAGGGGAGGGTGACAAACCGGCTGCCGCAGCAGTGACGCAGCCGCTCGCACAGCAGCCGCTCCTGCTCGGGGGTCAGCGCCTCGCGCGGGACGAGGGTGCCGGCGGTCAGATTGTAGCGAAAGTAATAAAACTGTCGGGTGCAAAGCACCTCGAACAACTTGTCGTAGGGGTAATTGACCTCGGTATACGGCGGCAGCTCGCCCACCAGCGGGACGTCGATGAGGGCGTCCTCGGTCAGCACCACCCGGTGAGGGCGAAGCATGCGGGGGCTGCTCTGGATCATCCTGCGCACCGAATGCCGCAAAAAGACGGTCATTTGCAGCACCGTCGCGCCCGCGCAGACCAGCGCGACGAGGGACAGCCAGCGAAAGGCCGGCGCCGGCGAGAACAGGAGAACCATCGCCAATATCAAAAACACCGCGCACGCCAATAGATAAAAGAGCCGGTTTCCGCCGCGACGGAAAAGATCGCGGTTAAAGGTAAGCACCTGCTCCTCGGTTGGATGTATCTCGCACTCGGCGATGACCATACTCATAGGTGGGCTCCTTTCCGCCTTAGCATAGGAGATACCGCCGGCCGAAGACCGCGCTCAGCTTCTGGCTCAAGGCGTCAACCTCCTGGCTGGTCAGGGAGGACTTGGGCAGTATGTGGCCCTGCATGGCGTATTTGTTCTCATAAAAATTGAAGTGGGAGGTCGTTTCACAGCAGGAGTAAATCGATTCATACCCGATGGTATAGCGGGTGTAGCGATAGCTCGCCACCATGACGCCGGGATAAAAATCGATGGCAACCGGCCGCTGGAAATCGGCCGAAGCAGAATAAGCGCGCCTTGCCTGCCCCCGGATGGACATGGGGAACACCACAAGGAAAAAGACCAGCACAAAGGCGGCGGCGATGGAGCAAATCGCGGTGACCAAAAAATTCAGCCCTCCCGCCAAGAGGTCGAGCATCATGGCGACCGGTATGAGGATCAGGGAGGCCGCCATCAGGGGAATTCGCAGGCGGTTGACCCCAAACCGGCGAAGATACTGCTGATGAAATTGCAGCAGATCATCGCTGGTAAGGACGAATTCAACCCGGGTGACCGGCTCGCTCATATCTGCGCCTCCCTTAAAAAGAATCATAAATGCCTGGTTTTCCACCAAAGCGGGCTGGATTGTGGAAAACTGTCTTTGATGGACTTTGTTTTTTTGCTCTTGGCGGCCTTATCGTCCGAGAGGGCGCTCCGGCGGGCAGGACCATGATGCCGATGGCGGTATGACGGCCTGCCTTTAGGCGAAAGAGGAATTTTGCCGCGCCTCGTTTTTTCGACAATTCCCATCAGGGGTGGCTGCCTCGGTTGCTTCCTCTTGTGAGACGGTTTTCTCCGCCGGCTGCGCTGCCTCAAGATCGGGCGAGGTAGCGTTATCGCCCACACCATCCGGCGAGGGATATCGCCCGGCTGGTTTGCCGTTGAAACAATATCCTGGGGCGGTTACTCCCTGTCGGGCGAAACGGGGCTTTCGCTACCCTCGCCGTCAGGGGTGTTTTCCCCGGCTGACGTCTCTTGCGAAACGGTTTCCTCCGCCGGCTGCGCTGTCTCGGGTTCGGCCGAGGTAGCGTTATCGCCCGCACCATCCGGCGAGGGATATCGTCCGGCTGATTTGCTGTTGAAACAATATCCTGGGGCGATTACTCCCTGTCGGGCGAAACGGGGCTTTCGCTACCCTCGCCGTCAGGGGTGCTTTCCCCGGCTGACGCCTCTTGCGAAACGGTTTCCTCCGCCGGCTGCGCTGCCTCAGATACCGTCTCGGGTTCGGGCGGGGTAGCGTTATCGCCCGCTTGCGTCGAACCAGAGGGCTCCTCAGTCGCTTTCTCCCCCGAAGCCGGCGCATCCCCAGCCGGCTCAGGCTGGCTCATGTCCACCTTGGCGGCCTTGCGCACCAGCTTTTCATCCAAGGGGGTCATCTCCCCCGCCCCTTTGACCAGCCGCTCGCGGGCAACCTCCTGCGCCCCCGGGGCAAAGCCCCGTTTGGGCAGGGCGAGCAAGCGGCCGTCGCCGAGGGAGATCAAGAGCATCTCCTCGCACTCGGACACCGCGTATTTTTCGGTTGCGTACTCAAAATTCCATCCCTTGCCCTCGGCGGGGATGAAAATCTCGCAGAGGTTCTCGTATACCCGGATGCGAAGCTCGTTCCCGCTGACCGAGCTGTCGACAATCCGCCGGTTGTTGCGCCGGGGCAATATCCAGACGGCGGGAATCAGGGCGATAATGACCACAAGCAGAAAGATGTTCATCCCGCCCGGCTCGGGCGCGTCGCCTATGTGCATTAGGCCGCTGATCACCGACGACCCCTGGATTGCAAGCAGCACGGCAAGCAGCACTGTCTCGACAATCGACGCAGTGAGGTGGGGCTTGAGCCGCCCGGTGAGGATGAGCGCCTTTTCCACCTCGCCGCGGCGCAGGGTAAAGACCGCCTCGGCAGCCTCGCCCAGCGGCTCGGTCTTACCCTCGGTGGCGCCGTAGCTCAACTCCTCCCCCTCTTCATAAGGGGGAAGATTTTGAATTTCCTCCCCGCAGAAAGCGCACTTCATGCCGCCGTTCTCATCCCGGAAGATGGCCTGTACGCCGCCGCATTTTTCACAGGTCACTGTTTTTGCCATCGAAATCCCCCTTGCTTCAAAGCGGACCGCCCGGTTTGCCAACCCGGCGTCCAAGGTAAAGTGAAACCCGGCAGGCCCCCGCTCTCACGCGAGGGCGCCGGCTGGTTAAGCTGCCGGAAGCCGAACCCGATATGCCGAAAATCTACCGGCACGGCGGCTTTTCCCTTTTTTATCCTTGGTGTGCGTCAGCACACCTGCGGCCTCAAAAACAAACATCCATCCGCGCCGCCATCCTTTTCGGTGCGCGCAGTTTTCCGCGAGATGGTTTTCGTGCGGGCAAGGTATCCATTTGCAGCCATACTGCCGTATAGGAAAAATGTTAACGCCGTCCGCGCGGAAAGCAGCCGCTGAAAACCATATTGTGTTCGGCTCCTGGCAGATTAGATATCCAGATTGACCACAAACCGCGCGTTTTTCTCAATAAATTCCCGCCGGGGCTCGACCTCGTCCCCCATCAGAAGAGAGAAGGTGCGGTCGGCTTCCTCGGCGTCGTCCATGTGCACCTTGAGCACCGTGCGGAAGGCGGGGTCCATGGTCGTCTCCCAAAGCTGCTGGCCGTCCATCTCGCCAAGGCCCTTGTACCGCTGGACGTTGGCGTTGCCGCCCAGCTGGGCGATGTACCTGTCCCGCTCCTCATCCGAAAAGGCATAGAAGAACTGCTTGCCCTTTTCGATCTTAAACAAGGGCGGCTGGGCGATGTAGATGTGCCCCTCCTCGATCAGCTCGGGCATATACCGGAAGAAGAAGGTCAACAGCAGGGTGCGGATGTGGGAGCCGTCGACGTCGGCATCGGCCATGATAAAGATTTTGCCGTAGCGCAACTTGGAGATGTCAAATTCGTCCCCAATGCCGGTGCCGAGGGCGATGACCACGGGGGTGAGCTTTTCGTTGCTGAAAACCTTGTCGATGCGCGCCTTTTCGACGTTGAGCATCTTCCCCCACAGAGGGAGGATGGCCTGGATGCGGGAATCCCGCCCCTTGATGGCCGAGCCGCCGGCGCTGTCTCCCTCGACGATGAAAATCTCGGTCTCCTCCGGGTTGTTGGAGATGCAGTCGGCCAGCTTCTCGGGCATGCGCACCTTGGACAATCCCGAGCGGTTGCGCTGGAGATCCCTTGCCTTCTGCGCCGCCTCGCGGGCGGTGGAGGCGGCCATCGCCTTGTCCAAAATCGCCTTGGCGACCGAAGGGTTCTCCTCCAGGAAGGTCATGAGCTTATCGGTCATCATCTGGTTGACCAGCGTCCCCATGGCGGTGTTGCCCAGCTTGGCCTTGGTCTGGCTTTCAAACTGCGCGTCGGTCAGCTTGACGCTGACGACGGCCACCAGCCCCTCCTGCACGTCGTCCCCCTTGAGGTTGCTGTCGTTGTCCTTGAGGTACTTGAATTTGCGCCCGTAAGCGTTGATCACCCGGGTGAGGGCGGTCTTAAAGGCGCTCTCGTGGGTGCCCCCGTCAACCGTGTGCATGTTGTTGGCAAAGCTGATGACGTTGGTGTCAAAGCCGTCGTTGTACTGCAGGGCGATCTCGGCCGAGGAATCCCCCTCCTGCTGGCTGAGGTAGACGACCGTATCGAACAGGGGAGTGCGCCCCCGTTTTTCCATCAAAAACTCGACAAAGGACCGGATGCCGCCCTCAAAGTGGAGCTTATCCTGCCGCTGCTCGCCCTCGCCCGATTCCTCCACCGGGCGGCGGTCGGTCAGGGTGATGCGCACCCCCGCGTTTAAAAAGGCCTGCTCGCGAAGCCGGGTCAAGAGGGTGTTGTAGTCAAACTCGGTCGTATCGGTGAAGATGAGGGGGTCGGGCTTGAAGGTAACGGTGGTTCCCGTCTCGGTGGTCTCGCCGATGACCTTCAGATCGCAGGCCGCAACGCCGCGCTCAAACCGCTGGAAATGCCGGTGGTGCCCATCGCGGACCTCGACCTCGAGCCATTCGCTGATGGCGTTGACCACCGAGGCGCCCACGCCGTGCAGGCCGCCCGAGACCTTGTACCCGCTGCCGCCGAATTTCCCGCCCGCGTGAAGCACCGTAAAGACGACCGATACGGCCGGGATGCCCAGCTTTGGCTGGATGCCCACCGGGATGCCGCGCCCGTTATCGGCCACGCGGATGATATTGCCCGGCAGGATATCGACCTCGATGTGATCGCAGTAGCCGGCAAGGGTTTCGTCGATGGCGTTATCGACAATCTCGTAGACCAGATGATGCAGACCCCGCTCGCCGGTCGAGCCGATGTACATACCCGGACGCTTGCGCACCGCCTCAAGCCCCTCGAGAACCTGGATTTGTTCCGCGTCATACGCCTCGGTGACCTGCGCGGGTTGCATATTTACACTTTCCTGGTTATCCAAATTAAGACCTCCATTGCTGAAAGTATCGCCTGAATGTAGATGAAATCTACATTATGGGATATTGGCCGATTCCTCATCCTGCCCTTTTCCGGCCAGACGGTCGAGATACCCCGCGCGCTTTTCGAGCGTCCCGGTTGATATCTGTGAGATATAAATCCTCTGATTTTGGCCCGAAGTGCACAGGATAAAGGATTTTGGCAGCTCCTGCGTCACATTGACCACCTCGTGGCGCTTTTCGCAACCCGCCAGAAAATCGCGGGTGATTTTTGAGATGGTGGTGGTTTCCAGATCAAAAATGCCGACGATATCCTCGTTGGCCACGACGGTATCCTGCCCCAGGTGAAGATACAAGGCTTTTAAGCTCCTTTCCAACGGCTGCCGCTTTCCCGGTTTTCTCATTTACCAAAGCAGAGCGGCAAAGCGCGGTGCCGGATTGACCGCCGTCATCCGGCGCGGTAGATTCGATAGATTCAGGCGGTTCCCGGCGGGAGTCTCGCCGCCATGCCGCCCAAAAGGGCGAGATTCCTTTCCCGTACCCATTCCATACCGCCCTTTGCATCCGGCCTTCTCTCATGCGCTCGGGCGGATGCGCCGGGGATCATCCAGCGACCAAGCGGCCGCGGCACATCCACGCGTCACACCCAAAGGATACCGGCGCCGCGCATAGGCGAACCGGACGTTTGGCTTGCGTAAAATCCGCCCTGCCGTCCATGCCGGCACTAAGAGGGAAACACGGCCTGTTGCCCCGGCCGCGCGGGGGTGATCTCTCCCCCCTCGACCTCAAAACAGGCGCCATCGGCGCAGCGAAGGATGGGGGCGGGGTCGCAGCAGGTGATGAAGACCTGCCAGCCCTGAATGCGGTTTAAAATATAGCTTTGCCGGCCGGGGTCGAGCTCGCTCATGACGTCGTCGAGCAAAGCGACCGGAAGCTCGTCGGAAAAATCCCGCAGCACCGACGCCTCCCCCAGCTTGAGCGCCAAAGCGGCCGACCGCTGCTGCCCCTGGGAGCCGTACATCCTGGCCGGACGCTGGTTGATCGAGATGGCGAGCTCATCCCGGTGGGGACCCACCGTGGCGCTGCCCAGCCGCAGATCCTCCCCCCGGGCGGCCCGCAAGGCGGCGAGAAGGGCTTCCTTCCCCCCCCGGTCGCTGCGGAACTCTTCCCCCTCGTAATGAAGCGAAAGCACCTCTTTTCCAGAGGAAAGCCCATCGTACACCTCGGTAGCAAACGGGGTGAGCGCCTCGACATAACGGCAGCGCTGCCGGACAATCTCGCTTCCTGCTTTGGCCATGGCTTCCTCCCAGATGTCGAGCATCTCCCCCGGCACGCCGAAAGAATAGTCTCTCAGCAGGGTGTTTCGCTGGAACATGGCCCGCTGGTATTGGCTGAGCAGGCCGCGGTAGCCCGGGCGGAGCTGGCAGAGGGAGGCGTCGAGAAACCGCCTTCTCTCCCCCGGCCCGTCCTTGACCAGGCGCAGGTGGGAGGGGGCGAACACCACGGCGCAGAAGCTGCCCGACAACGCCGATACCGAGGTTTTTTCCACATCGTTGAGCAACACCTTTTTCTTTTCCCCCAGGCGGATGACGGCCTGCTGGTCCCTTCCCTGCGCGTGGAAGGACAAGCGCAGCCGCGCGCTTTTTTCACCAAAGGCGATGCACTCCGATTCCCGCGCGCCGCGAAAGCTTTTGGCCCCTGTGAACAGCCACAGCGCCTCGAGCAGGTTGGTCTTTCCCTGCGCGTTGTTGCCATAGAGGACGTTGACCCCCTCTTTTGGGGCAAAGTGGAGAGAGCGGGTATTGCGAAAGCCCTCGCCCTCGAGCATGAAGGCCCTCATCGGCCCTTTCCCCCGCCGGGGGGATGGTTGCGCGGCCGGCCGGCCGCTCCCCTGGAATAAGGCGATTTCGCCGGGCGGGGCTCCCCTTCCCCTCGTTGGGAAGGGGCCGGCTTGGTTGAGCCCTGCGCCCCATCCGCAGGCTGCGCCGCGCTGCCTGCCGGCGCGCTGTGCTTTCGAGGCTCCCCATCCTGCCGGTGCGCGCGTTCGGGATTCTGCCCCCCCTGCGCATTGGCGAAGGATGGGGAATCGGACAGGCCCTGCTGCGGGAGCACATCCGCTTTTTCAGCGGCCGTCGTCTTTCCCTGCGGCGGCAATTTTATGGGCGCCTGCGGCGGATCAACGGGGGAAGGGGAGGGGATGATCTCATAAGTCTTCCCGCCGTATCGCACCCTCTGCCCGGGCCGCACCTTTTTCCCCCGCATGGTACAGACCGCCCCGTCGAGCTCGACCGCACCGGCCTGGATTTCAAACTTGGCCTGCCCGCCGGTCCCCACCGCGCCGGCCAGCTTGAGCAGCGCGTCGAGCCGGATCCATTCGGTGTCGATCGAAACGGGGATGGTTTTGATTTTCAGCTTTATGGTAGCCATAAGGCCCCGCCTTCCGATGCGTCAGATGTTGTTTTTCGGCAGCTTGATGGGCATGACCAGGAAGAGGAAGCTGTCCCCCTCCACCGGGGTGATGATCATGGGGGTGGTCTCGCCGCTCAGGCGGACGATGACCTCGTCGCACTCGGCCGCCTTGAGAGCCTCGAGCAGGAAACGGTTGTTAAAACCGATCTCAATGCGGCTGCCCTCCATCTCGACCGGCATCTCGTCGTAAGCGCTGCCCAGCGTGGTATTGCAGGAGGCCTTGAGCATATTGTCCTCAAAAATGCAGCGCACCGGGCTTTTGAGGCGGTCGGTGATGAGGAGGGAGATGCGGTCGATGCATTCGCACAGCGCGCGGGTCGACGCACGCACGTTGGTGGAAAACTGCTTGGGGACCGAGCTGCTGTAATCCAAAAATTCCCCTTCCAGCAGACGGGAGACCACCAGATAGTCCCCAATTTCAAAGATGATGTGCCGCTTGCCGACCGAAATGGAGATTTCACTCTCGTCGTCGTCGAGCAGCTTTAAAATCTCGCCGAGGGTTTTCTCGGGCACGATAAAGGAAATATCGGGGGCGCCGGCGACCGGCTCGCTGCGCACAGCCAGGCGGTAGCCGTCGACCGCGACGAGGCGGAGGACCCCCTCGCGGCATTCAAACAGCACGCCCATGAGCACCGGGCGGCCGGTATCCACCTTGGCCACGGCAAACCGGGTCTGGCGGACCATGTTTTTGAGCAGGCCGCTTTCCAGCCGCAGGGAGGTGCCGCCGTCGACGGTGGGCAGCTCGGGAAAATCGTCGGCCGAGATGGCTGCAAAATGAAACTCCGATACGCCGCAGCGCACGGTGCAGGTCTGTTTCTCGTCGACCTCAATGGAGACCACGTCGCCCGACAGCCGCCGGATGATATCGCAAAACAGCTTGGCCTCGAGGACAATATCCCCCGGCCGCTCGACCCGGGCCTGGATGGAGGTGGTAATGCCCAGCTCGAGGTTGTAACCCGACATTTTCAGGGTATCCCCCTGTGCGCTGAAGAGAATGCCCTCGAGCGCGGGGATGGTGGAGGCGGTGACGGCGCATTGCACCTTGGCGGTGGTATCGCTCAGCTCCTGCCGGCTGCAGGTGAGCTTCATACAAATCGACCCCTTTCTGACAGGATAGGTAAAAGATTATGCGCCGGGATGAGCAAAACAGGAAAAGGCGGCGCGGATTGAAACAAAGGTATATAATAAATTCCGCCGTAGACGTAGAGGGCGGGAAAGTGTGGATAACCAAATCAAATCCCACGGCCAAGCCCTTTTTCGCATGTTTGGGCGGTGGAAAAGGGCGGCAGAAATTTTGGACAAAACAGGGGGTGAAAAAAGTTATAAAAAGTCGGTGGAAAAGGCGTTGTGGAAAGTGAAAAACTTTGTGGAGAAAAATCGAATTATGTAAAGCCGCGCAACCATGGCGGGAGGGGCGCTCTTGTCTGGCGAACCAAAGGCCGATTCCAAGCCGCACGACACAGCGCAAGCGGGCGCGACCAACGCCGAAAGGGAGAGCACATCCAGGTCTGCCCGGCAAAGGGCGCGGCCCTTTCACAAGGGGCGGGAAAAGGGCCCGATGGCAGCGGCGGACGCCCCGGCCAGGCCGGCTTTGCTACTGGCTGGTGACGTTTTTGATAATCTCTTCAATGGTGGCTTTCTGGCGGGGATCGCGCTTCATTTCCTTTTCAATTTTGCCCACCGAATAGTGGACGGTCGAATGGTCGCGCCCCGAAAAGGCGCGGCCGATATCCTCCAGCGGGAGCTGGGTGATGCGCCGGGCGATGTAGATGGCCACATGGCGTGCGCCGGCGATATCCTTGTCCCGCTTGGCCGAGAGGATGTCCTCCTCCGAGACGTTGTAGGTATCCGACACCTGCTTGATAATCTTCTCGATGGTGACAGGGGCGGGCTGGTCGTCGTTGCGGATGTCGCGGATGGCGTTCATGGTGGTGGCAATGGTCGGCTGCTCGCCGGTCAGCTCAAAAAAGGCGTGGAGCTTGTTGACCGTGCCCTCGAGCTGGCGGACGTTGTGCTTGAGCTGGTTGGCAATAAAGGTGATGATCTCATCCGGAAGGTCAAAATGGATGAGCTGGGCCTTGCGGCGGATGATGGCCACGCGGGTTTCAAAATCGGGCATCTGGATATCGGCGAGCAGGCCCATTTCAAAACGGGAACGGATGCGCTCGTCGAGCGTGGCGATCTCTTTCGGCGGCCGGTCGGAGGTGACGACAATCTGCTTATTGTCCTGATGCAGGGTGTTGAAGGTGTTGAAAAATTCCTCCATGGTGCTCTGCTTGCCGGCGATGAAGTGGATGTCGTCGATAAAGAGCACGTCGGCCTTGCGGTATTTTTCCCGGAAGGCGACCGTATCCTGCCGGCCAAGGGCCTCAATCAGCTCGTTGGTAAACCGCTCGCCCTGGGTATAGATGATGTTCATCTCGGGATGGTTTTTCTGAATTTCATTGCGGATGGCGTTGAGCAGGTGGGTTTTTCCAAGGCCCGAGTTGCCGTAGATCAGCAGGGGGTTGTAAGCGCCGCCCGGATTGGCCGCCACGCTCACGGCCGCCGCGTGGGCGAACCGGTTGGAGGAGCCGACAATGAAGTTTTCAAAGGTATAATTCGACAGCGTGTCGGGCACGGGGGGAGGGTCGCTCTCCTGCAGCGAGAGGGGGGCTTCCTCCTCCTCGCTGGTGACCACGACTGTGACCGGAAAGCCAAATACCTCCTCAAAGGCGCGCTGAAGGCGGTCGGTATAATTCTCGGTGACAATATTGCGCTGAAAGCTGCTTTTTGCGCTCAAAACAGCTTTGCCGTCGGACATGCCCACCGGCGTCAGGGTGGCGATCCAGCTGTTGTAGGCCACCTGGGTCATTTCGCTTTTGCAGAAGTCGCAGACGTTATTCCAAACCTCGTTGAAGGAGTCCATTCGTTCACATTCCTTTTTCAAAGTGTTCTCGCCGGGCGTATTCGTTCGTCGCGGGATGGCGCATTGGCGGCATGGGATGGGATTCCTTTTCCCCTGATATCCTGACCATACCGAATCAGGGATGCTTGGGCATGATGCCGGATCGTGTAAAAAAGCCGGCAGCATCGCGCGGGCCAGCCCTTTTTTCAGCCCGGATTGTGTGGGCGGAACAAAAAGCGCTGTTTTGCTCCGTCGGCGCCAGATGGGCGGCGGGCGGACGACGGAAAAAACAGCCGCGGTAACACAACTAAATTATAGCATATTTCGTCCCAGACCGCAAGTGAATTGTAAAAAAAGGTGGGGACGCGGCCAAAACAAAAAACGGCCAAATAGAGGGATTACACGCCCTCTGAGAGGGGGCTGTGAAAGGCCTGCTGGATCGGATTGGAAAAAGGACAGCCGCAGAAGCTCTGACGGTAGAGCGCGTGTTGTCTGGAAAGCTCGATCGAGCGCGGATAACCGCCCCGCTTTTTAAAATCGGCGGGAAGGGCTGCAACATGATAAGCCGCGGCGGCCGTTTCACAGGCCTGGTTGACCATCTGGGCGTTTTTGTGGGGGCTGACCGTCAGGGTGGTGGTAAACAGGTCGTATCCCCCCTCCCGGCAGACGCGGGCGGTCTCCTCCATGCGCAGGGCGAAGCAGCGCTCGCAGCGCCTGCCCCCTTCCGGCTCGCCCTCCAGGCCGCGGACCGCCGAAAGAAAGCGCTGAGGGTCGTACTTTCCCTCCACCAGGGCGATCCCGCCCAGCTCGTGAAGCAGCCGCCGCTGCTCGCCCAGGCGCTTGTCATACTCCTCTTTTGGGAGGATGTTGGGATTGTAATAAAAGACGGTAATTTGAAAATAGGGCACCAGCCTCTCGAGCACGGCGGTCGAGCACGGGCCGCAGCAGCTGTGCAGCAAAAGGGCGGGCTTACCCGCCCTCGCTGCCAAAGGCCCCGGGTCAGGCGGGTTGCCGTTGGATTCGCCTTTGGCCGCCGCATCCATGGCCGGTTGCCGGCCGTGCGGCGGAACCCTGCCGGGAGGAGGGGGGGAATCCTCTGGGCCTCCTTCCAGAAAACGGCTGTCCCGGTCGGGCTGGCGGCGAGGGGGATGGAGAGGGCCGTTTAACGTCCCGTGCCCGCCTTTTGAAACGGTTTTTTCAACCGAAGGGGGCAGTTCCAACGACCCGGTTTGAGAAAGATGGCGGAGTATGGCCTCCATTTCGGCGTTGTACTGGCGTTTTTGATCCATTGTTTTCCTTCTTTCCAACAATACCTTGCCTGGCATGCGAGCGCCAAAGGGCGCATGTTCCATCCATCCCATCCACCGCCGGGATGGAAAAGCACCGCGACAGCGGACCGCCGCTATATAATAAGGTAAGCGGGGGGTGCTTTTTTGAGCAGCGGGCGATGATAAATCCACGATTCCGCCGATTGCAGAAAAGAAATTGGTCGAATGGGATTGACAAAACAGAACAAGGTGGTTATACTCAGAAAAGAACAAGTTTTCTGTAAATTATAGGATGATAAACATGGTGGAACGGCGGCAGATTTGTTGCTTCAGCGGGCATCGGGATTTATCGGGCGCGGGGCCGGGGCTTGAGCTTAGGCTGGAAGCGGCCGTCCGACGGGTGATCGGCGACGGGGTGCGTTATTTCGGCGCGGGAGGGGCGATGGGCTTTGACGCCCTGGCCGCGCACACGGTGCTGCGCTTGAAAAGGGAATATCCAGGCATCCGCCTGATCCTGGTGCTCCCCTGCCGGGACCAGGCCGCCGGTTGGCCGGCCGGAAAGGCGGCCGAGTATGAGGGCATCCTTCAGCGGGCCGACAAGGTGGTCTGGCTGGCCGACCGCTATTATAAAGGATGTATGCACGCGCGCAACCGCTATCTGGTGGATCACAGCGGGGTATGCATATGCTACTGCCGGCATGCATGGGGAGGGACGGGGTATACCGTCGACTACTGCGCCAGGCGCGGGGTCAAAACCATCAATCTGGCGGCGGTGGAGAATGAAGGTGGCGTTGTATTCCGTTCATCCAACAAATAGAGGGCAAAATCATATGACCGGCGTACAAAACTGCTTTGGAAGGGGATCGCCATGCGTTGTTGCCCGCTTATCATAAAAATAGCCATTGGGCCGCCCAAGCGGCGCATGCAGATAGGGAGACGCGCGGCATCAACGCCTCGGCATATTCGCGGCAGGCCGCTTTCAGGCTGTGAAGGTCGCCGGTCAACAAAAGGCCGGCACGCGTGGAAGGGCACGATGGCGTGGGATGCTCTCGCCGCAGAGTGGCGGGAACAGCGGCGTATGGCCATGACCGGCCCCCTGGCCAAAGCAACGCCCTGCTCAAAGGCAAAAGAAAAGGCGCGCCGCCAGGCCGCATCCAGCGAAAGAGAAGACCTTCCCGCCAGGATGCGCCCCCTTCGGGCGCGCCTTTCAAAAATTCAGTTTTTACTCGGCAAAGCCCGACTGGATGAGCTGTACCAGGCTGTCGACCGCTTCGGCCTCATCGGGGCCGTCTGCAATAATGCGAATGCCGGTACCGCCAACGATACCCAAAGAGAGCACGCCGAGCAGGCTCTTGGCATTGACGCGGCGCTCCTCCTTTTCGACCCAGATGGAGGAGTTGAACTCATTGGCCTTTTGGATAAAAAATGTGGCCGGACGGGCGTGCAGACCAACCTTGTTCTGTACAACGACATCTTTCACCAGCATTATATCGCATCTCCTATAATCAAAAAATTATCCGCCTCGCGCCGCGCTGCGGAAGTACCGCAGGCCCTATGGGGATTGTCCTTGGGCGAAAAACAGCAGGGCGCAAGAACCAAGGTATGTACCATATTATATCACAAACCTGACCGCCGTCAACGAATTTTGGAAAATGTTTTGTCCCATTCGGCAAAGTTCTACTCAGCGTCCAAACTGCTCAACTCTTTTACACCGGCGTTTGTGTAGATTGTATAAGGTTACAGTATAGCTTTGTGTAAAATGTCAAAGGATGGCGTTGCATCCCTATATTCGGCAAAAATCTGGTCTGTACTATCTCCGCATTGTATGGCCGGAATACGCCTTGTGACGGCAGAGGGTATATGGTATAATAGCCGTAAACGGCTATGATACTTTGATTTTGAGCACGGGGCTGAGGTCATGTGCATATTATACCATTTACGCGGCGTGCTCATGGTATGATATTTTGATTTAAAGCATAGGTCTACGATGCTTTTAAGAATTTTATGCACGGGCTTGGGACCATGCAAAGTTGATATCATTCGCGCTTTGCGTTCACGACGTCATCGCAACGGCAGATTCGATGCTTTCAGGAAAGGAGGTACATAATATATGTATAAAGCAGTGGTGGTGGAATATTCTCCAAAGGCAGATAATATGGCCGAGAAGATCGAGCAGACGGCCAACGAAATGCTCCAAGAGGGATATGACCTGGTCACCTTTTCGGTAACTACGACGGCAAAAGCGATTTTGGTATTTCGCAAATAGGGGATGAATAGCTTCTCAGGCGCTGTCCAGCGCACGCCGGTAAGGAGGATGGGCGGCGATCCTTTATCCTTTTTGCCTGTCTCAAACAAAATGCATTTTCCTTCCTGTCCGACGGGGGCGGAGGCTTGTGTTTTGAAAACGGGTATGGTACAATAACCGCAAATGAGGACGGTATTTAATTTCTAGATTAGATGTGCGGCTATATGCATGGATACCATTTGTAGGGCGTGCTGATGGCGTCAACAAAGCCCGATGAATTCAGATGCATGAATATTGAAATATTGCGTGTTACAACAAAAATCGATCTTTCGTTTACCGGCATTTCAAATTGCGCAAGACCCATGCTGAGGAAAACAACATTGTGTCAAACAATGAGAGAGCGAGGCTTTTTATGCAGCTTTGTTTGGATTCTCTTAAGGTCTTTAAGCCCGACATCGAAGAATCGGCCGCCCGGTGGGACGCCTTTTGGCAGGGCGAGATGATCGACCGCCCGGTGCTGCTGTCCTCCAGCCCCCGTCCGGGCTACGACTTTGTTGGCCGGGACGATTACCGCAGCCGTGCTTTTGGCTCGATCGATGAGCAAATCGATCATGCCCTGCATAATGCGGCCGGGATGGTTTATGGGGGCGACAGCCTCCCCTCCTACTGGCCCTCCTTTGCGCCCGACGAGCTGGCGGCCTACTGCGGCTGCGAGATCATCTGGCCGCAGGAGGATCAGCTTCCAACCAATTGGGCCAAGCCCTTTGTGAGCGACTGGGAGGAGGCTTTGCCCCTTTCGGTCAACCAGGACGGCTATTTTTTTCAGCGCATGCAGGAATTTTACCGGCGATGCGCCCAGCGCTTTGAAGGGCGCATCCTGACCCGTACGCTGGATTTTCATTCCAATATGGATTTGCTGTCGGCCGTGCGGGGCAGCGAGGAGCTTTGCATGGACCTTTACGACTGCCCCGAGGCCATTGACCGCGCGATGGAGGATGCACGCAGTGTCTTTCGCCTGTGCTGGGAGACATGCACCCGCGCGGGGAACATGGACGAGGTTGGGTATTTTTTTGACTCCTTTGCCACCGATGGCAGCATCGGCCTGCTGTCGTGTGATTTTATGTGCCTGATTGGAACCGACATGTTCCGCCGCTGGGTGTTGCCGACGATGGAGTATGAGGCGGGCTTTATGGATCACGTCATGCTGCACTGGGACGGCCCCGGCGCGCTCAAGCATTTTGACGACATCATGGGGCTGGAAAAACTGTATCTGATCTCTTATGTCCCCAGCCCGGGGGAGCGGCACAGGGATTATATCGAGCTTTACCGCCGGATTCAGGAGGCTGGAAAGGCGGTCTCGGTTTCGGGCACGACCGAGCAGCTCAAAGAGCTGTTTTGCGCCCTCGACCCGGCCAAAACGGTTTTTTCACACCAGTCGGCCGGGCAGGAGGATACCGAGCGGCTGATCGCCTGGATGAAGGAGCATCTGTGAGGCAAAAGGCAGCGCGCCGGCAGCTTAACGGGCGGGGGTCGCCAGGCGTGGTCCCTTTCCCCGGCCCTGGATGGTATGGATACAGCGGGATCAAACCGACATAGCGGGCCAGTGAAAAGCGGATTATGGAAAGGCTGGCACAGTTGGGCCATCGCCGGCATATCCTGAATATTGCCGGCATGCCGTGTCAACGGCCGTTTAAGCTGCCGGAAGCCGATATGCCGAAAATGTACCGGCTCGGCGGCTTTTCCCTTTTTACCTCTTGGTGTGCGTCGGCACACCTGCGGCCTCGAAAGCAAAAATCGATCCGCGCCATCCTTTTCGGTGCGCGCAGTTTTCAGTGAGAAGGTTTTCGCGCGGGCAAGGTATCCATTTGCAGCCATACTGCCGTATTGCAAAAATTTTAAGGTATCCGCTCGGAAAGCAGCTCTGAAAACCATGTTGTATTCGGCTCCCGGAAGCTTTGCCCATGGTCACGGCCTATCATGAATCGGAGTATCCTATAATAAAGAAAGGGGGGGCGTCGGTGGAGGAATTTTTTAGCAACCCGGTTGTGGCGGCGGTGCTGCCCTATGTGCGGGAGGCGCTGCGCATTCTCATCTGGATTCCGGTTGTGATCTTTCTGGTGCGCTGGGTACGCACCCTGCGCCGGCCGATCCAACCGCCTCCCCCCATCGCCGTGCTGGTCAACCAGGCCAGCCGGGATAAGATCTATCTGACCAACAACGAGACCCTCATCGGCCGCAGCGCCGGGTCGGATATTGTGCTCAATTTTCCCACCGTGTCGCGCAACCATGCGGTGATCGCCTGCCGGGACGGGGATTGGTTTATTTACGACACCAAATCCAAGGCGGGCGTGGAGGTCAATGACAAGCCGGTCGACGGCTGCGCCCCCATCAAGAATGGGGACCGCCTTTCCCTCGGCGGGGTTGTGTACCTGTTCAGCAACCGCATTATTGACTGAGGGGTCGTAAAATCCGCTCCCACCGCCGGCATCCCGGGTTTTTTCATGAAGGCGGCCATGCGCCCGCCCGGGCTGCAAGCACCGCCGTTACCCCATGGCCGGGATCGCACCGCCTCGGTCGCCGCCGGATGCATTCCAGCGGATAACGCGCTTGGAATCCTCCCTGCCTGGTTGTGGGCGGGGTTCCGGCGGGATGGTTTTTTCGGTATACTGGTCAAACCCGATTCAGCCACACGCGTTTATGCAAAATCCGCCCGGCAACGCCGCGCCCACCGCGGGAACGAGGGGCGTAGGGCGAGGGGCGCGCATCGGCTGCGAGGGCTGGATATCCCGGCGGATAAAAAGCGCGCGCCTGCCGTTGCCGCAGGTGGCCATCCCGGGTGAGGGGGCTATCCAGCCGTCTTTTGCGCCCTTTCCCGCCTCTATCACGTCTCGCCAGCCGATGCGGCAGAGGCGACCGGTTCACAGACGGGCCAACGCGCAGGCGGGCGGGCAACCCGGATCGCACAGCAACATCAGAAGAAGGCAACCGTCGGTGCGCTCGGTTTTCAAAAACCGAAATTTGTCTTGTCAAGAGATACCATATTATAATGTAAGGAGGCGGCTGTGTGGCGAGGAGCAGTCAGACAAAAAGAAGCGGCGTAGCCTTGTCGGGCGGCCGGACTCAAAGGGCTTCGTCCCAAAGCCGGGTCAAAAGCCTGCTTCGCCCGACCTCCCTGCTTTGGGCGGCAACCTTTTTTCAGGTGATCGGCCTGCTCCGGCTGGCATTGACCGATGTCATGGCCGAGCAGCCGCTCTACCTTCTTTTCCCGGCTTTGTTTATCGTTTTGGAATGGGTTTACTACGGCATCAGCCGTCGCATGAAAAGGGAGGATATCACCCTGGAGTCGGCCGCCTTTTTTCTGACCGGCATCGGCCTGCTTGCCCTCGCCGGGGTGTCGCCCGGCGCGGTGCCCGAGCAAATGGCGGCCTGCATTCTGGGGCTGTTTTTGTTCCATGCCGTAAGGTGGTTTATGAGCAGCGTCGACCGGGTGATGAAGTGGAAATTGTGGATCGGCGTGGCGGCGGTGCTGGTGTTCGCCGTCAACCTGTCGCTGGGCACGGTGCTTTTTGGCTCGCGCAACTGGATCGTCATCGGCCCCATCTCGGTGCAGCCGTCGGAATTTATCAAGATCGCCTTTATTATCACCGGCGCCACCACGCTGGACCGGCTGCAGGGCTCGCGTCACATCACCTGGTTTTTGCTCTTTTTCGCCATCTGTATGGGCTCCCTGGCCTGGATGGGCGACTTCGGCACGGCCTGTATCTTTTTCGTGACCTTTTTGATTATGTCCTTCCTGCGCTCGGGCAAGCTGCTTACCATCCTGCTGATGTGCGGCGGCGCGGCCGGCGGGGTGGCGGCCGTGCTCATCAGCAAGCCTTACATCGCCCGGCGGTTTCAGGCCTGGCGGCATGTGTGGGAATATTCCTCCACCAGCGGCTATCAGCAGACCCGTCTGCTCATCGCCGTGGCCAGCGGGGGGCTGTTTGGCCTTGGGCCGGGCGAGGGGTATTTGAAAAAGGTCGCCGCCGCGACGACCGACCTGATGTTCGGCGTGGTGTGCGAGGAATGGGGACTGTTGCTCGCCCTCGCGGCCATTGCGGTGTATGTCGGCTTTGTCGTTTTTGCGGTGCGCGCGGCTTCGACCGCTGGAAGCTCCCTTTATGTTATCGCCGGCGTCGGCGCGGCCAGCCTGCTGCTGTTTCAGGCGGGGCTGAATATTTTCGGCGTGACCGACCTGCTCCCTCTGACCGGCATTACCCTGCCCTTTATCAGCCGCGGCGGCTCCTCCATGGCCGCATGCTGGGGTCTGCTCGGGTTTCTGGCGGCGCTCGACGACTCGTGTAAGCGGGAAACCAAGCGCAAGGGGAATTTTGTCGTGCATATCCCCGGCCTGGACGACGACGAGCCGCCGCGGAGAAAAAAGAAAAAGGCCGCCAAAAAGGCGCCCTCTGGAAGAACTTCGACGAAATATCCGCGCTCGAGGGCATAAGTGCTACGCCAGCGGAGGCATTTTCCAACCGGGCTTTGGCAAATCCCCCGCATTGCAGAGCGTGAGGGTTGCGTCGGCGGAGGCATTTTCCAACCGGGCTTTGGCAAATCCCCCGCATTGCAGAGCGTGAGGGTTGCGATGATGGAGGCACCGGGTCATCCCAGCTTGGTAAAATCTCGTGTTGCAGAGGGCAATGGCTGCGATGATGGAGACACCGGTCATCCGGGCTTTGGCAAATCCCCCCGCATTGCAGGGCGTAAGTGCTGCGCTGGACAAATGCGGCCTCTTTCAGCCGGGCTTTGGTAAGGCTCATGCCCTGTGATGGAAGGGATTGTGCCGGAAAAAGAGGCAGCCGGAACAAGGGCCTCTCCCGGCAGGGCTTTGGTAAGACGCGTGCCCTGCGGAGGAAGGGGCTGCGCCAGTCAAAGAAACAGGGACCTTTCGTCAAAGCTTTGGCGAATGCCCCATGCCCCGGGGCATAAAGGGAGAGCCACGGCAGATTTGGCTTTTCGTACGGCAGAGACCGCATCGCCGGCGGTGCGACAGGTCCGGCCGCTTAGGGATGGTAGGCCATTGCGCCGTGGGTATCCCCTGCAGCGCGCCGTAGAGACGATGCTTCCGGCGCGGGGCCGCGCTTTGCCGGGTGCTCAACCCGTGTTCCCGGCTTTCTAGCTATCGTGCGTTCGTGCGTTGTCCAACGCTATCCGTCACAGGAATCCCGGCTTATCCCGGAAAGGAGAAACCATGAAACGATTGCTGCGCCGCACAGCGGCCGCCTATCTTTTGCTCATTGCCTTTTTGCTGGGTCTGGGCTTTTTTCTGGTGTCCTACGCCCGCGACGGGGCGGCCTGGGCCCTCGACTCGGCCAACCGCCATATCTACGACGGGGGCACGCTGGTAACCACCGGCAAGATCACCGACCGCACAGGGGAGATTTTGGCGCAGTCGGTTGACGGGCAGCGTCAATATAGCGAGGATTCCACCACCCGCCGCGCCCTGCTTCACCTGATCGGGGACAGCGAGGGCTTTATCACCAACAGCGTGCAGAAGATTTACGGCGCGAAGCTGGCCGGCTACTCCATGCTCGCAGGGGTGCACAACCTCAAGGATTACAATATGACCGGCTCCATTCAGCTGACCGTCAGCGCCAAGGTATGCCGCACCGCCCTTGAGCAGCTCGGCAGCCGCAAGGGGGCCGTCAGCGTATATAACTACAAAACCGGCGAGGTGCTCTGCATGGTCTCCACCCCCACCTTTGACCCGGAGAACAAGCCCGATATCGATTTGAACGAGGACCGGTACGACGGAATTTATGTCAACCGGGTGCTGCGGGGCCTTTACGCTCCCGGCTCGACCTTTAAGCTGGTGGTGGCCGCTGCCGCGCTGGAGAACATCGACGATATCCAATCGCGTGAATTTACCTGCGATGGAAAATACGTTGCGTCGGACGGGGAGATCATCTGCAACGGCAAGCACGGTACGCTGACCTTTGGCGAGGCGTTGGCTGAGAGCTGCAACACGGTTTTCTCCCAGGTTGCCATCGAGCTGGGGCCGGAAATCCTCACCGCGCAGGCGGAGAAAATGGGCTTTAATCAGAATTTCAAGGCCGATGGCTTTTCCTATTCGGGGGGGCAGTTCCACGTGGAAAACGCCACCCAGAGCGAGCTTGGCTGGGCCGGCATCGGGCAGTATAACGATATGGCCAGCCCCTTTAATATGATGATGATCGCCGGCGGCATTGCGGCTGGGGGAAACGCCGTGGTGCCCCGGATCATCCAGACCTCCAACAGCCCGCTTGGCCTGCCGACGACCGTGCGGCTGTGGACCAACACCCGTTCGATGATGGAGGCCGACACGGCTTCTGTGCTGGCGGATATGATGCGGGACGCGGCCGTTCACACCTTTGGCTCGGGCTTTATGAGCGAATACGGCCTGTGCTGCAAGACGGGGACGGCCGAAATCCAGACAGGGGAGGAGCCGCATTCCTGGCTGGTCGGCTTTTTGAGCGATGAAACCGCGCCGCTTGCCTTTGCTATCGTGGTGGAAAACGGCGGGTCGGCTTCCTCAACCACCCGGTCGATCGCGCAGAGGGTGCTCACGGTTGCGGCCGACGAGGTGCGAAAGGGAGCATAGCTTTACCTGTAAACCCCCGGTGCAAGCCGGGGGTTTTTCGATGCCCCAGAAGAATAGCAGTGCCCAAAAAGTTTATAGTACAACCAGGGTACGGGAATACCGCACGATTCGTTGCGCTGTGGCGGGTATGCTGAAATGGACCCGTTTGTGAACGGCCCCATACAAGGGTTGCCGCGGCTTGGATGTGATTTGCTATCAGCATACACTGGCGGGTGATCCATATGAGATGAAAAAACGGTCAGCACTTGCAGGATGCGCCAAGGTTCACTTTAGGGCGCTTCCAAATAAAATGAAACAGCCGCCGGGGTGAGAGCCCCGGCAGCTGCATGGTTCTTATGGATTGCAAGGGCTTGCCGTTCGATGGGCAGCGAATCAATCAGCTCAACCGAGAACGGAAGGGAGTAAGAGCATGCCGGTTGCATCAATATCTCCTCCAGCATGAAACAACCGCCGGGGTGAGAGCCCCGGCAGCTGCATGGTTCTTATGGATTGCAAGGGCTTG
>CBCTCU010000038.1:0-25715 GCA_965145485.1 uncultured Eubacteriales bacterium | reverse complement strand
TATCTCTCCCTCATCAAAGCCGATGTGGATACTGCCATCCGCCAGTCTATGACGGAACGGCAGTTTTTTTATCGTCTGCGGCAGATGGGCTATGACATCAAGGTGGGCAAGGACATCACGGTTCGTCCGATGGGTTATCCCCGTGGGCGCAAGCTCATGCGCAACTTTGGCGAGGACTACTCTATGGAGAACATCCGCAAGCGGATTTTAGCCCAGCGCCGCCCCCAGCGGGAGCATAGGCCGGAGCCGCTGCGGTGCAGGCTCCACGGGGATTTGAAACAGGCCAAAAAGGTGACGGGGTTCCGCGCCCTCTACTTTCACTATTGCTATCTGCTGGGGGTATTCCCCCAAAGGCAGAACCGCCCGCCCAGGCGGGTGCCTCATGCACTGCGGGAGGATTTGATCCGGGCGCAGGAGCTTACCGATGAAGCCCGCCTTCTTTCCCGCCACCGCATTGACACCCTGGAGCAGCTCAATGACTATCAATTCGATTTGAAATCTCGGCTCTCAAGCATAACGGAACAGAGGAAAAGCCTGTACCGGAAACTTCGCACCAAGGCAGTGCTGGCCGACCCTGCCCAGCAGGAGCACATCCGGGCTGAGATCTCCGAACTTTCTGCGCAGATCAAGGAGCTGCGCCGGGAGGTGAAGCTGTGCGAGGATATTGCCCTGCGCTCCACTTCCATCAAGGATAAGATACAGGCCGCCCGTGAAGAAGTCTCCGGCAAGGATGAGAAAGCCCGCCAGGAGCCGGAGCAGGGCCGGGCGGCTCCCCCAGGAAGGAGATGATTTTCTATGTATAACTGAAGCTCGGCACTTTGGAATGGGTCTGTACGCTTGCCGCAATGGAATTGTAGTAGTTCATAATCTTACTGTGTAAAGGATGGTTTGTGCTGATCTGATCGAGAATAGCGTCTTTGCCGCCGGTGCTGACCTTGTTGATGCCGTCCGCCTGCTTATCGGCAGCAGACCGTGTTCCTTTGCAGTTATCGCAGATTTTCTCTCGTTTCACCATGACTGTGCGTCCATCCGAAGTCTCGGTAAAGGACAGCACATCGTTATACTGAAAGCCGACACGCTGTCTGATTTCATAGGGAATCGTAATTCTTCCACGCTTGCCGAGAATACGGTACAGCTTACTCATCGCCATCATCCTTTCCGAAGCATTCGTTCATCTGCTCTTTCAGGCATTCGCCGCAGCAGGGGCAGCAATAAGGACAGCCCTCGCAATCCTCGTTATACGCCTCGCAAAAGTCATCCTCCGGCGCCTTCTGAATGACGATGCGGCTGCCGTCTGCAAACGCTTCCACCGTTACACCGGGAGTAATTCCCGCAGCAGCCAGCGCCTCTGCAGGTACGGGGATCATTTCAAATTCATATCGTTCCATTGTATAATATCCTTTCATTTAAGATTTCCTGCGTGTCAAGTCCGTTAAACAGCGTAAGCTGAATACAGGATCGGGCAAACTCGGTGGTGTCGTAATTGGAGATCAAAAGTTCCGGGTACTGCTTTCCGTTATCGTATCTCTGTGCGATATTGGAAAGCCTTGTCGTTCCCTCAATCACGATGCCGGGGCGGGTATAAAGCTCTCGGATAAATTCGCAGTCGTTATAGGAAAGCAGGAATTTTCCTTTTATAGAGAACAGCGCTTCGGCAAGTCCCTGATGGTCAAAACCGTCGGCGGACACCGCTTCATAGTACTGATCTGCCTGATAATACGGCGGATCGCAATAAAAGAAGCTCTCTGGTCGGTCATATTGTGAAATGAGCTTTACACAGTCCTTGTTCTCAACAATGACCTTCTGCAACCTGCACGCCGCCGCTTCGATCAGGGGGAAATTGTTCCACATGGCGTGGGGCTGACTGCCGAAGGTGGTGGTTCCGGCGGCATAGCTGTATCGGATCAGCGCATAGTAATAAGCGGCTCTGCGCACATCGGGCAAAACTGCCTGCGAATGAAGCATCTGCTTCATATATTCAAAATCAAGGCGGGAGTTGAGCAGATACCGCAGTTCGCCGCAGAGTTTTTCCGGCTGCTCCCGCACACACCGGTACAGATTGACAAGGTTTCCGTTGAAATCATTGAACACTTCAAAATCGTTTCCGGGCGGTTTGTGAAACAGCACCCAGCCCGCGCCTCCGAACACTTCGATATATCTCTTGTAGTCCAGCGGAAAACGGGCAAGAATTTCGTCCCGAAGGGCTTTCTTACCGCCTACCCAAGCCATAAAGCTGTTAATTGTTGATCACCTCCTTTGCGGAGGCGTCTGCGTGTATGAATTTCCGCAGAAAACAAACGAGGCCGTTTTCCATGTACGGAATTCCATACACGCAAAACGACCTCATTTTTAATCTCGATTATTCAGCTTTTTATTGAGCCTATAGATTTTCTGCTCATATTCGGTGATTCGGTTTACCTGCACACAGCACAAAATCACTGCGGCAATACAACCGCCGAGCAAAAGACCGATGACAAAGTTCAGCATAGTTTTATCACCTCGTTTTCCTGTTCATAGTAAATTTCTTTGATTTTCTGCCCGATAGCAGAAATGACGGGAACGCTAACTGCGTTGCCCGCCATTTTGTATAGCCGACCGTCTGAGAGACCTGTTGCGGCCGCTTTATTAAATTGTTCATCGGCAAAGCCCTGCAGGCGCCAGCATTCAATCGGCATGAGCTTTCGGATTCTGCCCTTGCGCCATACGCCGTGCCGATCCTGTGCCGTGATGGTGAACATCGGCTCATTGGGTTCTTTTACTCTGCGTCCTTGTTGCCTGACTTTCTCCCTGTTGGGTGTGAGGATTGGTATTCAACCGGCAAGGCCGTTTGAAGCAATAAAAAAAGACGGTTGCTGCCGTCTGAGCTGCGCCTTGCTCTGTGTCAAGGCATAAAAAAACAGCCGTCCTGCTTTTTTGCAAAACGGCTGTTTGAAGCATATATTGTTTACATCTTGGGCGTGTAGTCCTCGGCGATATCTTCCTCGACGTCATCTTCCGTTGAAAGGGCAGCGGCGTCCGGCCTATGGGTCATGGCTATACTTTGGAGCGCCTGCACCCGTCTTTCAGCGGCGCTGGCGATGGCGGCGATCCTGTCCTTGTCCATATACTCGCTGTTTCTTTCGTCTGACAGAACCTCCTGTATCAGCCCGCCGATGTCCGCAAGCTTTGCAAAGTCAATCCACTCAAAGGACGACACGAGTCCCAGCTGCTCGATGTGGTGTTTTTTGAACGGTTTGCAGGTAATATCCCGCCCCGCCCGTATCTGTGCGGCCACCTTGTCGTAGCCCAGGGACGAGCCGCTGTCGTAAATGGGGGCAAACCCGAGCCATTTTAATGTTTCAGCGTTGCGGAGCAGGCCGAAGTTGTTGAGGTGCCGGTCCTCGTTTGCAATGAGATAGTCGAGGACGAGCATCTGGTCGAGCTTTGGCACGACGTCCGGTGCGCCGAGCCCCTGACAGCAGTTTATAAAATGCTGATACACCGACGTGCTGTTGTCCTTCTTTTTGGTTTGCATGATACGCCATGCGCTGACCAGCTCCGTATCCGCTGTGACAAAATCCTCACACACGCTATAGGGGGCATCGTCGCTCCAGATCACGGTATAGGGGACATGCTCGATCCCGAGCCGTTCCATCACGCCCGCCGCAATCACCTCGTTAAAGGGCTGCTGCCGGAACGGGTTGCTGCCGCCTTTTACAAGGCAGCGTTTGCCGTCGATGATTTTCCACCGCTTTTTAAGGCACCCGTCCGAAGTGTTGTCAGGGGAGGAAAAGTCGAAGCCATCCGCTTTTTTCGGTGCGCCGAACAGGACGTCGCCCATATCGTCGGAAAAGGGATTTTCAAAAAAATTGATTTGGTCCCATGTGAGATTGGTGTTCTCCGGCAATATCCAGTATTGATCGGAAAGGCTTAAGCCGTAACAGCGGACGAGCAGCATTTTGGTGCTGGCCACATCCAGCGCTTCCAGCGCCTCCCTGACGCCCGAACGGCTCGCGGGAATAGACCGGTCTGTCCACCACTCGTTTAAGGCGGCCCGGTCCGCCTGTCCTTTTTTGACAGGGACGCCGACCGGCAGATGCTCCGGCGCGGATACGCTATCTATTTTTTGAATGAAACCCGAAGCGTCGTCAAGCTGCAGCTCCGCTACCGCAAGGCGCTTGTGCATCAGCGTGCATTTCATCGGCACCCCTCCACTTCTGCGTATAGTTGATCTATATTAGTATACCATGAAAATCGCGCAAAAGTCAATGGTACCTTACATCGAGGGACCATCCTGCTGCTCGTCCGGCGGCTGGAGCTGCTTCAGCTTTTCTTCTGCCCATTCCGGCAGGCATTCCTCCTTGAGCACGCCGAGAAAGTCGGCGCGGCTTAACGTGGCCTGTTCGCCGTCAAAGAGGAACTCGCCTATAACCTTGCCCTTTGTATTGCCGGGTTCGCAACCGGAACCGCCTATTGCATAGAACAGCTGATGCTCCGGATTCTCATGTGCATTGTTTAAATGTTCCGGCTTCAGAATTAGCACCTGTTCTTCATAATCCTGATCGCCCTCTTTGCACTGGGTCTGCTGCACATACATTTCCCGTGCCAGGTTTAGAAACATATTCAGATAATCCGCATCTATCTTTATCAGAAATTCCAGGTTTTCCTTTCCTTGCGGGATTCGGATGGTTCTGGCCCATCTTTTGTTTTCATCCGAGTATTCTTTACTATCCAGCTGTCGCTTGACAGTTCTGGCAAGGACCGCAAAAACCCGGTCGTATCCAGAATGCGCTTTGCCGTCGCTGAGCAGTTCGTTGAAATAGTGCCGGACCATGTCCGAATTTGAACGGAACATCTTTTTTCACCTCTTGTCATGGTAGTGCCTGCGATATTAAGCGAGCGTTTGTGAAGGAGCGTCCAGCCAGTGAGACTGCTCCATCTCTTTCATCTCCTGCTCACTGAAAAAGCGGTAGTCCTCGTTTTTCTCGCAGAAATTCACATACAGCCTGCCGCCCCCAGCGCGGATGTCCTGCTGACAGAAATGCTTTCCCCAGCCGTACTCCAGCTCCTTTTGCCATTCCCCGGCGAGTGTATCCAGGTCAGCTTGGGCAATCCAGCCCAGCTTTTTAATCCGCAGGCAGCCCCACAGCTCGCCGCCGCGGACCTCTACAGCAGGGAATACGGATTTGACCTGCTTTTTGATATTGTCCGGCAGGCGGGATGTTTCCATGAGGCCGTTTTGGGGTAGGTATCTGTGGGTGTCATACGCGATCCGGCCGGCGATCTCCTGTTCATAGCCCGCCATATCTTCGGCGTCCAGCTCTGTGCCGTCCTCTGTCTTACAGGACAAAGGCATATATATTTTCATAGAACCGGGTTCAGGAATGAGCCAGCCCCTGCTGGTGGGATGCACCGGGTGCTGTTGCAGCATGGCCACCCCGTATTTCTTAAAGTCGACATATGGGGCAAGCTCCGCATTCACAAGGTCGGGCCGTTGGTAAAAGCAATATTTTCCATAGCCTTCTTCGTTGCAAATATCCTGTGACAGCAGCGTATAGCAGTGCCGGTGCTCGATGCGCTCCTTGATCCGCTGCGGGCCTTCCTTTTGAAAGGCGTCCAATACCGCCGCCAGCAGCCTGCCTTCCTGATCCTCATCCAGAGCCTTTTCAACGGCCCATCCGATATCGTTCATGAGGGAGACGTCTCCCTCATAGTCCATTTCCTCCAGCGCGCGCAGCGGGGAATTTAGCTGTGTGATTTCACACTCGGAAAAGGTCTTGACGCCGAGCCGGTCGCGCACCGCACGCAGTTCTTCCTCCGATTTTGGCAGGATCAGCATGTAGTCGTCCTCGCAAAGCGTATCCAGATAGGCGGACCGCAGCCGGAGATGTATCACTCTGGCACGATTTCCTGGCATTTATATCCCTCCCATTGTGACGTCCGTCCCGGCTTCTTCCGCCTGTTTCTGTCTCTGCCGAAACTGTCTGTCTTCCTGTTGGAGCATGGTTTCTACGTTCTCCCCACTATAAGGGCATTCATAATCGCAGTATAGGACTGGCTTGTTATTGTCCGTCACGCCATCGCTGAAATATTCGTCAGCGTGATAATACGCCCGGCAAATCAGTTCATAGGTTGAAATTCTGTAATCCCAAATATCCGCGTTGAGACTCTCCCTCTGTTCATCGTCCATCCGGCTCAGCAGATACGACAACAGGTTGATTTCGCGGATATCATCCCACATATCAGGCGTGTTCGGCTGATTATGATTGTGCAGTACGCGATTCACTCCATCGCATCCACTATCTGTTCCTATATACCCGATGCTCCATTGCCAGCCGGATTCACCGAGCTTTTCTTGGAACTTTTTTAATTTCTTCAGTGGCATTGGAAATTTAAACGGCATATTGGTACCGTTTTTTCCTTGGACAGTTACGTCAATCATCTACATTTCCTCCAGTGCATAGCCGTGCTCACAGTATTTGTCATACAGCGCCGGGACCGCTTCCTTCACAGCGTCGGGCGTCCAGCGATGCTGGTATGGGATCGGCGGTTCAAATTCCAGTTCGGAGCGGATTTCCTTTTCGTATTTTTCACTGAGCGGATAGTCTGCTGCCGCCTTATAAATGTCGGCGGCGTTCAGCTTATGGAAAACCGCTGCCTTAACGCCGTCAATGACGCATAGCGTACCGACGTCCTCCTGTACGCAGTAAAAAGAGATACCTGTGTCATCCGCCTGAATGCCGCGGACGCTGCCTGTTATCATGACTTCTTTCATAGACGTCCTCCTTTACATAAATGGCGTTGTCCTCATCGTCTTTAATGGGAATGTCCCGCAAGCGGATGCGGACGCCGATCTGCGACAGGTCATACTGTAGGGTGAAGGGATCATCGGGAAGTTTCAGGACGGCTGTTTGATCTCCGTTTTGAATCAGTGCATTAATCATAGCGCACCTCCGTATTATTTAAGACTGCAGTACCAAAGCGGGCGATAGCTGCCGCCTGCACAATCAGACGGAAGGCGTTGTCGGAGACGATGCCGTTGTCCGCCAGCTCGCACAGCGATATTTGTTTCTCGCCGGTCTGCAGTTCCTTAACTGCTTTCCATAGGGCGTAGCTGTCTGTGGAAACATTTCCGAGACGGACGCTTTTTAAATCCACTTTTCCGTTTGGGGTGAATAGGTGTTTTGTTTTTAACCACAGTGTATGGTCGGCAGTCAGCAGATACAAAACAGCGAGAGTCTTTTTGCCGGGCTTTCGCATAGATAATCGCTCTGCTTCAAAAATCTGCTTGTGCCTGTTGCTTTGAAATATCATGTTTGCATCATCCTTTCGATGGTATATTTGTGACAGGCGTTTTTGGAATGCTGTATTTTGGGCATCTTTGAAAACAGCTTTTACCGCATCGCCAATAGTAGCCGCGCCGCATCCAAGCCGGATATCCAACACAGGACAGAGCGCCAAGGTGCATCCATTCTTTTTTCTGTAATAGAGACAAAGTCTGCAATCGCAGTCTTTCTTGGTGTATTGATACAATCTGCGAAACCGACCTCCGCCTTTCTGTGTGCCGTAGGGCAGTTTTTTCATGATCTCCTCCATACTGTTGAGGGCGGGGGTATTGGTAAAGTACATTTTGTCAGCTCCTTTTCGTGAAATGAAAAAAGCCCGAAGTCTTTTGCAAAACTTCGGGCAGTGAAACGCAAAAACGGCAGACAAGTTTTTAGCGACTTGTCTGCCGTTTGAAGCAGTTATTCTGTTGTACGGGAGTTCAATTCTATCCGCAAAGCAAAAACATCCGTTTTATATCTACGAATATGCGCCTTGAAATCCCGGCGTTTGGGTAGCAAAAAACCCCGATAAAATCGGGGTTTATGCGGAACATATCTTTTTTATGTTCCTATTATGGTGGACCCGAAGGGGATCGAACCCTCGAACCTCACGGATGCGAACCGTGCGCTCTCCCAGCTGAGCTACGGGCCCATATTTATATGGATGGGGATATCAGAAATCAAGAAGCAGTCTGCTACCAGCTCAATCTACATCGCATTCTGTTGCATCGCGAATGACAAAGCTTCCGTCTACCGGCATGCAACCGCACATGAAAATTACCATAAGCTGTGCAGACGATTTCTCTGCTCTCTGAAACCGCTGAATTCTATTATATCCATTTCTGTGTCTCTTGTCAAGCTTTGGTTTTACGAATAAATAAATTCATATCGACAGCCGTCGCAGGAATTTCATGGCCAAATCAACCCAGCCAGCACAGTCAGCCGCCTCTTCCCCCGTCGTCAGGTCGCACAAAGAGAGACCGTGCCTGCCCCTTTCGTATAAATGCAGCTCAAAGGGAACCCCGCATTTGCGCAAAGCGGCCGCATACAGCATGGAGTTTTCCACCGGGACCGCGTCGTCCGACACCGTATGCCAAAGGAATGCAGGCGGGGTATCGGAACGCACCAGCCTTTCGAGAGAAAGCTCCTGTGCCGCTTTCTCGGAATATTGCGCGCCCAGCAGGTTCAAAAAAGAATTTTGATGCGCAAAATCCACGCCCGATATCACAGGATAACACAAAATCTGCGCGTAGGGCCGGGCACGGTCACCGTCTTGCAGCGCCTCTCGAACCTGAGGGCTGTCCCACAAAACGCTCAGGCTGCCAGCCAGGTGCCCCCCGGCCGAGAAACCGCAGACAGCAACCTGATCCGCTTTCAAATTCCATTCGCCGGCATGGCGGCGTATGGTTGCCATGGCTTTTGCAGCCTGCACCAGCGCGGTGGGATATTCCGCCTGCGGAGCAACCGAATAACGCAGCACAAAAGCGTGGAATCCCTCCGCGTTGCAGCGCAGGGCGACCGGCTCCCCTTCCCGGTCGGAAACAAACGCATAGCCGCCGCCCGGGCAGATGAGCACCGCAGGGAAGGGGCCTCGCGCTTCCCCGTTGAAGCTCTCACCCAACAAATATCCCTCTACAGCGGCGGTGCAGCCGTTATATTCCACGGTAAAGTCCACGCGTTTCATGTCGTGACGCCTCCTAATCAGCGATTGCGTTCCTTCAGAGCGCGGTCAATATCGCGCTCAGCGGCCCGTTTTGCCATATCCGCACGCTTGTCATGCAGCTTCTTTCCTTTGCACAGCCCCACCTGCACCTTGACACGCGAGCCCTTGAAATAAACCGACAAGGGGATCAGGGTAAGCCCCTGCTGCTTGACCAGGCCAAACAGACGCAATATCTCCCGCTTGTGCATCAGGAGCCTGCGCACCCGGTAGGGATCGCGATTAAATTGATTCCCCTGCTCGTAGGGGCTGATGTGCATCCCATTGAGATAAAGCTGCCCTTCGTCGATCGAGCACCAGGAATCTTTGAGATTGAGCGTTCCCTTGCGCACCGATTTGACCTCGGTGCCAAACAGCTCGATGCCCGCCTCCATCGACTCGACCACAAAATAATCGTGAAAGGCCTTTTTGTTGTTTGCCACCGTTCGCAAAGCCTCGCCCGCCAAATTCAACGCCCCTTTCCTGATAGCGATAACGGCCGACTTGTCAACGTCCTATCCTCGGCCCTGCCTGTAAAAAGCAAAACTGTCCCCGTGTGCCCCGATGGTTCGCCGCTTCCGCCTGCGCGCCTCACAGCTCGCTGCGCCCCTCCAGCGCACGGGACAGGGTAACCTCGTCGGCATACTCCAGATCGCCGCCGACCGGGATCCCATAGGCCAATCGGGTTACCCGCACATCCAACGGCTTGAGAAGGCGGGAGAGGTACATCGCCGTCGCCTCCCCCTCCACCGTCGGGTTGGTGGCCATGATGACCTCGTCGACGCCGCCAGCCCCCACGCGCGCCAGCAGTTCCTTCACCCGGAGCTGCTCCGGCCCCACCCCCTCCATGGGGGATATGGCCCCGTGCAGGACGTGGTACACGCCATTGTATTCCCGTGTGCGCTCAAACGCCATCACGTCGCGCGGATCCTCCACCACACAGATGGTATGCCGGTCCCGCCCCTCGTTGGCGCAGATGGGGCAAATTTCCCCGTCGGTCAGGTTTTGGCAGACGGTACAGCAGCGTATTTTTTCCTTGGCCTCCAAAATGGCCTCGGCAAACTTTTTGGCCTCCGTATCCGGCAAATCCAGCACAAAAAAGGCCAGCCTCTGAGCGGTTTTCCGGCCGATTCCGGGCAGCCGTTCAAACTGCTCGATCAACCGCGCGAGCGGGGCTACTTGGTAAGCCATGGCTTAAAACAGGCCCCCCATGCCGGGAAGATTGGGCAAATTCATCGAGCCGGTCAGCTTGTCCATTTCTTCTGCCGAGGTTTCGTCGGCCTGGCGCATCGCCTCATTGACGGCGGCCATGATCATATCCTCCAAAATCTCTACATCCTCGGGGTCGACCACCTCAGGCTTGACCTTGATGCGGGCCAGCTGATGCTTGCCGGTCACCGTGACCTCCACCATGCCGCCGCCCGATACTGCGGTGTATTCCCGCCCTTCCAGTTCCTCCTGTAGCGCGGCCGCATCCTGCTGCATCTTCTGCGCCTGCTTGAGCATATCGGCCATGGAGCCGCCGCTGCCCTTTGGAATCCTCGCTTTCATACTGCTTCCTCCTGCATTCTTTGTAGTCTTGTCAAATCATATGGATGATTGTGCTCTCGGCGTCGGACAACCCGGCCGCCGCACGACCTGCGGGCTTATTCGGTCTTACTGACCTTCGCATCGGTACCACGCAAACGCTCAAGAAAAGTCGCAAAGGGGTCGGCCTCGGGCTGCGCCTCCTGCTTGCGGTAGGGGCCCAGGCGGAACTGCCGCCCGGTGACAGCCAACGCCGCCTCACGGATATCGCCGCGGTTGCGCGTCCCCTCCCGGATGAGATCGAGAAACTGGGCGTTGCGCGAATCGATCAGCAGCAGGTCGCCCTGAACATAGGCGTTGGACCCGCGCAGCACCGACGCCATGAGCGGATTTTTCCTGCTCAGCGCCGCTACCACATCCGGCCAGTCGGCAAAAGGACGCGCCTTTCCATCGGCCTGCTCGCCTGCCGGCGCCGTGCCGGTATCCAAAGCTGCGGCCCTGTCCGAAGCGGGAGTATCCCCGGTCATCGGGGAGGTATCCTCCCGCGTGCGCGAATCCGCCTCATCCTCCACAGGGTGCTCGTCTATCGCCGAAGATAGCTCCTCCGCCGGCTCTTCCAACGAGGTCAAGCGGTACCGCTCGGCCGCGTCCTCAGCCTGTGCGATCCAGCCCTCTTCCTTTGCTTCAACCGGCTCGGGTGCAGCCTGCCCGGCATGGGCAAGATGCCCTTTCGGCCCCAAAGGAGCCTCGGGCGGCGCGGCCTGGACATCCCCTGCCGCATGCCGCCCCTCCCGCCGGCTCTCCATACGCCCGGACCAGGAGCGCACCGTATCCTCCAGCTCGGCAATTCTGCTCAGCAGCGCATCGCGATCGGAGTCGAGCGACGGATTGGTCAGGCGCAGGAAAAGCATCTCCATCTCAATGCGCCTCGACGCCCCCGAACGCAGCCGCTCGAGAGTATCCTGCATCTCTCTCAGACAGGATAGAATCGCCGGCATGGTAAAACCGGCCGCCTCCTCGCGAAGGCGCTCAATCTCCTGGTCGGAATAGGCCAGCAGTTCCCCCGGCGCCTTCATCGCCTTGATCAGCATCAGATTGCGAAAATGCGAGATCAGTTCATCGCACAGCCTCTCCATATCGCGCGACGCGTTGTGCAAACGCTCAATGCACCCGAGCGCGGCGGCCGAATCCTTCTGGCGTACCGCGCGGGACAACTCAAACAGATGATCCCTGCCGGCCAGGCCGGCGACCCGGCTCACCGTTTCGGCTGTTACCGCTTTTTCCTCGCCGGCTACGCCGGCGCACTGATCCAGCAGGGACAGGGCGTCGCGCAGCCCTCCGTCGGCCAGGCGGCCGATAAGCCGCGCCGCGTCAGGGGTAAGGGTAAAATCCTCCCGTTCGGCAATATACAGCAGCCGGTTGGCAATCGCATCGACCGGGATGCGCATAAAATCAAACCGCTGGCAGCGGGACAGGATGGTAGCCGGCAGCTTGTGCACCTCGGTGGTCGCCAGGATAAAGAGGACATGCTCGGGCGGTTCCTCCAGCGTTTTCAGCAGGGCGTTGAAGGCCTCGGTCGAGAGCATGTGAACCTCGTCGATAATATAGACGCGGTATTTGCCCACCGCCGGGGTAAAATTGGCTTCCTCCCGCAAATCCCGGATGTTGTCGACGCCGTTGTTGCTGGCCGCGTCAATCTCGACCACATCGAGCACCGATCCGTTGTCGATGCCGCGGCAGACCGCGCATTCGTTACAGGGGTCGCCGTGCTGTGGCTGGAGGCAGTTGGCCGCCTTGGCCAGGATCTTGGCGCAGGTGGTCTTGCCCGTCCCGCGCGAGCCGGTGAACAGGTAAGCGTGGGCCAGACGGCCGCTCTCAATTTCGTGCCGCAGCGTGTCGGTGATGTGCGACTGCCCCACCACATCCGAAAAAGCGGCGGGCCGCCATTTTCGGTACAATACGCGGTACAAAGCCAACCCTCCCATGGAAAAGGGCGGCACATATATTCGGGTGTGCACGCGAACAGACTGACTGCGTCGCACAGAACCAACCGCTTAATGCTGCTCGGTTCCCCGCCTGACATGGTTCACGGAGCTCTGTCGCCCAGGGCCCATCCGCGTACACGCCGGAATATATGTGTCGCCCGATCAAACTGGTTTTGTATATTATACCAAATCATGAGGCGTTTGACAAGCCTAAGTTTTCGCGCCAAACGACGGTAATGCTTAGCTTACCCCACGATGGGTGGATTATGTCGGCCTGCCTGCGCCGGGGTATGGGCGTTAGAGCGTCACCGCGCCGTAACGGCGGGCAACCGTCTTTTGAGCGGCGTCGCCCGCTCCCACCACCAGGGCCCGCCCCTGAATCCCCATCAAAGCGGCCTCGAGCGCCTCGGGGGAAGCGGCCTCAACCGCGACCGGCATGGGGGAGGCGTGCGCCTCCAAGCCCAGAGCATGGCCCTGCTCAGGAGTATCCACCCGCACAAGGAGGGCGTCGAACTCATCCGGGTCGGCGTCCATCAGCGCGTCGCATAAATCATCGTCAACCACAACCGGATTGCTCAGGCGCACGGCGTCGGGCAGTGGAAAAAGCGTCGAGCCCTGCACCGCCACGCGGGGGTACTTTGCCAGGTGGGACGGCGCGTCCCATTCCTCGTCGAGCAGCTTGCGCAGCCGGCGGATATGCTCCGGCCCGGTGCCGCAACAGCCCCCGATCGCCCCGGCACGCGCCTCCAGCAGCCGGACGCTGCTGGAGCAAAATTCCTCCGGGGTGTTTTCCTCCCCCGGCTTACCCGCATTGGGCTTGGCAATCAGGGGAACCGCCGCATAGGAAGCCGCCTGCTCGAGCTGCGCGGCCATGGCGGCCGGGCCGGTGGAGCAGTTGAGCCCCACCGCCACAGCGCCCATGGCCTGCAGGGTAACCAGGGCGGCGGACAGCGTCAGCCCGGACAGGGTCCGGCCGCTTTCCTCCAGCGTGATGGTGATGGCGGCTGGCAGCCCCACCCGTCCGGCCGCCAGCAGGATGGCCCGCGCATCGGCCATGCTCATCAGGGTCTCTCCCACGATCAGGGGAATCCCCGCCTCTTTGAGCACTCCGAATTGCTCGACGTAGATGTCGATCAGCTGAGCAAAGGAAGTGTCCCCGAACGGCTCGCAAAACAGCCCCGTGGTGGTGACGCTGGCTGCCACCACCGCGGCCGGCCGGCCGGGGCGGTGTACGTCGGCTGCCTCCCGGCTCAATGCGACCAGCCTGCGGTTGATCTCCTCCATTCGATGGTCAAGGCCATATCGGGCGAGGCCAACCCGGTTGGCGCCAAAGGTCGGGGCATAGATCAGATCGGCCCCAGCCATGGCGTATTCCCGCTGTAAGCGGTGCAGCGCATCGGGATTGTCGATAATCCACTGCTCGACACATACCCCCTTGGGCATGCCTGCCTCGATCATATGGGTGCCCGTAGCGCCGTCGAGCAGGGTAATGCGACCGGTAAACAAGCTCATCGCGTTCTTCATCCTCTCTCTGCTTTTTAGTGCGTGTCTCAGCGTCTTTCCGGCATCCTAGAGACATCCTGGCCCGCCGGTGAGGGCCAGTGCCATTGTCCCGACGCAGAGGCCGCGGAAAAACAGGGCTTTGCCTTGAAGCTTCAAGCCCATTTTGTCAAAGCGGCGCTTCACCATTGCCACAAGGCCGCAGGAAACCGGCCCCCATGGCATCGGACGCCATACCGCCGCTAACCAAACGCCATCGCGTCAACAGAGCATATAACCGGCGTAGCATCCCACAATACGGCAAGGCCCAAGAGCGTAAACCCCCGTGCGTCCCCCCTGCATGACGCTACGAATGCCGTGCGCCAACCCAAGGGAAGGATCACATGGTTTCGGGCGCGTCAATTTTCAGCATGCGCAGCAGGTTTTGCAACACAATGCGTGCGCAAAGGCAAAGGCTCAGGCGCGCCTGCATGAGGGGTTCATCCGTCCCCTTCACCCGGCAGGCGTTATAAAACTTGTGGAACAAGGTGGCGAGCTCCAGAGCATACCGGGTCATCCGGGCGGGATCGTAGTTGTCGCAGGCCGCAATAATCTCATCGGTAAAGTTGCCCAGGTGGCGGGTCAGCTCCCGCTCCTCAGGGGAACAAAGCGCCCCGAGCTCCTCCAAGCTGACCTCACGGGGGGCGATCCCCTCCGCTTTCAGGTTTTTCAGAATGCTGCAAATGCGCGCGTGGGCGTATTGGACGTAATAAACCGGATTCTGGCTCGACTGCTCGACCGCCAGGTCGAGGTCAAACTCAATGTGGCTGTTGGGCTCGCGCAGATTGAAGAGGAAACGGGCGGCGTCTACCGGAATTTCCTCCAGCAGCGTACTCAAGGTAATCGACTTCCCGGTGCGCTTGGACACCCTTACCACCTCGCCGCCCTGCATCAGGCGCACGAGCTGCATGAGCACAATGTGCAGCCGGGACGGCTCGATGCCAATCGCCTCCATCGCCCCCTTCAGGCGGGCGACGTGGCCGTGATGGTCGGCCCCCCAGACGTTGATGGCGCGGTCAAAGCCCCGTTTTAAAAATTTATTGCGATGATAGGCGATATCGGCCGCAAAATAGGTGGGGTTGCCGTTGGCACGGATGAGCACCTCGTCCTTCTCCCCGCCGTGTTCGGTCGCCTTATACCATAAAGCCCCGTCCTTCTCATAGGTAAGTCCCTTGCTCCGCATCAGCTCGATCACTTCCTCGAGCTCGCCGTCCTGGTGCAGTACCGATTCGCGAAACCATACGTCGTATTCGATGCGATAACGCAGCAGGTCCTCTTTGAGCCCGTCGATATTGCGTGGCAAAGCATAGTCCACCAAAGCCTTGCGGCGCTCGTGCTGCGGCGCGTCGACAAAACGGTCCCCTTCGAGCTGGGCAAATTCCTTTGCCCGCTCGGTAATATCGGCGCCGTGATAGCCGTCCTCCGGGAAGGGGAAGCCCTCCTCCCCCTTGTAAATCTGAAGATAGCGGGCCTCCAGAGAGGCGGCGAATTTCTCAATCTGATTGCCGGCGTCGTTGACATAAAATTCGCGGGTGACCTCATAGCCGGCGGCGTCGAGCACAGCGGCCAGGCAGTCGCCCAAAGCGCCGCCGCGGGCGTTTCCGATGTGCATTGGCCCGGTCGGGTTGGCCGAAACAAACTCAACATTGACCTTTTTCCCCGCGCCGTAATCCGAGCGGCCGTAATCGTCCCCCTTTTTCAGGATATCCTCGAGCAGCGAGGCGTAAAAGGCGCTGCCGAGCGTGAAGTTGAGAAATCCAGCGCCCGCCACCTCGCACCGCTCAGCCGGCGTATCCGACAGCTCCAAATGGGAGAGGATGCACTCGGCGATCTTGCGCGGCGGCATGCGAAACGCGCGCGCCGCCACCATGGCCGCGTTGACCGCGTAATCGCCATGGCTGCGGTCGGCCGGTACCTCGACGACAAAATCGGGGATCGGCTCGGCGGGCAGCTCCCCCGCCGACACCCCCCGGCCGATGGCGTCGAGCACCGCCTGGCGGATGCTCTGTTGGGCCTTCCTGACTAGTTGGGACATAGCGTTTTCGACTCCTTTACCGTTATTTTCACTTCATTACGGCTTTGCATCACCGAGTTGATATCAATGGTATAGCGCAGATACAGCTCTCCGCCGCGGTTGGTCATATTGTGGGCGACCTGCTCTCCGAACACCCCGATCATCAGCACTCCAAAGGCGGTGTCGTAGTGGCAGAGATGGCGCTGCCCCCGCTGGATGGTCATACGGCTTCCCCGGGGGCCGTCCCGCTGAAGGGTGGCAACCCCTTCGCTGTCGACCGACAGCGTGGTGCGGGCGACAATATCATCCTCGTCTTTCTCATCGTATTCCAAAACAAATTCCGTCGGAGTCAGCGCGAGGGTACCGCTGGAAATCATCTCGACAACATGGGTCTCGCCGTCGATTTGCTGACTGCCCCGGATGGATATGGTAACATCTTTCAAGGGATAACTCCATTCCGCCGCCGATATGCATTTTTCACCCTAGCGCCCCGCCTTCCCCGCCGGCGGCGGCAGGGAGTACGCCTTTGGCCGCTTGAGCAGGCCTCAGTGGCCAGCCTGTTTTTTGGGGCGACGGCTCGCAGGCCGCGCGCCTTTTCCGGGCCGGATTATTCCTGAGACGGTTGCGAGGCCAGGATGGTGGCGCCCCCCACCACCACGTCTCCATCGTAAAACACCACGGCCTGGCCGGGAGTCAGCGCGCGCTGAGGCGCATCAAACCGAACCGATACCTTGCCCTCCCCCGCGCACTCGACGACAGCCGGCGCTTCCGCCTGACTGTAGCGGGTCTTGGCGGTCACGCGCAGCGGGCCATCCAGCTTCTCAATGGAGATCCAATTGCAGTCGCCCGCCAATAACTGGTCGGAATACAGCCTCTCCTTGGGACCGAGCACCACCTCGTTGCGCGCGCAATCCTTTCGCAGGACATACAGCGGCGCGCTCAGGCTCAGCCCAAGGCCCTTTCGCTGGCCAATGGTATAGTGGATCAGCCCCTTGTGCCGACCGAGCACCTTCCCGCTCTCGTCGACAAAATCGCCCGGGGAGCTCTCCACCGCGCAGCTTCGCCTCAGATACCCGGCGTAATCCCCCCCGGGGACAAAGCAGATATCCTGGCTGTCCGGCCTGTCGGCGTTGAGCAGGCCGCGGGTCATGGCCAGCCTCCTGCCCTCCGTCTTATAAAGCTCGCCCATGGGGAACAGGGCGTGCGACAGTGCGTCCTGGCTTAGCGAATACAGCACATAGGTCTGATCCTTGCTCTGATCCTTGGCCTTTTTGAGAAGCCATCGCCCCCGCTGTGCGTCAAACTCCACCCGCGCATAGTGCCCGGTGGCAAGATGGCCGTAGCCCATCTCCTTCGCCTGCTCGAGCAGGCGGCCGAACTTAATAAACCGGTTGCAGCAGATGCAGGGATTGGGCGTGCTGCCGCTGGCATAGCCGTCGGCAAACCGGCGGATGACCTCATTCTCAAACTCCTTGGTATAATGAAAGACATAGTGCCGCATGCCAAGGCGTCCGCAGACCTGCCTGGCATCCTCCACATCGGCGACCGACCCGCAGTTGGTGCCGCTGTTGGCGTCGTACAGCCGCAGGGTGACGCCGCACAGCTCGTACCCCTCTCGCTGGAGCAGTACGGCGGCGGCCGAGGAATCCACCCCGCCGCTCATGGCAACCATCACTCTGTTGTTCATAGTCCCATCCCTTTCCAGATGATCCGTTCATGATCCGGCCCGCCGGCATCCGCAGGACAAAAAACGAGTACGCAGCCTGCGTCAAGGCAACCGTTTCGTTATGAAAGGATGGCCTCTCTCCCCGCCGCGATGTGCGGCCGCCTACCTTTCAGCACTTTGTTTTTTGCTTTCTATAGGGGAGCTGCCCTGCAATGTTTTGCTCGGGCATTTCATCCTAACGATCCTCATATCACCAGCCCGCCGCCGTGGCGGATGCCGGGTCGGAGGGCAATGCGCCCCGCCTGTCATGGCGCTCGACGCCCCCGCATCCCAACGCCTTTGGTTTCGCACAGGATTTGCCCTGTAACATTTTGCGCGGGCATTTTACCCTAATAGACCTCATATCACCAGCCCGCCGTTGGGGCTGATGACCTGGCCGGTGAGAAAGGAGGCCTGATCCCCCGCAAGGTAAAACAGCAACCCGGCAATTTCCTCCGCCCTGCCCATGCGAAGCAAGGGGGTTTCCTCGGTCATTGCCCGCCGCTCCGAATCGGTCAGACGGGCGTTCATATCCGTGTCCACCAAACCGGGGGCGACGCAGTTGACGCGGATTCCAGAGGGGCCGACCTCCTTAGCCAGCGCCTTGGTCAGGCCGATGACCCCCGCTTTGGCCGCCGAATAAGCCGCCTCGCAGGATGCGCCGCACATCCCCCAAATCGAGGACAGGTTGATAATGCACCCCGAATGCCGGCGGATCATCCCGGGCAAAACCGCCCGAACGGCATAAAACGGCCCGGACAGGTTGACTGCAAGCAACCGATCCCACTCCTCGTCCGTCACCTGGTGGAGCAGGCCAAATTGGCCGCAGCCTGCATTGTTGATCAGCACATCGATGTGCCCAAAAGTCCGTTCCACCTGCTCGACCATACGTTGGACGGCCTGGGGGTCAGCTACATCGGCCTGGATTCCCAGCGCCCCGGTTCCGTACGCCACGGCTTGCGCGCATGAAGCGCTCTCTTTCCAGCAAAAGGCAGTATTCCATCCACTGGCGGCAAACCGCCGCACGGCCGCCTCGCCGATACCGCGCGAGCCGCCGGTGATCAATACGGTGCTTGGCATAAAGCCCTCCTTCCGGTTTTCGCAGCGACGGCCATTGGCTAAGCCATGGAAGGCCCGCACAAATCGCGCCCACCCTTAGGGTAAATTTCCTCCAGCACTTTCCGGTATGTAACCCGATCGGCCGCTTTGCCGGGTAAGACAGCATCCGGCAGGACACACCCCGCATACCCGGACAAAATCAGGGACGCCAAACAGGTGCCCCGCGCGATTACGCCCCCCACAACGGGGTGGGATACCGCTCGCCGGCCATCTGCGCCAAAGCGCGCGAAACCGTCTCCTTATCCTCCGGATAGGTCACGCCGTACCACCGGTCTGGGGTGGGGAGCACCCGCACGTCGGCTACCCCCTCCTCCACGCACCGGCCAGCCATCAGGGGAAGATAAAACTCTCCCTTGATCCGATCGGTGGCCGGGTCGCTTAAAAAGTTGGCAAACCCCTCCTCCAGGCGATCAAAAAAGTCGGGCGTAAAGCCCCAGCAATTCATCGAAACGACCGTGTCGGGGGCAAGCGCCGTCCGTGTCCCGTCCGGAGCGATGGATTCGGGGCCCGTCTGGCCCCGTACGATCTGGGTGTGCTCGGTGATACCGGCGAGCATTCCCCTCTCGTCCATGCGGCACACCCCGCGCGAAACCGAGCCATTTTCGGTCAGGGTATTGTCCAGCACATAGCCCGCCATGCAATAGTGGGCCTTGCCGTCCTGCCCGGCGCCGGCCCCGTTCAGGAAGCGGGCGATGCTCTCCAGCGCGCAGGGGCCGTAATAGTCGTCAGCGTTGACCACGGCAAAGGGCTCGCGCACCGACTCCTTGCAGCAGAGCACCGCATGGCCGGTTCCCCAAGGCTTGGTCCGTGCGGGAGGAACGGAAAAACCATCCGGCAAAGCCGTCAGTCGCTGGAATACATAATCCACCCTCACGCGCGAGGAGAGCGGATCGCCGATCACTTCCCGAAAGGTATCGTAAAGCTCCTCTTTAATAATAAACACCACGCGGTCAAACCCGGCGCGCACCGCGTCGTAAATCGTGTAATCAATGATCTTTTCCCCTCGCGGCCCGACCTGCGCGAGCTGCTTCAAGCCGCCGAACCGGCTGCCCATCCCGGCCGCCATGATGACCAGGGCCTTTTGAGCCATGCCGCATCGCTCCTTCCAAATCGTTTCCAAAGTTTGTGAATTAATATTATAGCATAAACCCCTGATAATTACAAACAGTTCTTGAAAAACACCCATTCAAAATGATATACTAAGAATAAATGCGAATGTCAAGAGGTGTAATTCGGCATGCGATTGGTTAACGCGCGGTATTTTGACGGCGACTTTGTCCTGCGGGAAGGGCAGATTCAAGTCGAAGGAGGCAACATTGTCTCCTTTGATCCACCAACGGGGCATGAGGCGCAGACCTATGATATGCAGGGGTGCATCGTCCTGCCCGGCCTGATCGACGTGCACATCCACGGCTGCGGGGGGGCGCAGCTATCCGACGCATCGCCCGCCGCCATCGCCAAAATGGCGCGCTTTCTCGCTAAGGAGGGGGTTACCTCCTTTGTGCCGACGACCATCAGCCAGCCAAGGGAAGCGTTGCTCGAACAGGTAGCCGCCGTTCGGGATACGGCGCGCACGGGCGGGGCGCACATTCTCGGCATTCATTTGGAGGGCCCCTTTTTTTCCCCCGAAAAATCGGGGATTCAGCCCAAAGAGAACCTACTCGACCCGGATTTTGAACTGGTGGAGGAGCTTGACCGGCAAAGCGGCGGCCTGGTACGCATGGTGGATGTTGCGCCCGAGCTGCCGGGCGGTATGGAATTCATCGCCCGCGCAAAAGACCGTTATCTTGTCGGCATTGCCCATTCCAACGCCAGCTACGATACCGCTGTGCGGGCGATGGAGATGGGTGCGCGCCATATTATCCATCTGTTCAACGCCATGAGCGGCTTCGGCCATCGCGAACCGGGGATTGTGGGGGCGGTATTTGACGCCAAGGCCGCCCCCACCGCCGAGCTCATTGCCGACGGCAACCACCTTCACCCGGCCGTCATCCGCACCGCCTTCCGGCTTCTTGGGCGCGACCGGGCTATACTGATCAGCGATGGGCTGGCCCCCGCCGGGTTGCCCGAGGGGGAATACGCCCTCGGGGATATTCCCATCCGGGTGGTAAACGGGCTATGCCGGGGCGCCGACGGCACCATAGCCGGCTCGGCCGTCACCCTCATGGAGGTACTGCGCAGGGCGGCGCGTTTCGGCATCCCCTTTGACACGGCATTGCGCGCCGCTACCATCAATCCCGCCCGCCTGCTTGGGCTCGACGATAAAATCGGCTCAATCGAGATCGGCAAACAGGCCGATTTGGTTGTGGTCGACCCGGCCTTGCAGGTGCGCCGGGTGTTCCTGCGCGGGCGCCCCTTCAACCGCGCCTTGGCAGGTGGTTAAATTAATGTAATATATTTTTAGAGAAATATAACAAGGCACTATAAAGTATAATAACAGTAGAAAGAGATGAGGTGAGCGGAATGGAACAGGAGAAGAGAAAGCAACGGAGTACTTCATTACTGATTGTCGTTATGGCGGTTTTGGTGGCGTTATCCATCACTGTGACGGCGGTCCTGACCAGTTCCGTCGCCAGCCGGGAACGGGACGAGCTCACAAAACAGCTTGAACAGAATCAAAGCCAGATTCAGCAGATGCAGGAGCAGCTCGACGCCCAGCAAAGCACACTGGAAGAAAACGAGGCTGCAATGAAAGAATACGAGGATACCCTTTCCTCTCTAAAAGCACAGCTTGCCGCGAAAAAGAAGATATATTCCGAGGAAACGCTTCCGATTGTCTACCTGACCTTTGACGACGGCCCATCGGACAACACCTTAAAAATCCTCGATATCCTCAAGGAAAGTGGCGTAACCGCCACTTTTTTTGTCAAAGGGACCAGTAAAATAGAATATGTAAAAAACATTGCCGAGGCCGGACATGCTGTTGGCCTTCATACCGACACCCACGATTACAAAGAGCTCTACGCGTCGGACGAGGCTTTTTTTGACGACCTCACCCGGGTGGGAAACAAGGTTAAGGACATCCTGGGATACGTCCCCAATATCATCCGCTTTCCCGGCGGCTCAAGCAATACCACCAGCAAGAAATACAACGAGGGCATCATGACCCGGCTGGTTTCCGCGGTGGAGGCCAAGGGATACTCCTACTTTGATTGGAACTGCGATTCGGGCGATGCTGACGGCAACCATATCCCTGCCTCTACCCTGCTTAAGAATGTCAAAAAGCAAACCGGCAACCAGCAGCGTGTGGTGCTGTTAATGCACGATACGGGGGTCAAGGATACGACGGTAGAAGCGCTGCCGCAAATCATCCAATTTTACAAAGATAAGGGCTATCACTTCGGCAAGCTTTCGGCCGATATCAAGCCGGTTCACCACCGGGTGAACAATTAACGGCCCTTTGCGGTTTGCCTGCCATATTCGGTAAAAGGGCCATGGCGGTATTGCGCCGCATTACCGCGGCAAACCGAGGCGTGAGGGCAAAAGGGCGAATCCGGCCATGACCAGTCGAGATTTCCGCAAGCATGACTCCGGCGCGGACGGCACACGAGCCGGCAAACACAGGGCCCGCTCGTAGCGCTTGCGGGAATCCAACTACCGGACCACGCGTCGTCGCAGCAAGCTTTCCTTCCGGCATGGCCGCGTACAGACAGAGAATATGGGGAAACTTGATACTCGATAATGCATTCCCTGTTCACATCAAAAACATGGATAGAAATGGATGGGATCACATTGGACTGTCAGGAAATTATACTCACCCTGCCCGCCGATTTGCTCGACCGGGCCTGCGACATCGCCCAGATGGCGGCGCCGTACGGTATGTATATTGAAGATTACCGGAACCTCGAACAGGAGGTCAACGATATCGCCCACATCGATTTGATCGATGAGGAGCTTCTCTCCAAGGATCGTTCGGTCGGGCTCATCCATATCTACCTGAGCGAGGAGGACAATCCGGCCGAGGCGCTGGCCTTTTTGCGCGAGCGCTTTGCGGCCGAGGGTATCCCCTTCTCCAGCCAGGAGCGGGTCTGCCGGCAGGACGACTGGGCAAATGAATGGAAAAAATATTTTAAACCTCTCCCCGTCGGCGACCGTCTTTTGATCCAGCCGGCCTGGGAGGAGCCTGCCGGGGATAGCGGACGCACCGTGCTGACCATGGAGCCGGGGATGGCCTTCGGTACCGGCGCGCACGAAACCACCCGCATGTGCTTGGAGCTCATCGAGCGCTACGTATCCCCCGGTATGGAAATTCTCGACGTCGGCTGCGGCAGCGGCATTCTTTCGATCGCCGCCCTGCTGCTGGGGGCCAAAAGGGCGGTCGGCGTTGACATCGACCCGACGGCGGTGCGTACGGCGGCTGAAAACGCCGCTCTAAACCGGGTGGAGGATCGATTTGAGGCCCTTGCCGGCAGCCTGACCGATCGGGTCAACGGCCGATACGACATGGTGGCGGCCAACATTGTGGCCGACGTCATCCTCGAGCTCAACGGTTCCATCCTCGACTATCTGAAGCCGGGGGCGGTCTATCTGATGAGCGGGATCATCGACCAGCGCGAGGAGGAAATCCTCGCTTCGTTAAAAGACAGGTTTGACATTGTGGAAATAAAGCGTGAACGCGGCTGGACGGCCATTGCCGCACGCGCGATACCGGCAAAGTGACGGCGCACCGGGATACCCCCTTCCAGGCCGGGAATGGGTTGGAGGCCGGGCGACACGACAGCGATCAATCAACGGCCGTACCCGGCGGTATCGTGCAGCCGTTGGGCGATAGTCCTATGCCCCAGACCGAAGCTGCGAGCGGATTCCAAACCGCTTTCATGAGTCTGGCTGGCGATACGGCACCCGCAGAGCCCGATCCTCCTAGTACCGACGCGCCTGGCACCCTCATTTTTTCCAGACGTGACGGGGCTGCGTGTGTGTCCCGATGTTCGGGCAATGCTTCTTTCATGCTCCCCGGCGTTGCGGCAGGCCAAACGATCCGCCGAGAACCGCTCGGGGATGGGGTCTATGTCTATTGCGACGACATCCATCGCTTTTCGGTCGACTCGATTCTGCTGGCCCGGTTCGCCGCTCCCCGCGCGCACGAGCGGGCTTGCGATCTGGGATCGGGCTGCGGCATTATTCCCCTGCTATGGGCTCGAGACGGCGGCCCAACGGTATGCGATGCGGTGGAAATTCAGCCGCAGGCCGTCTCTCTGCTTGACCGGGCGGTGGAGGAACAGGGGTTGCGTCAGCGTATCCATCCTCACTGCGCCGACCTGCGCGGGCTGGAGGGCGTTTTGCCGGCAGGCGGCTACGACATCGTGAGCTGCAATCCCCCCTTTTTCGCGGCGGGAAGCGGTAAGTCCAGCCCCCATCCCTCGCTGGCGGTCGCGCGCGAGGAAATTTGCTGCACCCTGGAGGAGGTGGCCGCGGCGGCGGCCCGCCTCCTGCACCCGGGCGGCCGCTTTTCCCTGTGCCACCGGCCCGAACGGCTGTGTGATCTGATGGTGGCCCTGCGCGCCGCTCACATCGAGCCCAAGCGGCTCCAACTGGTCAGCCACCGCCGGGGGGCCGCCCCCTTCCTGGCGCTGGTCGAGGGGCGGCGCTGCGCCCGTCCCGGGCTTCGGGTGGAGGATATGCTCATCTTATCGGAGGAGCCTTGGACATCCAGCTTCAACAGGGATACGATGAATGACAGGAGGAGGTAGACGATGAGCGGTAGCTTATATGTAGTGGGGACCCCCATCGGTAATCTGGACGACTTTTCCCCCCGTGCGATTCGAACCTTGCAGCAGGTGGATTTCATCGCCGCCGAGGACACCCGCGTCACCCGCAAGCTGTGCAGCCGTTTTGAGATACATACTCCTCTGATCAGCTACCACGAGCACAACCGGTATCAGGCCAGCGGGCGCATCATCGACCGCCTCATGGCCGGAGAAAGCGCCGCCCTAGTCACCGATGCGGGCATGCCGGCCATCTCCGACCCCGGCGAGGATCTGGTGGCGCTCTGCCGCCAAAGCGGGGTGCCGGTGGTGGCGGTGCCCGGCCCGAGCGCAGTGGTCACCGCCCTGGCCGTGTCGGGGCTGTCCTGCGGACGTTTTACCTTTGAAGGCTTTTTGAGCATGAACCGAAAGAGCCGGCGGGAGCATTTGGAGGAAATCCGGTTGGAGCGCCGCACGATGGTTTTTTATGAGGCGCCGCACAAGCTGCGCTCGACTTTGCAGGACCTGCTGGACGCTCTGGGCGACCGTCGCATATCCCTGGTTCGGGAGCTGACAAAAATCCATGAGGAAACCATTCTGACCACGTTATCCCAAGCCGTAGCGCATTACGAGGCCAATCCGCCCCGGGGCGAATTCGTGCTCATTGTCGAAGGCGCTGTAGAACCCGAGGCAGATGCAGCCTCTCCCCCGCTCGACCAAGCGGTCGATCTTGCCCGCTCGCTGATGGCGCAAGGGCAGAGCGCCTCCCTCGCGGCAAAGGAGGCCGCGTCGCGCACCGGCCACAAAAAAGGCGATATTTATAAACAGCTTTGCGATTAGCCGCCCATCCAACGGCGTAGTACAACAAATTCAGACCCTGTCAATCACCCGGGCTGCGTAAACAGCCTGGGTGATTTAGTGTTTTTCCCGATAGGGCAATAAGACACCCAAATACAGGCAGAAAAGTAGTAGAATCGGATTGTGTGCGTTCCAAAAGAATACCCCTCCGGCCGCCACAAGAAGCCCCAGCGTCACGTAGGAAAGGATGCTCAGGAACAGCTGGCGTCCGGGGCCGCGCCGCATCACGCTGAGACTTTGCAGCGTACGGTACCCGTCCAAGCCCGCTATGGGCAGCCCCT
>CBCTCU010000037.1:0-26959 GCA_965145485.1 uncultured Eubacteriales bacterium | reverse complement strand
CCTACATCAGGGGGTATTTTGTCACTGTCCGTTTTTACTGGACCTGTCCAGTTTTTGCTTACTACACAGGGGGGATTTTTGGCTGCCTTAGCGGCCGCAGCGCAGGCTTTTTTGGTCCTTCGCGGCGTCTACGGTGCTGGATAGGACGGGAATGAGGATGGATTCCACTCCACCCGCACGGCGCAGAGCTCCTCGCCGGCCTTCCACACCCGGTAACGCTCCTCGCGGCTGACGGCGACCGTGTCCAGTAATTCGGCCTGGGCGGGCGCATCCTGCGCGATGGCAACCGCGCCGTAGCTGCACATTAAAAAACGTTTCATAGGTCCTCTCCTTTCCGGGATAGTTTGCGCTCAAGCAAGGCCTTTCATGCAGCCCGAAAGGGATACGCCGCCTGCCGCCCCCGAGCGCGGCAGGCGGCGTTTACTCTTTGGAGCGGCGGCTTTCAGGGCACCCTTTGTCCGGTTCGGTCATAGATTGATAACAGAAAGGAGGATGTTATGAAACGGTTACGCAAGCTCTGTGCTCTGTTTCTGCTGATTGGATTGTGCGCGCTGTCGAGCTTTGCCGCCTCGGCCCAGGAGGTTTACGAAGGCGTTGACGTCAGCGTATGGCAGGGTGACATTGACTTTTCAAAGGTCAGGGATGCCGGGATTGAGATCGTCTATATCCGCGCGGGCGAGGGGATGGAGGAAGATCTCCGGTTTCGCCAGAATGCGCAGGAGGCGCTGGATGCCGGGCTGAAGGTCGGCTTTTACTACTTCGTCACCGCGACCGACGCACAGCAGGCCCGCGAGCAGGCGGATTATTTTACCTCGCTGATCGAGGGTTATGCCTACGATTGCCGTCCGGCGGTAGACTACGAGCAGTTCGGGGACCTTTCGCGCGAGCAGATCAACGGCGTGGCGTTGGCTTTTGCCCAGCGCGTAGAGGAAAACACCAACGTCACCCCCCTGTTTTATACCGACTATGCCAACGTGGAAAGCCTCTGGGACCAGGCCCTAGCGAGGTATCCCTTGTGGGTTGCCGACTACAGCCGGACCGATTTGGGGTCCCTTGGCCCCTGGGATGCATGGGCCGGGTTTCAGTACTCCGACCAGGGGGAGGTCGCCGGGATCGACGGGTCGGTTGACCTCGACCGGTTTACCTCCGCCGCCCTGATACCGCAAAGCCCGGCGCCGCCTAAGACGGGCGATCTGTTCCCGGTTGCAGCAGCCTTTGGCGTCGGCTGCGCCGCATTGGCGGCTGCTCTGACGGGATATCGCCGCAAAGCAGGCAATCTGTAATACTCTCTCGGTCCGCACATTTGCCAATGAGAAAACACACCGGCCGCACAGGGGACTTTGGTTCCCTTGTGCGGCCGGTGTATTGATCGGTATAAACCGGCATCCACCGGTACTGCTGGCATGGGCTAACCGATCCCGCTCGACGAAGGCGGCGAAGGGAGTCGTTATCCGAAGGCAGAGAAACCGAATGCCCTTGCCTCCATGCCCGCAAATTCACGGATGAGCGGCGGGGTAAGGTACAAGCGAGGGATTGGAGCCGGATGCCGTGCGCCCCGGTATTGCAGGCTGATGCGGGCGGTGACGGTGGATTGAGAGAGGGCGGGGCTGGGAATACAAGCGTCCGATGATTGTCTGATGCCGGGAGGCATGCAGGGAAACGGTACTTCGCGGCCGCAATGGAGGAGGGCGAGACGTTTGTGAATAGTGAACAACATTAAGTTTTTAAGTTTATCCATTTAGCACATGTGCAATAAATAATAATCTGTTTAAAATGATTACCAGAACAACAATCCATAGAAAAGAGGGTTTGTATGAGAAAAAGTTGGAAACGTTTTCTGTCGGCTTTTCTGAGCGTGGCGCTGGGACTGGGCTGCTTGACGGTCAGCGGCTTGGGCGCCACCGAGTCCGGGCTGCCGATTGGAGACGCGAACGCCGATCAAAAGATCGACGCAGGGGATGCCCTGGCTGCATTACAGCATTCGGTGGAGCTGAAGCTTTTATCGGGCGAGGACTTCACCCGGGCCGATGTGGATGGGAATGATGTGGTGGATGCCGTAGACGCTCTCACCATCCTTCAGTATTCTGTAGAGCTGATTGATCGCTTCCCGGTAGAGAATGCTGACCCCGATCCGGACCCCGATCCCGACCCGGACCCCGATCCAGACCCGGATCCAGACCCCGACCCCGATCCGGACCCCGACCCGGATCCTGATCCCGACCCCGATCCGGAGCCCACACCCGACCCTGAGCCGGATATCAGCTTTGATCCCGATCCAGGCCCTGGCATCAAGCCCGATCTGGAAAATATGATTCGGGTCACCGAAGCGCCCTACAACGCCAAGGGCGATGGCGAGACCAACGATCGCGCGGCCATCCAGGCGGCAATTGACGATGCCTACGCTGCGGGCGGCGGTACGGTGTGCCTCACGGGAGACAAAACCTTCTTGACCGGCAATCTGATTCTCAAGAGCAATATTGTCCTGTATTTTGAGGATGGCGCAAAACTAAAGCAGAGCGGCAATCCGGACGATTATGTCCGCCCGGCAGGCGACTCATATGAAGCGTATGCTCCCAAATACGGCCACGATTCGATGGACGTGATGTTTGGCCACACCTGGTATGAGAACTATCCTCTTGTGTATGCTGGGGAAGGGACGACCAACGTTGTCATTACCGGAAAAGGGACGATTGAAATGACCCGCGGCGCCAGCGAAGACACCACGCTGCATGTCTGCCCGATCGGACTTTACCGGGTGAGCGGGTTTGAGATATCCGATATCACCATCCAGCAATACAGTACGTACGCCATGATGCCCTACACCTGCGACCACGGGTTGATCAAAGGCGTGACGATCAAGGAGCCGATTGACGGCAATACCGACGGTATTTCCCTGATGAATTCCCAGGATATCCGCATCACCGAATCGAATCTGTATACGGGCGACGACGGCATTTATATTTTTGCCTCTTACAACGATCCCCGCGGTGGAACGTGGTGGTCCTCGGCCGATCCTCAGCCCAGCAAAAACATTCAGGTTGACAACAACCATTGTGAGCTTACCGAGGATATCTACAAGGCTTTCGCCATGATTATCTGGGGGTCGGGCTGCCCCGACCAGCATCTGGTCGAGGTCAGCCGTGTCTATGTCAACGACAATTATTTCCAAACTATGGGGATTTGGAACGACAACCTGTTTGACGAGGCTGTGGAACCCAGCCCAGTGAAGGACATTTGGTTTAGGAACAATGAGATCGGCTCGATCCAAAGCAATTTCTATGAGACTCCCCTCAGCAGTGTCCACGGCTATGACAGCATGGCCTCCATGCACAACGGGGACTTTGAGTACACCGGCGATGCCTACTGGGTGTCGAGGCCGAACGATAACGCCGAATCGGCCGGCGCGAAAAACGACAGCGTGGGGCAGGACGGCGAATGGTACGGCTACATCGATCACCTGGAAGAAGGGAACGCCTCCCTTTACCAGGGAATCAAGCTCTATGATGGCCAGACCTACCAGTTTAACGCCAAGGTGCAAAGCAGCGGCGCTGCGTGCAGGATGTTTGTTAGAGACCTGAATACGCAGGAGCTGATCGCATCCAAGGAGTTCAGCAATACCGAGTGGGCGCAAGTGAGCTGGAGCTTTGAGGTGCCCGAAGCCGGCAATTATCAAGTCGGTATCGAGCGCGGCAATGCGGTCGACGGCTGGGCGAGAATCGATTCGGTTTCGGTGGGCAGCGGCGATATCTACAACCAGAGTATCTTTACCGCACAGCAGCCGGAGACGTTTGACAAGGGCCATGCCGAGCTTGGCACGCGCTTTTCCGCCAAGGTCAGCGGCGCCATCACGAAAGTGCGCATTTATACCGGCGGGCAGGAATCCGGCCTTCGCACCGTCCGTTTGTGGGACTATGAGACCGGGGAATTGGTTGCCGGACCCTTTGAATGGAACGTGGCGGCCGGGCTGGAAAGCTGGCAGTACTTTACCCTGCCCGAGCCGGTGGCTATCCAGGGGGATAAGGAATATGTCATTGCGGTCTCGGGGGATGCCAATGCGCAGTGTGCCATGGGTGAGGGCCAACTGGCCCAGCCGGTTGAAAACGGCGACCTGGTCACCTTTGCCGACAGCGGCGTATACACCGATACGTCCGGCGCTATGCCGAACCAGACAACGTCGACCAACTTTTTCCGCGACATTGTTTTCAAATCCAATGCACAGACCATTATGACCACCCAGGTGCCCACCGACTTTGATCACCATACCGGACGGTATGAGCTTGGTACCCGCTTCTCCGCCAAGGTGGACGGCGTCATAACCAAAGTACGCATTTACACCTGCGAGGAGGAAGGCGGAATCCACTCGGTCAGCCTTTGGGATTGTGAGACCCAAACCTTGATCGACGGCCCCTGGGAATGGGAAGTGGATTCGGGCTGGAGAGGCTGGCAGGAATATGAATTGCCGCGGCCCATTGCGATTGAGGCCAACCAGGATTACATTATTTCGGTTTCCAACAGCGAGGACACCTACTATCCACGCGGCCTGGGGGCGGATAACAGCTTTAACGGGCCCATCTGCAACGGCGACCTGATCACCTACCAGGCCAGCGGCTTGTATTCCGTCACCCTCGGGGCGATGCCCGATGCATTCCATCCTGCCTATATCAACTATTTCCGCGACATCGTCTTTGTCCCGGATGAGCCCTCCAACCCTTAACCGGGTGTTGTGGAATGCGGCCGGGCGCAGGAAAAAGCCGATGCCGCCGTACGTTTCGCGGCGGCCTTGTGAAGACTGGATTCTCCATCCGGCCGGATGAAAATAAGATCGCCTGTTATAGACGGCAGGAATAGCGGGCACAAAGAAAGCCCCGCAGGGGGCCGTCATATGCTGGTAACGTTGCTTTCCGGCACATTTATGGCCTCATGGAGGGCAGGCGCACATCGTGTTGTGCCTGGTCAAGAACGTTTCACGCCCCCGGCTTCGCCGGGGGCGTAACATTTATGGAGCGATTTCCTTTCAAATGGTCGTTGAGCCAATGGGCGGGTCAGCGAGAGGGGGACCGGTTGGAAATCCCAAACATAAGACGGCTGCAATGGCCGGTGAATAGAAGAAAAATATCTTGAAAATTATTGTATCAATATCGATCCGTTTTCATAGTCAATGAAACATACTACCAATTAACCGGTAGCATTGCTTCCATTTGCATCAAAAGAAAGTTATTCCCGTGGTTCCTCGTCATCCTCCAGATCACTCAGTGCATATTCAATACACCTTACCACGAGTTTATTGAGTGAAATATTTTTCTTGTCGCACAATCCTTCCATGGTTTCTACCATTTTCTTAGGAAGCCGGAAGGTTTTGTTGATATACTCTTCCCGCTCGATACGAAATGCCATCAATACCACCTCACAATTATAGTAAGTGATATTTTTGGGGATATATACACTTTTAAAAAATTGTAAAATACACTTGAATAATGTTGTAAATTATAATATAATTGTTTTTAGATTTCCAAATTGGGAATTTACAGGCAGGATGGTATACTCAAATTACCGGTATCCAAACAGGCCGCGATATGGTATGATGGATACCGTGCCCGGGGTATTTGAATGACGGACACAGGATAAGCAAATCAGAATTTTTGATATTTTACTGCGTCTTTCTTGCAATTTTCGGGCAGCCTGTGCTATAATATGTCAGTTATGGCGGCCGGATGGTTTGCTGTGACAACGACGCAATTTTTCCTAAGGTGGGAAGTTGTCGTGTACCAAATCGTAAAACGAGGATTGGATATTTTTCTGAGCGCCCTTGGTCTGGTGCTTTTGTCTCCGGTGCTGCTGGTGCTCGCTTTCCTCATCAAGGTGACCTCCCCTGGGCCGGTTTTTTTCCGGCAGAAGCGGGTGGGCATCCATAAAACGTATTTCCATATTTTAAAGTTTCGTACGATGCGGGTGGATACTCCCAAGGACTGCCCGACCCACATGCTTCATTCGCCGGAGCAGTACATAACCCCCATCGGAAATTTCCTGCGCAGGACGTCGCTGGATGAGTTGCCTCAGATTTTTAACATTCTGTCGGGAAAGATGAGTGTGGTGGGTCCGCGCCCCGCTTTATGGAATCAGGATGATCTGGTAGCCCTGCGCGATCGGTACGGGGCCAATGACGTGCGCCCTGGTTTAACCGGATGGGCTCAAATCAACGGGCGCGACGAGTTGTCCATTGAGCAAAAAGCGCGGCTGGATGGCGAGTACGTGGAAAAGATGAGCTTTCTGTTTGACCTGCGCTGCTTTTTAGGCACCTTTTTGCGTGTGTTCCGCTGCGAAGGGGTGGTGGAAGGCGGCACCGGCACGCTGGAACAGGCTGCTCAGCCGGATGTGGAAGTGGCGGTTGAGATTCAGCCGGCCTCCGACGTTGCGGTTCTCGAGCAGGAGGGCGCGCATGACTTGAGCGAACAAGCCGAAACCATTTCCGTATCGGAACGCGAACCTGTGGCAAAATAAAGAATACGGCTGCCTGTGGTAGATAGGATACCGGTCCATCCCGCCCTGAGGAAACGGATGGGGTTTCAACCTCCACTTCACTATAGGGGGCTTTATCTCGTTGGATGCTTTTGCTGGCATTGCCCTATCTTATGCTTCATGTGGAAAACAACGGGATGCGTACATCCGTGCGAAGCGGATAGCCTGAAATGATAATAACGGCGAATTGCCGTGGCCAAAGGAGAAGAAGAATGTTTGATCAAAAGACTCTGCTGATAACCGGCGGTACCGGTTCGTTTGGCAACGCGGTGCTGGAACGCTTTTTGAAGTCGCCCATTGGCGAAATTCGTATTTTTTCCAGAGATGAGAAAAAGCAGGATGACATGCGGCATGAGTATCAGCTCAAATACCCTCAGTACAGCCAGAAGATAAAATACTACATCGGGGATGTTCGGGATATATCGAGCATACGCGGAGCCATGCATGGGGTAGACTATATTTTTCACGCCGCCGCCCTCAAGCAGGTGCCATCCTGTGAATTCTTTCCAGTCGAGGCGGTTCGCACCAATGTCATCGGCACCGATAACGTGCTGACGGCGGCCATCGAAGAGGGGGTAGGCAAGGTCATCTGCCTTTCGACTGATAAGGCGGCCTATCCGGTCAACGCCATGGGGATATCCAAGGCCATGATGGAAAAGGTGGTTGTGGCCAAATCCCGCACGGTGGACGCTGATAAAACGACCATTTGCTGCACCCGCTACGGCAACGTCATGTATTCCCGCGGATCGGTCATTCCACTGTTTGTCGAGCAAATCAAGGGCGGGCAGCCCCTTACGGTGACCGAGCCGAAAATGACCCGGTTTATCATGTCCCTCGAGGAGGCGGTCGAGCTGGTCCTGTTTGCCTTTGAGCATGCCAGTACCGGCGACATCATGGTGCAAAAGGCGCCGGCCTGCACGATCGGCGTGCTGGCGCAGGCGGTCAAAGAGCTGTTTGAGGCGGACAACCCCATCAAAATCATCGGGGTTCGGCATGGAGAAAAAATGTACGAGACCCTATTGACCAACGAGGAGTGCCAGCATGCGATCGATATGGGGGATTTTTACCGTGTCCCGGCCGACAACCGAGATTTGAATTACGACAAGTATTTCAAGGATGGAAACGTCGCACGCGCGTCCATGCAGGAGTTTGATTCCAACAACACCGCGCTGTTGACCGTGGAAGAGGTCAAGCAGAAGCTGCTGACACTCCATGAGATGCAGGAGGAATTGAGCGCTTGGAAGCGTTCAAAATAACGCACCATCTCCAGTAAGGTGGACGGAAAGGCGGGAATGGCAGTGAAACTGCTGGTTACGGGGGCCAAGGGATTTGTGGGGCGGAATCTGACCGCTCAACTGGACAACATTGCGTCGGGCAGGGAAAAAAACAGCCTTTTGCCAGCCGGCCTGACGGTGTATGAATACGATGTGGATACCGATCCGGCGCTGTTAGAGCAGTACTGTGCCGACTGTGATTTTGTTTATCATCTGGCCGGCGTGAACCGCCCGAAGGAGGACGCCGAGTTTATGCAGGGGAACTTTGGTTTTACCTCGACCCTGCTCGATACGCTGAAAAGGCAGGGAAATCCCTGCCCTGTCATGCTTGCCTCCTCCATTCAGGCGGATCAGGACAACCCTTATGGCCGCTCCAAACGGGCAGGGGAGGAGGAGTTGCGCCGTTATGGGCGCGAGACGGGGGCCAACATCCTCATCTACCGTTTCCCTAATCTGTTTGGAAAGTGGTGCAGGCCCAACTACAACAGCGTGGTGGCTACCTTCTGTTATAATATCGCGCGGGACAAGCCGATCACGGTTCGCGACCGCAGCGCTGAGTTGACGCTGTGCTACATTGACGACGTGGTCGGCGAGTTGGTGCGTGCCGCGGCGGGACAGGAGAACCGCCAGGGCGATTTCTGTTTTGTCCCGGTCGAGCACCACGCCTCGTTGGGGCGCATTGCCGACCTTCTGCTCTCTTTCCGGGCCAGCCGGGAGGATCGCAGCGTACCCGATATGGCCGATCCCCTGGTTGCGAAGCTGTATGCTACCTACCTGTCTTATCTGCCACAGGACGCTTTTTCCTATCCTTTAAAGATGAATGTGGACGAGAGAGGCTCCTTTACCGAGATCCTGCGCACGGCCGACCGGGGGCAGTTTTCGGTCAACATTTCCAAGCCGGGCATTACCAAGGGGAATCATTGGCATAACACAAAGAACGAGAAATTCCTTGTTGTCAGCGGCAGGGGGGTTGTGCGCTTCCGTTTGCCCGACAGCGACGAGGTCATCGAGTACTACGTCAGCGGGGACCGGCTCGAGGTCGTAGATATCCCCACCGGCTATACGCACAACATCGAAAATTTGGGGGACACGGATCTGGTCACCTTTATGTGGTGCAGCGAGTGCTTTGACCCGCAGCGGCCGGACACTTATTTTTTGGAGGTTTGATTGTGGGAAAGCTGAAATTGATGACCATTCTCGGCACACGCCCCGAGATCATCCGCTTGTCGGCGGTCATCCGCTGCGCCGACCGGTACTTTGACCATATGCTTGTCCACACGGGACAAAATTGGGATTATACCCTAAACCAAGTTTTTTTTGAAGATCTTCGGTTGCGTGAGCCGGATGCTTACCTTGACTGCGCTGGTGAAAATCTGGGGCAGACAATGGGGAACATCATCGCGCGTTCCTATGAACTCCTGCGTCGGGAACGCCCCGACGCTTTGCTCATTTTGGGTGATACCAATTCTGCGTTGGCTGCTATCGGCGCCAAGAGGCTGAAAATTCCTATTTTTCATATGGAGGCGGGGAACCGTTGCTGGGACTGGAATGTGCCCGAGATGGTCAACCGCACGATTGTGGATCACATTGCCGACATTAATCTTCCCTATACCGAGCACAGCCGGCGCTATCTGCTCGGCGAAGGATTGGATGGCAAAACCATTTTCGTAACAGGCTCCCCCATGCGGGAGGTGCTGCGCGATCATGCCGAGCGCATTGAACAAAGCGACGTGCTCGAGCGGCTGGGGTTGCAGCCGAGAGGGTACATCCTGCTTTCGGCCCATCGGGAGGAAAACATCGACGACCCGGTGCATTTTGAGCGGCTGATGTCGGCGGTCAACGATATCGCCGACCATTATCAAATGCCGGTAATTTATTCCACCCATCCGCGCAGCCGTAAGCGGATTGAGGCGGCGGGCTTTGTCTTCCATCCTCTGGTTCGCAGTCTGGAGCCGTTTGGCTTTTTGGATTACAACAAGCTCCAAAAGAACGCCTATTGCGTGCTGTCCGACAGCGGGACCCTGTCGGAGGAGTCGGCCATGCTGGGCTTCCCGGCCGTGCTGATCCGCACCTCGACCGAACGGCCCGAGGTTTTGGACAAGGGAACCATCGTCATCGGCGGCATTCAGGCGGAGGATATCCGCCGCGCGCTGGATTTGGCCGTTGCCATGGCCGAGCAGGGGGAAGAGACCGTCATGGCTGAGGACTATGCCGACACCAATGTGTCGGTCAAGGTCGTCAAAATCATTGAGAGCTATGCAAAAATTGTCCGTGAGACCACGTGGAGAATGTAGCGTGGCTTAAGGGCAAACCAAGATGGCCGGCAGTAGGAACCGGCATGGTAACGACATACTTTTGATACGAGGCGCGGGGCATATCCATGGATATGCCCCGCGCTGTTTTATTGGGTAGGGAAAGACCAGCTGAGATGGTGGAACATCCGTGAAAAGAAACAATCGCACGAGCGAAGTGAGCTGCTAACAATAAGGGATTCATCATAGAAGGTGGCAGGTAGAATAGCCGCCGATGAACGGGCTGTGGAGAAAGTAAAATAAAATTGAGCGCGTGTTGAGACACTTGCAGGGAAAAAGGCCCTTATTGGCTGATTCAAACCTCCGGCTTTTCCAGGGGTTGTGACTGTTTTCCTCTCCCGGCGCCTCGGTTCGGCCGGCGAGGCTTTCAGGGGCAAGAAACCCCTTCCCAAAGCCATTTCCGGCATCCGGCAACGGATGGCGACTCATGCTGTACCCTGCGAGGCGCACGTGGCCAGAGACGGTAGGCGTGGGGGTGGAATTCACGCGATATGTTCATATTTTCCCTCTCTCTTACATAACAATGGGTGTAGAGATATCGAAGCAAAGAGGGTGTTATGTTGAGGGGGACATTAGATAAGCGAACGGTCATTCTGGGCGAGTATATCGTGGAACACAAGTCCACGGTTCGAGCCGCAGCCAAAAGCTTCGGAATATCCAAATCTACGGTGCATACAGTAGTAATGAAATGGAACGGTTCTTGTGGGTAATTCAATAACCAATCTGCTACCGATATTAAAAAGCAGCGGCATCATTGTGTCGCTGCTTTTTTCTATTCTTTGTCCAGATTTTTTGCGAGTTTTGCTTTCCATCGGTTGCGTACTTCTGTGGACGCAGCCGAATATATCTTGGCTAACGCGTCCGCTTTCTTTTCGTCGTCCCGCGCTTGAAACGTTGACGTGCCGATGAGGTTATTCGCACGGGTATATCTTAGCTTTCCAATTTCGCGACACATATCGGCATACTCGGCATTCGTCATTGTGTACGTCTTTCCGTCAAAATCAAATGTGTCGTCCGGCGTACTAGGTACTGCTTGATTGTATCCGGCGTTGAATAGTCTTTCCACCTCGTTTGTCAATGGATCTTTTGCATAAGGATCGACCGATACGCGCAACGGATTGATTATGGAATTGAACGTGTCAAGAGCAGTTCCTGCAGCTCCGTTAACACCGGTATCAACAACCTCGTTTCCCCACATATCGATCATTGCTTCCTGGGTGTACGAATAACCGGGTATTCTGGAAAGCAGGCGGTTCGTTCCATTTTCCAAAAAAGTATCGCCGTTGGACATACGCCGGGTATTGTCCGAAGCGTTTGCAACAGCACCGACGGCGGCAGGAACAATAGACCCCATATAGTTTTCCACAACCCTGCCCGCCACGTCGCCGATTTGAGCTTCCCCACCGCGCGACGATGTGATGTTCTCAATCGATGACCACATGGAGTTATCCATTGCAACGCCCGCCCAGTCGGATAAAATGCCTTGCATAATCACTTCCCATTTGACGCCTTCCTCGGATTCGTTCACGGCATCATCAACCGCTTGGGACAGAGCCGCCCCCTGCATTACGGGAATCATGTACGGCTGAAGATTCCCAACGTGAATGCTGTACGGCCCGAATTGCAGGGAAAAATCATCTTCACGCGACGCAGTAGCCAGTGATCTTTCTTTTCCCGCGGAACTGCCCAGTTTGATTACTCCCATAGAATGCAGAATGCTTCCCATGACATAAGCAGACAAGCCGGTCAATCCCTTTGCCGCGATGTTGATTGCGTCGTATACGTTTCCGCCGCGCATGTTCTTGATGGAGCGAATCGCAGCGACTACCGGATTGTAGTCTACCACTGCCTGCTTCATAATCTCTACGGGAGTACCGACAAACGGTAAAATGGTTAAATCCAAAACCTTACCCGCGCCAGGAATCCGTTTTGCCTGATTGATGAGATTGGACAGCGCGTTGCTGTTGTGGAACGTATAAAACATGGCCTCGTTCAACGCCCGTTCGCTGATTTCGTCGGTCATGGTTTCAATGCCCTGTGCCGCCATCATGGAACCAGCCGACTGCCGAAATGCTTGCTTGGCAAATATCATATCCTCAGCGTTCAGTAAATCGGATATTGTGCCGGTGTATTTGTTCAGACCGCGCGTTACGGCATTGGAACCTTTGAACACCTTGCTGTAGCGCCCTTGGGTTGTTTTTCTAGGGTCGCTCCAACGCCCGGATTTACTGTACTCAAACTTAGCCGTATCGTTCCATGCCTTGTTGATCGCCGCTTCTCTGGCTTTACCAGCTTCACCGGCTGACCAATTCAAACGGTGCATTCTCTGATCCGGCGACACCCCTACAATTCGCTCTAAGAGTGATGCATATGCATTGTTTATTCTCTGAGCGCCTAGCCCTGCCGCATTGCCGCCCAAGTTTACAAAGTGGGTTTTGGGGTTCGTCAACATTCCGGTTTTCTGAAGTGCAGCATAAGCACCCACACCCCTCATTCCGGTGTTCTCTGCTGCGATATCCAGAATATCGTTGTGCATGCGGTTGTATGCTTCCGTGTTTCGAGGCAGTCCCTGCATCTTTTGGGCTATGTCTGCAATGCGCACAATTTGATGATCTGTAAGGTTAGGAACATTGTACACTTTTGCTATGGCGTCACGATAGTCTGATGTTTTGCCTCCGGAAAGAATCAGGTTCACGGCTTTCTCTGCCCGGGTAGTTCTGTTGCGCAACAGGTTTATCATGCCTCCCCGCTTTTTCACAATCGTTTCGGAACGGCTTTTTTGAAACAGCTTGTTCATTTCCTGTGCGCGTATGGATTCCATGTTAGAATAAATGTTTTCTTTGAGCATTTCGCGCAGACGGTCGGCGTTGTCGCCGATCAATCCACTTTTCCGCACGATATACTCCACAAGATCGGCCGCCTGATCGCCGGAATAATATTCTTCCACTATCTTCCGCATGGTCGTGCCGCGGGATATCAGCGCGTTTGTTACGACTTGCTTTAGCGCCTGCTCGTCGGTTGCACCGCTTTCCACCGCGTTGCGCAAAGCACGCATTGGCTCATCAAGCCGGGATTGAATCTTGCGGATGATGTAATCGGTGACGTTCTCGGCATCGGAGCCTACCAGCCCTAGCTTGTTCACAACGCCCTGCGCAAACACGCGAACCTTATCACCGCCCAGATTAGGGTCTATAAAATCCGACATTTTAAAGCCCTGTTCACGCAGCGCCTGTGTAAGCAATCCTCCGATAGTCTGGTCGAGCATGTCGGTATCGTCGAGCCATTGCCTTGTCCATGTTTCCAGTGTACTTAACATATCCGGGTCGTTGGCGTACTTCTGCAATGCCATCGTCCGAGCTTCGTTCCATACACTACGGTAGGTATGACGGTCTTCCAGCGCGGCACTTGCCAGTTCCCATCGGTCCATCTGCGACGCCCGGGACGCAACCTCGGAAATACTGCTGTTTTTGGCAACCGCGTATAAATCGTTCACCATGCGGGCGGTCAGAATATCGTCCTTGGTCATCGTCCCTTTCCCGCCGGCTTTTTTGGATGCCGATTCAATGCGCTTCAGAAGCGCCTGCGCGCTGTTCTGGGAGCGGTTTACTGCGTTGTCAATATCATTTGCCACCCCTTTGATTGCGTCGTCCTGCGCCTGATTCAGCGCGTCCAGATCGCTGTCAAAGCCGCTGGCCACCTGATTAACCTTTTTCTTTACCGCCGCGTTGTCTGCTTTGTGCGCTTCAGCCGCTAAATCGTCCAGAGCCGATGTGGCGTCTTTCCCGACCGCGTCTTCCACCACTTTTCGGGCTTTGTATACCATCATTTCGGGGGTGTCCTGAAACATTTTCAGGGATTCCACGGCGCGGCCGCTGTCCTGGGATTTTTGCCGAATCAGCTCGTACAGCTGGGCGGCTTCGTCGTACTTTCCTTCCGCGCGCAACTGGTCGGAAAGAATTTTAGCGGCCACGACGTCGGTGTCGGTCATTGCCACGCTTTTGTCATAAAGCCTGCCATACAGCGAATTTGCGCCGCTATCATGGGAAAGTATCTTTTGGGCGTCTGCTATCTGGCTCGCCCGGTGCCGCGGAATATAGCGCGGTTCCAGCCCGCTTACAGCATACAATAGCTCAGGCGTGTTCTGTACTTCATCGGTGCCGAGAATGTTTTGGATAAATCGGCTTAGTTCTCCGTTGGATTGCAAGTAAGCGTTGTAGTCCATTAACAGCGCGGCCTCTTTTGCGGCCTGTAATTGGAGCAGAGAAAATGTCAGGCTTTCATTGTCATGCACCAGAGTGGCCCGCGCGATATCCCGGTTAATGCTTTCAATATGACGGTTCATTTCTTCGGGTGTCTTCGGCGTAAATGGGCTGTTCTTCAAGCGGTCGATATACTCACGCCCGGTAATGGTTTTGGCCTGTGCGCCTTCGCCTATGGTCACATTGGCATCGAGCGGTGCGTCTGATACGCTTCGGGAGGCGTTGACAATCGCCGATTCTTCGCCGATGGATTCGGCTATTTTGTCAATCGGTTCGTCTGCGTCCAGAAGGTTATCCACCGCTTCTTTGTCCATTGAACGGGTAAATCCTGCCTCGGCTGCACCAACGCCTTTTGGCGTTTCTACAGCTTCATCGGCGGCGTAGATTACGTTGTTGATAAATCGGTGTTTGATTTGCGGTTCGCTTTGAGACGCGTCTACGACCGACGACATAGAAGGATTGTCTTTGACGGCGGTTCCGGCCTTTGCGCTTACGTAGTCCATATACCCGTCCGAACTCGATATATCATCGGCTGACACCCATCGGGAATCCTCTATACTGTCAAGCCATTTCTGATAACTCTCCTTATCCTTGATTTTTTGAGTTATGCTGTTTGCATATTCTTTAGCACTCCTGTTGCTAAATACGCCGCCCTCGCTGTAAACCCTAACCAGATAATCCGAAAAAGCTTGTTCGCTTTTCAGTGCGTCGTTCATTTCAGTCAGAATCTGATCGGCGACATCGTCGCCGTACTGGTTGCGTATTCGGTTGTTGATGGTGTCAAGGATGTTACGATAACCGGCTTCTACTCTGGCATTGTAATCGATGTAGTCCAGAGTGCTGTCGCTGAATTCGGCAATGCCGTTGAGCTCTTCTACCTGTCTTGCGACGCTTTCACGGTACGCGGCCTTAAAATCTTCCGGTATCGTGCTGACCGTGTCGGCGGCTTCGGTAATTCTTGATACCATGTTGGCCGTGTCTGTTGCCTCGTCTGCCGCATTGGCTGCTTCGGATGCAGTCCTACCGGTTATTGCTTCAACCAAACTGCCATAAGTACCGGTTTTTTTGCGCATGGCTCGGTTGTAGCTGTCTTGCAGCACCGACACCCGAGGTGTGTCCCGTTTTAGCGCGTTTCTTGCGGACGTTCTGGCTTCCTGCATCGTGATGGCTGTGCCGCCCTGCTGTGCTTCTTCCATCATGGTACGGGCGGCAGAGTTCACCGTTCGTCTGTCGGCAAGCTCGGACATGAGCCTGCTTCCGCCGATTTCCAGCGCAGGGGATGCAATACCGGCCAAAAGGTTGAAGGCAAGGTTCTGGGATAACTCTTTGACAAACTCATCGTTGCTTACCGAATCTGCGTATGCCCTTCCGACAGATGACGGGAGTTCCAGCACCACATTTTCGGCCGATTCACCGATGGATTTTCCAATATACGAGATTACTTTTTGATTGAGCTTTCCGTTGGCTAGTTTGGATATGCCACGGGTAGCAGAATTGGAGATTTTTTCGGATAATCCTCCTGCCCCCATTGCATTCCCCACAACAAAGGCTTCCAGAATTTCACCTGCTGCATTACCGGCGACGCCCCATCCCTCGGCGTCTTTCAGATTTTTCATCTTTTCGGTTGGTGTTCCGTCAGAAGCAATCCATCCGTCATTTTGCAGAAGCGCCCGGTAATAAGGGTTAGTGTTGGAGGCCTGCACCATTTCCTCATAGGACAAAGGCTTAAACTCTTCCATGGTCTGGCTCGGCTGAGTGGAGGGAAGAGAAACATCCAGTCCGTACTGCTGTGCTCTTTCTATGTCGTCGCCTCGAACTAGCTTATTGATCGCATCTGCTGGCCCGGTGAACAGATCGGTCAAAAAAGAATCGGTGAATGCAGAATAGAAATTGTTAATCGCCGATCCGGCATAGCTGGATTCGGACGTATTGGTCGCCCGATACCGTGATTCAAAGTTGCGAATGGTCGGTAAGGATGGGTTTAAGGTTCGTTCTCTGTATTGCGTATAATCGCCGAGTTCCTGCAAGATTTCACGGTCTGTTTTCCCCTGCGCTTTTCTTTGCGCAACAAGCGTCTGATATGCAGCTTCAGAACCAGCTTCTGCTGCCGTAGTGTTTTCTACTGCATTTCTGATTGCTTTCGTCGATGTGGCTGTCTCTTTCCAATTCTTAGGTATGGTAGGGGAGGAATTGCTTTCCTGCTGAAAATCAGGAGCTTGCGGCTTGCTTCCCGCTACAGCAGAAGGAATTCCCGCAATTGCAGAAAGCCCTGCCTGCTGGCGGTTTAGATCAGCAGCTAGCCCGTACTGTTTCTGCCGTGATTCCAGCTGCTCCTTGCGTCTTTGCTCCGCCTCGGCGTTGCGCATCGCTTTCTCATTTGCCGCCTGTCTTGCCGCCACTTGGTACTCTCGTTTCTCCTCGGCCTCCTGTTGCCTTCTGGGGGTATAAGCATTGGACGCTTTCGATAATATGCTACCTTGCCGCCTTTCATGGCTCCTGCTCATGAGCTCGTCCAGTGTCATGGCCTTCCCTCCTTAGTGACTGTAACTCCGATTTCGCATCTGGGTTTCTGCCAGCTTTGATAGATTTTCGTAACCGGAATACCCTGCAATTCCTGCTGCGGACATGGCAGCCTCCAAGGCAGCCATTGCTGCGTCTCCATAGGTGTCTCCGTCGAAGTTGGATTCATAATTCAGTACGGTGTTGCCGTGCTCATCGTAACTGGCAGTAACATAGAAATATCGGTTGAAAATCATCTGTGCTACGGAAGCACGGGTGCTCTCGTCGGCGTAGGCTGTTTTGCTTCCGTCATTTATCATGTACTGTGAAGCGAGGCTTTTGCCGAGGGTCGTCCCGTTTTCGATGTAATCGCTCAGGTCTGTGCCGCTCCCTCCGTATGCCTGCGAAACCTGCGCTGAGAATAACGCGTTTTCTCTATCAAGCCTGGCAGCGTCCGCCTGAATGCGCTTGGTCGACGCTTCCTCGGCGCTAATGCGGCCCAGAGCGTATTCTTGATCGATGGCCGCCATCTCTTTGTTATATTCCTGTTGAACCTCAAGGTATTCAAGCTGCTGCTGGTGAGATAGATTTGACATATCGATATCATGCTGATAGCCCCGCTCGGTCCAATAGTCATCTCGGTAATTGGCCAAGGTATTGTTTTCAAAGTCTTGCGCCGCTTGCAGTCCCATGGTTTGGTACTGCAATGCCGCGTCGGATTTCGCCTGTTCCCGCTCTGCCAATATCTGAGCAATGGCGTTTTGAATTTCCTGCTCCGCGGCTTTCTGCTGTACGGCAATATCGCCCGAGGTTTGCGAATGAGAGGCCAGTAAACCGGCCTGTTCGGTGCGGTTGAGCCCCGCATTTTGCTGCCCCTCCATGGCCATCATATCGTTAAACCGTCGGGAGGCTACCTCCAGCTCATAGTCGTTCTGGTGGCGTAGCTCATCGTACTGCCCCGGTAATGCCGCAAGTTGGCTTTTCTGCCCGGCAATTACCGGCGCATAAGATTGGTCGATGCCCTGCTGTGCCTGCGTTCCAAGGTCGGCATAGCCCTGCTGTATTTCCTGCTTTTTCAATTTATCCTCGTCGGTGAGGTGTGTTTGGTATCCAGCCATGGCATGTCATCCTTTCTAGTGAATTTCTCCCAATAATGTGATTGCGGCAGTAGGTGAGACAGGGAATCCCAGCGCGCCGGGCGATTCGCTTTCGACTGTGATTCCCACCCTGCGCAAGGTTTTCCTGTGAGAATAAAGCTGATATACCTTGTCCAATGTTCCGTCCTGCCCTTCTGGATACAGATGGGCTATCGTCACATCGTCGTCGTCAAGCTGCCCGGTAAGAGTACACTCGGCCGTAGAATCGCCGGACAATGACAGGTTAATTGCCCCCATCGCTTTGAGAGTGTAGGGGGCTTCCAGATCGTATCGGATGCTGGCATATCGCTTGATGTACGCCGTTTCCACTGCCTGTCCGTTTTGATATACCAGGTCGGTGTGGGTAGTATCGTCCAGGGTATAGGCTTTGTCTCCCGTAAAAAGGACAGGGGAACCGCCCCGTTCGCATGCCCCCAACAGGAAGCTTTCGGGTAGCGTGAAGCGATACCAGGAAAGAGCACGCTGTACTTTTTCGGTATTCGAGCTGTCTGTGTAGGGAGTTGCCCGGTAATGCCACGCCCATGCTTTGTCGCCGCTGATTAGTATGTAATAGCCGTTCCAGTCAAAAGAGACTGTCATGATGCGCGGCTCGGTCGAATCCTCCAGCACTTCGGGCACGCAGGCCGGTATGCCCTCCATCGCATCCTCAATATTCATCGAAATTTCCCGAATGCTCCTAGTACTGTACTGAGAGAAGGAGCGGAGCATATATATCTTGTTCCCTGTGCCGAGCCACACAAGATAATTATCAATCAGCCGAACGCTTCCTTTACTCCAGCAGCCGATCTGGTCGTTGATGCAGGTGCAGGTATACCTTGGATGTTTCTGATATTGACCGTCCGGCATCATGGTCTCTTCGTATCCGTCATAGGTGATGGCGTACGTGCTGTTTCGTTTAAACACGATCAGGGCGTTGTATTGCCGTGCCATGGCAACAATAGGGTCGCCGGGGTCTCCCACTGCGATGCTGTAGTTTTCTGGAAAATAACTCGACGGATAGGTAGGAGAGGAGTAATATACCAAATCAGGATGTTCCCGTGTCCCGGCCACAAACAGGTGGCCGCCTCCGCCTAGCGAATGGGTCTCGCCGCCGAACCAGGAGCAGGCTACGCAGTCGGATATAAGATAGGACGTCTCCGATACAGATTCGGCCCCTTCGGTCTCTATGACTAAATTATTGGTTATGTCGTTCGTGCGAGTCAGAAAGAATGCCTGATAGGCTTCCACACCGGACGATGTCACTTGCTCGTATACAACAAAGATGCCGGCCTTGTAATGCACCCTTATGAAAACCTGGTGTTCCCCTTCCCAAGGCTCTCCTGATAAGGTCACTGTATTGGAATCCTTGTAGCTTTCCTCCTGTAGACAGGGCGTGATAGTGAACACTGCCTCCTTGGCCCCGTTATCGTAATAAGAATAGGTGATGGTGTGCTTGGCATAGCAGTTGAGATTTCCTCTTGACATTGTGTATATATAATCTTTTTCGCTCGCCGTGGTAAACGATTCCTTCCATCGGCCGCTGAGCATGTTGTATCCTTCTACAAACTCGGCGTTATCCCCATTGGGGGCCTTTCCGGTGAAGACCAGTGGCACATACCCCTCCACATCGGCAAAGGCCGCCGCACCGGGATTCACTGGGTTTTTGGATTCACATAGCGTCTGTACTCGGTTCCCGTAAAAAACCGTAACGTCGTCGCAGGTTTTTGTGCGTTCTACTCCGTCGCTTCCGGTATAGGCAAAGGAAAGCCCGCGACGGTTGCCGATTGCAAAGGCCCCGTCCTTGTTATTCACTACTCCGGACGCGCCGAGCGAACCCAGCATTTGCCCGGCGTGAGTACCGCTCGAGCAATAGGCTTCTACGGACAGATTGACACCGTATTGATCCAGATAGAGGATATAATATCCAAAATCCTGTTCCTCCATCTCGCCAGTGTCAGAGCGCACCACTTCGCTTAGCAGGCAGTATTCCGATACTGCCACCGGCGTGTAATTCAGTTGCGTATTGGTCAAAATAGACCCTTGATATCGCACTCCGGGACGGCTACGCAGTTCCTTGCCGCGATACCAGAGATTGAGGCAATCTCTCAGCTGGCCGTCGTCAAGATTGGTCTCGCTCGTTGCGCACATGCCGCGCGAGCCGTCACCAAACTGTAAAGTGTACGAACTGCGGGCATACATGGTCGGTTTCTTTTTCATAGGCGTTTCTCCATTTTACCGTACCTTCTCTATTCGCTTTCTCGGTCGCTTTACCGTCTGCAGGCGGTTGGAATATTCTACCGAATAGGTGTTGTAGAGGAAAGCGTCCCGATCGAACTCGGCAAAGTACATCACAAGGCCGTACAGCATAACCCGAAGCGCGCTATCGTCTGATATGACCAGCTCGTCATCCATGGTATGTATATCATCGGGGTAAATACGGTCGCTGTTTCCTTGTTCCATGAGATAGATTTCCCTCTGCATCACCGACATGGCGGTCAAGGCGCGGTTTTCATACAGCTCGGCCCTGCTTTGATCGGTTGTGCCCCTCTGATTTACGATGCCGTACAGCATCATGGCCTCATCAAATATTCTGCGTGCTTTCATCGCGGGATCCTCCCTGATCTTCCAGCGCCCGAATACATTCCTCTCTGGTCAAACGGTTTACGTCGGTCACTCCGCGCATGCGAAGCGCGCGCCGCATAGCCTGTATCGTTACGCCGTCCCAGTTGTTTATCCCGGCTTCTGCTTCCTGATTTAAAATATCCTGATCAGCAGACTCATCTTCTGGAATTATGACTCCCACTCTCCGCATCTGGATCATCCTTTCTGATAAACGGTAGGGGGCGGAAATGGTCGCCGCCCCCTGCGTTTGCTATGGTTGTCTACGTCCTATTCGGTGATCGGGTCAGGATCGGTTTCGTTGTAAGCGGTTGCCATCGGCTCACCCGAGCCTTTGTAATTGTTGTCGATGTTGTTAGTGAACTTCAGTCCAACAGTGCCGTCATTGACAGGCTCACGATTGACTAACTGTGCCATAAATCAGTACCCCCTTTTGTTATTTGGTGTTCATATACACACCGTCGCGCTGCATGTTCTTTACAAGCAGATCGTGGTACACGCGGGTCCCCAGGAACCAGCAGTCGCCCAGCGTATGTTCTCCCGGCCCTAAAATCGTTTTGACCTCATGCTTTTCAATAGCGGCCGGAACGGTTTTTCCGATCACCATGAAGTTGATGTCTTTCCCGCTGGACGCTTTCTGATATCCTCCGTTTTCCTCGCCGGAGGTTACCGCGTCCAACAGATCGATCGCACTGTAAAAACGCGCCTGCGGCGTCAGGATAAGCGGCATATCGTCTATGTAGGCCACTTTGCTGTAGATACGCCCAGCCTCAAAATCGTCGTGCCGCAGGTTGTGATTGAATTCCGTGCTTACCGCCAGAGCCTGAAGCGTTGCCGAGGATACGTGAGCTACCACTTCGTCATACCCTGCGTCGCGCACATCATACATGGCTTTCAGAATCTTGGAATAAATCGTAGCAGCGGCAGGGGTGTATCCGGTTTCCGCATTGCTTTGCGCGGTGGCGATTGCCGCAAGACGGGCAAAGCGGGTAGCGTCCATCTCCGGCACCACATATTCGTCAGTAAACTGGGTCATCACGCTGGCCGCGCTGACAACAAAATTGCTTTCGTCCACGTCCATTGCGTCGAGCAGGAACGACCGGCCACGATCATATTCACAGGTATAATCCTTGTATTCCATCGTGACCGAACCCATCGGATAACCGAGGTCTTTGCGGTAGTCTCCCAGGCCGCTGAGCCGTACCGAGGGAATGCGGAATGTGCCGTTGCCCTTGAAGTCAAAGTCGCTGGCTCCCTGGGTCATCCAGGCAGTTACTGATTTTTCCATGACGCGCTGATCGAGCTTCTCGCTGATTCTCGTTGCAGTCTCGATTCTGTTGAGTTGAGATGCAGGCATTGATTTTTCCCCTTTCTAAATAACTTTGAATTATCGACGCGCCCCCCTTGCCCAAAGAACGTCAAAGGAGTCTCCGCCGCTCGCTGGAAAGCTCGAATGCATGCTTCCGGCCGATGCCGTTTCGTTTTCCTTTGCCTGCTTCGCGCTGTCCAGCTCCTTTCGGTATTGTTCGAGCAGTACGACATTTTCATAAGCCACAAGAACCGGAACGTGGTTCTGCACCGCGTAGGCGGCAACCTCGCGCGGTAGCTTATTGAGATCGACTTCAGGGTATTTGGCTTTCAAAGCACGCAGCTCATCGGCCGTTTTGTTTCGCTCGGTCTCCCTTTGCTGGTTCTCCTGAATTTGCTGCTCAAGTTGTCTGAGCCGAATCAACTCCCGCGCATCTTCTTCGCTCAGGCCCTTGTCGGCAACCAGTGCGTCCACCTGTTGCTTGTTCAGGTCTTCCTGGCGTTTGCGGATGAATTCTTCCATGGTCGCAGCTCCCGAACGTTTAAACTCGGTTTCCGCGTTTTGAAGCAGCGCCTCCTTGCCCTCAAACCGTTTCCCGATTTGAGCTAGCCGCGCCGCCTCCTCGTAGGTCAGAGGGATTTGCTCGTGGTTGTAAGCGATTGTTATCGTTTGACCCTCGCCCTTATCCGCTTTTTTACCAGAGTTTTGCTCTTGACTTGCTTTGCTTTCTTCTGTTGCGGTATTCTGCTCCGCTTCGGTATTCATAGCCGCGCCGGTTGTTTCTTCGCTCATATTGTCCGTTCCTTTCCTACGCTCATGGTGAGAGCGTTTTTTATATGCTCCATGGTGAGGAGCGAAATACGGCGATGGTGACGCCGTGATTTCCCGTAGTATTTGTTATCATCAAAGCGTTTGAATTATCTTCTCGATATAGCGATATCTGCCAGTTCCCTTGCCGCTGTGGCATCTCCCTGCAATGCGGTCAGTTCCTCGTCGCTCAGCCCGTTTAGCACGCTCGACCAGTCGATCTGTGGCGTTGCTGTTGCATCGGAGGCAGGGGAGGAGGGGGCAGCCTGGGACGCCGCCATTTGCTGCTGTGCTTGTTGCATGGCAGCCTGCTCCTGGGAACGAATTTCATTGATGAGTTCCTGCTTCATGGGAACGTATCCGTCCGGGATGCGTTCGAGGTATTGTCTGACTGTAATCTGTCCGTTGATCAAAAGATTGTCGAGGGTGCGAATGGTCGCCGTCTCGCTCCACAGGGTGCTTTCTCCCACGTCGACACGGACGGATAGGATGTAGTCGCGATATCTCTCAGCGTCGAACGGCACAATGTAACTTTCGCCCTTTTCTTCAATCCGAAGCTTACGCTTGCCGTAAAAGCCGAGAATAAAGTCGCTTACGATTCGGGCAATATCCTCAAACATCATGTACAGATTGGCGGACGTAAGTTGCATCGGCATCTTGGCCGCGTCGCGCAGCGCGATAATGGCCGATGTGTTGTCCGGGTTCAGATCGCCTCGAACCGCTGCATTGACATTACTGATATCCAGCGTATCGTTCATAAAGAGCTGTGCCAAATTTTCACTGCTGGCCGCCATGCCCTGCCCCTGTAGATACCGTGCTACATCATTGATCTGTCCTTGCACCGGAATTTGTCCGCCGATTTCATTGGTAACGCCGTCAGGGATGCGGCTCTCGTCATACAGCAGAGTAGGCTGCGCGGTATAGCTGTCGGCAACGAGCTGATTGTACCTAAGCAGATTGGCCACCCGCTGATTTGGGATGATTTCGGTCAGTGGTGTGTGCGCGTAAATCGTTCCTCGCTTTTGCTCATATGGCATATAAGCGAGCGGATATACTGTAAGCTTGGTATCGGTTTTTTCTTTAATGACAGCGTCCTTGGTGCATTTCATCATGTAAACCTTGGTCTTTCCGTTCTCTGTCTCTTTCCAAAAACGCGTCAGCAGGGTGCACTTGGCGTTCTGGTCGTCTCTCGAACGGTCAATTTCGTGGTTATCACCATAGGAGGAATCAACTTCATCGGCCTTGATCAGAGAAACAGCCTCTTTGTTTGATTCCTTTTCGGCCATGCTGCGTACTTCTCGAAGACTTTTTCGACTTTCCAGAATCAAAAAAGGTTGATCCTGCATGCTGCAAATCGTCGGGTCTCCGCATAAAAGGTTGATAATCTCCACAGGTTCAACGCAAATATCTCCCACCGCGCCCATGTTTCGTATGTTGTTGTTCCAGTAGAAATAAAGCAGTCCCGATCCGTTTTTGAATGCTTCGGTAACGCACTGCTTGACTTTATAGTTGAGGTTGCAGCGATTAGAAAAGGTTCTGAAATACTTGGAAAGCATCAGGGCAACCGCCCGCATTTCTTCATTAGTCGGCGCGCCGCTCTCCATATCGCGGTTAATTCCACCGCTTTGTGGACGATTGATATCGCCATATGTTTGTGTGAGATATCTTGCTAGATCTCCTGCCGTGTTTGGTTCTTCTGATGTGTCCGCCGTATCCGGCCGGGTCGCTCTTTCTTCCTGAACGGACGGGACATCTTCCCAGCTGTAGCTTGCCGTCAGCACATTACTGGCAACAATAGCGACGTGGGCCGATCCGATCTGTTTGCATATATTGAACACAGGGAGTTCCACGCCGCTTTCGGTAGAAGTAAAGTCTTCCCATTGACGCCCCTCATAGTAGAGGTTGTTTTCGTTCACGCGGTCATATAGGGACTTGTCCCCCCACAAGGCTTTTTTCAGATAATCCCGGCAAGATTCGTATTCTTTCCACACCTCTGCCGCTGTCAGAGAGACCGATTCATCACTTTGTTTTTTGCGTCTTGCCATTCGGTTTCACTCCATATAGTCCATATTGCAGAATTTCGCTTCGTGTGATCGCGCATTGCTTTGCGCTTTTACGTCTCAGGTCGTTTTCCTTGCGTTCTTTTCTGGACGGCCTTTCGGTCAGCACTTTGGGTTTCTTTTGAAATATGCTTTTATCCAAGGATATCCCGAGCAATACAACGAGACTCACGGTGTTAACCACCAGAAGCAACCATAAAACCAAAGCTATACCATACCCTTCCACACATTGGCCACCTTTCGTTTTGCTAGTTTTTTCTTTGATGGCTGCAATATCTGTTGATATCTGGCATCCTTTTCCATTGGTTTATGCGGGGCTTTCGCCAGCTTTTTTCGCATAATGCACAAATATCGCAGCGCGTCAGGGGAGTGCGTTAGATCATGCGGTTCTGTCATGGTGTCGCCGGGCTTTTTGGGATCGTGCTGGATGAGGGGCAGGCAGTAGGAAAGATTGCTCGCGCACCCACGAAAAATATGTAGTCGCGTGTGCTTTTGACCATCTTGATGTTCTACTGCCATTAACTCCTTCACTGCCAGCCATCCGGCTTTGCGGTCATTATCCGATTTTTGAAATACAAAACCATTTGCAGAAAACATGTCGATCTGCCGTTGCCCTGTGGCTTTTTCTCTTCCCCACAGATCAGGAGGGGCGTAACGGATATACTGTACTGGTTGCCCGCTGGCTGTGCGGTCGGATTTCTCAGCCTCTCGCATCATGGCGCAGGCTTCCGGGATAATCTTTCCCGGCTCTGCCATCCCCCGGTAAATAAACAGATTTCCCTTTTCGTCGGCAGCCGCCCAAATGGAGGCGAGCATATCCAATCCATAGTCGATCACGTGATATCGCGTCCAATGATCGGGGATAGGGAATGGGTCGCACTCGTGAATGCTTGCGTCGTATTCGGTGAAAAACTGTCCAACAAACAAATCCCACCGTCCGTCCCTCCACGCTTCCCTAAGCCCGTCAGGCAAAGAGTCCAGCATGTTCAGGTATTCCGGGTCGTTGGCCAAAATGTATTCATTGTCCTCTACTTTGGCCTGAATAAAAGCGTAGTCGTCCGGGTTCTCTTTATCGGTAAAATTACGATCGATAAACAGCCTTTTGACATATGCGTGGCCTTTTCCGCCAGGATTGCAGGTACAGTAAATCCGTTTGGGTACGCCTGCCTTTGTGCCACGAACGCATGCTTTGAGAATGTTGAACATGTACTCTGAAATTTGAGTTGCCTCGTCAACGAATATGACGTCATATTCATTGCCTTGGTATTGGTCGGCATCCTTTTCGTTTTCCATGTAACCAAAGACGATGCGTGCTCCGTTTTTAAATTCCAGCGTTCGGTGCTTGTCACGGTATTCTGCTAGCCCTTTCGTATCGTGGATGAGCTTGCGAATATGGTTTTCGTACAGTTCCTGCAATGTACGTCGGATGATGAGAATGGTAATGGCCTCGCGTTCGGGTGTTTCTCCGTAAAAACAAGCGAGCAGAATAGCCTTTCTCCGTACTGCCCAGCTTTTCCCCCCGCCGCGAGCTCCACCATACCCGACAAATCGCTCGGTTGCTTCCATGAAAAGGCGTTGTTTCGGGGTAGGCTGTGTGCGCAGGAAAGGGAGATTCTTCAGATCAACCGAGGAAGCGGATGATTTCATTCCCCATTTCGTCATCGTCTTTGTTACCGATTGAGTTGTTTGACAACCTGATTGCTATATACGGCGGCGCCGGTAACTAAAACGCCTTGGATAACACTGTCAGCGCTAATGCCTCCCAGCGCCAGAGAACCGGCAATGCCAATTGGGAGCAGAATCAGTGGAATCCATTTGTCGGATATTTTTTCGATTCCTTTTACAATCTTTCCAAGCACCAGAAGTACTGGTATCAGGATCAGCGCGTTATCCATGATGTAGTTTAAGATTTCCATTGGTTGGTTCCTCCCCATTCATCAAGCCCCGGATTGAAACGCTGCCGGGAACTGGACGTAATTTTTTCATCTGCTAACCTGTATTTTCGATCCGTTGCCATACAGATTGATCGTACCGCCGTTTGACCGCACGCGAAAATCAAAACCCGATCTTAGTCGCAATATAGAGCACGACCGCGCCGATCAGCCCCAGCAGTACCTTGTCCACCACCGCCTCCCAGCGCCGGGCAGGCTTGGATTTGAGCTCGCTGA
>CBCTCU010000036.1:0-28838 GCA_965145485.1 uncultured Eubacteriales bacterium | reverse complement strand
ATCTGCGGCCCCTCCCACATCGGCGTGCTCGACAACGGCGACTATGTCTGGCGCCACCATGGCGAATGGTGGAACGCGCTGCCCCGCGACGTCGACGTGGTCGGCCAGCCCAGGGATTTGACCGAGATGGTCAAGATCGACCAGTTTATCCAGGGTGAGGCGCTGCGCTACGCGGTGGAATCCAACAGCCGCCGCGCCTTCCAAAACTGCGGCAGCAGCATCTGGTCTCTCAATGAGCCCTGGCCCAACGTCGCCAACTGCTCGATGGTCGACCATTACTACGACAAAAAGCTCTCTTACAAGATGGTGGGCGAGGCTTTCGCTTCGCTGCATCCCTCGCTCAAATACGACTCCCTTTACCTGACCGAGGGCCAGGCCTTCGAGGGGGAGATTTTCCTTCACAGCGACCGCTTTGAGCAGCAAGAGGTCACCCTGCGCTGGACGGCGCAGGAGGTCGGCGGCGATTTCCTCGGCAGCGGGGAGACAAAGATGACCCTTTCCTTTGGCGATCGCGTCAGCGCCGGCAAAATTTCGCTCACCGGCACTGGGAAGCCCATCCAGATCACCCTGCAGGCCATTTGCGGCCAGGAGGTACGCGAAAACCGCTATCTTTTCCTCGCCCACAAGGGTGCGCCCGACAGTGCAGAGCGCCGCGCCGATATCGACGCTGTCGTCGCCTTCTTCGACCAGGTCGACGCGTGGGCGCTTACGAAATAAGGACGGTATTACAGTCAGTACCACCGGCAAAGCGGAGACTTGCGATAACCACGGCCGAATGTCGCAAAGTATCTTGCATTCACGCCGCCCGCTTTGCTTGCCCCGCCGTCGGCGAACGGACGATAACCGTCTGGTAGGTAGTTTTCTTTCGTGAAATACCTCCTGTGGGCGGATCGCTTGGCCTGTTGTTGGAGGCGAATGCTTTTTGGGGGATGCCTCCCCCGGCCGAACCGGTGGTTTTCGTAACCCATTCAAACCTACTCGCACGAAAGCACATGACGCTGTGCTTTCGTGCTCCGTCTTTCGGGCGGGAGGTTTGACCGCGCCGCCGCTCGCCCTGCCTGTGGCCCGTCTGCTTCCTCCCTGGTTGGGGGAATGGCAGCTCAAGCTGCCCGAAATTCTATGTAGAGTTCCCGGTTTATGACGGATACGCGGCGCCAGGACACAAGGTTGCGTCGTAGCGGCATGTCCCCGCCAGGCATTCGATCGCGCACGGCGGGGAAGATCGCGCCACGACGGATTTCATGATGATACACAGGGTTCCCGAGCCCACGGGGCGACGGCTGACCCACCCGATCATTACTATGGTAACCGGGTGGGATACGCAAACGATACAATCTGGAGGGGATACTGCGGATGAAAAAAGTCTGCATTGTCGATTACGATATGTCGGTGCGCGGAGGGGTCGAGCAGGTTTCCGCCTCCCTGTCGGCTGCGCTGGCCGATTGGTATGAGGTTCACCTCATCAGCCTCTCGATGGGCGGCGAGCCCACCTATACGCTGGACGACCGTGTCCAATTCACCGCCCTGCTCGGCGCCGATTATCGGCTGCGGGATATGCGCCGGGACCTTAAGCAGCCGCTGCGCCGCTACTTTAACGAGCATGGAATCGACGTGGCCATCATCATGGGCAACTATCCCGGCTTTTTGACCAGCACGGCCCGCTTTGGCACCAAAACCAAGCTGGTGTTTTGCGACCACGGCGCACTGATGAACCAGTGGGAGCGAAAGGACATTGTCTTCATCCGCCTGCTGAGTTCCTTGCTCAGCCATCGTGTGGTGACCCTGACCGAGCAGAGCCGCGACGATTACCGCCGCAAATTCCATCTGAAAAAGAGCAGGGTGCAGTGCATTTACAACTGGATCGACCTGGACTGCCCCCGGTCGGAGGAATACCGGGCAACGTCGAAACGGATTGTATCGGCCGGGCGCTTCGGCCATGAGAAGGGCTTTGACCTGCTGGTCAAGGCCTTTGCGCCAGTGGCAAGGAAGCATCCCGATTGGCAGCTGGATCTGTTTGGCGACGGCGAGATGATGCCGGTGGTAAAGGCCCTTATCGCCGAAAACGATTTGGAGGATCATGTAAACCTGATGGGCATGCGCACCGATCTGGCCGAACGGTACCGGGACTACGCCATGTATGTACTCCCCTCCTACCGTGAGGGGATGCCGCTGGTGCTGCTCGAAGCAAAGGCCAACCGCCTGCCGATCGTCAGCTTTGACGTCCAAACCGGGCCGCGCGAGATTGTGCGCGACGGCGTGGACGGCATTTTGGTGCCGCCGTATGATTTGGATTTGCTTGGCAACGCCATCTGCCGCCTGATCGAGGACGACGGGCTGCGCCAGTCCATGTCCGACCACTCGCAGGATAATCTGGATAAATTCTCCAAACAAAGCATCGTCAACCAGTGGCGGGCGCTGATCGACTCACTCTAATCTATTTGGCTTTCCGATGCTGGCATAGGCATGGATATCTGCCCTTTACCCTTTGCGCGCATCCTATCATTCCCCATGGCCCGCACGCGCAGTATTAGATTGGCCTTCGACCAAGGCCGGATTTATAATCTTCCCCCATTCGGCAAAGCAGGAACATTTCCGGCTTTTTCGAACGACGGGCATAAAACAGGAAAGCATCCGTATGATGACCATACGGATGCTTGTTGTGTATATTGGCTTATGCAAGTTTGCCTACGGCGGACGGCAAGCCCACAAGAGGGATAGCCTACAATGTGCCTTGTAAAGGATAACCGGCGTAGACCTTCCAGCGTCTGTGCCTGCCGCCCGTTTTCTGGTGATTTCGACAGAATATTACGCCTTGGAACCTTTGCGTGTGACAATCCCCTTGACCCGGCCGATCAGCTCCTTGAACTCGGCGGGCTCAAACAGCAGGTTGACCCCTACGAGGACAGCGCAATCCACGATACCAAAACCCACCGTGGCTAACGCCCAAACGATCCAGCTATCGGTCCATTGCGGCAGGAACATGATACCCAGGGCAATCATGACCCCCGACGCTACGAAATTACGCAACAGGCGCTGCACCGTCTTTTTCAACGTACCGGGCACAAAATGCCTGGCAACATAAACAATGACGTCGGTACTGCGATACAAATAAGACACACAGCTGCCGATCATGACGCCGTTGAGCCCCAAAGGCCCAATCAGCGCTAGGGAAACCACAAGGTTGATCGCCGCTTCAAGAATCGCGCGCCCTCTTGTCTGCCGGTAGTGGCCGGCTGCCATAATGAGGGTCAACCCGGGCATACGAAGCGATTGCAGCAACCCGGACAAAGTGAACAGAACCACCAGCGACCAGCGTACATAATTCCCACCATCCGAATATGTCGCGGTATAGATCGACACGAAGGGATGCAGCATGGTCGCCATACAGGAATACATAATAAACGTAATTAAGAAAAGGGCGTATTCATAGCTGCTATAGCTGCGCCGCAAGACGTCGTTTTCATTGGTGGATATCACCTGGCCAAAACCGGCGCTCAATGCATTGGTAAAAGCATTCATAACACTCGACAAAGAGTAGGTCACCAGATTATAGACACTGTAAACGCTGATCTCCACCAAAGCGTTGACCTTCAACAACAAAGTCAGCAGAACAACGCTGGTATTGTTTACCACCATGCCAACAACCTGATGCAACAGCGCGTCCCAGCGCTGGCCAAGGGCCGACATATTGGGCTTGGCCCGGAAAGACAGATGGGAATAATGGCGGCGCACGTAAATCGCCACCGCAACGGCACGAAGAATATAAATCACCGCCGTTGAAAATTTGACCAGTATGGCAGACGCCTCCAGCTCAATCAGGACAATGGAGGCGACCATGGTGGCAATCGTGCCGACCATCTGCGCGATAGAAATGACATAACCTCGTTGATCCGCCATCAGCAGCACACGGTATTTTCCCAAGAAGAAATAGTCAACCACACCATTGAGAGACAATACCACAATCATGGTACGGATGAAGGTAACGTCGGTGATCTCGCTCTCTACCGCATAGGGATAAAAGGCAACCAAAGCGCAAAGAAGAACCACAAAGATCATGCCAGAACGCATATAGAAAGCTTTTGCAGCGGAAATAATACCGTTAATCGACCCGACGTCTTTGTCAGCAAGCGGCCGGTAAAGAGCCACCATACTTGCAGCGCCGATGCCCGCTTCCACCAGGCCCATATAGGTGATAAACTGGCTGATCGAGGTCACCAGGCCGTTGACCGCCGACCCGTACAAAGCCGTAAAAAGCCGCGGTATCACAATGCCCGGCACAATGGAAACCAGTTGCAGCAGAATGCTGGTAATGGTATTTTTGAATGCTTGCTTGGTTCTCATGAAAACATCCTTTGGTTTGTTATCCGGCGGATCAAATTACGAGCCGGCCGCCGGCCCTCCCCGCCCCGTGTTGGGTTGCTCTGAAAAAAATAGATAAAGGTATTATACTCTCTTTTCTGAGCAATTTCAACCTTTGGTATTTTTACCATAATTCACCACATTTCTCTTGCCCCGTGTGCTAAGGATACAGCCCCGCCCTTCCGGTTTTGCAAATCCATCAGCCCCGCTCGCATCGATTTCCGCTATATCGGGTATGATTCCCCGTTTTTTGCATCATAATAAGCCATGCGGCCTGCTGCGGCGTAGAAATCATACGGCAGCATACAAAAAGGGGGGAAGCAAGGGATGGAATGGCTTATGGACATATTACGGGTGGCGCTCTCCTCGATCGCCTCCCTGGTGGTGCTGTTTCTGTTGACCAAGCTGATGGGGGAAAAACAGATATCGCAGCTGAATATGTTCGACTACATCGTGGGTATCACCATTGGCTCCATCGCGGCCGAGATGGCGACCGAGCTGGAAAAGCCGGTCTACCTGGGGATGGTTTCCATGGTAGTTTACGCGGCTTGTGCCGTCCTTATCTCGGTGGTATCCAGCCGGTCAATCCGGCTGCGGCGTTATCTGTCGGGGCGCGCTCTCGTGCTGATGGACCGAGGGAATCTCTACCGCAACAATATGAAAAAGGCCCATCTGGACCTGAGTGAATTCCTTACCCTTGCCCGCGTCGCAGGGTATTACGACCTCACCCAGATTGAAACCGCCGTGCTCGAGTGCAACGGCGCCATCAGCTTCCTCCCCCGCGCCGAACACCGGCCGGCGACACCGGCCGATTTCCAACTGTCGCCCGCCCCAGAACGTCCCGCAGCGCCGGTGATCATGGATGGACGCATCCTGGGGGACAACCTGCAAAAAATGGGGCACAACGAGGCATGGTTGCTCTCACAGCTCAAGCAGCAGGGCTATCACACCGCCAAAGAGGTGTTTCTCGGCACCTGCGACATACAGGGGCAATTGACCCTCTACCCGATCAAGGAAAAAAAGAAGCCGCAGGATGTTTTTGTTTAAAGCCCTCTCACCCCATAGCCGCCTGTGTATGACGCTCCAAATTCATCAACAAAACGCAGCCCACCCGTTGACTGACCGTGCAGGGCGAATCCGACACCCGATCAAACGAACGGGATGGGAGTGATCGACGACATTTTTCCAAACGGTGGCGCCCTGGGCATTGGTCAGGCCGGCGTGATAACCGTAATAGCTGTCGTTGGAATAGATCCCGTAGGAATGGACGCCGGTAGGGCTGCAGCGCTCCCCCGTCGATCGTTGACTGTATCCCTGCTCCAAAGCAGGGGATACATCCATGCTGGCCGCGGGGGTAATCCCGTTGCTGCCAGCGGCAATGCGGGCCACGTTGATCGCATGAATATTCATTTTGTCTCGTGGGGGCGAGGCAGGTGATCCTCGACGAGGGGAAAATTAACCGTGTGCATCACGTAGGCAGCGCGGTATTTCCCCTGTATGGAAAAGCCGGCCGACCGATTTGGCCGCCGGCTTTTGCTCCCTAAACATTAGCTGTTTTTTATTTTTATACCCAGCAGCAACGCCAGATCAGCCGCCTGAAAGGGGGTAAAAAAAGCCCCTTTGAGCTCGCCGAGCCCCTCCGATAGGATCCATCCCTCGACCAAATCGCGGGTAAAGTCCATCCCTTTGAGAGGGGTGTGGAAAAAGTTGACCGCTGTCAGCTTGTTGTCCGCCGTTTCGACCTCACGCAAAGCGGCATTGGAAAAGACGGCCCCCGTACAATCGCATTCGCGCAAAGCGCTGCCTTTCAGCGACGCCGAATCAAAATTGGCATACTGGAAAGAGCACCCCTGCGCCATACTCTGCCGCAGCATGGCCCCGGAAAATACCGCGCCAACCCATTTGCTGGTTACAAATTCACAGCGGCTGAAATAAGCGTCGGAAAAGCTGGATGCGGAAAAGTCGCAGTCTCGAAACCGCACGTCGACAAAGCTCGCTTTGTCAAAGACGCCGGCGTTCAGCCGGCAGTGATCAAATTCCACCCCGGTAAACCCGATCTTGTGCGCATCCAAATCAGTGAGGCAGGCGTTGCTCACCCGGACATGCTGAATGTCCTCCTCCCTTTCGCGCGCCTGCGCCACTGCGATCGCAATGTCCCCGGCAGGGGGCAAGGGATCCAAAAGATGGGGTTTGCACGGCTTCATCGCTCTCTCCTCCTTGCCAGTCATAACCCCGGCAAAGCCGGAGGCTTGCGTTGGGCGCATCCCGGGCTTGTAGCCGGCAAACGTCATGACAGGCGCTCTGTCATCGATTCCGCCTGCACCCCCTGCCCCGCAGCCTGTAAGGGGGCGCTTCTATCATGAAGGGCCTCCGTCTGGCCGCCCGCTTCCCTCGTGCTGGAAGCGGCTGCTTTTTTCGGCATGCCTCGGCCGGGCGGGGCTGCCGCAACGGCTGGAAACATCCCCAGCCTGTGTCAAGCACAAAAGCGACGGCCAGCCCTTCAGCCGCGGTTTCTTGCCCGCCGCGTTTGCCGGGGCAATTCGCCTTTCCACCCGCTCCAGGGAAACCCGCCAAAGCTCATTGTCAACCGCCTGCCCGAGGGCGCTTTTCTGGCAAGCGGCATCCTATCCTTATCAGGCCGCTGTCAGCCGATCGGCAGCACGTCGTAATAAACCGAGGTATGCGCTCGGGTCACCACACGATCCTCGTGCATGCTTCCAAAATACCAGTGCCGGAACTTGCATTCGCGGTTGAGCTGCTCAAAATAGCCGTTGAGCTTGTTGATCCGGTCGGGGTCGCCCGAACGCTGCAGCAAAGCGCTCTTTACCTTGGATGGCGGCTCGTGGGTAATGATGACGTCTACCTCGCAATTGTTCTCATCAATGACATCGGCGCCTTCGGCCATCTCCCTCGGGGAGGGCATCTCCTCCCTCCACCAGGTCTTATGCTCGTCGCGCATTTCGCGGTCCAGGCTCTCCCCTCCGCCAAAGGTAAAAATCCGCAGCCCCTCGATGGTAAAAATCTGGCCCCGCATCAGATGGAATAGATTCCCCGAAATGCGGTGGACCCGCCCGCCGTTCCACACCGTCATGCGGTATTTTTTGAGAAGGTCATAGTTTTCATGCGTGCCGTCGACGAAGGCTATCGTGTATTTTCGGCTCCCCAGATAGTCCAGCAGCTTTTTTTCCTTTGGGCTGCCGTCCCAGACAAAGCCAAAGTCGCCGCAGATCAGCAGGGTATCCCCCTTGTCGAGCTTTTTCATCTGCCTGGTGTAAAATCGGCTCTCGTCGCCGTGCATATCGCCGGTTACGTATACCATGCCGGGCCTCCAAAATTAAGATAAAATTAAAGTTTTGCCCCTTTTCAAGCGGGGGCATAGCTGGTATACTGATTATTATACTATAACTTGAGGGATTTTGCCATGAAAAAATTGTTCCTGTTCCTATTGAGCGCGCTCGTCGCCGCCGGTCTGCTCGCCCCGGCTGCGCAGGCCTACACCCTGCCGGCGAGCACGGTGATCCACGCAAAGTCGGCCCTGCTGTACAGCATGGACACCGAAACGATCGTATACGAAAAGGACATTGACGAAAGAACCTACCCCGCGTCCTTACAGAAAATGATGGTGGCTCTGCTGGTGATGGAGCGCGAGCCCAACCTGGACCGTATGCTAACCGTATCGTCCAATGCCGTCAATGAGCTGCTCGGCACCGGCGCGGCGGTAGCCAATCTGAAGGCGGACGAGGAGTTGTCGGTGCGCGATCTTCTTTACTGCCTGCTTTTGCCCTCTGCCTGCGACGCGGCGAATGTGCTCGCGGAGGCATACGGCGGCAGCATCGCCGGCTTTGTCACCATGATGAATGAAAAGGCGGCCGAGCTGGGCATGGATTCCACCCACTTTGTCAACGCCCACGGCCTGCACGACGACGATCAGTATACCACAGCGCGCGATATTCTCCAGCTGACGCTGGAATTTACAAAATCGGAAGAGCTGATGGACATCTGCTCACAAACGCGCTATACCATCGAACCGACCAATAAAAGCGAACAGCGGGTGCTCACCACCACCGTCTGGCTTCAGGACAGGATGACCAACTATTATTACCAATATGCCAAGGGACTCAAAACAGGCAACACCGATGCTGCCGGGCGGTGTGTGGTCTCCACGGCTGAGAAGGAGGGCAGCGGCCGTTATCTGTGCGTCGTGATGGGCTGCCCGCAGACAGACGAGCAGGGCAACCGGACCCGTTATGAATTTATCGACTCCGAAGCGCTCTATGAATGGGCCTTTTCCGACCTCACCATGGCCCGCCTGGTCGATTTGGACGAGCCGGTGACCGAGATTCATGTCGAGCTGTGCTCTCAAAAGGATTTCATGCAGCTGGTGCCGGCGCAAACGATCACCGCCGTCATCCCAAAGGAGGCGGAAAGCAGCGTCCTGCTGGAGCCGGTGCTGGAAAGCGAATCGGTCGAAGCGCCGGTGGAAAAAGGGGATGTTTTGGGCTACGCCATTGTCAAATGCGCCGGCGAGGAGCTGGGACGGGTCGACCTCGTCGCGGCGGGGTCGCTGGAGCGCAGCGAGCTGCTTGCCTTTTGGAAGGGCTTCAAGGGCGTTATCACCTCGCCCATTTTTTTGATTATCGTGGCGGCCGTCATCCTCGCGATCATCGGCTTTATCCTTCTGGTCATCTATCAAAACCGCAACCGCCGCCGTACGCGCCGGGTGCGTTCCCAGCGCGAAACGCAGATGCCCCCCCGCCGGCCGGACGACTACGGGCGCCGGTAAGCATGGCTCCTTTTCTCCAATCGAGCCATGCATGACCAACGCCACCCCCTGCGGGGATAGCGCGTTCCCATGCCCTTTTTGGGCTCTTTCAAGCCGCCCGTTTTACAGGTGGTCTCTTGACAGGAGGACACGTTGCCGCTTGTTTCACGAGGGGAAGGCCAGCGTCTTTTAGGCGCCGGATTTCCCTGCGTATAAGCCGTAGCGGACTGACTATCGGCCACCCTGGAAAGGGGTGCTGCATTCTTTGGCAATCAAACGCCCCCGCACCAAAAGTGCGGGGGCGTTTTGCAATCATTTTAAGCGTCCTGTACGGGGAAACGATCGATCAGCTCGACCGAGTACTGCAGGATATTCAGCGCGTCGGCCGCATCCACCGTACCGTCGTTCGTCAAATCCGCCGCCGTGAGGGCATCCCCTTCCAGCGTCTTCAGCTCGACACTGTGCTGCAGCGCTTCCAGAGCGTCGCTCGCGTCGATGTTCCCGTCGTCGTTGATGTCCCCGTAGGTCACGGCCGGCTTGGCGGCCAATTCGTCGTACTTCGCCTGCGCGTCAATGAGCGCCTGCCGATTGGTGATGAGGGCGGCGGCCTCCGCGTCCGAACCATAGGCCGTCTCATACTCCGCCAGCGCGGCGGCGGCCGTATCGATCAACTCTTTTTTGCTCTCATAATTGGTCTCGTCTACCGTACCGATGGCCGCAATCGCCTCCACAACTGCCTGGGCCGCGGCCGCCCGCTCGGTCTCGTAAGCCTCGGTCAGCCGGGTCATTTCCGCTTCGGCGGCTTCCAGCAGGGACAGGTTGCTCACCTGCTCTCTCTGCTCGGGGGTCAGCGCGTCGTATGCGGCGCGCGCCTGCTCTACCGCAGAGCGATGCTCCAGCGTCAGCTCCCCCACCGCAGGCAGCGCGTCAATGGCGTTTTCCACCTCCAGCACGGCGGCCTGCGAGGCCGGTACCATCTCGTTGAGCGTGATGCTGCGAATATAAACATCGCTGTAGTTGGTGGCGTAGACCCTCAGAGCATAGGTGGACCCGGCCTGCTCGGCCGAAACCTCCACCGGCACGGTATACTGGTCATACATCCCTTCAATATCGACGTAGTCGACCGATCCCAGCCGCTCGGCCGCCTCGTCGTGGGTATAAACGTGGCTCCAGACGACTTCTTCCTCCCCGTCCGGGTCGCGCACCAGCTCCAGAATCGCCCGATCACCCTTGATCAGGGTATAGCAGGTGGCGAAATCCAGCACAAACGAATACTGCCCCGCCTCGAGCGGCACGCCGGTCTCCACCAGCAAAGCCCGGTTGTTCATCCCATCCGAATTATACTTATTATAAGGCTCTGTATTGGCGTCGGGGCGCTGGGGAAAACTCTCCGGCCCGGAATAGGTCACAATGCCCGAATTGTCGCCGGCCTCGACGACCACCCTCTCGACGGGGGACAGATGCTCCGCCTTGTACAGCGCATATGGGTTGGCCGTGAATACCTCGGTTTGGGTGGTATCGTTATAGACCTCCATACGGTAGAGGGTGATGTCGGCAATGCCGAAGTTATAAAATCGCAGCTGAAAGGATTTTTCGTCCAGGTCAAAAATGGAGTCGTCGAGATTGACCGGCATGGAAAATTCCCGATAGGTATAGCCATACACCGGATCGGTGCGAACCTCGGCCGACCGATAGGTATCCGGGTCGATTTCGAGCTTGTAATCGTAAGCGTCGCCGCTGTTGATCGCGTCAAAGATCAGGTCGGCCCAGCAAACGGTGCCGGTCACCTCCTCGCCCGCATCGATGCGGATGGTGAGCGTCAGGGTATCCCCCATCCGGTATTTGACCGGCATATACATGCTGTGCACCATGACGTTCTGGCTGATACCCTGCGCCTGCCGGATGCCGATAAGCTCCTCATAGGTGGTGAATAGAGGATTGCCGGCCGGATTGGTCACACCGGTGTCAGCGGCAGCCTGCTGCAACGAGGTCCCCTGCCAGCGCTGCATTTCGACGGGCGCCATCTCTTCCTCGGCGCTGACCGGGAGCAGCGACGCTGCCAGCAACAGGGCCAGCCCAATGGACAAGAAACGTAAAAATCCTGTCTTTTTCATCGTGTTCCTCCTTGTATCAATGGATCAATTTATGTTATGGTTTCCGTGCTCCGGGCACGGCGGCGCCCAAAGGGTTTCCATTTCGCTTACGGGTGGTAAAAGCCCGTGCCGGCCAACGGCACGGTTCCCCTGCCAGCCGCTTGCCAGCGGATAGCGCCGCGCAGGGAACCACAGCCGTAAACCTCACCGCCGGACATCTCCAGGCCAACGCCGCCGGCCCGGCGGCCAGGGGAGCCTGCATCACATCTTGGAACGAAAGAGCTGCCCCAGCTTGAGCCGCTGGCCGTAATGCAGCACCGAAACCGTATACAGACGGATGGACAAGGCTGCGACAGCCACAATGGCCACCAGCAAAATGGCGATGGAACCAACCAGCTCCCCGACCGGCACCGCCTCATTGAGCAGGCGGTAGGGAATCACAAAAGGTGAAGTAAAGGGAACGTAGGTGGCCACGGTGGTCAGGCCGCCGCCCCCCGGCAAAATGGCGCCGTAATAGGCGACAAAAAAGGCGATCATGGTGATCATCGTCACCGGCGTCAGGGCGACCTGGATATCCTCCGCCCGGCTGACCGTCGCGCCGCACACCGAATTGAGCAAAGCATACAGCGCATAGCCGAGCACAAAATAAACCACAAGCAGCAGGGCGTTGCCCACGTTCAGCGAATCCAGCGACAAGGGAGCCCCGCCCAAATTCAGCCCGCCGGGCATGATCCATTGCAGCCCAATCCCGGCTACGACGAGGAAGATGGCCAATTGAAACAGCCCCAGCACCCCCATCCCGAGGCATTTTCCGATCAGGATGCGGGAGGGTTTGCAGGAAACCACCAGCGTCTCCATCACCCGCGAGGTCTTCTCCGAGGCGACCGACATTGCAACCCAGTAACCGTACATGTAGATGGCAGAGAACATGAGCACGGTTACCAGGATACCAAGCACGTATCCGGTTGGATTGAGGCTTCCGACCGTCTCGGTCGTCACCGGCAACTGGGCCGTGGTCAGCTCAGCGAGGGAATCGGGCACCCCCTGCGCCGCAAACCTTGCCGTTACATAGGCGTTTTTCACCGTTTGCGCAATATCGTCCACCGGCATGGAGGACATGAAGCTCTGCGCGTATAAAGTCAGCGAGGGGAGCTCCCCTTCCACGCCGTCGACCACCAGAGCGTAAAGGCCGCCGTCCTCTTCAATCTGGGATCGATAGGCGTCGAGCTGCCCCTCCTCCCCCAGCGTAAAACGGATATCTGGCCGTGCGGCGGACAGAGCTTCCAGCAGGCCGGGAACCTTCTCCCCACGCTCCACAACATAACAGGTGGAATCGGGCTCAACGGGCTGGCCGGCCTGCTCGCCGCCGCTGCTACTGCCGCCGTCGCTGGCCAGCAAGCGCAGCAGCAAGCACATCGCCAACAGCAGAATGCAGATAAGAATGGTCGACACGACGAACGCTTTTTTACGAACACCCTCAAGAAAAGTAAAACGAAAAACCGAACCAATGGTTTTCATGCTATATCCATGCCTTTCCGGCGCTACGGTCTAAGAAAGCGCCTTTTTTCACCAGCAGTCAATCCTCTGTATCGCCGCTTTTGGTGACACAGTCGACAAATATCTCATGCAGGGAGGGGGTGCGGATCTCGTACTTTTCCGGGAACATCCCGGCCGTGATCATGTCTTTGAGAAGCCCCTGCGCCTGCCCGTCGCCAGATATGCCAAATTCATAGGTTGACGCCGTCTCTTCCAGCAGGGTCATTCCATGGCGCTCTGCCAGCGGCAAAACCCCTTTTTCATTGCTCACCGAAAGATGGGTGTGGCCATAGCCCGCCTTGATCTCGTGCAGATCGCCCGACAGCAGGGTTTTCCCACGGCTGAGCAGCACGATGTGGCGGCAGTATTCCTCCACCGTCGCCATCTGGTGGCTGGAGAGCACGATGGTTTTCCCCGCGGCGGCCAGCTCGCGGAAAACATCCCGAAAAACGTCGGTATTAATCGGGTCGAGGCCGCTGAAGGGCTCGTCGAGGAAAAGCAGCTCGGGATCGTGAACGAGACATCCGATCAACTGTATTTTCTGCTGGTTGCCCTTGCTCAAGGTTTCTGCCCGCGAATTGCGGTATTCCGTCACGCCAAGCCGCTCCAGCCAGCGGTCGGCCGCGCGCACGGCGTCCGAGCGCTTCATGCCGCGCAGCGTCCCAAAGTAGGTCAGCTGCTCTATCACCGTGACCTTGGGGTACAATCCCCTCTCTTCCGGCATGTATCCAACCCGGACCCTGTCGCGCCGGATGGGTTGTCCATCCCATAAGATCTCGCCCTCATCCTTTTCCAAAACCCCCAGTATCATGCGGATGGTGGTTGTCTTGCCCGCTCCGTTGGTGCCGATGAGGCCAAAAATCTCGGGAGAGGGTATTTCGAAATGAATGGCGTCAACAGCCAGCTTATCCCCGAACGACTTGCTGACGTTGCGTACGGTCAGTGCCATTTGGATTCCTCCTCTTCGCAGGCCATTGTTCCAGCGCAAAAACGGCATACCGCTGGAGCCTGTGAATGCCAAGCTTTATTGTACTAGCCCTCCATGTTCTTGTCAAGAACCAGTGCCGTATTCGCCGTCCTCGTCATTCGCATAAATCGAGCCATGAATTTCCCGGTTGTGTATCCAGACATCCTCAATGGATGCCTGGCCGCCGCGTCAAGAGCGCGGTTCCCGCAGCGTCTATATTCTCCTTGTCCCTCGCATGACGCCAACGTTCTCCGCCGGCATAGGCATATCCGACCGCATCCACTCCCTCGTTCGTCTAAGGCATAAAGGTTTGCGCGTGTCCGTTCGACACATCATCGCGGCCTTTGAGGCCATTATTAGGGAAAAACACCAAACCTCTTGGCGTAAAAAAAGGCCGGGATGTTCTCCCGGCCAGAAAAAACGTATTATTTGTCAAACGCAGGGTTAAAGGCATAGAAGTTTTTGGCGTCCAGGCGATCCTGCGCTAAGCGCAGGCCCTCGCCGAAGCGCTGAAAGTGCACCACTTCACGCTGACGCAGGAATTTGATCGCGTCTTTCACGTCGGGATCGTCGGCCAGCCGCAGAATATTATCGTACGTGGTTCTGGCTTTCTGTTCCGCAGCGAGATCCTCCGTGAGATCGGTAATAACATCTCCGGTGACGGCAATGGTATTGGCGCTGAAGCTTTCGCCCGAAGCCGCCACAGGATACACTCCGGTCGTATGATCGACAAAATAGGTATCGAAACCGGATTTCTTTATCTGCTCGGGCGTTAAGTTACGGGTGAGCTGATAAACGATCGCTCCCACCATCTCCAGGTGTCCAAGTTCTTCGGTACCGATATCGGTAAGCAGGCCCTTGAGTTCGGGATAGGGCATGGCAAAGCGCTGGCTAAGATAACGCAGACTGGCGCCCAGCTCGCCGTGCGGGCCGCCATACTGTGAGATAATAACCTTGGCCAGGGCGGGGTTGGGATTGCATATTTTCACGGGATATTGCAGTTTCTTTTCATAACTAAACATGCCTACTTTTCCTCCTTACAGAGATCCCAGGGCCATGGAGCATCGGTCCATTCCCAGCGTCCGTCGCCATATTGATCCGAGGGACGCAGCAGCCCGCACTTCTGTTCGTATTCTTCGCGGAGCATCTGGGCCATGCGGTCGTATTTACGGTACTCATCGAGGATAGCGGGGTCGTTGGGATGGGTGTCCAGCAGAAGGTGCAGCTCAAAAGCAGCAAACTGCGCGGCCGAAAGCCGTTTGAGCAGGGCCTGGCAATCGCAGCTGCAAGCGCCTCCTGTTGTGGGGCAGTCGGGCTTGGAGGGACGGCTGGGCATCTCACTCATCGGAGAACACCCCGCTTTCCCGTAAAGGGCTTGTCAAGTACCGGAAAGAGGGTTCCCACGCACAGTGCTTCCTCGGGCGGATAGGTAGCCATTTCCATCTGAAAGGGAACGTATGCCATCGCCGGAGGGGTTTCGGCGGGGAACCGGCTCATGGTGGCGCCGGGCCGTTCGGTGCGCCAGGCAGGCGCATTGTTGTATTGCATTGACAGCAATCTCCTTTCTCGGTTTTGTGGGTCTATTAGCATTCTATGAATCTTGTCCCGTATGGTGCGGACAAACTGGAACAAAATAAAAGCAGGGGTCGATTGCCATGCGATTACAACGAAAACAAGATGGCGCTATCGCTTGCAATACCGGCGGGCATCTGTTACAATAGGACTATTGCAGCGCAGGGGAAGCCCTTGCGTGATGTGGAGGGTGAAAAAGCCAATGAGTGAATGCGATCATAACTGCGAAGGCTGCGGGCAGGACTGCGCGCAGAGAACCGGGCCGCAAAGCCTGCTCGAGCCGCTGAACGAAATGAGCCGTGTCGACCGGGTCGTCGCCGTGGTCAGCGGCAAAGGAGGGGTGGGAAAATCCTCTGTGACCTCCATGCTGGCATGCGCCTATTCCCGCAGAGGGCATCGCGCCGCCATTCTGGACGCGGACGTCACCGGCCCTTCTATTCCCAAAATGTTTGGCCTGACCGAGAAGGCGAAAGGGGACGGTTCCATGATCTTCCCCGTCGTCACCCGCACCGGGATCCCGGTGATGTCGGTCAACCTCCTGCTTGAGGACGTCAACGCGCCGGTCGTCTGGCGCGGCCCGGTCATTGCGGGAACGGTCAAACAATTCTGGTCGGACGTGCTGTGGGAAGAGGTTGACTGCATGTTTGTCGACATGCCGCCCGGGACGGGCGACGTGCCGCTGACGGTCTTTCAGTCCATCCCGGTGGACGGCATTGTGGTGGTGACCTCCCCGCAGGAGCTTGCCGGCATGATCGTGCAAAAGGCGGTCAATATGGCCCGCATGATGGACGTCCCCATCCTCGGCCTGATTGAGAACTACAGTTATTTGACCTGCCCCGACTGCGGGAAACGCATCTCTATCTTTGGGGAAAGCCACGTGCAGGAAATCGCGTTGGAATACGGCCTTCCGGTGCTGGCGCAGCTTCCGGTGGACCAGCGGCTGACCGAGTTGTGCGACCGCGGAGAAGTGGAAAAATACCAGTGCGACGCTCTGATTCCAGCACTTGACGTGATCGAAGCTCTGTAACACACAAAACGTCTACGGCGATTTGCATTGCCGTGGACGTTTTCACTCCAAGGGCAGGAAAAACAGTGTCCTGGGGCGCTGTCGGTGTTATGCCTTTCCGCCTTGTTCAAGATGCGCGTTCGACGTGGGGGCTTGGCTCACCGTTTCACCGCCCGCCGCCTGTCTTTTTAGGCCATGGGAGCGGTCCGTACCCAATCCATATGGACGCCGCGGGCAACATCGCCATGGCCGCTTGCTTCACGGGCAAGTCATGATCCCCACCGTAGCCGCCCTACTGTGGGAAGCACGGCCGAATGGTTGCTCTGTCTTGCGGCACTATCCCCTACATCTTTAGAAAGAACGCACATTGATTCTCCCGAAAGGAGGCTTCCGCCCATATGCTCCAACGCATCGTCTCTCCCCTGCTCGACTGGTACGACCGGTGCGCGCGGGATCTGCCGTGGCGGCGCACGCGCGATCCCTATGCGATCTGGCTGTCCGAAATCATGTGCCAGCAAACCCGCGTGCAGGCGGTCATCGGCTATTACCATCGGTTTCTGGCCGAGCTGCCGGACGTCAGGGCGCTCGCCGAGGCCGATGAGGAACGCCTGCTGAAGCTTTGGGAGGGGCTGGGCTATTACAGCCGGGCCAGGAACCTGCAAAAGGCCGCCAAAGTCATGGTGGAACGCTATGGCGGGAAGCTACCGGAAACGTTTGAAGCGCTGTGTTCCCTGCCGGGCGTTGGGGTGTATACGGCCGGCGCCATCGGGTCGATCGCTTTCGGGCTTCGGGTTCCCTGCGTCGACGGCAATGTGCTCCGGGTGATCACCCGGGTGACCGACGACCAGCGGATGATCGACCGCGGCAATACTCGCTCGGATATCACCGCGGCGGTGGCCGGCATCCTGCCGGAGGATCGTCCGGGGGATTTCAACCAGGCGCTCATGGAGCTGGGGGCGACCGTCTGCCTGCCCAATGGGGAACCGCTGTGCTCCCAATGCCCGCTGGCAGCGCTATGCGAGGGAAACCTGCATGGAACGGCCGAAAGCCTGCCGCGCAAAAGCCCCAAAAAGCAGCGCCGGGTGGAGGAACGCACCGTCTTATTGCTCTATGGCGGGGGGCGCGTGGCGTTGCGCAAGCGGCCGCCGCAGGGGCTGCTGGCCAATCTTTGGGAATTTCCCTCGGTATCCGGAAGGTTGTCCCCCGGCGAGGCCGGCGCCGTTTTGCACAGCCTCGGGCTCCATGCATCCAAACTCACCAAGGGGCCAAAGGCCAAACATATTTTTTCCCATGTAGAGTGGCATATGACCAGCCTGGAGGGGGAGGCCGCCTCCACCGGCGACCTGCCGGATTCTCTCGTCTGGGCGGATGCGGCGCGTCTGTCGGAAGAAACCGCCGTTGCCTCGGCCTTCAAGGTCTACAAGCAGCATGTACTGAACAAACTCTCCGGGTCGCCCGGAAGAGAGGAGGAATGACGTGAAGAAGGTAGAGCTGTTTTGCGACGGCGCCTGCTCGGGCAACCCCGGGCCGGGCGGCTGGGGAACCATCCTGCGGTTCAACGGCCATGAAAAGGAGCTGTCCGGGGGGGACAACCCCACCACCAACAACCGCATGGAGCTGACCGCCCTCATCGAGGGCCTCGCCTGCCTGAAGGAGCGCTGCCAGGTCAGCGTAACCACCGACTCTCAATATCTCGCCAATGGGGTCAACAAGGGCTGGGCCAAAAGCTGGAAGCGCAACGGCTGGCGCAAAAGCGACAAAAAGCCCGCTCTCAACGCCGATTTATGGGACCGCCTGCTGTTCCTGCTCGGGGAGCACGAGGTGACGATCCACTGGGTAAAAGGGCACGCGGGGCATCCGGAAAACGAGCGCTGCGACCGTCTTGCGGTATCGGCGGCGCAAAAGGCGGCCGAAAAGCAGCCCCGCCGAAAGGAAGAATGAGCAATGAAGCCATGGATTGAGGAAGATTGGGAATTTCAAATCGCCGTGATTCAGGGGGAGGCAAGCCGATGCAGGCTTGGGTTGGAGACAGGGGATACCTTTTCGTGCGAATATGCCTGCCCGCCCGGATTCTGCCCCAAAACGATGGCGACGCTGTACACGCTATGCGAAATCATACGATGCGGGGGCAATTTTAAGCAAAAGGGCAGCCGCGAGGAGTACGCCATCGATTTTCCATGTGCCGACGCATGCATACAATTTCGCCTGAGCGCGCAGCGCCTGCCGTCAGGGAAAGGCCGATGCTGCGGTGCTTGCAAATAACACCGCTTGGAAGGGGATTTGCCCCTATTGCTGCCGGCGCCAAAGGAAATGAGCGCCGGCATACCACCGGCGCCCATCCCTCTCTGAAATCGGGGGCATCCATATGGATGAGTCCCTCATCCGTGCCCGCGGGAGAATCCTCTCCCGCGGACGTATATGAGAAAGGAAAGCGTTGGGCGTCCGGCTCCCCACGGGCAGGCCGTCACCTGCCACCGGGCGCCTTTCCGCCTTCCCTTTATCAGTCTATGCCAGTTTGCGGCAACGGTCACTGAAAAACCAAAATGGATTGTCTAACCCGAAGACAATGTGGTATAATAGCCGCAAGCGGCTATTATACTTTGATTTTGAGCACGGGCCTACGGCCATGTGCATATGATACCATTCACACTACGTGTTCATGGCATCATAGCCGCAAGCGGCTATGATACTGTGATTTTAAGCAGGGACCTACGGCCATGTGCATATGATACCATTCGCACTACGTGTTCATGGCATCATAGCCGCAAGCGGCTATGATACTGTGATTTTAAGCAGGGACCTACGGCCATGTGCATATGATACCATTCACACTATGTGTTCATGGCATCATTGGCTATGATACTCGAATTTTAAGCACCAGCCTGAGGCCATGTGCACACTCTGTCAGGCGCTAATTCTAACATGCCCGCACACTTTGGCGAAAGGTGTATTATGCTGATCCCAGTATAAGGGCCAGGGAAGATTATTGAATCTATAGGCGAGCATAGGAAACGTCCCACCCAACAAAATCGACAGAAAAACCATGTGGCACGGCAACACAGAATATAGGGGGTAGTATCGATGAAAATACACGAATCCGCTGAAAACTATCTGGAAACCATACTCATACTCCATCGGCGCAAAGGCTCGGTCCGTTCCATCGATATTGTCAACGAGCTGGAGTTTTCCAAGCCCAGCGTCAGCGTTGCTATGAAAAATCTCAGAGAAAACGGCTATATCCAGGTCGATGCCAACGGGTTCATTTCCCTGACCGAATCGGGGCTTAAGATTGCCGAGATGATTTACGAACGTCATACCCTCTTTACCGACTGGCTGGTTTCGCTGGGCGTTAGTCCTGAAACCGCAGCGGAGGACGCCTGCCGTATTGAACATGTCATCAGCCCCGAAACCTTTGATGCGATCAAGCGCCATGCGCAGTCAAAAAGCACAGAATCCACAGGGTATGGGAGCGAGCTCAGATAGGGCGCGGCGCAGTGATCCGGGATCGCTTTTGCCCCCGCCTTCCCACCATGACGGTACCTCAAGCATCGTTGGATTGTTTTGTGATATCCCTTGGTCCGCCCCTGCCAAAGCGAGCGGGCGAACCATCGATTGTAACACCGTTTCTGACCACGGCGTAACCAGCCTGAAAAATCCGGTAAAGCAAGCGCAACGGCGCATCAGACGCATGGTATGCAAGCTTACAAAACATATACAGGCAGGCCTATGCAAGGATATTGCAAACTTCCACAAGCGCCTCGCTACCCCGATACACTCCCTAGCGCCAACGGGTGGCTTCTCCCAGCAAGAGCTTGTCCACTCATGGGACGTGAGATTCACTCCTCCATTGTATGACTCCCTCCTGTTTGCTGGTCAGCAATCTTACCAGCAGTGCCCGGTCATTTTGGATGGTATGATATTGGCTTTTTGGGAAAGCCTATCGCCCCCCGGTAGAACTTCGGGGTTGTTTTGTCTCAGCATACAAAAATAAGGCGCGATACGAAAGAATCGTATCGCGCCCTATTTTCATGTCTTGGAACGAACCGTCAGGCTTTATTCCAAATCGAACTCATCTTCCACCAATCCCAGTAAATGCTTCGGGTGAATCCCACCCTGCGCGCACCACCTGGCAAAGGCCTCCATCCTGCTGCGGTCGGAGGAAATGTCATGGACGACCTCCTCCTCGACCGGGCCGTCCGGCGTCAGGACATAAGCCCTGATACCAAAGGTCCGGCTACCATCCATATCGGGAAAATGCAGATTTTGTTCGATGACTTCGAAAATTATCTCCGTTTCAACCATTCGATCAGAAACCCCTTGTCGTTATTTGATCCCGCTGCTTTGGCCCTACTCGGGCATCCGCAACACATTCGCGATACTTTCTTTGCCAAGCCCGTACGGAAATCTTTGTACCGGCAGAGTTTTAGAAGAAAAGTTCCCCCTCCTTTATTGCTCTCATTTGACCGCAAATGCCTTTCCAATTTTAACAAAAGGGCATCAAAACTTCAAGGAAAAATATTACACGTCATCCAAAATACCGGGTCTTCTCTTTGTTAATTTTTAGATAAAGTATTAGCGGGTTAACAAAATAAAGCGGTGCCAAATCAAAGTGCAAAAATATGTCCAATATTACTAATTCATGTGTGGATAACCCTGTGGAAACACAAGATCATGTATGCGCACTTTTGCGGGCTCGACCCCATCCGATGCGATACACGTTCCTTTGGATCGGCCGATCGACCCATAACCCATTCTGCGTCGGAACTATATATGTAATTGCACTTTTTGCTGTTTATTGCGCGGCCAAAAACAAATTATCAAAAAAATTTGGTGCAGAAGGTGGAAAAGCAATCGCCGTTGCCATTTTTGTCCGAAGCCCGCCCTCAACGCCGGTTTTCTTTTAGCAAACCATAAGAGCGAAGGATATTCGGCACACCGAAATCCCCCGCCATGCGCTTATCAAGAACCGCAAACTGTTACTCAAACAGGGTGGGCGGACAAAACAAGGCCTGCGTTTTGAAAACGCAGGCCTGTCTTACAATCAAAGTAACGCTTGTCATGATAACCGCAGCCTTTGCTGCGGACGCGTTTCTATTTCTTCCTACCCCAATGATAGCAAAGGCAGGGGTAGGGATCCTGTTATTCGGTCACGGCAACCTGACCAACCAACGGACGGTATCCGCTCAGCTCCTCGCTGCGCTTGTCAGGCTGATGCCCCCCGACAAACACGCTCAGCCTGCCGGTAAACTGTTTGCGCTCCCCGTCCTGCGTCACCGCACTCAGCCAGTAGGAAGACAACGACAGGCAAACCCGCCTGCTCTCTCCGGGCGCGAGGGCAACGGTCGCCACGCCGCACAGCTGATATCGGGGGGTGCGCAACCCATCGACCGTTTGCTGCACATAGACCTGCACCGTCTCCCGGCCCGCCCGGTCGCCCGTGTTGGTCACCGTAACCTCGACCGGCAATGGATCGCCGACCGCAACGGTGTCCGGAAGCTGAAGGTCACGGTAAGCAAAGGTGGTGTAGCCCATCCCAAAGCCGAACGGATAGAGCGGCTCGCCCTCATAGAAGCGATAGGTGCGCCCCTCCATGCGGTAATCGTCAAACGCGGGAAGGGTGGCGCCGTCGCGGTAAAAGGTGACGGGAAGCCGCCCGCAGGGGCTGTCGTCCCCGCGCAGAAGCTGGCCCAGCGCCTCGCCGCCCCGTGCGCCGGGGTAAAAGACCTGGAGATGCGCTGCGGCACGCTGGGCGTCCGGCCCCGCATCCACCGCGCTGCCCGAGACGGTCACCAGCACCACCTTGCCGGAGGATGCGCACACCCGGCGAACCAGCCGCTGCTGGCAGGCCGGCAGGGCTACCCCCGCTTTGTCTCCCCCGCCATAGATATTATTCACGTCGCCCTCTTCGCCCTCCAGGCAGCGATCCAACCCCACGCACAGAACGGTGACGTCGCAAAGCCTTGCCAAGCTCTCGGCCTCGGTCAGGCGGTCGTCCGGCTCGCCCTCAATGGTGTCCTGATACAGGTGGCACCCGGTCGAAACATAAACCCGCGCGTTGGGATAGGCGCGGCGAATGCCATCCGCGAGAGTGACGTATTCCCCCGCCGTACCGTTGTAATTGCCCTCGAGCACGGTGGCCCGGTCAGCCACCGGCCCGATGACGGCAATCGAGCCGACCGATTCGGGAGCCATAGGCAGCATGCCGTCGTTTTTCAGCAGCACCATCGACCGCTTGGCCACCTCCAGGTTCTGCTTTTGATGGTCGGGATGATCCACCCATTCCATGCCGATGTCGGCGTAGGGGCGCTGCTGCTCAAATTCGCCCAGCAATACCCGGGTAGTGAACAGGCGGGTAACCGACTCGGTAAGCATCTCCTCGGTAATCAGCCCCTTGTCGAGCGCCTGCATGAGATAGCCATACATCGTGCCGCAGTTGAGATCGCAGCCGTTTTCCAGGGCCATGGCGGCCGATTCCACCCCCGTCGCGGTAACCGCGTGCCCGTTGTGGAAATCCTGGATGGCCCCGCAGTCAGACACCACATGCCCTTCAAACCCCCACTTGCCGCGCAGGATATCCTTCAGCAGGGTCTTACTGCCGCAGCAGGGCTCGCCATTGACGCGGTTGTAAGCGCCCATGATGCTTTCGACCTTGGCGTCCTTGACCAGCCGCTCGAATGCCGGAAGATAGGTCTCCCACAGATCCTGCTGGCCCACCTCGGCGTTGAAAGAATGCCTGCCTTCCTCCGGGCCGGAGTGCACGGCGTAATGCTTTGCACAGGCGGCGGCTTTGAGGAACTCCCCCTCCCCCTGCAAGCCATGAACAAATTCCGTGCCAATCTCTGCGGTCAGATAGGGGTCCTCGCCGTAGGTTTCGTGGCCCCTCCCCCAGCGCGGATCGCGGAAAATATTGATATTGGGGGACCAAAAGGTTAGCCCCTTGTATTGGCCGTGATCGCCCAGCGCCTGGGCCGCATTGTATTTTGCGCGGGCCTCGAGCGCAATGGTATCGCCCACCTGCCGCACCAGCGCGGGATCAAAGGTCGCCGCCAGAGCGATGGCCTGGGGGAAGACGGTCGCCAGCCCCGCCCGGGCCACGCCGTGCAGGGCCTCATTCCACCAATTATACGATGGGATGCCCAACCGCTCAATCGCGGGGGAGGTATAGAGCATCTGGGATACCTTTTCCTCCGCTGTCATCTGGGCGACCAGAGCAGCGGCTTTTTGTCTGGCTTGGGTGCGGTCCATAAGGATACCACCTTTCCGTTGTACTGCGTTTCCACCCGGCAGCCCTCCATACGGCTGACCACTGGAAACGATAGGGTCATTGTTATTTCGTGCACGTGCACGACTATGGTTATTTTTAACTATAGCACACCCGGCGCGGGATGTCAAACATCCTTTGTCCCCATTTCGCGGAATGCGGGGACAACCCAAAACATATGTATAAAAGGAAGCGAATGGATCGTGGCGTTATAAATCGGACAAGATTGGTTTAATTTTTATGAAATGGCCGGAAAATGTGTCCGCGGCAATTGACACTGACCTTAAGATTATGTAAAATAGTATCGTATTTTGTCGGGCCTTGCGCTTGAAATGGCGCAGTGACCTTAAGGGAGAATTAAAATATGAGAATTGGGCTGGATGTCGGCTCCACCACTTTAAAATGCGTTGTTCTCGACGACGCCGATCAAATCGTATATCAAAATTACGAGCGCCATCTCTCCCGCATTACCGAAAAAACGGCCGCCATGCTGACCGATATCGCCGGCAGGTTGGGAGATCAGAGGGTAACGCTGAGCATCTCCGGCTCGGCCGGCATGGGTCTTGCCGACGACCTCGGCATTCCTTTCGTACAAGAGGTTTACGCCACCCGTCTGGCGGTTTCCAGCCGCCTGCCCGGCACCGACGTGGTCATCGAGCTGGGGGGCGAGGACGCCAAAATTCTCTTTTTGACCGGCGGCACGGAGGTGCGCATGAACGGCTCCTGCGCAGGGGGCACCGGGGCCTTTATCGACCAGATGGCCACCCTGCTGAATATCACGCCCACCGAGCTCAACGAGCTGGCCAAGCAGTACGATAAAATTTACACCATCGCCTCCCGCTGCGGGGTATTTGCCAAGTCGGACATCCAGCCATTGCTCAACCAGGGGGCGATGAAAAAGGACATTGCCGCCTCCATTCTCGCCGCCGTGGTCAACCAGACGGTGGCCGGGCTGGCCCAGGGAAGGAAGATCGAGGGCAAGGTGGTCTACCTCGGCGGGCCGCTGACCTTTTTGGATGAGCTTCGCCGCAGCTTTGACCGCACCCTGGGGGTGGAGGGGATCTGCCCGGAGGACTCGCTCTATTTTGTCGCCCTCGGCGCGGCCATGTCGCCCGACCAGGCGCAGGCCGATTTGTCCGAGCTGACCGAGCGGGTGCGCTCCTACACCGCCCACGGCGGGTACCAAAGCTGCGCCCCCCTGTTTCGTTCGCAGGAGGAGTATGAGGAGTTCCAGCGCCGGCACGAGCGGGATATGGTCCCGGAGAATGGGGAGGTAACCCCCGGCGAGCCGGTCTATATCGGCATCGACGCCGGTTCCACCACCGTCAAGGCCGTGGTCATGCACGAGGATGAAACCATCCTCTGTTCGCGCTACATCAGCGGCAACGGCAATCCGGTGGGCCTGGTGCGGGAGTTTCTTTCCGATTTTTATCAAAAATACCCCGACGTGAGGGTGGCGGGCGCGGCCTCGACCGGTTACGGCGAGGAGCTGATGAAAAACGCCTTTGGGCTGGACGGCGGCCTGGTCGAAACGGTCGCCCACTTTACGGCGGCCAGAAAATTCCGCCCCGACGTCGATTTCATCATCGACATCGGCGGGCAGGACATCAAATGCTTCCAGATCCGCGGCGGCGTAATCGACAATATCTTTCTCAACGAGGCTTGCAGCTCGGGCTGCGGCTCTTTCCTGCAGACCTTCGCCGCCACGCTGGGGTACTCGATTGAGGACTTCGCCCGCCTGGGCCTGACGGCCGACCGGCCGGTCGACCTCGGCTCGCGCTGCACCGTGTTTATGAATTCCTCGGTCAAGCAGGCGCAAAAGGACGGGGCGAGCATTGAGAACATTTCGGCCGGCCTGTCGGTCAGCGTGGTCAAAAACGCTTTGTACAAGGTCATCCGCGCGGCCAGCGCCGACGACCTCGGGCAGCATATCGTCGTACAGGGCGGCACCTTTTTAAACGACGCCGTGCTGCGCGCCTTTGAGCAGGAGATCGGGCGGGAGGTTGTCCGCCCCAACATCGCCGGGCTGATGGGCGCTTATGGCGCCGCGCTGTACGCGAAGGAGCGCTCGTCCGGCGCGAGCGGCATTCTCACCGCCGAGGGGCTGAAAAGCTTCACCCACCAGGTCAAAGCCGTGCCCTGCAACGGCTGCTCCAACCACTGCCGCCTGACGGTCAACACCTTTGACGGCGGCCGTCGGTTCATCGGCGGGAACCGTTGTGAGCGCCCCCTGCTCCACGGCTCACAGCACAAGCGGTACAACCTGTTTGAGTACAAGCGGGAGCTGCTGGGCTCCTACCGGCCGCAAAAAGGGCCGCGCGGACGCATCGGCCTTCCGATGGGGCTGAATCTGTTTGAGCTGCTGCCCTTCTGGCATACCTTCTTTACCCGCCTCGGGTTCGAGGTCATCGTCTCTCCCCCCTCTTCCCGCGCACTCTACCTCAAGGGGCAAAACACCATTCCCTCCGACACGGTCTGCTATCCGGCCAAGCTGCTGCACGGCCACGTACAGGCCCTTCTGGAGGAAGGGGTGGAGACCATCTTTTACCCCTGCATGTCCTACAATCTTGACGAGGGGCTGGGGGACAACCATTACAACTGTCCCGTCGTGGCCTATTACCCTGAGGTCATCGGCGCCAACATGCCCGACCTGAAAAAGATTACCTTCATTCAGGACTATGTCGGGCTTCACCGGCCGCACGACTTTGCCAAAAAGATCACCGAAATATTGGCGAAATATTTCGACGGCATCACGCACAAAGAGATTCAGTCGGCCTGCGACGCCGCCTACGCCGAATATTACGCCTACATGGCCCGCGTGCGGCAAAAAGGGGCGGAGTATCTGGACATCGCCCGCCAAAAGGGCATGCCGGTCATCATTCTCGCCGGCCGGCCCTATCACCTGGACCAGGAGATCAACCACGGTATCGACACCCTCATCTGCGATCTGGGGGCGGTGGTGATCACCGAGGATTCGGTCAGCGGCATGGTGGAGAAATTCGGCACCGCCGTGCTCAACCAGTGGACCTATCACTCCCGCCTGTACGCGGCGGCCAAATACGTCTGCGACCAGCAGGACCCCAATCTGAACCTCGTGCAGCTCGTTTCCTTCGGCTGCGGGGTGGACGCCATTACGACCGACGAGGTCCGCTCCATCCTGGAGGAGGGCGGTCGCATTTACACCCAGATTAAAATTGATGAGATCACCAACCTCGGCGCGGTCAAGATCCGGCTTCGCAGCCTCTTTGCCGCCCTCGAGCAGGCCGGACGCGACCAGGCCGGCTAACCTCCCGTTACCCATCCGTCCCGGCCAAGCCGGGCTCACCCCTGTCTGGAAAGGAGACCCCTATGACCCGGAACCTGCCGGAGCGTGTGGAATTCACCAAGGAAATGGCAAAGGACTATACCATTCTGGTGCCCAACATGGCTCCCATCCACTTTGAGCTGCTCAAAAACGTCTTTCGTGAAACCGGCTATAAGCTGGAAATTTTACACAACGAGGGCCGCGCCGTCGTCGACGCGGGGCTGAAATACGTGCATAACGACACCTGCTACCCCGCCCTTCTGGTCATCGGGCAGTTTATCAACGCATTGCAAAGCGGGCGGTACGATCTGAGCCGGACCGCCCTGATGATCACCCAGACGGGCGGCGGCTGCCGCGCGTCCAACTACATCCACCTGCTGCGCAAGGCCCTGATCAAGGCGGGGCTGGGTTACATCCCCGTCATCTCGCTGAACATGTCCGGGCTGGAGAAAAACAGCGGCTTCCACCTCACCCTGCCGCTGATACGCAAGTGCCTGTCGGTGCTTGCCTACGGCGACCTGCTGATGCTGCTGTACAATCAGGTGCGCCCGTATGAAAAGGAACCCGGCGCGGCGAAAAGGCTGACCGACGCCTGGGTCGAGCGTCTGACCGGCCTGCTGTCCAAGGGCAAGGCCAACTCCCGCAAGGAAATGGAACGGTATCTTGAGCAGATTGCCGACGACTTTGCCGCCGTCCCGACGGGGGAGCGCAACAAAACGCGCGTCGGCATCGTGGGGGAGATTTTCGTCAAATATTCCTCCCTTGGCAACAACCATCTGGAGGATTTTCTGTACGAACAGGGCTGTGAGGTCATGGTGCCCGGGCTGATCGGCTTCATGCTCTTTAAGATTGACAACCGCATTGAGGATATCAAGCTCTACGGCGGGAGCCGGGCCAAGTCCAAGGTGATCGGGGTGCTCTTTCAATATCTGGTGGGAATTGAGCAGGCGGTCATCCGCGCGGTCAAGCGGCATGAGAAGTTTACGCCGCCAGGCTCCTACGCCCACGTCAAGCAACTGGTCCATGGCATTATTGGCTATGGCAGCAAAATGGGCGAGGGATGGCTGCTGACCGGCGAGATGATCGAGCTGGTTGAGAGCGGGTACCCCAACATCGTCTGCGCCCAGCCCTTCGGCTGCCTGCCAAACCACATCGTGGGCAAGGGGATGATCCGCAAAATCCGCGAGCTGCATCCCCAGGCCAACATTGTCCCCATCGATTACGACCCCGGCGCCACCCGCGTCAACCAGGAGAACCGCATTAAGCTTATGCTGGCCGTCGCCCGGGATGGGCTGCAAACCGCCAAGGCGCAGTAGGCCCCTTCGGCAGAGCGGTCATGGCATGATTGGAGGAATTATTCTCCCCGCCTCACAAAACAAATCCCCTGCCGCATGTGAACAGCCCCAGATTGAGCGGACAGGACAAAAAGCCCCAGGTAGGAAAAATTGAGTTTTAGGAGGAGTGGCGTAGCGACAGCGGCGCCACACCTGTTTTGTACTGGATGCGGTCGTGGTTATAAAAGTGGATATACCGGTCGATCATCTCGTATGCTTGGGCGAAAGTGGCCGGTTTGTGGCGGTAAATGCACTCTGTTTTGAGAATGGAGAAGAAATTTTCCGCCATCGCATTGTCATATGGGTTACCTTTCCTTGACATGGAAGGCGTAATACCGTATGCTTGAGTCAGGTTGAAGTATGCTTGGGATGTGTACTGAAACCCTTGGTCGCTGTGGAGCTGCAACTCCGCAGCGACCCTCTTTTTCTCTTTTTTCATGGCCAGGCGGATAGTGTCCAGCACCAGATTCACCGTCTGCTGGGTTCCAGTCTTGTAAGCTACGATGCTGTTGTCGTAGAGGTCACGGATCATGGACAGGTACAGCACACCTTGCTTGGTTTGGATATAAGAAATATCGGTTACCCATTTGCTGTTGGGTGTGCCTGCGTGAAACTCCCTGTTGAGTAAATTCTGATATTTATGA